>JALQTK010000009.1 GCA_023260975.1 Pseudidiomarina sp. | reverse complement strand
ACCAGCACGACCATCGGTATTCGGTACTTCGACACCGTATACAACCGCTTCCAGCACATCAGCAAAAGATTGAATTTGCGCCTCAACTTCGGTGGTGGCAACGTTTTCAGCTTTCCAGCGAAAGGTATCACCAACTCGATCTATAAAGGCTATATGGCGAAAACCTTGATCGCGCACTAAGTCCCCACTATTGAACCAACAATCGCCTTGAGCAAACACGTGACGCATTAGTTTGGCATCATTTGCCGCTGGATTATTGGTGTAACCGTCAAACGGCGCCTTATCGGTTACTGCGGTTATCAACAGCCCAATCTCACCTTTTCCAACCCGTTGCATATGGCCGCTGCTATTGACCAGCGGCCGTTCATTATCAATATCAAATTTTACGATGGCATAGGTCATCGGTGAGAAACCAACGGTGCGACGCAGATTAAAGGCGTTGACAAAACCAACGTTGCCTTCGCTTGCTCCATACAATTCACAAATACGTTTAATGCCAAACCGCTGTTGAAAAGCATCCCAAATTTCAGCGCGCAGACCGTTACCGAGAATGACCCGCACCTGATGATCTCGGTCACTGGCTTGTTCGGGCTGGTTTAGTAAGAAGCGACAAATTTCGCCAACGTAAACAAAGCAGGTACAACGATAACGACGAATGTCATGCCAAAATTCACTCGCACTGAAACGTTCCGCGAGCACCACGCTGGAACCCGAGCGAATGGCAGTGCTAATTGATACCGAAAGGGCGGTATTATGATAGAGCGGCATGGCGCAGTACTGAATATCTGATGGCTTCAGAGCCATCGCCATAGTGCCAAAAGCTATTCCTGCTTTAAACCAGCGCAAGTGGGTGAGCGCGGCTGATTTGGGCATTCCGGTAGTACCTGAAGTAAACACGTAATAACATTCGTCACCGAGTTGAATAGCATCGGTTTCGGCCAAGTTCGTGCTTGCTAAATCGATACTGTCAGCATGTAGTTCAGGATATTCAAATACCTCGATTGAGGAATTTAAGCGGCAACTATCGAGCGCCTCCTGGCAGTCATCGGTGTAAATAAGTAGTTTAGCTTTGATGATATCAAAACTATGTTCCAGCACCGCGCCGCGTTGCTTGTAGTTCATCATGCCAGCAACCGCACCGAGTTTATTTATAGCGAATACGCAGGCTAGTAATTGTGGGCAATTGCCCATCATCACTGCCACGCAGTCACCTTTTTTTACACCAGCTGCTTGCAGACGACGGGCTAAGCGATTACACCAAGCATTAAAATCGCCGTAGCTGAATTGCTGTTGCTGATAATACAAGAATACTGCATTGGGTTGCTTCGCTGCTTGCTGCTGCAACAAACCAGCGGTCGAGCCATAATCAGTTTTCTTGGGGCGAGCGAGTTGCCATACACCGCGCAAAAAATTGGGCATGCGCGGCAGCATTTTCGTCGCCGCAACACTTATATCTAACCATGAGTGCGTATTATTATTATTATTTTTAGTAACCATGATGAGCGGATCCTAGCGAATTTCTGCACTACCAAAATTACCCCCGATAATAATCAATGTATTGAGCGCTGACTAGTGCTTAGGTAACAGCGCCGCGGCGGTGCTGAAATTGTTCATTTAAATAAATTTTTTGCTGCATTATTTCGGCTAGTTTATTGACCGCCTCAGCAACTTCGCTGGCGCTCAGATAGAGTGGGGTAAAACCGACGCGCAGATAGTGTGGGGCGCGAAAATCGGCCACCACGCCTGCGGCAATTAGGGCTTGGCAAATGGCATAGGCATGTTCATGGGCATAACTTAACTGGCAGCCGCGGTGCTGTCGTTCAGCTGGTGTTAAGCGTTGGAATTCAGCGGCAATATTGTGCTGTTTGAGGCCGTCATCAAACAGGTCCGCTAAGTCCAATGCCTGCTCGTGTAATTGTTGAAGCGACAGCCCGTCAAACACCGATAATGCAGCATCAACTGCGGCTAATGCGAGAATACTCGGGGTACCGGTTAGTAATGCGCGAATACCGGGCGCTGGAATATATTCGCGAGTAAAAGAAAATGCATTGGCATGGCCCATCCAACCAGCGAGCGGTTGGACAAACTGATTGTGGTGGCGCTCAGCAACATAAGCAAAACCTGGCGCTCCTGGGCCGGCATTCAAGTATTTGTAGCTACAACCAACGGCGAAATCAATCTGCCATTGGTCAACTTCTATTTGCATGGCGCCGGCACTGTGAGCGAGATCAGCGATTATCAATGCCCCCTGTTCATGGGCTGCTTGAGTTAATTCAGCAAGGTTAACACGGCGTCCACTGCGAAAGTTAACTTCAGTCACCAAGACGACTGCGGTTTGCTGATCAATAGCTGTTAATAACTGCTGTTCTGGCACTAGTTTCAGTTGGCAGTTATCGTTACCAAGCAATTGTTGTAGCCCTTGCACCATATACAGGTCAGTCGGAAAATTATCTTCGGTTGACAGCACCACAGTACGCCCGGCACGCATTTGCAGGGCTGCCGCGAGTAATTTAAATAGGTTTAGCGAAATTGAATCACAGCACACCACTTGTCCCGCAGCGGCGCCGATCAGTTGGCCTATTTTATCGCCGACGGTAAGCGGTAGATTGATCCAATCGTGCTGATTCCAACTGTTGATTAGGTCATGACCCCATTGTTGCTGGACTACCATTGCTAAGCGTTGAGCGACGGCAGCCGGCAACATACCTAAAGAATTGCCATCCAAATATATCAACCCATTAGGTTTTACAAACTGCGTTGTCATGCTATCTCGCTATTAGTCGTTCGCGTGAGCTGCCGAAAGATGTCCTAAGGTCACCCGTAATTGCTGCCAAGCGGGGCTGCTAGGGTAGATAAAATCAAAGTGTCCGGCCTGCGTGACTCGATGTACCTGAGCACCTCGAATATAGCTAGCCTGCGACATCGGTACAATCGTATCGGTCGCACTGGCAAGTAATACTACAGTCGACTCGAGGTGTTGCAAGCGCGGGTTGGCATGTTGATAGGTGTATTTCATTGCCACATCAGTGACTGTGCCGCCTAACAGCCACCGCGCTGCTTGTTGGCAGCCACTTTGGCCTTCAGCATAACTGGTTATATCGGTGATAGCGGCCAAGCCAATCACCGCCTTTACCGAGGTCTTGGTACTTGCCAGCAGCGCCAAATGACCGCCAGCCGAGTGACCAATGACTATGGGCTGATCGCTACTAATAGCGCTATGAGCTTGGCCTCGAATAAAATCAATTGACTCGACCACATCGTTTAATGCCTGCGGCCAAGCCTTCTGCTGCGCAGTGGCGCGCCGATATTCTGGTGCCCACACGGCATAACCATCGTCGCGCAGTGCAACCGCTGCAGCGGCGATATGGTTGACATCGTACTGTTGCAACCAACAGCCACCATGCACCAGTACCACCAAGGGTGCTGGTTGATTGTGGCGAGGCAACCACAGTAGTCCATACTGCTCTGGTAAATTACCATAGACCATGCGTTTATCAGCCGCCGCCGCTTGTTTGCTGCGCTCAACAACAGTCTGAAACGAAACTGGCTCGGCCTGGCTAGTCGACACCGACAATACACTGACAATAATCAACATTAAAATTCGTGTAGGCAACGTTCTGTAGTCCATCTGATATCATTCAATAGAGTCATGCTAGGTCGTTGTATTACTCCATGAATTAGTTTTGTGATCAACTTATACCGGTTAGGTGCCACAAAATGTTCGTTGCACACGCTCTTCTGCGGTGGCGGGTTGGGTATATTGCATCATCGTGGTGGGCAATTGGTACGGCGTGCGTAATACCGTTATCAGCTCATTGAACAGAGTTAACTCGCCACTTTCAAGCGCTTGTGTAATAGCTGCCTGAAGCCAATGATTACGCGGAATAACAGCCGGATTCACTTGATTCATAGCAGCATAGACCTGCATCAAGGGTAGCCCCTGTCGGTGTAGCCGTTGCTGCCAGCGCTGCTGCCAGTCAAGCAACTGCGGTTGCTCAGCTGGTTCACCGCGGGCGAGCCAACGCCAGGTGTTGGTATAATCGAGTTGCAGCTCGGCCATCAACTGCAGCAGTTCTGTGATCAACGCGCGATCATCGGGCTCACACCCGATTAAGCCGATCTTCTGAGCCATTTGTTGATAGTAATGCTGCTCATAACGCTGCGGAAATTGATGTACCAACTGCGTTGCATGTTCGATTGCTTGGTTTGGCTCGGTCGCCATTAACGGCAGCCATGCTTCACCTAAACGCGCAAGGTTCCATAACGCGATAGCCGGTTGATTTTTATACGCATAACGGCCAGCGCGATCAATCGCACTGAACACTGCGTTGGGGTCATAGTGCTCCATAAAGGCGCATGGACCATAATCAATCGTTTCCCCAGTCAAGGTCATGTTGTCGGTATTCATCACGCCGTGAATAAAGCCAACACACATCCACTGCGCCACAAGTTGTGCTTGGCGCTCAATAATTTCGCTGAATAGCGCTTGATAAGGCTGCTCAGCCTCGGCGCAGTGAGGGTAGTGACGGGCAATAACATAATCAGCAAAACGTTGCCGTAACAACTCATCAGAACAGCTGGCGATATACTGAGCCGTGCCGATGCGCAAATGACTGCTGGCCACTCGTGTTAACACCGCACCAGGCAGAGCTTGTTCGCGATAAACCCAATCACCAGTGCTGACCGCGGCCAGCGCTCGTGTGGTTGGAATACCGAGCGCGTGCATCGCTTCGCTGACGATATATTCGCGCAGCACTGGGCCAAGCGGGGCGCGACCATCGCCAGAACGAGAAAAGATAGTTGTGCCCCGCTTGGCCCAGTGCTGAATATCAAGGTGTTGACCCTGCGCGGTAATGAGTTCTGTCAGTAACAGTGCGCGACCGTCACCTAAGCGAGGGACAAAATGGCCAAACTGATGCCCGGCATAAGCGCATGCAATTGGCTTTAGACAGTCGGGGATGCGCTGACCGGCATACAATGCTAACCCTTGTACAGTGGTTTGCCAGGCTTCGGGTATGCCGAGCTGATTAGCTAAATCGTGGTTAAAGGCTAGCCAGTGTGGATCGCTAGTTGGCGCTGGCTGAGCTGCTGCAACTAATTGACAGGCGTCATCGCTAAATTGTTCGGCATAACTTCGTGCGAGCTGATAGGACATGATAAACACCGCGAGTGACGATTGTTGCAAAGCAGTTTACCACACCCACGCGGTAACAAATCCAATAAAAAAGCCGCAGCGGAGATCCGTTGCGGCTTTAGCTAATGCGTTGCGAAAACGCTATTGTTATCGATTAGATAGCAACGATGTTCTCAGCTTGTGGGCCTTTAGGGCCTTTAGTGATAGTAAACGATACTTTCTGACCTTCGGTCAAAGTTTTGAAGCCGGTGCTGGCAATGGCACTGAAGTGAGCAAATACGTCTGCGCCACCTTGTTGCTCAATAAAACCAAAACCTTTTGCTTCGTTAAACCATTTTACAACGCCAGTTACTGTAGTAGACATAATTATATTCCTGAATAGTAAGATAAATTTACCATCAAAGCGGAAGCTATTGATGGCATGGTGCGGGGTAAAAAATGAAACTTAAAACTCAGGACGAAGATGTAATGCTAAGAACACGACGTAGAGATGATTTAATTGACTGTTTCTATCCAACGGCGCTCACTCTACGCTTATTCAGTGCAGAGTCAAGCTATATTCGAGTAGGGATTATTTGAGTCGAGCAGCGATGTGCTCACTCAGCGCACGAATACGTTGGCCACCTAACAGCACCAGCAACCCAGCTATTGGCCAGGCAATTAGGAACGCTTGTAACCAGCGCCAGCCAAAACCATCGCCAAAACCAGTGTTGATATAGGTGATAAGCCCGGTCATTAACAGCGCCATATAGCAACTCATTAGGGTTGGAAAAATAAGCTTTTTTATCATGGCTGTGTGCTCGAAACTGAAGAATTGGTGCGTCCGAGTAGACTCGAACTACCGACCCCCACCATGTCAAGGTGGGGACTTTGAAGTCTTGTAGACTGCTATAAGTTTATCAGGGAGTATTATTGGCAACTACCACAACAACTCTGGCCGTCGCTTCCGTGCGCCGGTTTTGTCTGCTGTTGCACAAACAAAATTTCATTTTCCAGCAAAATATGCTGCATTAAATCTTCTTTTAACTCTTGCAAGCCTAAATACAGCGCGGTCCAGGTGTTGCAGGCATCCTCTGGCAGCGTAATGTTGTTAGTGAGCTTATCTAAAGTTTCCAGTGCGTCACCGTGTTGCAGGTGTTCTTCTTCCATTACGCTGATCGGCCCTGATGGGTAAATACCGCCAGCTAGCATTGGAAAGAGGATTTGTTCTTCTTTCATCATATGACTTTCCAGCTCCTGATACATCTCTTCCAGATGTTGCGTTAAACCTGTTGGGCAATTTAAGTCATTGGCATGAACATGCTCTACGCGACGAGCCAAACGGATAAGTTCCGGCAACTGCCTGCGATGACGCTGATGAAAACGCTCTAATATGTGTTCAATCAGTGCTTTTACCGGTTGGCTTCGCCACTCTGGTAATTCGCCATCCTGATGTTGCAATTGTTGCAGTGCTACTAAAACCGGTGTCGCATCCAGCCCTTTTTTAGCCAGCGCATCAGCCAGGCTCTGTTTGCCGCCACAGCAAAAATCCAATTTATACTGATGAAATACGCTGGTAGCGCCGGCAATAGTCGTCGCTAACTGGCCCAGGGGTTGTGCTAACAATGCAGTTGATGTGATAGCTGACATAGAGTACTCCGTTATGCATGGGTTAATGGGTCGCCTAAGGGCGACTAACCACATATCGCAAGAGTCAGGCCAAAACTACCACCTTTGATTTATATAGCTTTATTAAGGCCTATGGTAGATTAAACCCAACAAAACTCGGGTAAAAAATACCCATCAGGGTCAATAACACCATGCTACAAGAAAGTTTAGTGGCGGACTTAGTCACAGAATTGCCAGCAGCAGCGCGCTTACAACGACTGGTCAGTACCTTGCGCAGTCATTTTAGTTGTGGCGCCGTGGCACTGTTAAAGTTAGAGCAGGATGTATTAAAGCCCGTTGCGCTGCATGGCTTGGTAAAAGAGGCGCAGGGGCGGCGTTTTGTGGTATCACAGCATCCGCGCTTAGCTGCGATTTTAGCCAGCCGCAACCCTGTCAGGTTCGAACCGGCATCTGAGTTACCCGACCCTTACGATGGTTTGCTCTGTGAGCAGCCCGGTAAAGCACTGCCAGTGCATGACTGCCTGGGAATTGCACTCTATACCGAAGGGCGTTGTTGGGGAGTATTAACCTTAGATGCACTGGTTGCGGGGAGTTTTTCTGCCGCGGCGGTATATGAGCTACAGCGATACAGTCTGTTGGTTGAAGCTGCGGTGCGTATGACCGAGCTTGAGCAAGCCAACCGGGCATTGAAGCTTAATCATCAGGCCGCTGCGCACATGCCTGAAAGTACCGCTAACCAGGCTTATGAGCTAATAGGCCAAAGCAAAGTACTAAAGCAAATTCTGCAGGAGCTGGCCGTTGTTGCCAGTGCTGACTTACCTGTGCTGCTATTAGGTGAGACCGGTGTCGGTAAAGAGCTGTTTGCCCGTCATTTGCATCGCTGCTCGGGCCGGGCGGATAAACCCATGATCTATATAAACTGTGCCGCATTGCCGGAAAGCCTGGCGGAAAGTGAACTGTTTGGCCATAACAAGGGGGCATTTTCGGGCGCGCAAAGCGAACGCGCTGGCCGCTTTGAGGCGGCTGACGGTGGTACGCTATTTTTAGATGAAGTGGGTGAGCTGCCCTTATCGGTGCAGGCAAAATTGCTGCGGGTCTTGCAAAATGGCGAGATCCAGCGCCTCGGCGCAGATAAAACCCGTCAGGTAAATGTACGGCTGATTGCAGCAACCAACCGTGATTTAAAACAGCAGGTAAAAAATGGTGAGTTTCGCGCCGATTTATACCATCGGTTGTCGGTATATCCGTTACCTATTCCTCCGCTGCGCGAGCGCCGTGACGACATTCCTTTGTTGGTTGGGCATTTTCTGGAGTTAAACCGCACACGCCTTGGGGTAAGAGCACTACGTTTATCATTGGCAGCGGAGCTGGCGCTGCAAAATTATAGCTGGCCGGGTAATGTCCGCGAACTGGAGCATGTGATAAGTCGCTCAGCAATTAAAGCATTAAGTCAGGGGGCAAAGCGCAGTGATATTGTTACCCTGGAAGCAGAGTTTCTGGATATTGACCCGGTGGCAGTGCCGGCTACCGACAATCAGCCACAGACGGGCAATGAACATAACATCACTGGATTAAAACCTGCGGTAAATCAGTTACAGCGGCAGCTGATTAAACAGGCATTACAACGGCATAACGGCAGTTGGTCAGATGCGGCCCGCCAGTTACAGCTTGATCCCAGTAACCTGCACAAGTTAGCGCAGCGGCTGGGTTTAAAATAAGGTCGGTTCTATGACAAAACAACTTGATACACAGCACCTTAGTACGCAGCAGGCACTGCGCTACAGTCGCCAATTGATGTTACCGGCCATGGACTTTCTCGGTCAGGAAGCCTTGCTAGCGAGCAAGGTTTTGCTGATCGGGGTAGGCGGGCTTGGTTGTGCTGCAGCGCCATATCTGGTGGCAAGTGGCGTCGGTAGTCTGACATTGGTTGATGACGATAGCATTGATCGCAGTAATTTACAGCGGCAAATATTGTTTCGCGAGGTTGATATCGGCCAAAGCAAGGCACAACAAGCTGCTGTCAGTTTGCGCCAGTTAAATTCCGAAATTGATATTAATGTGCTGCAACAGCGGTTAACGGCTGAGCAGTTAGCCATATTAGTACCCGAGTATTCATTGGTGCTCGACTGCACTGACAATCTGGCAAGTCGCAATGCGATAAATGCCGCTTGCGTGCGAGCCAGAGTGCCGCTGGTATCCGGCGCGGCTATTCGCTTTGAAGGACAGGTTGCCAGTTTTAGTATGCAGGGTGATGGAGCTTGTTATAAGTGTTTGAGCCAGTTGTTTGGTGAGCAGCAACTAACCTGTATGGAGGCCGGTATCTTAAGTCCTGTGGTAGGCGTGATTGGCAGTATGCAGGCATTGGAAGCGGTAAAAATTCTCGCCGGCGTGGGTTCAGCATTATTTGGCAAACTGCAATTATTTGACGCCTTAACGGGGCAGTGGCGCCAGTTTAATCTGACTAAGAATGATGCTTGTCCGGTATGCCGACTGGCTTAGCAGCGACTTGTTTCAGGTTTTAAAAATTCGCTGTGTACCATTTGCACCAGTTTATAGGTATCGGCCAAATCACAATTTTGATGGTTGCGCTTTTTAAAGCCTAACGATGTCAGCTCAAGGTGCCAGGTAGGTGTCACGTTTATTTTCGCCAGACAGTGCCTGACACAATTGAGCGGGCAGCCATCTACTGCCAGAATTTGCCTGCCCGACTGCCAGATCATTCGCCAGCTGGGCTACGTTGGAACAGCCCGAGCAGGCATAAATCAGCGGCTTTTCGTTGCGTTCGGTAGTCATGTTATTGGCCTTGTCTTGGTTATTACTCAGCTCAGTGTAAAAGTCTGACTACCGTGCAGCTTGATATAAATCAAAGACTAGCTGACATTACCCCTTCATGGGTAATAGTGTTAGCCGGGTCTGCCGTCCGCTCTGGGTGTTGTTAAAACAGGGAAATACACCAGCACATACAGCAAGTAAGCCAGCACCCAACCCGAGGCGGCTAACCATAGCCATAGCATGGTGTCGGCAGGAAACAGCCATAGTAACAGCGTGCGACACAGGGCTGAGGCCAGAACGAGGACAAAGGCCAATGACATCACCACATGAGGCTGCAAAACCCGGCCACTGTGTCCCAGTGACACCCGGGCCATCATGCTTAAAATCATGCTGCCCATAGCGCCGGCCGTTAAAGTATGCAGCGCTATGCTGTTGCTGATATTCACTCCGGCGTAACGGGCGCTGTATAGTGCCAGGCCAAGCGGTATACACCAGTAGGCTAAATGCAGTGACCACAACAGCGGCACCTTAACAGTGAGCCAAATCTTCCAGCGCAGGCAGCGCAGGGCGGTAAGCAAGGCGCTAAAGCCAAATAAACTGCTCATCAGCAATGGCGGCAGCTGCGCAGCCAGAGCAAAAAAATGCAGCACAAATATAAGCCAGAGCGAGCCCAGAGCAGCGCGATCCAGCCAGACTATGGCGTCAACCTTCTTCGTTTGTGTGCCATTAGCGGTAAACATTGGCATCACCCGGCCGCCGACAATGGCCATCAGTAGGGTTATTAACCACACCGCATTTTGGCTGCCCATCTGAACTAGTTCGTAACGCTGTGATGCTACACCGATGTACATAAGCAGGTTACAAGCAGTCAGCAGCAGTAGTACCGGTACAAAAAACAGATTACGTGTTTGTCCCACCCGCAGCAGTGGTAAGGCAAGTAAAAAAGCGCAGACTGGTAAAAAGCTCAGATCGATTGCCGCAACCAGATACAGCGGCAACGTCTGACCAAACAACAGCACTAGTCGCCCCGCGAGCCATAACATGCTGATCAACAGCAGCGTCTTACCATGAGGCGCCCGCAGCCCGGTCCAGTTTTGCACCGCGGTCAGTAGAAAGCCAATGACAATAGCGCAGACAAAGCCAAATAGCATTTCGTGGCTATGCCAAAACAGCATGTTGGCAAAAGGCGTTAATTGCAGGTGGCCGGATAATGCCAACAGCCATAGTAACATCGCAATGGCACTGAATGCTGCGCCGAATAAAAACATCGGGCGAAAGGCCTGACGTAATAACGGCAGCAACTTTTGCTCCGTTGCCAAATCGGTTATTTGCATGCTATTTCCCTCTACTCGTCTGTGCTGTCATCGTCAGTCAGCAAAAAGTTATTGGCTTGTGCCGCGATGAGTTTTTGTTGGTATTGCGCGGCCTGATTGGCGAAAAACATAGTGATCATGCAAAGTGCCAACACACCGTACAAAATCATAAAACAGCCGGTAACAATGCCCAGCACATCTTGCGCGACGCCAAACATAATGGGCAGGGTGCAGCCGCCTAAAGCACCTATTGCAGAGACGAAGCCACCGGCACTGCCCATATGATGTGGGTAATAATCATGGATCACTTTATACACACTGGCCCGGCCAAAACCCTGGGCGACACCTATGATGAAGATCAGTAAGGTGAACCACCATACGTTCATGGCGATCTCCAGCTGCACATCTTTTTCCAGACCATGGATCACCATCGTGGTGGGCGGATAACTTAAAAAGAACAGACAGACAATACAGACCCAGAACACGCTCCAGTTAACCGCACGGCCACCATAGCGATCGGCAAACCAGCCACCTAAAGCCCGCACCATCGATGAGGTTGCGGCAAAAAACAGGGTAAATGCCATCGCTTGTTGTACGTCCATGCGGTACGCCTGCATATAATATTGTGGCAGCCACAACAGCAACGCGAGAAAACTGCCAAAAACAAAATAGTAGTACAACGAAAAGCGCCAAATACGGGCATCGGTTGATAATTGGCGTAGGCTAAGGGCGGGGCGTGCTGCAGTATCTTGGGTTGGCTCTTTTGGCGCCAGCAAGGCGAATAACACCGTGATCAGCAGTAGCCCTGTGCCGTATATCGGCCCAACCCAGTGCCAGCCCACGTATTCAATGGCTAACGGCACTAAGACAAAGGTAATGGCAACACCGGCGTTACCCACGCCGAACAAGCCCAAAGACCGTCCCTGACTACTGGAAGCAAACCACTGGCTGACATAACGCACGCCAAGACTAAAAGAAACGCCACTGATACCGAACCATAAACCCAATAACAAATAGCTGCTGTAGCTGTTAGCCAGTGGCAACAATAACAGTGCAGGCACCACCGCCAGCATTTGCACTAACCATAAGAGCCGGGCACTGAGCTTGTCTGCCAAGATGCCAAGCGGCAGTCGCAGTATCGCACCAGTAAAAATCGGCGCGGCCAGTAATACGCCGTATTCGGTGGCAGTCAAATTCAGCTGAACTTGCAGTGTGATACCCATAACAGCGTATAAGGTCCAGACCGAAAAGCAGGCCGAAAACGCCAGGGTTGCAAGCAACAAGGCTCGGTTGGCCGCAGGTAATGTCGCTTGTGTCAGTGAAGTTGGGTCTGAATTGGCCATCACACCATATCCGTAAATGCTAACTGTCTCTAGTGTAACGTCAGTTAATCAGCAACAGGCAGAAAAGAGGGCGTACCTCCGACGCGCTTATCACTACGTGTGTTTTATCTGGTATACCTAAAAAGGAGTACAAGATGCGTAAATGGTGCGGGCGAGCGCATGTTTTATAGCTACCACCTGTTTGGTATCCCTATGATTTACATAGAAAAAGTGACTTTATAACTTTGTCTTACATCAATGATTTTCGTCTTGCAGCTCTCTACACTAGGCCGAGTTTATTGATAATCCGTTGGAGGATGTTATGGCTAGCCCAGCTTTTGCACAACAAAGCGGCAGTGGGTTAAACCTGCTGAAGTTTGCTGAACAAAAAATAAAAATGTTGCACCTTACCTGGTTTGCCTTCTTTTTAACCTTTGTTATGTGGTTCGCGCATGCCCCCTTGCTTATTCATATTAAGCAGGCGCTGGCGTTAACTGATGCGCAGGTTAAAGCGTTGCTGATACTAAACGTGGCCATCACCATTCCAGCCCGCATTGTTGTTGGCATGATGGTGGACCGTTACGGGCCGCGTATTATGTATTCGCTGCTACTGTTTATTTCTGCTTTGCTGTGTATCGGCTTTGCCTTTGCAGATACCTATTCAGCGCTGGCGATGTTCCGTTTTCTGCTTGGTTTCGTGGGCGCCGGTTTTGTGGTCGGTATTCGTCTGGTCGGCGAGTGGTTTCCGCATCATCAGGTAGGTACAGCTGAGGGGATCTATGGCGGTTGGGGTAACTTTGGCTCTGCGGCGGCGGCGATGACCTTACCTACACTAGCACTGGCATTTGGTGGTGAAGATGGCTGGCGCTATGCGATTGGCAGCGTAGGAGTATTCAGCGCTTTCTATGCCTTAGTGTTCTATAAATTTGCCCGCAATACACCAAAAGGCTCTGTGTATTTTAAACCGAAAAAAACCGGTGCTATGGTAGTGACAAGCTGGGGCGCACTTTGGGGCCTGATAGCGATGAACATACCTATGCATCTGGCATTGGGTATGCTGGCCTGGCGCTTATCGCCTGCTGGCGTTAATTTGTTTGCAACCGACATGATGTATGTGCTGTGGGCGGTGTTGTTGCTGTTATTTATCGTGCAAACTCAGCAAACCTGGCATATCAACGCCGAACATTTGCGTGCAGGCGTACCAGAAGCTGACAAATACAGCTTTAAACAGGTGGGTATTTTGAACATTGCCTATTTTGCCACCTTCGGCTCTGAGCTGGCGGTGGTGTCAATGCTGCCACTGTACTTCCTGGAAACCTTTGAAGGGTTAAGTGCAGTAAAGGCTGGCTTGCTGGCGTCAGGTTTTGCCTTTATGAACCTGGTATCACGGCCAATGGGGGGCTGGTTTTCTGACAAATTTGGCCGTCGCAAAAGTATGGTTATTCTAATTGGTGGTCTGGCGGCAGGTTATTTCTTAATGGGCATGATGGACAGCCACTGGTGGATCCCGGTTGCGGTATTAGCCACTATGGCATGTAGCTTCTTTGTTCAGGCTGGTGAAGGTGCCGTGTTTGCTATAGTGCCATTGATTAAACGTAGTATGACGGGTCAAATTGCGGGTATGGCTGGCGCTTATGGTAACGTTGGTGCTGTAGTGTACTTAACAGTACTAAGCTATGTCAGTTACAGCATGTTTTTCTATGTCATTGCAGCGTCTGCGTTGGTGGGCCTGGTAGCGGTTATGTTTTTAGATGACCCTAAAGGCCATATTACAGAAGTAGGTGAAGATGGCACAGTACACCGTATCAGTGTTGGTTAACTAAGGATAAGTAGCGTGGGCGACGTAAAACTGTCACTAAGCTTTAGCAGTTTATCCGATGTAGGCGGCAAAGCCGTTAATGAGGATGCTGTGGCCTCAGCCGTGCCAGATGACGCCCACCTGCTTACGTATAAGGGCGCCTGTTTTGCTCTGGCTGATGGGGTTAGTACGGCAGAAGCCGGCCAGCAAGCCAGCCAGCGTGCGGTAACACGCTTTTGTCATGAGTATCTGCAAACGCCGGATACCTGGTCTGTGGCTTACAGTGCAGCACAGGTACTGGCAACAATAAACAACGAATTATACGAGTTAAGCCATCAGTTTGTGCACGACCAAAAAGGCTATCTCACCACGTTCACGGCGCTGATTTTAAAATCTCAAACTGCGCATTTTGCCCATATCGGCGATAGCCGCTTGTATCATTGGCGTGATGGTGTGCTGTCACAACTGACACAAGACCACACGACGGTATTATCCGAACAACGGCAATTTCTGGGGCGGGCGCTCGGGATGGATGCCCGGGTTGAATTGCAGCAAAACAGTCTGAGATTACGTGTCGGCGATCGGTTTTTATTATGCTCTGATGGTATTTCAGATTTTGTTAATGATGTGCTGATCCAACACGAGTTGTCAGGCCCGGATCCGCTTGATGACATTACACTGCGTCTAAAACAACAAGCGCTGAACAATGGTTGCGACGATAATATCAGCCTGATGCTGATAGAGGTAACGCAGCTACCCGAGCAGAGCCTGGATGATTTAAACCAGCATCTGACGCGATTACCCTTTCCCCCGGCATTAAGCGCCGGGATGAAACTTGATGGTTATAAAGTGCTGTCAGAGCTATTTGCCAGCAGCCGCAGCCACTTATATCTGGTAGAAGATGAAGATACAGGCGAGCAACGGGTATTGAAGTGTCCGTCGCTAAATTATGATGACGATGCGCTATACATTGATCGCTTTATCCGCGAGGAGTGGATAGGGCTGCGAATCGACTCGCCTTACGTGGTAAAGGTGATTCGCCAGCACCGGCCGCGCACGTTTTTGTATTATCTGATGGAATATCTGCCTGGCCAAAGCCTGGAAACCTGGTTTGGCAAGCAGCCTAAACCAATAAAACCGGCACTGGCGATTAAACTGGTAAAGCAAATTGCCGACGGCCTTAAGGCGTTTCACCGTATGGGCGCGATCCATCAGGATCTGAAGCCGGGTAATATCGTTTATCTGGCGGATGGCAGCCTGAAAATTGTTGATTTTGGCTCGGTTTATGTTGCCGGTCTGGCTGAAATTTACAGCCCGCTGCAGCATGAAGCGGCATTGGGCACCGCGGCTTACTCTGATCCGCATTATCTGCTGGGGCACAATTCCGGGGTACAAGGTGACATTTATGCCTTAGCCACTATTGCCTATGAGTTATTCAGTGGCGGCCATTTGCCTTATGGCAATGCGGTAGAGGAGTGTCGCATTGCAGCAGATTACGATAAGTTGCGTTATCGTAGTGCCAGCCAGTTTAATGCGGTGATCCCAACCTGGTTTGATCGGGCGCTACAAAAAGGCGTCAGCTTAGATTTATCAATGCGTTACAACAGTCTGCAGCAGTTCCTGACAGATTTGCAGCAGCCTAACCCGGCGTTTTTGCATGAAGAGGTTAAGCTAGAGCATAAAACCAACCCCTTGCTATTCTGGCAGTTATTATCCGGCTTTTGGTTTATTACCTTGTTGTTGGTGGTGTGGTTGTTTTTACTCAGGCGATAACTAGCTTATCATCTGTCAGCTTTTCGGCCTAAAGGCTTTAATCACCGCATCATTACACTCAAAATAAGGCCCGTTCATTAAATCGATACAGTAGGGTACGGCCGGAAATACCGCATCTAAACATTGGCGTATGGCCTTGGGTTTGCCCGGCAGGTTAATGATTAGGCTGCTGCCACGTAAGCCAGCGGTCTGGCGCGATAAAATGGCGGTTGGCACATATTTTAGTGATTCTGAGCGCATCAGCTCACCAAAGCCTGGCATTATGCGATCGCATACTGCTTCGGTAGCCTCAGGCGTAACATCCCGTTTGGATGGGCCGGTGCCGCCTGTGGTGACGATAAGGCAGCAGCCTGTGTCATCGGCCAATTCGCGCAACGTTTGCTCGATCAGCGGCTGTTCATCAGGGATCAAGCGGTACTCAGCGTGCCAATCACTGGTTAAATACGCTTTTAGCGTATCAATAATGGCCTGACCGGATAAATCTTCATAAATCCCGGCGCTGGCGCGGTCGCTGACCGTAACGATGCCGATTTTGGCGCTAACTGTGTTCATCAAAAGTCCTGTGTTTTCTATCGAACCGACTTCCCCACGCTAACACGCCGTGAACCCATCCTTGGGGGCTCGATTATAAACTTCATCCATGAAGTTTATCCTGCGGACCAGCTTAGCTGTTTAAATTCGTTCCTGACGAATTTGTCTGCATCCTGGCCTGCAACGGTTAGCTTAGGGCGAAGTCGATTCTCAGTTGAATTTTTCTGCAGCATTCATTGATGTCAACTAACCCGTAGCCATACCGGCTAAATTCAGCCAGTAGCCATTACTGTCGGTCGAACCAAGTAGCTGCGGCGCTTGGCCGGTAATGTTAGCCTGAAACTTAGCCAACCAGTCAAAGGTGCCTTCAGCTTCCGGGCTTAACCGTACGATATCAACATTTGCGCCCATATTGCCAAGCTGGTTAATCAGGTTGTAGCGGTAGCCCGACTGCGTTTGAATACCATTAATGACAAAAACGTCGGTGCCATCCTGGCTTTTAACCTGGCGGCCGTGCGGATAATTAATGCAACATAGTTCACACTGGTCTTTGCTGCGGTTTTCCGAGCGGGCGGTAAAGCAGCGGCCACTCCAGGCCAGCGGCAAATGGCCAAAGCCAAATACTTCAGTGGTAAAACAGTCACGAATATCGGCGACGATGCTTTGCGCTAATAGCTCATCGAGCCAACTGGCCGACAATTCAACCGGCATTACCCAGCGCATCATCCCCATGCTTTGCAAGCGGCGCAGTGTATGCTGGTTGTAGCAGTTTATCGCGGCACCGGCAACAAATGGCAGGCCACGCTCTTGCAACATGCTAATAGCACCGACATCGTTTGCTTCGACTAAAAATTCGCCATTGTCGACGTATTTACGCAGTTCGCGCAGCTCACTTGGGGCTTCGTACAGCACCATGGATGATAAACACACCTGTTTACCCGACTCGCGTAGCATCTGCGCCAGGGCAAAATAATCGTCAAACTTTAGCTCGCGTCGCTTGCTGCATACTGTTTCACCTAAGTACACAATGTCGACGTTACTGTCGGCGGCGTCGCGGTAAAATTGCATCATTTGAGGTTTTGGCCAGAAATATTGCACCGGGCCTAGCGAAAATTGCATGCTGTTATTTCCATTTCCGATGATAAGCACCCAGGGTGGTTTGGCTACCCTCGGCTAAACCAGACAATGTGTGTTGCCACTGCGGTTTTACCGCAAATTGCGCCGGCGTTGCTAACACCGCATCTATTGCCGCGCGCCACACCTTGGTGATCTGGGCAACATAGGCCGGGCTGCGCTGGCGGCCTTCAATTTTCAGCGAACAAATACCTTCAGCATGCAGCTGCGGCAGTAAATCCAGCGTATTAAGGCTGGTTGGCTCTTCCAGTGCGTGGTACAGCTCGTCATCAACCTTAAAACGCCCTTTGCATAGTGTCGGGTAACCTGCGGTTTCATTGGGGGCAAAGCGGTCAATTAATATGCCGTTTAAGCGCGATTCCAGTATACCCTGGTTATCCTGCCACTCTACAAAGGCGGCAGGGGAGCAAGCACCTGCCGTGTTCGGCGACTGTCCGGTCATATAGGAGCTTAAGTAGCAGCGGCCTTCGGCCATAATACATAAGCTGCCAAAGGCAAATACTTCAAGATTAATATCACAGCTGCGTGCCAACGCCCTCACTTGCTGCATAGATAACACCCGCGGTAAGACCACCCGTTTAATGCCAAACTGGCGGTAAAAATCAATGGCGGCGGCGTTAGTGGCTGACGCCTGCACGGATAAATGCAGTTCTACCTTGGGATAACGCTCTGCGGCGTAGGCCAATACCGCAATATCTGCCAGGATCAGCACATCGGCACCGGCTTGAACGGCACTATCTACCGCATATTGCCAGCGCTGAAAGTTAGCCGGATGCGCAAAAGTGTTAATGGCGACATGCAGTTTTTTGCCATGTTGATGTACATAGCGCGCAGCGTCTTTTAATGTCGCATCATCAAAATTCAGCCCGGCAAAATGGCGGGCATTGGTATCGTCTCTCAGGCCAATGTATACCGCGTCAGCACCATGTTCGATGGCGGCTTTTAGTGCCGGCATGCTGCCCGCAGGACAAAGTAGCTCCATAGGTACCTTCAGTTATCGGGTTATGTCGTCAGCTACCTCCGACAGGGAATAGCAAACGGCGTTCTACTGTGGTCCTATTATAGAAGTTTAGTGAAAGTGGATGCATGTATATGTTTGATATTAAAAGAGTTACCTCTAAAGTGGTAGTGGATTTGCCTGGAGTAATTGCTCAGGTAACGCGCTGTGCTCCTAGCCTGGTGCAGCAGCAGCTGCTGCAGCTGGCGTTAAACCGGTTTTTTTCAAACGAGCTGGCTGCTGGTGAGCTGGCGTTTTTACAGCACAAAACCGTGGTGGTGTCGGTAAAGGATATTAATCTGCAATTTGGTATCCAGCTTAACGGCAAGGTATTACAAGTGGCACTAAGCAGTGCAAGCCAGGATCTGCTGATCCAGGCCAATATGGCCGATTTTGTTGCCATGATTTGTCAGCAGGTCGACCCGGACACGCTATTCTTTCGCCGCCGCCTGCAGCTTTTGGGCGATACCGAACTTGGGCTGGAATGTAAAAACCTGTTAGATCGAATTGGGCCAGAGCGTTTACCCGCGTTGCTGTCGCATGGCCTTAATTGGTTGGCACAGCAGAATATAGCGCAAGATGCAATCTAGTAAACGCAGCGCAACGCTTTAAGCAAAGGTAGCAAGCGCTTCGTAAAAATAACTGTAGTAATGCACAGTTTATGCGTCGGTGTCTGGTGTTCCTTGGCAGGCGGGTAACCCCGTACTTTCTACCGCCACAAAACCGGCACATCCACCAACTCATTGTGTTTTATATAAATTCTCAGTAATCTGCAAAACATTAAATTTACAAGTACGGATCAAGCTGTCGAATAAGCGTTGAAAAAGGAAGTTAGATGGTATTTCCATCATTAGAAACTGAACGGCTATTACTTACAGAACTTCGTGTTGATGATGAGGCTGATCTGTTTAGCTGGAGAAGATAAGCCGGTATGGAAAGCTAGGGTAAACAGCCTGATAGCCTCCAATAGCAAGCGTTATCACGGTGGTTTAAGTGAAGTCTTATCAAACAATTCTTGTCTTGAAATTCCCAACAAAAACATGCAAAGTTCGTAACAAATAATAAACAGAATACCCCGGGGTAGAAATGCAGTGTGCTCAGCAGGTTTTTCTACAGGCTTGTTAGGTAACTTATAAATACTATGAATCGTCTAGCCATTTTTATATTTGCTTTAGCACTTTCAAGTTGTAGTGCGGGATCTGAGTATCGCAATGTTTCTTCAATTGTTCAGTCAGATAAAGCCGCAATGGTTAGTTTGGCTGATGAACTTCAGTGAGAACACTTGGCTGGCACTTTTGATGGGCTGCCCTTGAAATCTCTCTTTCGGAGTACTTGATGAATAGTAGCAACGACCAAATAACATTCTGTGCCGGTTTATGTATTTTTACGATTGGTCAATTTTGGATTTATTATTTTCGCGCAACAACAAAGGACTTGTCTTCTATCGATATTAGTCATTGGCTAATGTTATTTGGCTCAGTGTTGTACCTTCCATACACCATGAGTCTGCCAAGAAAAGGAATCGCCTTGATCGCTAGTATCTTGATGACGATTGGCACCATTTGTATCGTTGGGATGTGCATAATTGACTTTGTGTTTTGGGCGATTCCCGATGATGACATAAGAACTAGTGTCGCGATAGCGCTTAGCAGTACGCCAATGATCTGGGAGCCATTTATGGTATGGGGTAACGAAGAAGTTCTTATGACAGCCTTTATCCTAATAAGTATTGGCTTTGCTAATTGTTTCAACTTTTTTTCTGTAAATTATCGGAAAAAAAGCGTCTGCCGTGATTGATTTGAACACTCAATGGCAATTTAGAAAATGCGTATCATCAAAAAACATAACAAAGTAATCAGGCTTGTGCCCATGCGGGCATAGGGCTTGCTCACAAGTTCGCGCGGGGCGTTAAGCGATAAGGGGGTACATATATGAGAAAAATGCTGCAGAGAAACACTGCCTTCGCTTGGCTTCTCGTCGGAACTTGCTTTGTTCTACTTGTTCTATTTTTCGTGATGCAGTTCAGCAGCGAATTTCACTGGACGAGCTTTGACTTCCTGGTTATGGGATCATTACTACTTTTTGTTGGTAGCCTGTTGATATTCCTAGCCCGGAAAGTTTCCGCAAGGCATTTTCCAGTCTTGGCGATTGCAGTTTTATTGGGTTTTTTCTATGTTTGGGCCGAGTTGGCTGTCGGTATATTTTTGCCATTTGGCAGCTGACATCCTCTGGTGCTTAACAAGCGCAGCCACAGCAAAGGCTTTTTGTTGCGGCTGCGCCTACGCTACAATGCCGCGAGTGCTGCTAGCGTTAATGCCCGCTTTCGCTAAAAGCAGACATTTCCCGTCACGATGTACTGATTGAATAGCTGATTTTTTGCTGGTTGCTTTAAAACAAAGCCACCAACTCACCGGCTTTATTAAAGGTGAGAAAATCGGCAATCATGCCACCCTGGATTTTCTCCATCATCATTTTCAGTGGCTGCGTGGCTTCATCGCTATTAGGGGCGAAAGCACCACGGCCGCCCAGTGCTGAGACAAAGGCGATGTCCCAGTCGATACCGGTGGTTACCGATTCATCTACCAAACTGACAAAATCACTTACTTCATCCGGCAGTTTATCCACACATAGCACCGGTGCTAAAGCGCCGCCCATGCCTTGGTCATAATGCTGCTTTTGTGTTTCGGTATAACCGTTTGGCAACTCAGCTTTGGCAAACACAAACAGCAAGCGCTGCGGCTCGTCTTGCATAGCCGCAGCCTTAATCAGATCAGTGTAGCTTTCAATGTTCATACTTAAGGCCTGCAAACAATTTTCGTCAGTCTAACAAAGCAGAACGTTCGAAAACATTAACCTTGGTGGGTAGAAACTAACCCGCAAGGGGTATCCACCATTGCCGGCTTAGCAATTGGGTGGATTGTACCTAGTATTGTGGTGTTTTTTACCCTGAGGTAAGCATATGGAATACTATTTAAACGTCAAAATACTGCATATGTTTTGCGCCTACTTGAGTGTGACCTTGTTTATTAGCCGGCTGTTACTCGACAGTCTGGGTAAAGTTGGCTGGCGCCATAGCCCTGCACGGTACTTGCCGCATATTAACGATAGCGTGTTACTGACATTGGCTTTAACGTTGCTGGTAATAGGCCCTTGGCAGCCCCTTGCACATTCCTGGCTGGGGACCAAAATCTCGTTGTTAATTGGTTATATTCTGGCCGGAAGCAAAGCGTTTAAATTAGCCTTGCCGGTAAAGCGTCGGCTAGTTTGGGCGGTGCTGGCATTGTTGCAACTCGCTGGTATACTCTACCTGGCAATAAACAAACCGCTTTTGTTTAGCTAGTTTATATATTGCTGTTAGTGTCAGGCATCAGTTTATTGCGTATCAGCATGCGACGCACACTTTGACATAACTTGCCAAACCGATGTAACTCGTCAAATTTAGGCGTGCGCCCCTGTTTAATCGCATGCTCCCAAAAGCTCAGTTCAGAGTCGACCATCTCCAGCATTTTTTTCGGACAACCAATGCAATCGGTATTCGTGCCACAAACGAAAGTTGACGGCTCGTAAAGTGGCATTTGCTGTTTCACGTCGCTAATTAACTGCAGCATAGCGGTTTTCAAATCCGGCTTTTTGCTCATCCATCACCTAATTTAACGGATAAGAGACAAGTTTACCGGCTGCACCACTTGTGGGGCTATGCCCCTGAGTAGGTATCGCAGCCGGTATGTTTTAACCGCGTAATATTTACACGGCTGCGCTAGCTTACTTTGCGCGCCTTGTGGCTTTGCGCTTTGTGCAGCGCTTGCTCACGGTGGTAGTGGCGCAAACCATGCTCGAGGCGGCGGCCGCTGCTAAACGCTGATACGCGCTTTAAATAGCCAATTACCCGGGTGCCGTAATCAATATCTTCACTGCCGCAAGACGGGCAGGCGCATAGCGTGCGCTTATCTATGGTTTCACACTGGTTGCAGATAGTAATTTTGACGTTGACACAAAAGTAGTTGCAGCCTGTAGTGGCGGCAATATTAAGCAGCTTCATATAACCGGCCTTGTCGAGCTTTTCTTCCAGATTCAAATGCAATGCCGAGCCACCATCTAAGTATTCCAGCAGGGTTTTGCCATGCAGCTGAAACTTATCCAGCGTGTTGCTGTGCTCGTCTTCAACGACGTAGAAATATGAATTGTAGCAATCGCGAGGCACCTGATAGCCGTCTTCACGATCCCATTTGGCATTTTTAACGCCCAGGTTTTCTGCCGGTACAAATTCGGTATTAAACATATAGCCATACTTTGCTTTAGCGGCCTTGTTGGCATCAAAAATGGTTTTTAACTGTTGTTGCACAAACTGTATGTAGGGCGCGTTATTACCGGCAACTAAGCCCTGCGATTCAGCCGCTTCAACCATGCCATTAATGCCAATGGTTAGAAATTGTTTATCCAGGCTGATAAAACCTGCGTCATACACGGTAAGCAAGCCTGCCGCCTGGTACTCTTCCATTAGCTTACGATAGGCTATCTGATATTTATGGATTTTGCTTACCTCAACGGCTAAGTCCCGGCCATCCTGCACCAGCCGGTTCATGTTAATGGTAATAACATTGATTGAGCCAGTTGCCACACCACCTGCCCCTAACGAGTAGGAAAAGGTATTGTCACTGATTTCGCTGCGCAGCCGACAGCAGCTTGCTAATGAGTCGGCACTGTCTGACTGGTAGATAAAAAAGGCATTGCCCTGTGCCATTTGCCCGGCTATGTCGCCGGCGAACGCCTCATCTTTGCATTTGCCATGCTCGGTTAGCATAGCAACGGTAACCACCGGAAAGGTAAGTACGGTTTTCTCGCGCTCTTGGTTAAACCAGTCTAAGAAAAAATGCTGCAGTGCAGACACTGACTGCCACTGTGGTTTGATGAAATCAGGAAACACAAAGTGACCAAACATGCTGTCGAAATAATGCTGATCGTACACCGAAATATTCCAGAACACGCTTTGATAGCCGCGCGCTGCGGCCGGCTGATTTAACGCATACACCACATGCTGCAGGTGGTTTTCTATTTGCTTGCGGTGGGTTTGCAGGTAGTTATCACCGTAGTCTTTGCGGGCAAAATAGTCGAAATAGGTTAAAAACTCTACCGTGGCTACTGCGCCGGCAAACTGGCTTGAAACGGCAAAGACAAAGTTAACAAAGCAACCACAGAAGGATTCTAAATGCTTCGGTGCGCGTGACTCACCGCCGAGCCTGGTTAAACCATCACGCAAAAAGGGGTACATGGTAACGGAGACACAGTAGGGCTTTAAGCTGGTTTCATCGTGCACGTATATTTCGTGATCGGTAATTTGGCGCAGGTATTCAGCCGCCAGTTCAGCACCAAACAGTTCGCTGATTTTATTGCTGACTAACGCGCGGTTTACCTGAATAAACTGATCTTTCATCAGTTCAGCTTCCAGCGTCGCAATGTTTTTTTGCGTCACGTTAGCATTGGCATCGAGCTTCGAGCCGTCAGCGGCGTTGCCTGCATGCAGGTAGCGATCAATAAAATTGAGTTTTTGTTGCAGCTGATGAAAGTTTAACGCTTGCATAGGGTATCCCTCTGTTATTGTTCGATAAATAAGTGGTTCAGGCATTGGCCTGTGCGTAAGTCATAGAATCTTTGATTAGTGTGCCGGCTGGTTAAACCGCCCAGTTCAGCTTGCCAGCGGCCGGTTTTCAGGTAAGTCAGCTCTGTTTTTAGCTCACAAGCAACGTCGTCCAGCCCGGTATACAGGCAGGTCGTTAAACCTCGGCTTGTGCAAAGCTGTAGCAATGGCAACAACGCCTTTGGTTGCCATTCACCCCCTAAAAACAGCACACAGCTGATAAGGCCGTGATAGTTTGCTAAACGGTGCGCTAAATAATCCGGGCTTAAGCGGCTGCCTTGCTCACTGTGCCAGCTATAACTGCTATGACAGCCTTTACAGCCAAGCGGGCAACCGGCAATGGTAAAGGCCAGTGACACCTCGTTTGGCACCTCCTGAAAGGCAATTTGCTCGTCAGTGAACCTCAGCATAAAATCCCTTATGTAGTGTTGTTATTTGCTTTTTGTGTCTACATATTGTGTTTCATCTTAAATCAGAGGGGAGGGCAGTCTTTGATCTGGATCAAGTTTTATCCAGCGGTAAGCCCGTGCCGGGCGTCAGAGTGCATCAATACTGAAACTGTTACCCCTTCAGAGGTAAAGCCGTCGCAATGGCATATGGCAATGTAGAAATAAAAAAACCGCCCACTGAAAACCAGGGGCGGTACAGAGGTGCCAACACAAAGTGGCTAACGTGGATTTCCCAGGAAAGGTTACAATTGATAGCTCAGCATCAGCCAGACCTTAGTGGTGTCTACACCTAAGGTATCAGCATTGTAGCGTGCCAGTTTCAGCATACCGGATAGCTGCGCACTGAGGTTATAGCTGGCCACGGCGTTCCATTCGTCACCGTACTTATCGCTACTGGCGTCACTGTCAAATTGGTGATAACTCAGCATCAGACCGACATCTTTGAACTTGGTATTCAGTTGTAGCCAGTTATCGCGCAAACCGCCGTTTGGCGTATTTAAGAACATGTCGGCAAAGCCAGAGAATGCGTGTAACGTCGCCAGTGGCGTCTGAAACGCACTTTGGCCATCACCTGCCAGCCGTTCCTGACCAGCCTGCAGCGTCACACCGCTAAACGCCCAGTTCAGGCTAATACGGTGGTAGTTATGGCTAAAGTCTTGTGTCGCATTGTGTGCGTCATCTTGCTGTGCCACGGCTAAATGCCAGCTTAGTTGCGGTAGTGCAGCAACTTTACCCTGATAGTCCAGCCCCAGAGTACGGCTGCTACGCGCGGCCCAGTTGTCAAACTCAAAGTCGTAGCCAAAGGCCATAAATTTGTGCTCTGCATTGGCTTGCCAGTGTGCACTCAGGGTATTGAAATTGCCGCGCTGATCCGCTGCTGCGCCTTTAGGGCCAAAAATACGGTTAACGTTGTAATAATGGCCAAGCTCAACATTCACACTGTCGCTAAAGCTATGTTGTAAGCGGTAGCCATCTAAAGTCTGCTCATTCTGCCGCCAGCCGACACCGCCAAGGAAGCGCTGATTGCCATGATTAACCAGTTGACGTCCGGCACTGAAGCTGGTGCCATTTTCGCTCTGATAGCTAAGTAAGGCCTGATTAATATCGGTGCCTTTGGGGTCGGCCACCACGCTGTAACCGGTTTTACCGTTGTACGTACTGTTGTAATTATCGTTTCCCAGCAGGCTGACATTATCCAGCCCTACCAGAGCGCTAAAACCATAGGCTTTACCTGTGGTAACCGTAAGCCTGCTGCGTAGTGTTGAGGCAATGGCATCATCCAGTGCGTTATCCTGATCGACATGCTCCAGGCGGTAGCGGAAATTAGCCGATACTTTACTTTGCTGTAAGGCGGCACTTACGTCGTTAGCAAGCACCGATGAAGTAAAACAGAAAGGTACAGCAGCCAGCATAACTACAGAGAAAGCTTTCATGAGGTTTTCCTTTGCTTATTTCAGCTTAAATGCAGTACGATCTTAGCGCTTAATTTAAATTTATATAATTAAATTAAAGCGTTACCTATAAGTTGGTAGAGTGGTATCCGTATGGGTATTAGCGTGAAACAGCGGCGCTTAAACAGCAAAAGTCAGTGCGGTTAACCAGCAAAGTGGCTAACCGCACTGACGCGCTAACGTTTAAAACAATGAGGCTTATTGCATTAACGGCGAGTCGGACAGGTTAAAGTCATAGCCGGAAATGTCGGATGCGACAATTAAACGATGAATATACTGCGCCACTGCTTTGCGGCGTACTTTTTCATTCAGGTACTCAGCGATTTTTTGCTCTACAGCAGTAAAAGGCAATAACTTACCTGGTACTTTGCGCGCAATGTGCACGATATGGTAGCCATAGCGACTTTCTACAGGTAGCGGCAGCAGGCCAGGTTCGGCGCTGAAAATTTGCCGCTCAAACTCAGGTACCGTTTGGCCGCGACTAATTTGGCCAAGGCTACCCGCGGTTTCTTTAGAAGGGCAGGCTGAATAATTCCGGGCGAGTTCTGCCAGTGTCTCACCGTGCTGCAGTTTTTCGAT
The DNA here is from genome assembly GCA_023260975.1 of Pseudidiomarina sp. Taxonomy (GTDB): domain Bacteria; phylum Pseudomonadota; class Gammaproteobacteria; order Enterobacterales; family Alteromonadaceae; genus Pseudidiomarina. Next base: position 28,395 of record JALQTK010000009.1, on the reverse strand, counting down.
AAGCTGCTGCGCCAGCGTTTTGGCTTCTACGCGCTGCTGATCATCCTCTGGTGCGGCCGCTAATAGAATATGGCTGACTTCAAGCAGTGGCGAGCTGGCAAAGCGCTGCGGGTTTAGCGTGTAATACTGTTCGCACTCTTGCTTGCTGGCTTGTGGAATAACGACTTCTGCCTGAATTAGCGCGTCGAGAAAATTATCGTCGCTGGCCGTATTGGCTTCACTTTTTACCACCAAACCAAGCTCACGCGCCCGTTGCCGCAGCAGTTCGCCGATAATCAGCGATTCGGCGGCGTTTAACATGGCCGTGCGCTTGGTACCCGCCGGGTGGTATTGCATTTCGGCCATAATTGCCGCTTCGCTGATACTGGCGTTATTGACTTGTATCATATTAAACCTCTGTAATCGGAGCCTGTTAGCTTGCCTCCATTCCACTGAGGGAGGCGAGCCGTTGTTGCTAAACAAAGCGTCTTTGGCATGGATGCCAAAGAGGAGACTCCAGGGAGGGATTTACGGCGTCTTTGTGTGCAACACCGGCTTAAAGCCTCCCGGAGCCCGAAAGTGTATCTACTGGCTTCAGGTTGGAATCCCTGTCAGGCTCGTCACAGCATCTCGCTCGCTGCTTGCGCGCTCACTCAGACACTCTGTGCCGACCTGCCGCGGTCCCAACCTTTCGCTTGCTATGTCTGTTATTTTCGCGTCATTTAACGTACAAAGCGCTGGCGTACTATTTGGTGCTGGCGGCGCATGTATTGCACCGGAACGCTTAACATATGTACCAGACGGCTGAACGGGAATACCACAAACAACGTCATGCCCAGAAACACGTGCATTTTAAAAATCCAGTGCACGCCGCTAATCGCTTCTGCCGCTGCCACGCTGTTAAAGGTTACGGTATTTTGCGCCCAGGCCATCAGTTTAAGCATCTCGGTACCATCCATATGACCCAGCGATACAAAGATACTCAGCAAACCGAGGATAAGCTGAGCGTACAACAGGAACAAAATCACGATATCCATGGTGTTGCTGGTGGCTCGGATGCGTGCATTGCCCAAACGACGTTTGATCAGCACGGTTAAGCCAAAGAAGCAAATCAGGCCAAATAAGCCGCCAGCACCAACGGCGATCATCTGTTTCATTTCTGCGGTGATGCCAAACAGGTGCCAGATTTCTTTTGGCATTAACAAACCAAAAAAGTGGCCCAGGAAGATACCCAGTATGCCAATGTGAAATGGAATACTGCCCAGTCGCAGTTGTTTTTTCTCCAATAGCTGACTTGAACTGCTTTTCCAGGTGTATTGTTCTCTGTCATAGCGGATCCAGCTGCCAATAACCATAATGGCGATGGCAATGTAGGGGTAAATGCCAAAGGCAAACATATTTAACTGTGCCATGTTAAAACTCCTTTATGTGCGCGTTTCGGCGGCTTGGTATAACGTGCTTTCCGCTGCACTGCTACCTAACAACTCGGTGCTAAGCGGAACATACTGATCACGACGTTGGCCTTCAGATGGCTTATTACCTGTGCCACAGGCCGAGTTGGTTTGCTCATTGCCGATAAAGCTAACCATTTCCTCTTCCCATACTTTGTCTAAAGCATTGGGCGTATCGTCGCGTTTCTCCGATTTAATCTGTTGTTTAATATCCGACAAATCGATGTTTGCCTCAGACAGTACCAGTAAGGTACTGAACAGGCCCGCGTAATTGCTGCTGCGCTGTTCCAGACGGCATTGCAGTACCGCTAATACCGGGGCAATTTCTTCCAGCCCCAGCTTCGCATTGTGTTCGCCCTGGGTGGATAAAAACTCTAAGTACAGCGGCAGGTAGTCGGGCAGCTCTTTAACACCAATGTCGAGTCCGGCTTCGCGGTATTGCGCGATCAGGTTGACCATGGCCTGACCACGATCGCGCGATTCACCGTGGATATGCTCGAAAATCAACAGTGATAGTGAGCGGCCGCGTTCAAATAAGCCGTCATAGTCTGACTGCCAATCCATCAGCTCACCGCTGGTGCGCTCGGTAATAAAGGCGCTAATGGCCTGCTTTAGCGAGTCGTCGATAGTGGCTTTCGCCACTATCGTTAATAGCTCGTCTTTTGCTTCAAGCAGCGGCTGTTTCGGGTAATCCAGCAGCAAAGATAAAAGTTGTAATATCGGCATAATTTTTACTCCTGAACGACCACCGGAATAACCTGACGCACGCCTTTGGCTTTCGTACCAAATAGGTTTACGCTGTTATTGCCATCGCCACAGCCATTACCAAAGCTGAAACCACAGCTTGACTTCAGATCGTAGGCATTCTCGGCATAGGCACGGTGGCTGGTTGGAATGACGAAGCGATCTTCATAGTTAGCCAGCGCCATATAGCGGTACATTTCTTCAACCTGTACCGGTGTTAAGCCGACTTGTTTCAGCACATCGACATCTTCAATACCATCAACCTGCTGCGCGCGCTTAAAGGCGCGCATCGCGATCATGCGCTCTAAGGCTCTGACGACGGGGGCTTCATCACCGGCGGTCAGCATATTGGCCAGATACCGCAGCGGAATACGCAGTGATTTTAGATCCGGGATTTCACCGTTCATACCAACATGGCCGGCCTGCACTGCACTTTGAATAGGTGACAGTGGTGGTACGTACCACACCATAGGCAGGGTGCGGTATTCCGGGTGTAGTGGCAGTGCTACTTTCCAATCCATTGCCATCATGTACACCGGTGAGCGCTGTGCGGCTTTAATCCAGTTTTCACCGATACCTTCAGCACGGGCGGCTGCAATCACCACAGGGTCATTCGGATCGAGGAAAATATCCAGCTGTGCCTGATACAGATCTTTTTCGTTTGGCGTGTTGGCGGCAATGGCAATTTTGTCCGCGTCGTACAACAGCACACCTAAGTAACGAATACGGCCAACGCAGGTTTCTGAACATACCGTCGGTTGCCCGGCTTCAATGCGCGGGAAGCAGAAAGTACATTTTTCTGATTTGCCGGTTTTCCAGTTGTAATAGATTTTTTTGTATGGGCAGGCTGATACACACATACGCCAGCCGCGGCATTTGTCCTGGTCGATTAGTACTATGCCGTCTTCTTCCCGCTTGTAAATGGCGCCGCTTGGACATGAGGCAACACAAGCCGGGTTAAGGCAGTGTTCGCACAAGCGTGGCAAATACATCATGAAGGTCTTTTCGAACTGACCGTAGATGTCTTTTTGCACCACGTCATCAAAGTTTTTGTCTTTTTTCCGTTTGGCAAATTCGGTACCGAGAATTTCTTCCCAGTTCGGGCCCCATTCAATTTTCTCCATGCGCTGACCGCTGATTAATGAACGCGGACGGGCAACCGGTTGATGCTTACTGTCACCTGCGGTATGCAGGTGCTGGTAATCAAAATCGAACGGCTCGTAATAATCGTCAATTTCCGGTAAGTCCGGGTTGGCAAAAATATTAGCCAGAATGCGACGTTTACCGCCGATCTTCAGTTCCAGCTTGCCGCTTTTATTGCGAACCCAGCCGCCGTTCCATTTTTGCTGGTTTTCCCACTCTTTGGGAAAACCGATACCGGGTTTGGTTTCAACGTTGTTAAACCAGGCGTATTCCACGCCTTCGCGTGAGGTCCAGACATTTTTACAAGTGATGGAACAAGTGTGACAGCCAATGCACTTGTCTAAATTCAGCACCATGCCTATTTGGGCTCTTACTTTCATTTCGCTTACTCCAACCTTATTCCGTATCCAGCCAGTCGACTTTGTTCATTTTGCGTACCACAACAAATTCATCGCGGTTACAGCCGACGGTACCGTAATAGTTAAAACCATATGCCTGTTGGGCATAGCCACCAATCATATGGGTGGGCTTCATCACAGCCCGGGTTACCGAGTTGTGAATACCACCGCGGGTGCCGGTTTGCTCACTGCCTGGCACGTTAACAATGCGTTCCTGTGCGTGGTACATCATGCTCATGCCCTCAGGTACCCGTTGTGATACAACGGCTCGGGCAGCAATGGCACCGTTCACGTTGAAGATTTCAATCCAGTCGTTATCTTCAATACCTGCGGCGGCGGCATCGGTTTCACTGAGCCAGACAATTGGGCCACCGCGTGACAGTGTCAGCATCAGCAGGTTGTCTGAGTAAGTACTGTGGATACCCCATTTCTGGTGCGGCGTGATCCAGTTCAGTACGACCTCTTTGTTGCCATTAGGCTTTTTGTTCAGCACCGGCTGTACGGTTTTCAGGTTAATGGGTGGTTTGTAGCTACACAGCTGCTCACCAAAATCGCGCATCCACTCGTGATCCTGATAGAACTGCTGACGGCCGGTAATGGTGCGCCATGGGATCAGCTCGTGTACGTTGGTATAACCGGCGTTGTAGGACACGTGTTCGTCTTCCAGACCTGACCAGGTCGGTGAGCTGATAATTTTGCGCGGCTGCGCCACGATGTCGTTAAAGCGGATTTTTTCCTCTTCTTTCGGCCGAGCCAGATGGGTATGGTCGCGACCGGTAATTTTACCCAGTGCATCCCAGGCTTTTACTGCCACATGGCCGTTGGTCTCAGGTGCTAAGGATAAAATCATTTCGCAGGCGTCAATGGCGCTGTCGATTTTCGCCATGCCCTTGTTTACGCCTTCCTCTGTGTGAACGCGGTTGAGTTTTTTCAGGAAGTTGACTTCCTCTTTGGTATCCCAGCTGATGCCCTTACCACCGTTGCCAATTTTCTCCAGTAAGGGGCCAATTGACGTGAAACGAGCATAGGTATTAGGGTAATCGCGTTCAACAATGTTAATGTGTGGCATGGTAACGCCCGGAATAGCATCACATTCGCCTTTCCACCAGGCTTTAACACCATAAGGCTGTGCCAGTTCTGCAGGGGTATCGTGATGCATCGGTGTGGTTACCACATCGGTTTCTACACCCAGATGGCCAACGGCGGCTTTTGAGAACGCTTTGGCGATACCTTTAAAAATTTCCCAGTCACTGCGCGCTTCCCATACCGGGTCGATAGCCGCGGTTAACGGGTGAATAAACGGGTGCATGTCTGAGGTATTCATGTCGTCTTTTTCATACCAGGTTGCGGTAGGCAGCACGATGTCTGAATACAAACAGGTGGTAGACATACGGAAATCCAATGTCACCCACAAGTCTACTTTGCCTTCAGCCGGGGTATCGGTCCATTCCACGTCCTCTGGTTTCTTACCGCCAAACTCACCCAGGTCTTTGCCTAATAAGCCATGCTTGGTACCGAGGAAATGGCGCAGCATATATTCGTGGCCTTTACCGCTTGAGCCCAGTAGGTTTGAACGCCAGACGAACATATTGCGCGGAAAGTTTTTCGGATCTTCCGGCTGCTCACAAGCAAACTTGATATTGCGATCTTTTAGCTGTTGCACCACGTAGTCTTTTACATCCATGCCGGCCGCTTTAGCCTGTGCGGCCAAGTGCAGCGGGTTTGTGCCCAGCTGTGGTGCTGATGGCAGCCAGCCCATACGCTCGGCCCGACTGTTAAAGTCGACAATACTGCCGGTCCATTTCTCTTTATTGGCCAGCGGAGATACCACTTCGGCCATGTCGAGTTTTTCATAGCGCCACTGACTAGAGTGGTTGTAGAAGAACGAGGTGCCGTTCATGTGACGGGGTGGGCGCTGCCAGTCAAGGGCAAACGCCAGTGGTGTCCAGCCGGTTTGTGGCCGCAGCTTTTCCTGGCCAACGTAGTGCGCCCAGCCACCACCGCTCTGACCGATACAGCCGCACATCATCAACATATTAATTAAGCCACGGTAGTTCATATCCATGTGATACCAGTGGTTTAATGCTGCGCCGACGATAACCATAGAGCGGCCGCGGGTTTTATCCGCATTGCGGGCAAACTCGCGGGCAACACGGATAACATCTTCCGGGTTAACACCGGTAATAGGCTGCTGCCAGCCCGGCGTGTAAGGGACATTGTCATCGTACGATTTGGCGCGGTTGGCGTCATTGATACCGTTATCTACGCCATAATGCGCCAGCATTAAGTCAAACACGGTAGCAACCAGCGCGGTGCTTCCGTCGGCAAGCTCGACTTTTTTCGCCGGGATCTTGCGCATTTGTACTTCGTCGTGTGCGGTGTGTTGAAAGTACTTGTACTCGTGTGGCGCGCCACCAAAGTATGGGAAGGCTACATCAGCCAGTTCATCGTAGCTGTCTTTTAGTGTCAGCTGCAGATCGATGTCGCCGTCTTTGTCTTTTTGCTCCAGGTTCCACTTGCCTGCTTGGCCCCAGCGGTAACCAATGGCTCCGTTCGGGCTGGTTAAACGGCCGTCGCTATTGATGGCAATGGTTTTCCAATCTGGGTTGTTATCTTCACCCAGGTTATTAACCAGATCGGCGGCGCGTAGGAAACGACCCTGAGTCAGTTTGCCGTTTTGCTGCTCCAGCATCACGAGCATTGGCATGTCAGTGGTACGTTTTACATAGTCAGTAAAATACGCGCTTTGGTTATCAACATGGAATTCTTTTAAGATAACGTGGCCAAATGCCATCGCCAGTGCTGCATCCGTACCTTGGCGTGGGGCTAGCCAGGTATCGCCAAATTTAGACGCTTCAGAATAATCCGAGGTGATAACACAGGTTTTAGTACCTTTATAACGAACTTCCGTTAAAAAGTGTGCATCTGGGGTACGGGTTTGCGGTACGTTCGAGCCCCAGACAATAATGTAATTTGAGTTGTACCAGTCAGCAGATTCTGGCACGTCGGTTTGTTCACCCCATATTTGCGGTGATGCGGGTGGCAAATCACAGTACCAGTCATAAAAACTTAAGCAGTTACCACCAATTAAGGATAAGTAACGGGCACCGGCGGCATAAGATACCATCGACATAGCCGGGATAGGCGAGAAGCCTGTTACCCGATCCGGACCGTAAGTTTTGGTGGTATACACGTTTGAAGCGGCAATCAGCTCGTTTACTTCATCCCAGCTGGCACGGATAAAGCCGCCTAAACCGCGGCGCTCTTTATAGCTTTTGGCTTTTATCGGATCGGTGACAATGGATTCCCAGGCTTTAACCGGATCTTTATGTGCCGCTTTTGCTTCGCGCCACAGTTTCATTAATTGCTGGCGTACTTTGGGATACTTTAACCGGTTGGCGCTGTAGATATACCAGGAATAGCTGGCACCACGCGGGCAGCCACGGGGTTCGTGATTTGGCAAATCCGGGCGCGTACGCGGATAATCAGTTTGTTGTGTTTCCCAGGTAACCAAACCATCTTTAACGTAGATTTTCCAGCTGCACGAGCCCGTACAGTTCACACCATGGGTGGAGCGTACAACTTTGTCGTGTTGCCAACGTTGACGGTAACCCTGTTCCCAGGTTCTGTCTTCGTTAGTGGTGACACCGTGACCATCGGCGAACGGTGTTTTGCGGGCTTTAAAAAACCGCAGCTTGTCGAGTAGGTGACTCATGATTTACTCCTCGTCTTGTCCTGCATGAACAGACTTATTGCTCTTCTGGTATGCACATAATAGAAAGTACCGCTTGATAATGATTGATTTGGATCAAAGCTGCTATAGCGCTAAATTGCTGATAAAAAACGAAAATACCCACAAAGTGGTAGTGTGGGTAAGCGTGAAATGCCCGACAATACGCAGCGGTATACCCCTTCTTGCTCATTACAGCAGGTAACGCCTGCCCCAGAGAAAAAATGGAGGTAGCTCGATTTTTTCGGCTATCTTTCATGCAATCGGGCAACAGCGATAGAAAAGGGGTATGCTTGTCATACTTGCTATGTGGAGTGGTTATGCGCCAGTTTTCTATTGTTACGCGAATTAATATTGCTTTAGCCTGTATCGTCATTCTGGCGGTCAGTACCATGCTGTGGTCTTATTGGCTGTCCGATAAAACCGAGCATGATGCGCATGCGGTCAACATCGCCGGTTCTCTGCGGATGCAAACTTATCGTATGGCCTGGCTGGTTGAGCAAGGCGATGTTGAAAAAACAGCACAAGCCCGCCAACAGTTTGTGCAAAGCTGGCAGCACCCGGTATTTAGCCGCTTTTTCCATAATAACGAGATAGCCGAGCAATTTGATAAGGCGAACCAGCACTGGTTAGCGCTGCAACCGCAATTGCTTGCCGCTGCTGATACCGGGTTATTAGAGAGCGCCTTGCAACAGCAAATTCAGCTGTTGGAGCAACTGGTTACGTTTATTCAGCAAGATGCAGAAGCTAAGGTGCGTAGTTTCCGTACCTTACAGTTAGTCGCGTTAATGCTGACAGTGTTGTTATCGGCTGTGGTGATGTACTGGTTAAAAGTTAAGGTGCAGCAACCCTTGGAGGTGCTTACCCAAGGGGCAAAACGGGTGGCTATGGGGGATTTTACCCACAGGGTGGTGGTAGAAAATAAAGATGAGCTTGGTACCCTGGCGCACAGCTTTAATAAAATGAATGATTCTATTGCCTATATTTACGGCAATCTGGAACAGCGGGTTGAGCAGCAAACGGAAGCGCTGAAACATACCAACACCACACTACGTTTTTTATATAAAACCGCCCAGCACATTAGCGAACAGGTGCCTGAGTATAATGATTTCAGCCACATTATTGCTGAGTTAAAGCACGTGGTTAAACTCGATGATTTGGAGCTATGTTTGTTTACCGACGAGGGCGATAAACCCTTTATGCAGGTGTTGCCAGATAATGCAGAAAATGACCCCTGCGCTACGCAGAACTGTGCCGATTGTCTGGAATCATCAAGCAAAACTGACTGCAACAGCAGCCAGTTTAATTATTTACTTAAGCGGGAGCGGACAAAATACGGGGTTTTGGTCGTCAGACTGCCCGAAGGTTCTATGTTGGCGTCGTGGCAGCAGCAGCTATTGGCTTCTGTTGCTGATCAGCTGGCCTTGGCGCTGAGTCTGAAGTCTGAAGAGCAGCAAGTGCGCCGCTTGGCACTGATGCAGGAGCGTACGGTTATCGCCCGCGAATTGCATGACTCACTGGCCCAGGCATTATCTTATCTGAAGATCCAGGTTACCCGGTTAAATAAAGCGATTGAAAAGGACAATAAAGCCGTTATTACCGATGTATCAAATGAGTTAAAGCAAGGGCTTGATTCTGCGTACCTGCAGTTGAGAGAACTTTTGACGACCTTCCGGTTAAAAGTAGACGGTACTGGCTTGTTAAGTGCGTTACAAACTACGGTGAAACAGTTAACGGAGCAGTCAGATTTACACATCAGGTTGGATTATCAGCTGACTAACATACCACTGGCGCCGCATGAAGAAATTCATGTGCTGCAGATCATTCGTGAAGCCAGTCAGAATGCGGTACATCACAGCAAGGGCTCTGAGGTGCTGATTAGTTTAAAACACAGTGCGGATAAGATTGAGCTAGCCGTTGAAGATAATGGCATTGGCATTTCACAAAGCCCGGAAAAGCTTAACCATTACGGCTTAGCTATTATGCAAGAGCGCAGCAAACACTTAGAAGGGAATATTCACATTAAACCGCGTTCAACTGGTGGCACCGGAGTCTATTTTAATTTTGTACCGGAGTACTTACGTCAACTGCATACTGCATGATAACTCTTAATAGGTATGGCGCTAATCAGCACTATATAGCAGTCTAATTGCACTACAGATTTAGATTAAGCGTAGAAACATGCCAATTACCGATGACTATTTTAATGACTTCAATAAGCTGGTTAAATTATGTGAGGAAAACCCGAAAAAAGCTGGATTATTGCGTAAGCAACTGTTTGATAGATTAACCAATGACGTAAGTAAGCAAGTTCTATTGCAGCATCAGTATGAGCTTGAACATCGGTTGAGTACGATAACTTGTCCTGATAAAAAGCTATTAGAAATACAACAACAATTGCTGCAGAATGCAGAACAACTAAGTCAATGCGTATCAAAGTTAAAGCAAAGTTGCATTACGATAGAAAGGTTAATTAAGTAGTTAGATCGGGTATAGAAGCGGCGTCACATTGTCAAATAAGAACGATATTTAAAACAAAGGCGCGAATTTCGCGCCTTTGTTTTATAAGTTATGGATTATAAAAATCACCACTTTTACGCAGGTAAAAGAACCAGTTAACAATCAGGCATAAAGCGTAGAACGCAGCAAAACCCACCATGGCATACTCTGGTGTGGCGGCTTTAATTTGCTCACCAAACACCTGTGGGATATAAAATGCGCCATAGGCTGCTACCGCAGAAGTCCAGCCCAGCACCGGCCCGGCTTGTTCTTTTGGAAACACAATAGCAATAGTGCGGAATGTTGAACCGTTACCGATACCACTGGTAGCAAATAACCCCAAGAATATCAGGAAGAAAGGCACAAAATACTGCTCTGGTGTGGCACTTTGATAAGCCAGCTGCATGTAGTAGGCCGCGCCCAGTGCACAGCTTACCATGACTACTGAGCAAATCTGTGTAACAAAAGCGCCACCCCACTTATCGGATAACCAACCACCAACCGGGCGGATCAACGCACCAATAAACGGCGCGATCCAGGCGTAGGTTAGCGCACTTGGGCCATTCGGGTTTGGTGTAGTGTGGGTCATTACACCATCAACCAGCACATGGCTGTAGCCAAAAATTACCTTGATTGATAGCGGGAAGGCCGCAGCAAAACCAATAAAAGAGCCAAACGTCATCACATAAAGCACACTCATCACCCAAGTGTGTTTGTTGTTGAAAATCTTGTATTGCCGCTCCAGGCTAGTGCGAATAGCGCCGGGTAACACTTTTAATGCCATAACTGTGGCGAATAATACCAGCAGCAACACGAGCTCTTTTGGGATACTAAAGCCAGAACCATTAGCGGCTTCCGGTAAAATAAGCCACAGGCCGATAATAGAGGTTATAAAGCCGATAAGGTACATCGCCAACATAATAGCAAACGACTTCGTTGCACTTGGCAGCTTCGGCGTGACTTCTTCTGTGTTGATGTTATTCATACCAAACCAGATAGCCAAAGCCAACGGTACTAAAAACACCAGCCATAAGAAGCCGGCATTTTGGATCCAGGTATCACTACCTGCCGCAATACTGCCGATTAAAGTGCCACTGGCTTTTTGCAATACCATAGGTTCGCCACCACCAAACACGGTGAAGGCACCAAAGGTCATAAACAGGGGCACCAGAATTTGCATAGTGGTAACGCCAAAGTTACCCAAGCCAGCGTTTAACCCCAGCGCCAGACCCTGCTGTTTTTTCGGGAAGAAAAAACTGATATTTGACATTGATGCGGCAAAGTTACCACCACCAATCCCTGACAATAATGCCATCAGTTGAAACACCCAGAACGGGGTATTCTGATCCTGCAAGGCGATACCGGTGCCCAGCGCCGGCAATATCAGCAAGCTGGTGGTGAGGAAAATGGTGTATCTACCGCCGCACAGGCGTACAAAGAAACTGGCGGGGATTCGCAGTGTTGCACCGCTTAAGCCGGCAATAGCCGCAAGCGTAAACAGCTCAGATGCCGAGTAGGGAAAACCCAGATTCAGCATTTGTACGCTGATGATGCTCCACATCATCCAAACGGCAAAGCCGCAGAGCAAGCTGGGGATAGAGATCCACAAATTGCGGTTAGCAATCGATTTGCCGGTTTGCTGCCAGAAGCTGTCATCTTCAGGCTGCCACTTTTTTAAATCGGACATAATTTACTCCTGTTGGGAATAGCATTTTCAGCTGCTGAAACTATGCAGGCTGGCTGCAGTTGCCACAATGCATCTTCGGAGTTAGCCCGTTACGCAAGAAGGTTAGTTTGGGGTACTCATAAATAGGTAGTTTGTTCGGTGTGTGATTTTATTTTCATACAAAACAATGACATAAAATTGCTTTTTGTTCTTATCTATCGGTCGTTACATTTTCTAGCTGCCTGATGTTTTTTGTTTTAGTGATTTAAATCAAGGTTATACCCTGTGTAATATAAGCTAATATCAAAGCTAGCTAATCGTAATCTGTTTGGAGCTCACAATGTCAGAACACAAATCCAGTATCATGTTAGTGGATGATCACCCGCTACTGCGTAAAGGCCTGAAGCAATTATTGGCCTTTGAAGATGAACTGGAGGTCATTGCTGAGGCCAGCAGTGGCGCTGAAGCGATCCCTTTGGCGGTAGAATTAGATCCGGATTTAATTATTCTGGATTTAAATATGCAGGGTATGGACGGTATCGCCACGTTGAAACGGCTGCGTGACGAGGGGGTAACATCACGTATTGTTATGCTAACGGTGTCCGATGCAGATGAAGATGTGGTGAATGCCATCAGTAATGGTGCCGATGGCTACTTATTAAAAGACAGCGATCCGGAAGTTTTACTGGAGCACATCAAGCGTGCGATCAGTGGCAAAATGGTACTGAGTGAAGCCATAACACAGGTTTTGGCCACCGCGTTGCGCCGCCCGGCGGTGAAAAGCCCGGCAGAGCTTAACAGCCTGACCAACCGCGAATATGAAATTCTGAGTTTTATCGCCAAAGGACTGAGTAATAAACTGATCGCCCGGGAGCTTAATATCTCTGATGGCACTGTTAAGGTTCATGTTAAGCATTTACTGAAAAAGCTGGGGCTGCGCTCCCGCGTTGAAGCAGCTGTTTGGATGGTCAATCAGCAAGGGAATGGCTAAGCAATGAAAAAGCCTATGCTAAGCGCCGGGCAGGCGATTCAGAATATGCTGGAACAGGTCGATGCCAAAGCTGGCGTTGAATCTGTTGCTCTGGAGCTGGCGCTGGACAGAGTGTTGTCTGAGGCCGTTTTTTCTGCCATTGACGTCCCGGGTTATGATAACGCCGCCATGGATGGCTACGCACTGCGCGCTGCTGAGGTGTCACCCAATGCGGCTTTAACTATTGCCGGCGCTACGTTGGCCGGGCACGCTTTTAGTACAGACGTGCCTGCAGGGGCATGTGTACGCATCACTACAGGTGCAGTGTTACCAGCGGAGCTTGATACGGTTGTGATGCAGGAGCTTGTTAGTCAGGTCGCCGATCGCAACGGTCAGCCAGCTATAACCTGTCAGCTGATACCAGACGTTGGTGAGCATGTACGCAAGGCGGGCGAAGATATCAGCAGCGGGCAGTTGGTATTGGATGCCGGCCATAAATTGCGTCCTGCTGATATAGGTTTATTAGCGTCACTTGGTTTTGCCACGGTAAAAGTAAAGCCACGATTAAAAGTGGCGGTGTTATCCAGTGGTGATGAACTGATTGCTCCCGGCGACATCTTGCCAGCGGGCAAAATCTACGACAGCAATCGCTTTGTTATCAAAGCCATGTTGCAGCGACTGGATGTAGACATTATTGATTTAGGTTTAGTGCCTGATGATCCACAGCTGATTGAGCAGGCTTTTGCGCGGGCGGTGGCAGAAGCTGATGTGCTGATCACCAGTGCCGGTGTGTCGGTTGGTGATGCCGACTATACCCGGCAAATTCTGAATAAACTTGGCCAGATTGATTTTTGGCAAGTGGCAATAAAACCGGGTAAACCTTTTGCGTTTGGCCGGCTGGCGAAGTGTTGGTTTTTTGGCCTGCCGGGTAATCCGGTTGCCGCAGTGGTTACGCTGGAGCAACTGGTGCAACCGGTATTACGTAAGCTAGCGGGCGAATTGCCAGCAACAACGCTGCCAACCTGGCGTGCGCAAACCATGGTTGATCTGAAGAAACAGCCCGGGCGGCAGGATTTTCAGCGCGGTTGGTTTTGGCAGGAGGCTGATGGCCTTAAAGTGAAAACTCTGGGCGCGCAAAGCTCGGGTATGCTTAGCTCTATTGCCAATGCTAATTGCTACATTGTATTAGCGGCTGAAAACGCCGGTGTACAAAGTGGCGATACGGTAACAATCCTGCCTTTTTCAGCCTTACTCCGTTAGCACTACCTCTTTTGCGCTGGTCTGAGCCAGCGCTCTGCTGATCTAAGTCAAGTTAACTGATCAGCTATACAAGCACACTGCAAAAAACGGAGGTGCTTATGTTATTGGTTGATGCGCTGCTAGCAGAGTTAGAGTTGTTTGGCGTCAAGCAGCTATTTGGTATACCTGGCGATTTTGTGTTGCCGTTATTTGAGCAGTTACAGCAACGGGATCGTTTACCGCTGTATTATCTTAGTCACGAGCCCTCTGCGGTATTTGCTGCGGATGCGGCCGCCCGCATTAGTAACAAACCTGCTGCGGTATTACTAACCTATGGTGCCGGCGCACTCAATGCAGTGAATGCGGTGGCTCAGGCTTATGTTGAACATGTACCGCTGGTTGTTATCGCCGGTTTCCCCAGTGAGCAGGAAATAAAGCGAGGCTTACAAATTCACCATCAGGCAAAAACGGTTGACTCACAGCGCGATATCTATCGCGAAATCACCGCGTGCCAGGTAAGGTTGGATACGGCTGAGCGCGCAGGTTTGGATATTCGTCTGGCACTTAAAACTGCAGCCGAGCAAAGCCGGCCTGTATTAATTGAAATACCGCGTGATGCGGTGCACTTTCGCACGATGTTGGCGGGGCAATACCAGTCACCAAAGGTGCCGATGCAAGAGCTTGCTCTGGCTGTGGCGCATCTTACTGACAAGTTAAAAGCCGCTAAGCGACCGGTGATCCTGGCGGGTGTCGATGTCAGGCGGTTCGACGCGGTGTCAGAATTACAGCAATTAGCAGAAAATCTTAATATCCCGTTTTGTAGCACCCTAATGGGCATGGCCAGCTTTGATCAGCAGCACCCTTTGTATCGGGGGATTTTCCTGGATAAGTCTGATGTCAGGCCAACGCAGTTGCTAAAAGATGCCGATCTTATTTTGCAAATCGGCGTGATTAAAACCGACAGTAACTTCGCGGCCCATGCTGCATTATTTCCTGCGGGATCGGTGATTGAAATTGAGCAGAATAACCTGAAGCTGGAGTTAGTGACTTACCATCAGTTATCGCTGAATGCCTTGTTGGCCGCGCTTAATGCGCAAAATATGCCACCTTTTGCCGGGCAATTAGCGCTTGCTCAGCAAGCTGATACCATGGCCGGGAAATTTAGTGCCAGCGCTGTGGTACAGCATTTGGATAAGCGCTTGGCTGAAAGCACACAAACCGTACCCATTATTTCAGATATCGGCGATTGTCTGTTTGCTTCTTTACATGCCAAGCCCAGTTTAATGTTAGCGCCTGCGTTTTATGCCTCTATGGGCTATGCCGTGCCTGCTGCAGTTGGGGTGCAAGCCGTTACCGGCTTAAGGCCAGTGGTTCTGGTTGGCGATGGTGCTTTTTTAATGACCGGATTAGAGCTCGGGCATTGTGTAAGGTATGGTTTTGCGCCAATAGTGATTGTGTTTAACAACCGGTGCTGGGACATGATCGAAGCCTTTTCGCCAACGCTGCAATGCACACATTTGGATCATTGGCATTATGCTGATTTGGCCCGTAGCATGGGTGGCCACGGTATGCAGGTGAATAATTTAACCGACTTTACCCAGGCACTGCAGCTAGCGCTGGACAGTAAACAGCGATTTAGTCTGATAGAGGTGATGTTGCCAGCCGGCAGCCGCACAGCGCGCTTGGATAATTTTGCTAAGGGTTTTAAAGCCGCAGCGGCTTGCTAACTTAAACCGGTGTAGTATTTTTTAGCGCCCGGCAGGTGAAGTCACCTAATGGGCGTATGCCTGCGTCCTGTCTCTTGGACATCGGTTGACAAAGCCTTAGCTTGATTTAATCCAGCGCCACGGCTTTTATTTGCGCATATACCTGCTGGCCTAACTGCAATCCCAAACGTTCCACCGATTGTTTAGTTAACAGTGCTTGTAGTGCCTGGCCTTCCAGTGTTAGCTGCACCAGGGTTTCGGCCGGGTGGGGGGCGTTGTTAAAACCGCTGATACTGACTTGCAATTGATTACTGACAGAGCTGTCGTTAAGTGGTTTCAGGCTCAGCGCGACATCGCGCGCCTGAATGCGTAAACGGTAGCTCGTGGGGGAGTAGTTGGCGCTATCGCCATGCAGTGGTGCGGGCAGTTGTAATTGCTGTTGACCAAGTTTGAGCTTAAGCAGGTGATCAGTGCTGCCGTAGTTTTTGGCATGCAGCAGCGACATAGCGCCGATGGCGGCTAATTCGGGTTGCAGCAATTGTTGTGGCAGTGGGCCCTGGCTGTGAATTCGACCATCCTGCATGAGTACCAGATTATCGGCCAGTTTAACAACGTCATCCAGCTGATGGCTGACCAGCAGCATCGCAATGCCGGTCTGGCTGCCGATTCGTTGTAAAAACGGCAAAATCTCGCTGCGGCTTTGCTGATCTAACGAAGCCAGCGGTTCATCCAGCAGCAGTAATTGCGGCTGGCTAAGTAAAGCGCGACCTAGCGCCACGCGTTGGCGCTGGCCGCCGGAGAGTTGCTCTGGCGCTTGCTGTAATAACGGTGTCAGCTCCAGTAGCTGAATCACCTGATCCGGTTGCAGTGTAATAGCCGTGTCTTTAGTTAAGCGGTTAAAACCATACAGCAGATTTTGTTCAACTGTTAAATGCGGCAATAAGCTGCTTTCCTGAAATACCATGCCAATACGGCGCTGATGTACTGGCACAAAACGACCGCCTTGCTGCCATATTGTAGCGCCACATTGCACTTCAGCACCGGTATGGCGATCAAGGCCAGCTATAGCGCGCAGTAGTGTAGTTTTACCACAGCCTGAGCGGCCAAATAGCGCGGTCACACCTCGTAGCGGCAGGCAGTTATCTATCTGCAGACAAAAATCACCCCGCTGCATAGTCAACCTTAGGCTTAAATCGGTAGTGATCTGGTGTGGACAATTCTGCTCGGCGACCGCCTGCCAGTGTTTGCCCTTGCGCACAGTGATTTGAAACAGGCTCATCACAGCACCGCCTCGCGCTGACTGAGCCGGTTTAAACCATAGACAATAAACAACACAACAAAAGCGCTGACTAATAATCCAAGCGACAACTGCTGCGCCTGAGCGTAATTCATCGCCTCGGTGTGATCGTAGATCAGTACTGACAGCACCTGAGTTTCGCCGGGAATACTGCCTCCGAGCATCAGTATCACGCCAAATTCACCCAGTGTATGGGCAAAGGTTAGGGTGGCAGCAATAATAAAACCGCCACGACACAATGGCAGTACCACGCTAAACAACTGATCCAGCTTACCGGCACCTAAGGTTGCGGCTACGTCGAGCGGTCTTGGCCCCATACGGCGAAAGCTGTCCATAAGCGGCTGCACAGTAAAGGGCAGTGAGTAAATTACCGAGCCGATTAGAATACCTGTAAAACTAAACGCCAGATGAGATAAACCAAGACGTTCAAACGTGCCACCAACGGCACCGTGCGGCCCCAGCAGCAATAATAGATAAAATCCCAGCACCGTTGGCGGTAATACCAACGGCAGCGCCACTATGGCCTGAATAGCGGTGCGCAGTTTGCTGTGGCTAAGTGATAACCACCAGGCCAACGGTGTGCCCAGCAGCAGTAAAATAACAGTAGTGTATAAACACAGTTCTAAGGTTAGCTGTATAGCTTGCCAGTCTTGCGGGCTTAGCGTGTGAAAAAGCTCGGGCATAGCGTTACTCCCGCCTTCCTTGTTGTTCACTGGCAGGAAGTTCAAAGCCGTAGCCTTGCATAATGGCAAGTACATCTTTGTTAGTCATAAAGGTGGTAAACTGTTGCGCACTGCTGTTACTAGCACCATGGCGGGTAATCACATAAGCCTGAGTCAGCTCCTGATGCAGTTCCGCCGGAATAAGTTGATAGCCCTGCTTTGCTAATTCGGGAAACACGGCCAGCGACAGCGCAATAATAGCGATATCAGCGCCACCGCTTTGCGCCAGTTGCGCAGTTTGGGCGATGTTTTCGCCATACACCAATTTGGGTTCTACTGCAGACCAGACACCGGTAGCCTGTAGCGCCTTTTTGGCGCGCTGGCCATAAGGTGCATGGGCGGGTTGGGCGATGGCAAGGCGGCGAAAGGGCATAGTTGTCAGTTGTGACAGTTCTATACCCGTCATATTTTGCTGCGGGCTCCACAGCACAATTCGGCCAAGGGCATAAAGCTGTGGCTGAGTGACTGCATGGCCTTCAGCGTAGAGTTGCTCGGGAAACTGAATATCGGCTGAGAAAAATACATCATAGGGCGCGCCGTGGCGGATTTGCGTGCTGATTTTGCCACTGGAGCCATAAATGACTCGAACGTCTGCGGCTGGCTGCTGTTGCTTAAATAGCGTGATAATGTCATCCAGTGCATAACGTAAGTCTGATGCCGCAGCGATAGTCAGTTTTTCGCTGGCATGGGCTGGGAACATTCCAAGCAAGCAAAGCAGTAATAAAATGCGACTCATAGGTTACTCCCAACGCGCCAGTGCTTGCTGGTCGCTGACTTTGGCCTCTACCCAGTAAGCACCTTGCGCCGTATGCTCTTTTTTCCAGAACGGTGCGCGGTTTTTCAGGTAATCCATAATAAATTCGCAGGCTGAAAATGCTTCAGCGCGGTGCGCGCTGGCGACACCGACAAGCACAATCTGCTCATTCGGTTTAAGTGTGCCAACCCGGTGAATAATATGCACTGCACCCAGCTTCCAGCGCGATTTCGCTATGTAGGCGATGTCTTTTAACGCTTTTTCCGTCATGCCAGGGTAGTGTTCCAGTGTCATGCCAGATAGGGTAGTGCTTTGCAGATCCCGTACCAGCCCACAAAAGGTAACGATGGCACCGCAACCGGCGTTACGGCGTAACTCGTCGTACTCACTGGCCTGGCAAAAGTCATCCGTTTGCACAGCAACAAATACCGTCATGTTAACCTCCGGTGACCGGTGGGAAAAAGGCTACCTCATCGCCAGCAACGACCTCGGCACTGTGGCTAACCATGGTTTGGTTAATGGCACAAAGTAACTCTGTACCGCTTAAGGCTTGCTGCCATTGTTCATTGTGCTGTTGTAAGTGTAACAACAGTGACTCGACAGTCGCTGGGGTAGCGCAATGCGCGGTATATTGGTCACAATGCAGCCGCTCACGTAGCGCGGCAAAAAACAGCACTTTAATCATGATGAGTCTCCAGTAAATAGTGACCGGACTTGCCACCTGTTTTTTCCAGCAGTTGCACATCGTGAATAGACATGGATTTATCGACGGCTTTGCACATGTCGTAAATGGTAAGCGCTGCAACGGATGCAGCCGTTAACGCTTCCATCTCTACGCCAGTTTGGCCAGTTACGCTACAGTAAGATTCAATATAAATCTGGCCCCGCTCGGGGTTAAGCTGGAAGTCGATGCTGACTTTGCTTAGCATCAGGCTATGGCATAAAGGGATCAGCTCACTGGTTTTCTTCGCGGCCATAATGCCGGCAATACGTGCCGTCGCCAGCACATCGCCTTTTTTCAGCAATGCCTGCTCAATCAGCTTAATAACCTCACTTGAGGTCTGCACTTTGGCTGATGCCCGGGCTACGCGCTGGTTAACCATTTTATCGTTAATATCAACCATTGCGGCGGCACCATTGGCATTCAAATGGGTGAGAGTAGCGGTTTGCATATTGGACATGTCAGGCTCCACAGGTTTGGCTGGGGCTATGTTTAACATGGGCGACAAAATTACAGGGCCCGGTTTTTCCGCTAAGCTGCGGTAAGATCAGTTGCTGCATTGCTAACTGACACGCTGAACCAGAACCGGGCATGGCAAATATCAGTGTGTCATTGGCTAACCCGGCCAAGGCGCCAGATTGCAGCGCCGCAGAGCCAACATCCTGATAAGACAGCTGGCGAAATAGCTCGCCAAAGCCGGGTACCGTACTATCAAGCAGCGGCGTTATGGCAGCAATAGTACAGTTGTTTTTGGCATAGCCGGTACCGCCGTTTATCAGCACAACCTGTACCAGATCACTGGCAATCCAGTGGCTAAGCTGAGCGCGCAGCAGATACATGTTATTTGGCAGTAACGCCCGGCCAACAAGGTTATGCCCCGCTGTTTGTAATGCGTCGCAAAGTAAGACGCCGCTGCTGTCATTGTGTTCAGTACGACTGTCCGATACGGTAAGTACACAAATCGCAAGCGGATAAAAATGAGTTAAGTCAGGCTTGGGCATAATCCCTCCTGTGCGCTAGAACGTTAAGACACTGCTGCCATTGTTCGGGGGTGTTAGTGTTAAGTAGCTCTGATGCAGGGCTTGCGACAGATAAGGCACCAAGTTGGTCTAGTAATTGTTTTACAGAGCGTTTCCCTGCATGTAATTGCTGTTTAATCTGGTTAGCCAAGCTGGCGCTAACCGGTAACACGCATGGTAGCGGGCTATCGGCAAAGTATGTCGCCTGGTGCGCAGCAGCATTTAGCAACAGTTGCAGCGTGTCGGCCTTTAACAGTGGTGTATCCACAGCCAGCACTAATAATCTGTCGCTGGTACAGTGGCCCAGACTGGCTAAAATGCCTGCCAACGGACCTTGTTGATGTAGCATGGGCTGTGCTAAATCCTGAATAAAGCCGGCTTGATTGCGGCTTACCAAAACCTGTTTGGCGCCGGCTGCAAATGCCAGTTGCTGCATATGCGACAGCAAAGTTTGCCCCTGAATGTTAAGTAGGGCTTTATCTTGTCCCATTCTGCTGGATAAGCCGCCGGCCAGGATCAGGGCTGTGAACGCAGTGTGTGTTTGCATGCTAGCCTCCGATCTGTGCAAGGTGCCGCGTGCTGCCACTGTGTTCCCGTTGTAACTGATGGCTGTAGGCTTTGCCTTGCACCGCTTGTTGTAAAAAGCGCTGCAGTGCGGTTGTGTCGTCGGTGTGTAAGAAAGTGCGCAGATCCTGATAGCTATCAGTAAACAGGCAAAGATAGAGCTGACCGAGGCTGGATACACGTAGACGATTACAGTCGGCGCAAAAATCTTTGCTGTAAGGCATGATTAAACCGATATTGCCTTGATAATCCGGGTGTGAATACTCTAACGCCGGGCCATCGGTTTTCGCTTTTGTCTTAAGTTGCCAGCCCTGCTGCAGTAATTGGTTTTGGATCAGACTGCCACTTAAGTGCTGACGCTTATAATAGCTGGCATTATCGCCCGTGCGCATCAGCTCGATAAATCGCAGTGCGATAGGCTGAGATTTAACAAAGTTGAGAAAGTCACCTAGTTCAGCGGCATTATGCTGTTTGAGTAACACCGTGTTGATTTTAACTTGCGCAATGCCCAAGGCTTGCGCATAGGCAACGCCTGCAAGAATTTCGGCCAGTTTGTCCTGACCGGTAATTAGGTGAAAGTTATCAGCGTCCAGGCTATCTATACTGACATTAATCGCATCAAGCCCTGCAGCTTGCCATGCTTTAGCATCGCGCAGTATGCGGTAACCGTTGGTTGTAAGCGCCACTTTTTCGATGCCGGGCACAGCTTTGCAGGTTGCAATGATTTCGGTTAAATCTTTTCTCAGTGAGGGCTCGCCTCCGGTAATCCGTACTTTGCGGGTGCCAAGCTGTGCAAAGGCGGTAACCAAGCGCTTTATTTCAGCAATAGACAATTCACCAACGCGTGAATCGCAGGTGTTGCCATCAGGCAGGCAATAGCTGCAACGGAAGTTACAGGTCTCCGTAATGGATAAGCGTAAATAACTAAAGCGGCGCGTATAGGCGTCAAGTAACATAACTCACCTTTCCAAATGGGGAGATGTGGCCGTTTCCAGTCATACCCGGTGGCGTCATTGCCACGGCTTACCGTTCGTAGCCTGGTTAAAGCCTTAGAGCCGGTAGCTCGGTGTTATGTCTGTAAGCTTAAGCAGTTTGCTGGCGTATTGTTATTGCCAAGAAGGGGCGTTTTACTACTACCTAGTGGGTAGATTGTTTTCATTTGACCTTGAGTCTTACGAGGTGCTTTGTGACATATCTAATTAGGTGGCGCAAATTCACAGTGCCACTACATTGTGTAAATTATCCGGAGTGACGCCAGATTTTTTGACCTGTAAAATTAAAATGTGACCAGTCACTAGGGTGGTCAAAACTTTTTTTGTTGGGAGTTTGATAGCAACCTTGTTTGGTCACCAATTGGTCACCGTTGCAAATTTTAAGCAAAACAGCGGTGATTAGGAGAGGGTGCATAAAGCTGCTGTTGTTTGAATTTGTTGGTGCGTCCGAGTAGACTCGAACTACCGACCCCCACCATGTCAAGGTGGTGCTCTAACCAACTGAGCTACGGACGCACATTATTGCAGGGTGTTCATGGTTATGAACGGCCGCTATATTAGTAATTCAATGACCTTGCTGCAAGCATTTTTTGGTGCTCATAGTGCGATTGCTCATTAATTGACTAGTGCAGCTGTGGATTAGCAGCCAACTAAAGGTGAATCATAAGAGACTGCGTATGGCGCGGTTTAGCC
This sequence comes from Pseudidiomarina sp., assembly GCA_023260975.1. Classification (GTDB taxonomy): domain Bacteria; phylum Pseudomonadota; class Gammaproteobacteria; order Enterobacterales; family Alteromonadaceae; genus Pseudidiomarina. The sequence continues at coordinate 6,108 of JALQTK010000009.1, read as the reverse complement.
CGTCAATACTGAGTGGGTACATGCGCCCGCCCATAATCTCCTGCAATAAGCCAATAGAAGGGTGCCAATGCCAGCGCTCGAATGGTTGCGGATTCAACCACACCGACTTGGAAAAATGATTCAATGCACGCTGCATAGTCGTTATGGCTGGCTGCTCATTCCAATGTTCAACGCTGCCGCCGGGATGCGTTATTTCATATGGCCCCATGGTGGCATCACCGACAAAGATAAGCTTGTAGTCGCGACCAAAACGGTTAATTAATTCGGCTAATGGAATTTTTTCATTGAAGCGCCGGCTATTGTGTTTCCAGACCTGTTCATACAGACAATTATGAAAGTAAAAAAATTCCAACTGTTTGAATTCGCTTCGAGCCGCGGCAAACAACTGTTGGCATTCGTAGATGTAGTCATCCATAGAGCCGCCCACGTCAAACAATATCAGCACTTTTATGGCGTTATGACGTTCGCGTTGCCACTGCAGATCTAACCAGCCGGCTTTGGCTGAGGTGGCACGAATGGTCTCAGCTAAATCGAGTTCAAGTTCTGCGCCGCTGCGAGCAAAACGGCGCAAGCTACGCAGTGCCATTTGGATGGTGCGATGGTTGATGACTTCATCGCTATCCAAATCACGGTATTCACGTTGGTCCCATACTTTGACGGCACGGCGCTGATTGCTGCCGTGCTGACCAATGCGAATACCTTCGGGGTGATAACCATATGCGCCAAAAGCCGAACTACCGCCGGTACCAATCCACTTATTACCGCCAGCATGGCGCTTTTGTTGCTCAGCTAGGCGTTCGGCAAAGGCGTCAAGTAATTCTTTTAGGCCACCATGACGCTGTAGTTGTGCTTTTTCTTCATCGCTCAATTGCCTCTGAATACTGCGTTCAAGCCAATCAGAGGGGATTTTTTGTGCCAAATCGACCTCTTCAACACCCTCGAAATAATCAGCAAAAGCGCGATCAAAGCGATCGTATTGGCTTTCATCTTTAACCAAAGTTAGCTTAGCGATGTGATAGAACTGCTCGACCTGGCCGGAAATAACCTCTTGCTCAAGCGCTGCCAGTAGGTCTAATAGTTCAGAAATTGAACTTTTCAGCCCGTGTTTACGCAGGCAAAAGAAAAATTCAACCAACATAGTTTAGTCACGCCGCCGAGATATAAAGGCTAGTTTTTCAACTAATTGTGTATCTTGCTCATTCTTCAACAAAGCGCCTAGCAGCGGTAAACTGGCGTTCGGTCCATCAAGTTGTTGTGGTTCAATATCTTCTACCAACAGTAACTTCAGCCAATCTAACAGTTCAGAGGTGGACGGTTTTTTCTTGATATTAGGAATGTCGCGCACAGCAAAGAATGCAGTTAGCGCTTTATCGAGTAATCGTTGCTTGATATTGGGATAATGCACCTGCACGATTTGCGCCAAGGTATTCGGGTCGGGAAACTGAATATAGTGAAAGAAACAGCGTCGCAAAAATGCATCGGGTAGCTCTTTTTCATTATTCGAAGTAATAATCACGATAGGGCGCTGTTGGGCTTTAATTTGCTCACCGGTCTCGTAGACGTGGAACTCCATTTGATCGAGCTCGTGGAGCAAATCATTAGGGAATTCAATATCGGCCTTATCAATTTCATCGATTAATAACACCGGTCGCTGTGCTTGGGTAAAGGCCTGCCACAGTTTACCAGGCCGAATGTAGTTACTAATATCGTGAACTTTATCACTACCAAGCTGGCTATCGCGCAGTCGTGATACCGCATCGTATTCGTATAAACCCTGTTGCGCTTTACTGGTCGATTTGATCTGCCAGCGAATCAACGGTGCCTGCAAGCTCTCGGCTAACTCCTCAGCTAGACGAGTTTTACCGGTACCTGGTTCGCCTTTGAGTAATAGCGGTTTTTGCAGTGTGACGGCTGCATTCACTGCCAACTGCAGCGCCGGCGCAACGATATAATTTGAGGTGCTAGAAAAACTCATGGCTTAAGGATTTTTTGGCTAGTTGATAAGTAGCGCTCAGCGTTGTTACGCACGCGCTCAAATTGCATCATTTCCGAGCCTTTGTGTACTTCTTCCAGCACATCTTTTAGCTCCTCAATTTCATCGTTTAACTTGGCCAGGGCTACTTCTAAGGTGTAGGTCAGCTGATGAATATCGGCCATATCCGCAGGCTCTAGTTGACCTTTCGCAACAATGTTTGCTAATTGTGCGTTGAATTTATTCAAGTTTGCTAAGGCTTGTTCAAGTGTTTCAGATGCTTGGCCTTGAAAGTGATCAGGGCGTTTATCATCACTTGCGTGTGCAGTAAATGACAGCGAACTAAGCATGATGCTGATCGCGAGTATGCTATGCATAGGTTTCATGGACGACTCCTAAATGGCTATGATTCGCAGCCAATGTAATCACCTTTCGCGCACATTTCAATGTCAATTGCGCTGCTGTTGCTGCGCTGAGAAACCACACGCGTTAAACAGGACCTGCCATTGTTTGGCATGAGTGCGAACGGCTTCACGCAGTTGTTCTGGTTGGTCAATTAATTGCTGCAGATAGCTATTCATCAGCGGGTGGGTATCAAGTGACTGCAGCTCATACAGATAGGGTTTCAATGCCTCCCCTTGTTGTATGTAAAGTGCTAAACGCGGCTGTAATTGAGCGCCAAATATAGCAATGGCGACGTTACGTAAAATATCAGCGCGTTCGGGTACCCCGGCTGTTCGGCAACCGGCGCGTTGATCGATTCCTGCTAATAACGGTGACAGTTGCTCGAGTAGCTGCTGCTGTTCAAACATGCCACGCCAAAGCTGGCCACTGTAGCTGCCGTTGTCGAGAGTCTCCAGCGCTAGCTGCAGATCGGCCAAAGTCGGTAGTTCGCTGGCATCATTGGTCCGTAATGTTTGTAATACCAGTTCCAGTGCTTGTAACAGCGGTGCGAATAGTGCTGGGTCAGGTTGTTGTAAGGCTATTTTACCGCTACTAAGGGTATTTCTAAGGGCGCTATCTTGCAGCATGGCTTGTGCTCGCAACATCGGTAAATTTGCTTGTTTAGCTGCAGCTGCTGCAGCTAATCGTTGGCTCAGCTCTGCTGATTGCAAGCTGGCGGCACAGTCTGCCAAGGCAGTGCTAATTTGGACGTCATGGTAATAGCGTAACAGGCCTTGTTGTAGTCGCCCTAAACTGCTATTTCGTTCAGCAATCAAACTTGCGACCTGACAAGAATCAAGGCGCAAACTATCGAGTAATGATAGGTTCAGCGTTGCTGTTTCGAGCCGCAGATCACGCAGCGCGGGGAGTTGTGGTGCGGCTGTGAGTTGAAAGCTGTAGGTCGCCATTTGCTGGGGCGTGGCCAGTCGTTGTTGATAATCATACCAGTCATCAAGCAAACTGGTATAACCGCTGCAAGCGGCGATAACCAGGGCACTGCTAAACACAGTCAAGAGGGCCTTAATGGCGTAGCCTTTGCGCACTAAACTCAGTACAATCATGGTTATTATTCACCCTTACACGAGTTAATCATCAATGTTTACCGGAATTGTGCAAACCCAGGCAGTGATTGCCCAGATAAGTGAACGCCACAACTTTCGTCAGTTGACTTTGCAGCTCGAGCCAGAGTTTCTGAAAGCATTGACTATCGGCGCTAGCATTGCTGTAAACGGCTGTTGTTTAACGGTGGTTCAATTTAGCACAAATCAGGCGCAGTTCGATGTTATCGACGAAACCTTGCGGTTAACCAACTTAGGTGCATTGAAGGTAGGTGACCGGGTCAATTTTGAACGCTCGTTAAAAGTTGGCGATGAAATTGGCGGACATCATGTGTCCGGTCATGTGCATTGCACAGGCAGTATTGTTGAACGCACCAACACAGTTGATAATTGGACTTTGTGGGTGGAGTTCCCGCCAGCATTCTCGCGCTATATTCTGAGCAAGGGCTTTATCAGCGTTAATGGCGCAAGCCTGACCGTTGGTCAGGTGCTCGGCAACCGCTTTTCGTTACATCTGATTCCTGAAACATTGCGGCTGACTAATTTAGCCGACGCGCAACAGGTCAATTTGGAATGTGACCAGCAAACCATCACTATTGTCGATACGGTTGAGCGAGTATTGGCAGCGCGTCAGTAAAAATTTTCACCGACCATTGCGGTTCGGTTATTAATTTACTAACAACACAATTCCGGCCAAAGCGACCAGTGCGCCACTCACTGATTGCCATGATAGCGCTTGTTTACGCAGCCATTGCAGCGGTATCAGCCAGAGCGGCGCCGTCGATAACAAGGTTTGTGCGATGCCGGGGCTAACCCTAGAAATAGCAATTTGTTGCAACCAAATGCCGAGAAATGCGCCCATCACCACCGCCGCGAGTAACCATGGAATACTGGTGTGGCGCAGCGCACTACGGGTGCTACCGATAATGGTGGGTTTAAGCAGTAACAGCGCAATAAACAACACCAGCGTGCCGGCAAAGATGCGCAGTAAGGCGGCGTTGAGCGGATTAATATCAAACTGACTCAAGGCATGAAATGACATCACTAAACCGACCGCTTGGCATAATGCGGCGCCTATTGCGGCGCTAATACCAGTGATGTTGAGCGGGGTATGGGCGTCGGCAGCGCGGCGCTTTTCGCCGAGCACCAGCAAAATACCGCTAATAGTCACCACCACCCCAATGATTTGCCACAGCGACATGGTCTCATGTAACGCCCACCACGCAATAAATGCGGCCAGCGGTGGTGCCAGGTACTCCAACAACATGGTATGCCATGGGCCGAGGCGGCGTAGTGCGGCAAAATAGAGGGTGTCACCTAAAGCTATGCCAATAACTCCGGAGGCTAATAGAATCCATGCCGCTTGGCTGCCGTCAAAGACACTGAGACTGCCTGCTAACCAGCCACTGATAAACAGCAACGGGCAAGCCACCAGGCCTTTAACGAGGTTTAATTGAGCGGCAGAGAGGAAACTTCCAGCTTGGTTGTACAACAAGGTGGAGAGTGCCCAGAACAACGCCGCAGATAGGGCGGCCAATGGGCCGATCAGGGTGTCCATGGGCGCTAGTGTAATCGCCATTTTGCGTTGCAGCAATCGTCCTGCTGGGCTATAGTGTCGGCTTCACAAAAACAAGTGACACTTGGTAGGTGCCACCACTGTAAAAAGGATACAATCATGCCTGTAGTAACTCTCCCTGACGGCAGTCAACGCCACTATGCAAACCCATTATCGCTGCTCGACGTCGCTCAAGATATCGGCCCCGGCTTAGCTAAAGCAACGGTGGCTGGACGTATTAATGGACAGTTAGTCGATGCCTGCGAAATCATTAGCGACGACGCTCAGGTGCAAATCATTACGCCAAAAGATGATGATGGTATTCACATTATTCGTCACTCCTGTGCGCATTTACTCGGCCATGCTATCAAGCAGCTGTTTCCGCAGGCAAAGATGGCTATTGGCCCGGTTATCGATAACGGTTTTTATTACGACATAGACCTTGAGCATGTGTTAACTACCGAGGACTTACAAAAACTCGAGCAGCGTATGCTGGAGTTAGCCAAGACTGAATATTCTGTGGTCAAGCATAAGGTCAGCTGGGGTGAGGCGCGGGAAACTTTCGTTAAGCGCGGTGAATCATACAAAGTCACGATTTTGGATGAAGATATCGCGCAAGATGACAAGCCTGGCTTGTATCATCACCAAGAATACATTGACATGTGTCGTGGTCCGCACGTACCCAATATGCGCTTCTGTCAGCACTTTAAAGTCATGAAAGTATCCGGTGCCTATTGGCGTGGCGATAGCAAAAACAAAATGTTACAGCGTATTTACGGCACCGCATGGGCGGACAAAAAGCAGCTTAACGCCTATTTACAGCGCCTTGAGGAAGCCGAAAAACGCGACCACCGTAAGATTGGTAAAAGCCAAGATCTCTTTCATTGGCAAGAAGAAGCACCAGGTATGGTGTTCTGGCACCATAACGGCTGGACGGTGTTTCTTGAATTGGAACGCTATATTCGCGACAAGCTGCGCGAATACAAATATCAGGAAGTGAAAGGCCCATTAATGATGGACCGGGTGCTATGGGAACGCTCGGGGCACTGGGAAAAATTCTCTGATTTGATGTTTACCAC
>JALQTK010000099.1 GCA_023260975.1 Pseudidiomarina sp. | reverse complement strand
CCCATGCCCACCAATCGTATAAACCACCCGCGATTTCACGATACAGGGTTTGGTATATTTCGCGCTCAGGATCGCCTGCGGATGCGCTGCCAGCACGCCACCGGACAGGTCCGCCACACCTTCGCTGGGGATCAGGTTCAGCCCGATGGGCGACAGCGCCACCGTATCCGCCGGGCTGGCGGCCAAATGCGCCTGCAACGATCCGCGTGGCCCGACATAGGCGATCAGCTCATCCACATCGGTGCAAATCACCCGGTCGTAAAACGCCAGCAATCCGTTTGTCACCCCGCCCAGCAGATCCCAGCGTCGCCGGTCCAGATCAATCGTCAGTTCCTCGCGCGGGATATGGATCACGTTGCAGCCCGCCGCGATGGCGTCGATTTTTGGGTCGCCGCCGTGGTTCAGCACATATAAGCACCGCTTATCCACATATTGCGCGTTATGGCTGACCCATTTTTCCAGCAACCAATAGTCGCGCCAAACCATCGTGACGAATGCCAGTTTCATGCAACCCTGCCTTTGCTGCCCCATCCCCGCTGTAACACAGCCGCCCGCCACCGCATAGCGCCAACCGCTTGCAACAGCCGGAGATTAGTGAAAATAGTACACATACGAACTTTTCCGGAGGAGACCCGATGACCCTGCCCCCCATGCCGCAAGAACCCGCACAGGATGGTGCGCTATGCGTGTCCGAAACGCTGGGCGCGACCTGCCTGATCTGGCTGAACCAGCCGCAGAAACGCAACGCCCTGTCGCCCGAATTGCGCGTGACCCTGCTGGACGAAATCCGCAAAGCATCCGAGGATGACGCCATCCGCGTGATCGTCATTGCCGGAACCCAAGGCTGTTTCAGCGCCGGGGGTGACATTTCCACGATGAAGGGCATCACCGCCGTCGCGGGCCGTGCCCGGATGCAAAAAGCTGCGGACCTGATGCGCGCTGTCATCGACTGCCCCAAACCCATCATCGCCGCTGTCGAGGGCTGGTCGGTTGGTGCGGGCCTGTCGCTGAGTGCGGCCTGTGACATCGCCATCAGCGGGCGGGACGCCAAATATTCGCTGCCCTTTGCCAAGCTGGG
>JALQTK010000098.1 GCA_023260975.1 Pseudidiomarina sp. | reverse complement strand
TAGAGTCTACCATTGGCGTGTAGTGCGACCGAACAATGTTCGGTTGAGGTATCCAGTGCTAATAAATTCAAAGTCATGGTGTATCACGTTGTTTGAGAAATTCAATGGCATCGCTGAGTTCGCGACTACGGCGCATATTCGGCAGGCTTTGTAGAAAAATACCACCGTAGGGTTTGCTCACCAAGCGCTGGTCGCAGACGATCAATACGCCGCTATCATTAGCGTCGCGAATAAGTCGTCCAGCACCTTGCTTCAGGGCAATCACCGCCTGCGGTAATTGTACCTGAGCAAAGGCATCGACGCCACGCAACTGGCAATCTTCGACCCGCGCTTGCAATAATGGCTCGTCGGGCGAAGCGAACGGTAATTTATCAATGATTACGCAACGCAGCGCATCACCGCGCACATCCACTCCTTCCCAGAAACTGGCGGTGCCAAGTAACACGCCATTACCCTGTGCAATAAATTGCTCCAATAAATCACGTTTACTGGTGCTGCCTTGCACCAGTAGTGGTCTATCCGTCACCATCGCTAGTTGCTGTGCCACCCGTTGCAACATGCGGTGACTGGTAAACAGCACAAAGGTGCCGCCATGTTGGTTGGCATCCAGCACCTGGCTAACAATCTCGATAATGGCATCGCTCATACCGCGTTCATGCGGTTGCGGCAAATAGCGCGGCAGGCATAACAACGCTTGCTGCTGAAAATCAAATGGGCTTGGCAAACACAGCGTACGGGGCTGATGCAAACCCAGCTGCTCGGTAAAATGGCTAAAGTCTTCATTCACCGCAAGAGTTGCTGAGGTAAAGATCCAGGCCATATTACTAGCGCGCAGATAACTGCCAAATTTATCCGCCACACTTAATGGCGTTTGGTGCAAGGTAAACTGCCGTGGCGTGGTCTCAAACCAGAAGCTGAAGCCACTGCGCTCGGTAGCTTGTAACTGCCGCCATTTATGTAAAAACTGACCGCAGCGTTCGTAACCATTATCTAAATCGCTGTGACGACCCAGTGCGCTTTTAAGCACCTCATGAAAAAAGCTTAAATGCTCCTCCACCACCAGCGCCGCCGCCTGCACTGCTGGCTG
>JALQTK010000097.1 GCA_023260975.1 Pseudidiomarina sp. | reverse complement strand
ACCGCCGAGATTGATCGTTTGAAGCATATGATTGAAGAACATGGTCATCATGATTTGCTCATCCGCCGCATCAAAATGCTGGGTGATATCGTTGCCAAGGCAACCGAAGAGCTCGAAAAATAATTTGAAAAAAGTTGGTACAAACACCGAAATTGGTTTGTAATACACTTACAGCAAAACAACAGCTGGTAACCAAACTAAAGGAAATCAAAATGGCAAACTTCACCACCAACGCTCCCGCAGACATCCTGGCCCACATCGCCAAAAACGGTTCCGCCACCATCAACTACCGCCCTACCGGTTACTGGACCGACATGATCAACATCTATGTGAGCCGCATGTTTGGTGATGACGTCACCGTTAAGATCTCCCAAGGTTCCGGTGGACGTGATACCGATCAGGTCGAGTCCGATGCCCAAGCCGCCCTCTACTTTGCCGAAGCTCTGACTGATGCTGCCAACTTCGTCATCGGTTTGGAGCGTATGGGGACAGAACTGATCAAGGCATTCGATGCCTACAAAGAATTCCGCCGCCAAGAGTTCCAGGCCGAGATTGAGGCTCAAAAAGCAGCTCGCGAGGCCGACAAGCCGATGACTTATGAAGAGGCAACCGAGACGGTGAACAATCTGATCGAAGAAGCCAAGAAAACCGGCCGAGTCCGTTTCTCTTATATACAACGCGGTACCCATCACAATATTTCCTACATGGCCTGCCGCACTCCATCTGGCCGAGTCACCATCCGCTACGGCGCTTACGGCGCCGGGCCCGTCACCTCCAAGAAAGAATTCATCGCCAAACTGACCGAAGACGCCTGCGGCGTTCAGTAAAAAAAAATTAAAAAAGTTGGTAACACGATGAAAATCGTGTTATAATTATCCTACACCAACCAAAAGGAGTAAATCATGAAAAAAGGTGAAATGCTGGCAAATATGTTAGTCATTGCCACCAATGCTCATGCTGGTCAGTTTGATAAAGGCGGCAACCCCTACATCCTCCATCCTTTGAAGGTTATGCATTACACCAAGTCTCAAGACGAGGAAATCCAATGTATTGCTCTTGGTCACGATGTTATCGAGGATACCAAGACCACT
>JALQTK010000096.1 GCA_023260975.1 Pseudidiomarina sp. | reverse complement strand
TTGGTATATTGTTAAAGAGCGTTGCTCGCAGTGAGCAGGCTGCGCATTCTACAGCCTTAAGCGGTTGAGTCAAGACTGATTTTATGCTTTTTATCTGTTTTTTTACTGACTGCTGCTTTATTAGACAAATGGCAACAAACCGAGCGTTTACTGCAGTTTGGCAACTGTGGACATTCACGCTAAAGACACTACAATTTAGCGACATTTATTTGTCCAAGAGTTCGCATGTCAGCACATACCTTCGATACAGCCAGTTACCATCAGCAACTGGAAGCTAAAGCCGAAACCTTGCAACAGGTACTGCAGCCTTTTACCACGCTGACGCCAGAGATTTTTGCGTCACCACCACAAAACTACCGAATGCGCGCTGAATTCCGTATCTGGCATGATGGCGACCAACTCGACTACGTGATGTTCGATAGCGCTAACAAGGCGCGTATTACACTCCAGCAGTTTCCACCAGCGAGCACCTTAATCAATGCCTTAATGCCACGGCTGCGTGAGTTTATTCGTACCAACCAGAGCCTGCGCTGGAAATTATTTCAGGTTGAATTTCTGACCACCACCACTGAACAGGCACTCATTTCATTAATCTATCATCGACAACTCGATGATAATTGGCAGCAACAGGCACGTCTGCTGCGCGACCATTTAAGTGATTTAGGCCAGATCGACATAGTCGGTCGCGCAAAAAAACAAAAAATCTGTCTCGACCGTGATTGGGTTGTTGAAAGCTTAAGCATTCATGGACGTGATTATCAGTTTCAACAAGTAGAGAATAGTTTCACCCAACCCAACGCGCGGGTGAATGCAGAAATGATTCAATGGGCGTTGAAGCACACTGAACAGAGCCCATATGATTTGTTGGAACTTTATTGTGGTAATGGCAACTTTAGTTTGCCCTTAGCACAGAACTTTCGCCGCGTACTTGCCACCGAAATCAGTAAAACTTCAGTCGCTTCAGCACGCTATAACTGCACCCTGAATGGTATTGATAACGTCACTATCGTACGCATGTCGGCTGAGGATTTTAGTGCGGTTTTACAGGGAGAAAAGGATTCTGTACGCGCCAAAGAAGCTGGTGTAGCTGAATTTGAATGTCGCACGATATTGGTCGACCCGCCTCGAGCAGGGCTTGATAATGACACCTTAGCCTTAGTCCAACAGTATCCGACCATTATTTATATTTCGTGT
>JALQTK010000095.1 GCA_023260975.1 Pseudidiomarina sp. | reverse complement strand
GTCATTAACATAAAGCCAAAAATACAAACAAAAAGAGGAATATACATTTCCGGCGGCATCGACGGTTTGGCGAATTTAGTAATGGTGGCGCCCTGATGCAATGAATTCCACCAATACACACTGAAATGAATAATCGGAATATTAATCACTCCGACTAAGGCCAAAATACTCGCCGCCTTGGCGCCGGTGCGACTGTCATTAAAGGCATGATAAAGCGCCAGTACACCCAGGTAGAGGAATAACAGAATCAGCTGTGAGGTCATGCGTGCATCCCATTCCCACCAGGTGCCCCACATTGGCTTACCCCAAGCGGCGCCAGTGATCAGCGAAATAAAGGTCAATACCGCACCGACTGGGGCCATGGCCGCAATCGACCATTCCGCGGTACGAATTTGCCACACCAGCGCTACCAGCGCGGCAATCGCCATACCAGTATAGGTGCCCATAGACAGCATCGCCGATGGCACATGAATAAAAATAATGCGATAGCTATCACCTTGCTGGTAGTCTGGTGGCGCAAACAACAATCCCCACACCAGCCCCACCGCTAATACCAGCAGCGCACTACCAGTCAACCACGGTAACCAGCGGCCTAACAATTGATAGGTTGCTTGACCTTTCGCATAAGGATGTAACCATCGCCACATATTAGTTCACACTCACTTTAATAGCCGCCGCCACTGCCAATGGCGCCAAAGTTAGGGTTAATACCATGAACCCAGCAAGAAACATCAACTGGCCAATGGCTGGCATACCCAACAGCGTGCTTTGAACCGCTGCTGTTGCAAATATCACTAACGGGATAAACAGCGGCAATAGCAATAAGCTTAATAGCGCTCCACCGCGGCCTAAACTCACGGTCAGCGCGGCACCGATGGCGGTCATAGCGCTTAACATCGGGGTACCCAACAACAGTGTCAGTACCAACGTCAGCCAGCCGTCCAGCGGCAGCTTAAGTAATAACGCACAAAACGGCGACAGGATCACCAACGGCAAGCCACTAAGCAGCCAATGCACGGCAATTTTCGCCAACGCTAACAACTCCAATGGCGCCGGTGATAACACCATTTGTTCGAGCGTGCCATCCACATAATCATCGCGGAACAAGCGTTCTGAGCCCAGCAGCGAGGCCAATAAGGCCACCACCCAAATCACCCCGGCGGCAATGCGCCCGAGAACCTCATGGCTTGGCCCCACCGCAATCGGAAACAAGGTCACCA
>JALQTK010000094.1 GCA_023260975.1 Pseudidiomarina sp. | reverse complement strand
AGGTCGATGATGCAAATTAAATCCATACGCTCGGCGTTATTAATTGGCGTCAATAGCATCGTTATTACCATTTTGGCACTGACGGCATGGGCCAGCTACCGAAATACCCTGCATGAGCTGAATGAACTATTTGATGCAGAGCTGGCGCAAACCGCGCGGTTGCTTAAAAGTCTCACCCATGATCATGGCTTTTTGAGTAACGACGAAGAACTCACCGTGATTGAAATCCCAGCTTTTATTGATGATGAAAATTTCGCCACGGATAACGACGGCTATCGCTCGCTCGACGGTCATAAATATGAGACCAAACTGGGTTTTCAGGTGTGGCGCAATAATACTCTGATTTTGGCCTCGGAAAATGCTCTCGGCCAAGCGCTATCGCCATTCGCACCTGGCTATCATCGACATCAACGTGAGCAACAAACTTGGATCAGCTTTAGTCATTTTGATCATAGCACTGGGCTATGGATTTTCACCGCACAACGCGATGATGTTCGCTCGGAACTGAGCGGATACCTGGCACTTGATCAGTTATTAGCATTGCTGATGACCTGGGTACCTATTTCCTTAGCGATTCTGTGGCTGGTTAATCGCGTGTTACTGCCGGTGCGTGGCTATGCGGCATCGCTCGGTAAACGCAATGCCGATCAACTGCAGCAAATTAACAGCCAATTACCGCAGGAAATCGAACCTATTCGAATTGCCGTCAATGCCTTATTCCATCGTATTTCTGAACAAATTGACCGGGAGCGGCGCTTTATTAATGATGCAGCCCACGAGCTGCGCACGCCATTAGCCGCCTTACAATTGCATACTAGCCAGCTACCCGATCGTCAGCATGCCAGCAGTAAAGCAGTGCAGCAAGCATCGCAACGGATGAATCATTTGGTCGACCAATTATTTATTCTCGCTAAGGCAGATAATCCACAAGCGGCACTCGGTGCCCCGCAGTCGGTTAATGTCAATGAGCTGATTGAGCAGATTATTGCCGAATTACCGCTTGCTGCGTTAGAGAAGACCCAATGGCAGGTCACTATCCCTGAGCATCTGCGCATTCAAGGCTACCCTGCCTTACTCGGCGCGGCACTACGTAATTTGATTGAAAATGCCATCAAATATAGTGGTGATAAAGCTGAAGTGAATATCTCCGTTGATGATCATCAGAGCAGCATAGCGATTATAGTCACCGATCAGGGTCCAGGCGTCGATGCTGAGCAATTACGC
>JALQTK010000093.1 GCA_023260975.1 Pseudidiomarina sp. | reverse complement strand
GAATATCGCCTCGGGCGTGCTGATCATCATCTTCCGCCCGTTCCGTGCCGGTGAATTTGTCGACGCCGGTGGCGTTTCTGGCACCGTGCAAGAGGTCAACATCTTCCAGACCGTGCTAAAAACCGCCGACAACAAAGTGGTGTTCGTACCGAACTCGCAGATTACCAACGGCACAATTACTAATTACAACCGCGAGGAATTGCGCCGCATCGATTTGCTCATTGGTGTGTCATACAATGCCGACTTGCACAACACCAAAGAGGTGCTGGAATCGGTGCTGGCCGCCGACGCCCGCGTCCTCAAGGATCCGGCCTGGAATGTCCAAGTGCATGCGCTCAACAGCAGCTCGGTCGACTTCATTGTGCGCCCCTGGGTGCAGGGCACCGATTATTGGCCGGTGTACTGGGACCTGATGCGCGAAATAAAAATTGCCCTCGACAAAAACGATATCAATATTCCGTTCCCGCAAATGGACATCCGCATCCAGAAATAGTGCCAAGGGGCAGGCAGTTAAGCGCGCCAGCGCTAACTGCCTGCCCCTTAAGCCCCTTAACCGCGCCGACTCGCCGCTTCAGCGTTCAGTCGTTCGACCAACCAAACCTTAATAATAGATTGTCTGGTGACGCCAATCCGCGCCGCTTCGCGGTCAAGCGACTCAACAACCCAAGCAGGAAAATCGACGTTAATTCGTTTAGCGTCTTGATTCAGCCGCCGCGCAGTTTTCAAATCAAGCTGGTCGGTAATATCCTCTGAGCCAGCATCAAACTTGGCGTCGAACTCTTTAGCTTTCATATAAATTTACCTCGCTAGTGCGCGCTCGCCTTACCAAATTGAAAAGCACAAGTGAGTATAAATTATTCCTTTTTTACTCAATTAACAATACCCATCAAGGGGCAGGCAGTTAAGCGCGCCAGCGCTAACTGCCTGCCCCTTAACCATCCTCACCAAACCTTGCAAAATATCTAATATTTTATATAATGCAGTCACGTCAATCAGCACAGAAAGCCAGTCCATGAGTTTGAAATTTCATCCAAGCCCTTTTCATGCAACCCATTCGCCTGAAGTTGCGAATAAAATCGCCATGAAAATGGATCTGTCCATCATGATTACCCGGTTAATAAAGCAAAACTCCTGGACTCAGGGGCAGGCAGCTAATTTTCTCGGTATCACTCAATCCCGGGTTTCAGATCTCATGAACGCCAAAATCGATAAATTCACCATCGATACCATGATGGATATGCTCGAAAAATTTGGTTTCAAAATAGAATTTACGATGCCGAGTGCTAACCACG
>JALQTK010000092.1 GCA_023260975.1 Pseudidiomarina sp. | reverse complement strand
CCACGCACAATCATCTCCTGGTGTGGCTCAAGGCAAAGTTCATGGAAGGCAGTGCCTAAGTCAAATGCGGTGCTTTCTCTGCGCTCTGCGCCCTTCCAGTGCGCCAGTGACTTAGCCGCAGCTTTCACGTCTGACGAACTGATCGCCGAATGAGCATGATATTGTTCGTTGGTGAGGTCATCGCGGATCATGTCCAGCTCTCCCGTGTGATTTGAATGAAGCCATCCCAATCGAGCTTCACTGTGTAAGGTTCATATGATTCATCCTGCATAAGATATGCGAGACGCATCACCGCCACGATTGGCTGGCGGTCAAACTTGTAGATCAGCACTGGCTCTTTGCCGACTGCCTCTGCTGCTTTCAGCACTTGTTTCCACCACTGCTGCTGATAGGTATAGCCGCTGGCATACCGCTTTAGCTCCAGCGTAAATGGGAAGCTGTCATCCTCGCAGATGATGTCGCCGTGATCTGCCGCACGATACTGCTCAATGTCACGCTTGAACTTCACCCCAAGCTCCAGATGCAGCATATTGGCGATCTCACGTTCAAACGCAGCGCCTTTGTTGCGGCCATTAACCATCAGCATAATCCTTGGGCTGATCTATGTTGATGCCGCGCTTGGCGAAATATTCACGAACAGCCATCTCCACCAGCACAGACTTGCTGATGCGGGTTTTATCTTTCTCCAGCTCAAGTGCATCAATCACGTCCTCACGCAATCGCACTAATAACGGTTTGTTTTCCATTGTAGTCTCCTTATCCATGCCATGATTTCTATTTGATATATTTTTTTGCGTCAAGTGCAAATAATATCTTGACGATATAAAAATGAAATCATATTGTCATCACATCAAACGAAAGGAACTACAATGATTGAACAAGAGGAAAAATGTCGCGTCATCATCAATAACGTGTGGAATGGCACTGCATTTGGTGTGCGTGACGATGGCTTGGGTGAAGTTGTGTTCACCAAGCGCCGCACTGAGCAACTACAGCTTAACCATGGTGACATTGTGCTTTGCGGGGTGATACCAAATCGCCACGACAATGGCCGCACGCCTTGGTTCTGCGCCAAGTTTTACCGCCACGTATAAGGAGCAGCACAATGGACAAAATTTCAGAAATCCGGTCCTACCAGCAGCGCATCAATGATTTGATCGCCAGTAATGACCGCATCATATCCCAGCATGGCACAGGTGTGCGCCCTAGCTGGGTAAGTGCCGATCTCGGCTATAACAACGCGCTTATCGCGCAATACAAACAAGCAATCGAAAAACTGGAGTGGACCAATGAGCTTGACTAATGACGCAATCGCTTCGCATGAAGTAATGATCCTGAGCAATAAAGAAACCTTCGGGTTTGGTGTGTCGATGACTGA
>JALQTK010000091.1 GCA_023260975.1 Pseudidiomarina sp. | reverse complement strand
GCCATCGCGCAATTGCGGTTGTTCGGTGTAGCGGCGCAAACCATGGCCAACCACCGTGTCGACGTCTTCATGCAACAAGCCGGCATCCAGCAAGCTGCGAATCAAATACGCCATACCGCCAGCGCGCTGAAAATAATTGATATCGGCGTCGCCATTGGGGTAAATACGAGTCAGCGACGGTGTCACCGACGACAATTCAGCAAAGTCGTTCCAGTCAATGATATAGCCTGCAGCACGGGCGATAGCGACTAAATGCATGGTGTGGTTGGTGGAACCACCCGTCGCCAGCAGCCCAACAATACCGTTAACCAAGCTCTTGGCATTCACAATCTGCCCAATCGGACGATAATCGGTGCCCAAATCGGTGATACGGGTGATTTGCTGCGCCGCCACGCGGGTTAATTCATCACGCAGTTCGGTACCCGGATTAACAAACGAAGCGCCCGGCAGGTGCAGGCCCATAATCTCCACCACCAACTGATTGGAGTTGGCGGTGCCGTAAAAGGTACAAGTGCCGGCACTGTGATACGACGCCGCTTCGGCCTCCAGCAATTGCTCTTTAGTGGCCTTGCCTTCAGCATACAGCTCGCGTACCCGCGCTTTTTCCTTGTTGCTAATACCCGATGGCATGGGTCCAGCCGGCACAAAAATAAACGGTAAATGGCCAAAACTTAACGCACCAATCAACTGCCCAGGCACAATTTTATCGCAAATACCCAGCATCAAGCCGCCGTCGAACATGTTGTGCGACAAGCTCACCGCGGTCGCCATGGCAATCACATCGCGGCTGATCAAGCTCAACTCCATGCCAGGCTGGCCTTGCGTTACCCCGTCACACATGGCTGGCACGCCACCGGCGACCTGCGCCACGCTGCCCACCGCACGCACTGCTTGCTTAATACGCTCAGGGTAATCGTGATAGGGCTGGTGCGCCGACAACATGTCATTGTAAGCGGTTACAATGGCGATATTGGCTTTGGTTAAACTGCGCAACCCGCCCTTATCGGGCTGCCCGCAAGCGGCAAAACCATGGGCTAAATTGCCGCACGATAGCGCCCCACGATGCGGCCCTTGGCGGCGCGCTTGCGCCATGCGCTCAAGGTAATCGGCGCGCAGCGCTTGGCTGCGCGCTTCGATGCGTTCAGTCACGGCGGCAATGGTTGCATGCACAGGTGATGACATAATCATTCTCTCTAAACGTCGGTAGAAACTCTGGGGGCCGCCAGCATGACCGTGACCGGCACCTGCTGCTGGTGCAAAAAGGCCCGCACCGGCATAGCGCTCTCAGGGCCTGGTTGCAGCGCTTGCTGCAACACTGGTACTTTGCTGGCACCCGATAAATGCAGATAAATCTGGCGGCTATTCAACAACCGCTGCTTGCTCAATGAAATGCGCTGATGTGGCGCGCTGGTCGGCTGCACTAATAGCACATCGTCGGTGGTG
>JALQTK010000090.1 GCA_023260975.1 Pseudidiomarina sp. | reverse complement strand
AGTCGTTAGAACAAGCGCGCGACGCGGGCGAAGCATTGAATATCGACATCGAAGAACTGCCAGCAGTTGTTGATATGAAGGCCGCACTGAGCGAAGGATCAGCAACCGTTCACGACGATCTAGGTGATAACTTATGTTATGACTGGGGTTTTGTTGAGGATAACAAAGGCGCAGTTGATGAAGCGATCAAAAATGCGGCACATGTGACAACATTGGAGTTGGTCAACAACCGTTTGGTTGCAAACCCAATGGAGCCGCGTGTCGCTGTAGGCGATTACAATCGCGCGAACGATGAAAGCACGCTGTACACAACTTCGCAAAACCCACACGTCATTCGTTTGCTGATGGGCGCATTCGTCTTGGGCATTCCCGAGCACAAGTTGCGTGTTGTTGCACCTGATGTGGGTGGTGGATTTGGAACAAAAATCTTCCATTACGCAGAAGAGGCTTTTTGTACATTCGCAGCGCGTCAAATCAACCGTCCAGTTAAGTGGACCGCGTCACGATCAGAAGCATTTATTTCGGATGCACATGGTCGTGATCACGTGACAAAGATTGAATTGGCACTTGATGCCGATAACAACTTCACAGCTGTACGCACAGAAACATTGGCAAACATGGGTGCTTACCTATCCACATTTGCGCCGTCTGTTCCAACATGGCTGCACGGTACATTGATGGCGGGTAACTATAAGACGCCGTTGATTTACGTAAATGTGAAAGCCGTATTCACAAACACCGTTCCTGTTGATGCTTATCGTGGCGCTGGTCGTCCCGAAGCAACCTATCAGCTTGAACGCGTGATCGACAAAGCAGCGCGTGAATTGGGTGTTGATCCAATTGCATTGCGTCGCCAAAACTTTATCACAGAGTTCCCTTATGCAACGCCAGTTGCTGTTGAATATGACACTGGTAATTATGTTGCGACAATGGATAAGCTGGAAGAGATTGCAGATATCTCTGGTTTCGAAGCACGTCGCAAAGCATCAGAAGCGAATGGCAAACTTCGTGGTCTTGGTGTGAACTGCTACATCGAAGCCTGCGGTATTGCGCCATCAAATCTGGTAGGTCAATTAGGTGCGCGTGCGGGTCTATACGACGCCGCAACAGTACGCGTAAATGCAACAGGTTCAATCAGTGTGATGGTTGGTGCGCACAGCCATGGCCAAGGCCATGAAACTGCATTCCCACAAGTGGTTGCAGAAATGCTTGGCATTGACGAAAGCATGATCGAAATCGTGCATGGCGACAGCTCGAAAATTCCATTTGGTATGGGCACATATGGATCGCGTTCAATCGCGGTTTGTGGTTCTGCAATGGTTCGCGCTACTGAGAAAATCATCAACAAAGCGAAGAAAATCGCCTCTCACTTGCTAGAAGCATCTGAGGCGGACATCGAGCTTAAGGATGGTCAGTTCACAGTTGCCGGTACGGATAAATCATGTGCATGGGGCGATGTCACATTGGCGGCATATGTTCCACACAACTATCCCTTGGACAATATTGAACCAGGTCTAGAAGAAACTGCATTCTATGATCCGTCAAACTTTACATACCCAGCAGGGGCATATGCGTGTGAGGTCGAAGTTGACCCAGATACTGGTAAGGTCACAGTTGAGCGGTTCTCTGCTGCAGATGACTTTGGCAATATCATTAACCCAATGATTGTTACGGGTCAGGTGCACGGTGGATTGGCGCAAGGTATTGGCCA
>JALQTK010000008.1 GCA_023260975.1 Pseudidiomarina sp. | reverse complement strand
TTCAATTCAACCTTACCGCTTAAGAAATTGCGCGACGCTTGTAATAAGTTAACCAGCACCACGTTATCTGCGGTAACGCCGACCAATAATGACGAATCGCCGGAATATTCATAAGCAAGTTGGCTGATGCTACGCCCCTGCTTATCTAATTGCAGCGGTGCGCCAAGGTTTTCCAGCGCTGAACGCGGATTGGTGAAGCGCTGACCATTAATAAATTGACTGCGGAACTTTGGCTCAACGACTTGCACATAGCCGCCTTCGAGTGCATAGGCATAGCGCTTATTTTGTGGCTGAGTGGCAGCAAATGCGGTCGGTTTTGTCTCAGTTAATTGCTCTTGCAGCAATACCTGACCGGCTTGCCAATCGGTTCCACGCACTGGGCCTAAGGCAAAAAACGTGAGTTCGCCGCTGTCGCTGAGTTGAAAGCCAATCTCAGATTGTTCTTCCATACCCATCGCCATGACTTGACCCGTACTGGCGACCTGAAATTGCTGCTTGGTCTCTATCGATACACCGCGGAATATGGGTTCTACCACATACAGCAGATAGAAAAAAATCAGCAGCAACGCTATTAACACCATACCGCCACCGAGAGTTACCCCCCAGCGTGCGGCACGATCTTTAAATAAGCGGATGTTGCTGGCTCCCAAACGAGAACGGGTTGGTGCGCTCATCAATGCCTCGAATTCAAGTCAAACAGACGGTAAATGTCGTGTTAGCGAGTATAGTCGGCAATTATGACAGTATTGTTACAGCGCTGTCATATTTGTCACGCCACCGCTATTTTTTGTTCGCTAACAATGCTCAATTCTGGCGCTTGAACCGCACTAATGTGATGCTGTTGTAGCATCCACATCACCAGCCGAGCTTGCCCGATACCACCGCCGATTGTCGCTGGCAAGTGTCCGTTAAGCAAGCGTTGATGCCACGGCTGTTGCAAGGCATCGAGACGTTGTTGCTGCAGGCATTGGCGCCGTAACGCCTGAGCATCAACACGAATGCCCATCGATGACAGCTCTAGCGAATCGCTCAGGCCTTGATGCCACACCAATAGGTCGCCGTTCAAGCCGTCACCGAGTAGTTCTGTGGCGCTGCTCCAATCATCATAATCAGGCGCACGATCATCATGACGTGAACCATCGCCAAGCAACCCGCCGATACCCACCACAAACACCACTTTATGCTGTTCAGTGATGGCCTGTTCACGCTGCTTTGCAGTTAGTTGCGGGTAGCATTGCCGTAAGCTTTCACTATCAATGAAGTATACCTGATCGGGTAAGCTTGGCAGTAATTCCGCCGGGTCACCGATCGCTTCGAGTGTTGCCAATAACGCGGTGTAAATCAGCTGTACGCGCTGTTGCAAGGTGGCTATGGTGCGCTGTTCCGGCGCAATCACCTGTTCCCAATCCCATTGCTCAACGAGCACCGAATGCCGCTCACTCAGGCGTTCTTCATCCGGCCGGAGTGCGCGCATTTGTGCCACAACACCCTGGTCAACGGTGGCTTCAAATTCTGCCAAAAGCGCTCGTTTCCACTTCGCTAATGAATGCACTACTTCGTGCTCTTCGGCGTTGCTGCGAATATGAAAACGTACCGCTTGTTCGGTCCCCGATAGCGTATCTTGCATACCACTACCGGTCGCTAAACTGAGTGGTGCTTGCACCTCAATCAGTTGTAAGTGCTGACATAAAGCGTCGGTGAATAGTTGCTTGGCGTGAGCCACCTGTTGTTGCCTGCTAAAAAATGATTGCATACCTTACTCCAAGTAATTAGTTAGATAGCCATTATTCAACAAAGTAGGTTTATGTATCAATACCGTTAATAAATTTGAGGTTTTGCGATAATTTATTTACAATAAATAGGATTTTTATTAGATTTTATCTAATACTCATTTTGATTTTCGGAGATTGCTTCAATGATCGATAATTTAGACCGCAACATCCTTCAGCATTTGCAACAGAACGCCCGGCTTTCTTATGCTGAAATTGCCAAACAACATCAGGTTAGTCCCGCTACCATTCATGTACGAGTGGAAAAAATGCGCCAAGCAGGTATCATCACCGGCGCCAAATTGACCGTTGATCCACGCAAATTAGGCTACGACGTCTGCTGTTTTATCGGTATTACCCTCGCCCGAGCTGGTGATTATCCACGCGCACTCGCCCAACTGAAAGCGTTACCCGAAGTGCTCGAAGCGCACTACACGACCGGCCAATACAGCATTTTTATCAAAGTGATGGTGCGCTCCATCGATGACTTGCAGCAGTTACTGATCGAACGCATTCAACCGATCGACGAAATCCAAGCCACAGAAACCTTAATCTCGCTACAACAACCGATCCTGCGCGATGTCGCGCCTTGACAGTGTTGCGCATTGCGCTACACTTTGCGTGTAGAACATGATCAGATCGATAAAACACAAAGGATTGCGTCTCTTTTTTGAATCTGGCAGTACTCAGGGCATCCAAGATAAACACGCTAAACGATTGCGTATGCAACTAACGGCTCTTACCACCGCGATGGAAATTAGCGATTTGGATTTACCCGGTTACGCCTTGCATGAGTTGAAGGGTTCGCGAGCTGGGACATGGACGATAGCAGTGAATGGTAACTGGCGACTCACATTTGAGTTTATCGATGGTCATGTGTATTTATTGAATTACGAGGATTACCACTGATGATTATGGAAAACCCTGCACATCCAGGTGAGTTCATTCTCGCAACCTATATGCGCCCCTTCAATTTTAGCTGCCGATTTTTAGCTAAAAAGTTAGATGTAGCACCGTCAACACTCAATCGTATTTTGAAGTGCCAAAGTGCAATCAGCCCGGAGATGGCGTTGCGCTTAGCAAAGTCGTTAGGCCGAACACCGCAAAGCTGGCTGGCCATGCAAGATAATTATGATCTGTGGCAGGCATCACAGTATGCTCGGCTAGATAATGTTGAGAAAGTTGAAATATCCGCTATTTAAGGCTCAAACAATCCATAAAAAAACGCCGAATCGGAATTTGATTCGGCGTTTTTTTAACTCTAACTGCTCTGCGTGCTATCAGTCGGCTAAGCCCAAACGCTCAAGCTCTTGCTCAACAACGATGCGTGGTACTGGAATATAGCCGTCTTTGTCGACGATTTCTTGGCCAGTTTTTGACAACATAAACTTGACGAATTCAGCGGTTGCTGGGTCAAGCGGCTTGTTTGGATGCTTGTTAACGTAGATGTACAAGAAACGTGATAACGGGTATTTGCCGGCCAACGCACTCTCGGTATTGGCGTCAACATACTCACCACCTTCTTCAAGCGCTAGCGGCACGGTTTTGACACCTGAGGTGATATAACCAATGCCCGAATAACCGACGGCATTCAGCGAGGTTGACACTGACTGTACTACCGAGGCTGAACCAGGCTGCTCGTTGACGTTGTTACGGAAGTCACCGTCACATAAGGCAATCTCTTTGAAGTAGCCATAGGTGCCGGATACCGAGTTACGGCCATATAATTGTAAATCGCGATTTACCCAGCTACCGCTCAAGCCTAAATCACCCCAACGGGTGACTTGTTGGTCTGCACCACATAAGCGGGTTGAAGAGAAAATTGCGTCGACTTGAGCAATGGTCATGCCTTCGATGGGGTTATCTTTATGAACAAATACCGCTAATGCGTCAATCGCCACACGCACTTCGGTCGGCTTGTAACCATGACGCTTCTCGAACGCTTCAATTTCTTTTGACTTCATAGCGCGGCTCATTGGCCCAAAATTTGACGTGCCTTCAGTCAAAGCTGGCGGCGCAGTCGATGAACCAGCGGCTTGAATCTGCATGTTCACATTCGGGTACAGGCGCTTAAATTCTTCGGCCCAAAAGGTCATCATGTTGGCTAAGGTGTCTGAACCGACCGATGATAAGTTGCCTGATAGGCCGCTTACTTTTTCGTATACCGGCAGGTCGTCGGTTACTTTCTGTGCGTTGGCTGATATGCTCAACAACGCAACGAGTGAGGCTGACAAGAACGCTGATTTGAATTTCATAATGACTCCGTTAGTCGATACCGCCAAGTGGCTTTGCTGCAAATAACGAATTCAGTGTAGAAGGTCAATATGACAGTATTATGACAAAGTGCAAAAAACTGTCACAAATCTGTCATGCCACAGCAGCACCCTAACGCAGCACTAATTCTTCTGGCACGCGCACGCTAAATTTACTGCCACGCCCAACAACAGAATCAATCAGCAACTTACAATGGTGATTTTCAACGGCTTGTTTGACAATCGCCAAACCCAGCCCACTGCCACCTTTGGAGCTATTGCGGTCTTTATCGATACGGTAGAAACGCTCAGTTAAACGAGGAATGTGTTCGGCCGGAATACCTGGGCCATTATCAGTTACCGAAAATTCCATTTGCTGGCCGATGCGTTGCCAGCGCACGGTAATCGCACCACCGGCGGGCGTATAGTGAATCGCATTACTAATCAAATTAGCGAATACACTGCGCAATTCATCTTCATGGCCATGCATTTTTTCTGCGCCAATCTCAAACTGCAATTGATGCTGTTTATCTTGGTTGAGCTGCTGCGCATCACGCTGCAAATTCTGTAATAGCGCCGGCACATCAACCGTGCGCTCAAAGATATCAGTACGCACCACATCCATGCGCGATAGCGCCAGCAGTTGATCAACCAGACCACGCATACGCTGGGTTTGACTGCTCATATCACGCATCGCTTTAGTCATTATTGCCGGCGGCAAACTATCCGAATCAGCGAGCATTTCCAGGTAGCCTTGCATAACCGTCAATGGCGTTTTTAGCTCATGCGATACGTTCGCGACGAAATCTTTGCGCATTTGTTCAAGTTGTTTTAACTGGGTCACATCACGCGCCATCAGCAAATATTCATCATCACTAAACGGCATCACTCTTAACTCGAGCTCAATATCGTCGCGGACTGGCGATGGAAATACGATGTCGTTGCTAAAATCGCCCTTGCTCAAATAAGCTACAAACTCAGGATGGCGAATTAAGTTAGCGAGGCGAATACCGGTATCTGCTGGCCATTTCAAACCGAAATAGAATTGTGCCAACTTGTTACACCAAACCAAGCCACCATCGCGGCGAAATACAATAGCAGCATCGGGGATTGCTTCCGAGGCTTCACGAAACCGGCGCAATAACCGCGCTAATGCACGGCGACGCTGCTGACTGCGGCGTTGAGTACTGTAGATGCCATCAAATATGTAACTCCAGCTACCGGCAGCGGTAGGTGGCAACATAGTGCGGCGATGCCACAACCAATCAACCAATTTGTATTGATAATAATAGTGCCAGACCAGTGCTGCTATTAGTCCCAGTACCATGACCGGCCAGAACTGGCCGACGAATAGCCCGACTATGGCCAAGGGAATTACATACCAAAAGAAGCCACGAACAATGAAAACTACTGAATAGCGTTTATCCATAACGTGGCGGCTAACCTTTATCGATTCGAGAAACGGTAGCCAACACCGCGCACGGTTTGCACCAGGCGGTCATGTTCATGCAGCGCCAAGGCTTTGCGTAAACGGCGGATGTGCACATCGACAGTACGGTCTTCGACGTAGACATTGGTTCCCCAAACGTGATCGAGTAATTGCTCCCGACTATACACCCGTTCTGGGTGAGTCATAAAGAAGTGCAGCAATTTAAATTCGGTTGGGCCCATATCAACGCGATCATCGAAAGCGGTAACGCGATGCGATACCGGATCTAACTTAAGACCTTGCACCTCGAGGGTCTCGTCTAGCGCTGTTGGAGCGACACGACGAAACACGGCACGCATGCGCGCCATCAATTCCTTTGGTGAAAATGGTTTGGTGATGTAATCATCCGCGCCCACTTCTAAGCCACGGACTTTATCTTCTTCTTCGCTGCGGGCGGTAAGCATAATGATAGGAATATTTTTGGTGAAGTCTTCGCCCTTGAGCTTTTTCGCTAGCTGAATACCTGAACCACCCGGTAACATCCAATCAAGCAATATCATGTCGGGTAACGGCTCCACGATTTTATCGAGCGCAGCTTGGTAATCACCGGCTTCTAACGCTTGATAACCGTGCTGTTCCATGACGAAACTTAACATTTCCCGAATTGGCGCTTCGTCTTCAACAATTAGTATCTTTCTCGACATATGCATCACCTGTTGTGTTTTTGCACCGCCAATTATCAAGATACTTTATGACAATTTTATGAATCTATGACAATTACATGTCATGGGGTCAATAAAATGTCCATCCATACCAAGCGATGGTCCGATGAACGACCACGTTGCGCTACTAATTCAGCTTTTGGCTCATCGGCAGTAGGCCAAAACACGCCAGCATTAATTACTTCAATACCAAACGTTGACGGCAATAAATAATCGGCACGTTTGCGCCAACCGGCAGTGTGATAGCGGCCATAGTCGTTATTCGGGCTATGTGCTGCACCACCGCGGCTAGCAGGAGTCACAGTGGCATTAATGTGCGGATGGTCGAGCAACAGCTCAATGGTGCCGGGGACGTTTTCATCACCCTCTATCGATGCATTTAAATCACCGGCGACCACAAAGCGGGTTTGCTCAGCTAAACCGCCGCGCTGGCCAGCATCATCATAAATGTAATCGGCGTGGCTGGGGCGCAGATAATCGGCCCAAAATCTTACCTCGTCGTGATTACGCCGACCATTGCGATTTTCTTCGCCATCGAACACGGGTGGGGTTGGGTGACTAACT
Organism: Pseudidiomarina sp.; assembly: GCA_023260975.1. GTDB lineage: Bacteria > Pseudomonadota > Gammaproteobacteria > Enterobacterales > Alteromonadaceae > Pseudidiomarina. Next base: position 60,817 of record JALQTK010000008.1, on the reverse strand, counting down.
AACAGGTGCAGCGTGTGGCCGTTGACATCAATAGGTACATCCCAATGCGACTTGGAGCTCAACGGTAGCTGCGCCCATACCGTATCATCGTACCAGTATTCGGCGGTACCGGGCATTAAGGGTCGCAAGGCACCGGGCATATCGGCCCATTTAAACTGCTGAAAGGTTCGCACAGCGTGGTGTTCGATTGGGTAACGAGAAAGCACCACCATACCGTATTGACCGGGATACCAGCCATAGCCCCAGGCATCATTCGCATCGGCGCTGATACGGCCATCGCGATTCAAATCAAACGGGCTCATCACGCCAGTATTTACCGGAGCGGTGTACGCATAGGGGAACTCAAGCGGTGATTCGCCGCCTTGGCTGACCGCTAAGTAAGCGCTGCGAAAGCTTTCAAGCGCTTGGCCCGATGGGTCATAGTCAAATTCATTCAAAACCACGATATCGGGGCGAGTATGCTGAATAATTTCAGCGATGGCACGAATCTGCGGATGCTGCTGAGCTAGCGCATTGGACAGTGCTTTGGCACCCTCGCTGGCGAGCTTATCGTTGGTGATATAATTGCTGGCATCCATACTCACATTGTATACAGCGACTCGAATAGCGACTGCTGGCGCCGTAGCTTCAGACATAGGTTTAGGCTCGCATGCAACGGTGGTGCTGAGTATTACCATGCAAAAAATAGCTTGAACAAAAATTTTAGCCACAATCGCTCCAGCTCATAAAATGTTTCGCTGACAAGAAAATACTACAAATCATGAAACTTTTCTGGGCAATTAGTGGTTTTTTTGTATAAAATGCTGTCACGAAAATTACACAAACGGCATATTTCGCTCTACGCCCTGTGTACACGCCATCTCAATCGTTCTAATGATGTATCAAGTTAGCAAGACATGATTGGTTGAAGTGTCATGACCTTGTCATAATTGGATAGGACAATTGCGGCTGTTAGGAGTTTCATAGAACAAAAAATAAATTTTGTTCGTGGATAATTTTAAGTAATGGAATACGACCAGTAACCCAGGACTTTTAAGTGTTTGTTTACAACAACCCTAGGAAAGCAACATCATGTTCAATAGTAAACCAAGCCGCTTAGCCGCTGCCGTTGCCTTAGCAATCGGTTTGTCTGCGACTGCGTATGCTCAAGATACTGCATCCTCGTTACGCGGTGTTATTACTTCTGGCGCTGGCAACACCCTTGCTAACGCTCAGGTAGTAATCACTGACTCACGTACCGGTGCATCACGTACTTTAACAACCAACGAAACAGGTTCATTCTCAGCGCGTGGCTTGTCGGTTGGTGGTCCATACATCGTTACTGTTACCGACCCAGCAACTGGCGCAACCAAGCAACAAGAAGTGTTCTTAACACTTGGTGAGACAGCAAGCGTAAACGTCGTGGTAGAAAGCAACGTTGAACGTATTGCGGTAACTGGCCAATCTATTCTGAACAACAACTCTGGCGGTACTGGCCCAGCAAGCAACTTCTCGCTGCGCGATTTAGAAGAATCACCAGCAATCAACCGTGATATCAAAGATATCATTCGTATCGACCCACGTATCTACATCGATGAAAGCTTCGGTGATGGCGTACAGTGTGGTGGCGCAAACCCACGTTTCAACAGCTTAACTGTTGATGGTGTGCGCTTAAACGATAACTTCGGTCTGAACGCTAACGGTTACCCAACTGAGCGTATGCCGTTTGCTTACGATGCGATTGAGCAAGTTAACGTCGAATTGGCACCGTTTGATGTCAAATACGGCGGTTTCACTGCCTGTAACATCAACGCCGTTACTAAATCAGGCGAAAACGAGCTGTTTGGTGGTTTATTCTATGACTTCACCAACCAAGACATGCGTGGCGACAAAATCGAAGATACTGACCTTGATAACGGTGAGTACAAAGAAAAACGTTACGGCTTCAACGTCGGTGGCGCAATTTTAGAAGATAAATTGTTCTTCTTTACCGCCTATGAAAAATACGAAGGTGCGGTGAAATTTGACCGTGGTGCTGAAGATGATGCAACCGCTGGTATTCCAGTACGTGGCGTGACTCAAGCACAAATCGACCGTATCGCGCAAATCGCGCGTGATGTATACGGCTATGAGCCAGGTACACCAATTGCCTCTTCACCGGTTGAAGATGAAAAATTATTGGTTAAATTAGATTGGCAGATCAACGCTGATCACCGTGCTGCGTTAACCTATAACTGGAACGATGGCGGTAACCTGCGTGAGTCAGACACTGGTAACACCACCTATGAATTCTCTAACCACTATTACAACCGTGGTACTGAGTTGAAATCGACTGTTGCTGAAATCTACTCAGACTGGACCGACAACTTCTCAACTGAAGTTCGTGCTGGTTACTCAGAAGTAGTTAACAGCCAAGTGACCTTAGGCCCGAAAGAGATCGGTGAAATCCGCATCATTACCCCAGCCGGTTCACGAGTGTTCTTAGGTGCTGACGATTCACGTCAAGCCAACGAACTGAACTACGACACCACCTTCTTCAAAGTAGCGGGTACCTATTTCTCAGGTGACCACGTACTGACCGCTGGTTTTGAGCGCGAAGAATTGTCAGTATTCAACATGTTCGTGCAGCACGCGCGTGGTGGTGAATATGAGTTTAGCTCAATTGACAACTTCGAAGCCGGTATCGCTGCCCGTATTTGGTACGGCAACGCAGCTGGTACACACAATGCTCGCGAAGCTGCCGGTGACTTCTCGTACGCTATCAATACGTTGTATTTGCAAGATGAATACTACATGTTTGAGCATGACTTGACGTTGACCTACGGTGTTCGTTACGACTGGTACAGCAGTGACGATTTACCACGTGCAAACTCACGTTTCCTAAACGACTACGGTTTCAGTAACCGTACTAACTTCGATGGTGCTGATTTGTTGCAACCACGGGTTGGCTTTAACTGGAAACCAACTGCTGAGTTAGAAGTACGTGGTGGTTTCGGTCTGTACTCAGGTGGTAACCCGAACGTCTGGATTGCTAACAACTTCCAAAACGACGGTATTACCCAGATTCAGGTTAACCAGCGTAACGTTAACTTAAATACTGCAGCGTTGAGCGGCGAAGGTCGCCCACTGTACAACGTACCTTCGTCATTGTATGACCAAGTGACTAACGCCAGTGGAAACAGCCCTGTAAACGCTTTGGATCCAAACTTTGAGATCCCAAGTGAGTGGAAATATTCACTCGGTGCAACCTACCAGTTCGCTAACGAAATGGTATTAACCGGTGACATTCTTTACACCAAGCGTGAAAACACTGCATCATTGGTTGACCTAGCGTTTGTTAAAGTAGGTACTGCTTCTGATGGTCGCCCAGTGTACGATACCCCAACTGGCCGTGAAGGTGACTATATGTTAACCAACGCACCAGATGCAGGTAGCCAGCTGAACCTGTCAATGGCCTTAAGTCACTCATATGACTTCGGCTTAAACTGGTCACTTGCTTATGCTTACACTGAGTCTGAAGATAGCCAAAGCATGGCATCATCAGTAGCCGGCTCGAACTTTACTCAAACTGCTACCTCGGACATGGGCTACTATGCCTCTGCACCAGGTAACTATGAGATCCCGCATCGCTTCACCTTACGTGTAGCCTACGGCACTGAGTTCTTTGATGGTTACGAAACTCGCTTCAGCTTGTTCGGTCAAGCTAACAAAGGTCGCCCATACAGCTATGCCTTTAACGGGACCAACAGCAACCGATCAGACTTATTCGGTGACCCAGCATTTGGTCGTCAATTGCTGTACGTACCAACTGGCGTATCTGACTCGAAGGTAACTTTCGCTGACGGTTTCGATACCGATGCATTCTTTGCCTTTGTTAACGCATCAGGTCTTGATAAGTATGCCGGCGGTATCGCTCCACGTAACAGCTTCTACGGCAGCTGGTGGAGCAAGTTCGACCTTAAAATTACTCAAGATTTACCAGCATTTGCTGATGGCCATAAAGCCAGCGCGTTCTTCGTCATCGAAAACGTCGGTAACTTGCTGAACAGCGATTGGGGCGTATTGTATCAACCAGGCTTCCCGCAAATTCAACGCGTTGTTAACGCTAGGTTAGATGATAACAACAAACTTGTATTTGAGAGTTTCTTGGGTGATCCAGGCCAGGGCCGTGTAGTCGGTCCATCACTGTGGGAAATGCGTGTAGGTATCAACTACAAGTTCTAAGCTGAACAACGCTTAGCTCTGATAAAGCCCTCGCTATTGCGGGGGCTTTTTTTATGTCTAATGCTTGTTTAATGGGGTTTTGCGTTACACTAAGCACTATCGTGCCACGAGTAATTGAATGACCATGCAACATCAGCAATTTATGCAGCGTGCTTTAGCACTTGCTGCCGCCGCAGAACAACAGGACGAAGTACCGGTTGGTGCCGTATTGGTGCATCAAGGCCGCATTATCGGTGAAGGCTACAATCAAGTGATCAGTTGCAATGACCCATCGGCGCATGCCGAAGCGGTAGCAATTCGAGCCGCTGGCCAAGCGCTGCAGAACTATCGTTTAGTTGATACCACCCTCTACGTAACCTTAGAGCCTTGTGCCATGTGTGCTGGATTGATTACCCATGCACGCATTAAAACCTTGGTCTATGGCGCTGCTGATCCACGCACCGGTGCAACAGGTAGTGCTATTTGCGTGATCAATCACCCGAGTATGAATCATCAGGTTGAGGTGATCGGTGGGGTGATGGCCGCCGAGTGCGGCGACCTATTGCGACAATTTTTTCGGCGCCGGCGTTAGCCGAGAAATACCCGCGCATTGCGGAACATGCGCATCCATGGGCTATCTTCACCCCAGCTATCCGGGTGCCAGCTATTGGCGACGGTACGGAATACCCGCTCTGGGTGCGGCATCATGATGCTGACCCGGCCATCACTGGTAGTGAGACCGGTGATGCCCTGTGGCGAGCCGTTCGGGTTGGCTGGATACTGCTGCGCAATAGCACCACGGTTATCGACAAACCGCATGGTTACCAGACCTTGCTTGGTAGCTTCCTCAAGTGCGCCTGGAGCAAATTCCGCCCGCCCCTCACCATGCGATACCGCAATTGGCATCCGCGAGCCAGCCATTCCGGCAAAGAACAACGAATCACTCGGCTGTACTTCGACTAGACTAAAGCGCGCTTCAAAACGCTCAGAGCGATTGGTGACAAAATGTGGCCATAGCTCAGCGCCAGGAATCAGTTCCTTCAGATTCGACAGCATTTGACAGCCATTACAGACACCGAGAGCAAAAGTACGTTGGCGAGCAAAAAATTCAGCGAATTGATCGCGTGCACGGCTATTAAACAGTATGGATTTCGCCCACCCCTCACCAGCACCGAGCACATCGCCGTAAGAAAAACCGCCGCAGGCGACTAGCCCATCAAAGCGCTCAAGGCTGACACGACCACTGAGAATATCGCTCATGTGTACATCAATCGCAGCGAAGCCAGCGCGATCAAACGCTGCAGCCATTTCAACATGGGAGTTGACGCCTTGCTCGCGCAAAATCGCAATACTCGGATCACGCCCGGTATTGATATATGGCGCTGCCACATCTTCTTCTACATCAAAGCTTAAGCTGGCTGATAGGCCCGGATCATTCAGATCCTGTTTGGCGCTAAATTCCTCATCGGCGCAAGCAGGGTTATCACGTAAGCGCTGCATTTGATGGGTGGTTTCCGCCCAAATGCTGCGATAATGACTGCGCAAATGGGACAACACCTCGCTACCGCCGCGACTAAAACGAATCACGTCTTCACGCACGGGGCGGCCAATCACATGCACACAATCAGCTAAACCCACTTCGGCATAAGCTGCTTGCACTGCATCGAGGTCATCATTAGCCACTTGCACTAAGGCACCTAGCTCTTCGCTGTATAACGCCGCTAAATCATCGCTACCGACGCTATCAAGTTCAATTTCAACGCCACAATAACCGGCAAAAGCCATTTCTGCAGCGGTCACAAACAAACCACCGTCCGAGCGGTCATGATAGGCAATAATCTGTTTATTGCGGATCAACTTTTGCGTTGCATTGAAGAAGCCCGCGAGTAATTCAGGTTGGTCTAAATCAGGCGTCACATCACCTAATTGACGATAGACCTGCGCTAATGCTGAACCACCCAAGCGGTTTTTACCCTGGCCTAAATCGATCAGAACTAATTTGCTGTCACCCTTATCGAGGCGAATTTGGGGAGTGACGGTACGGCGCACGTCATTGACCCGACCAAAAGCCGTAATGACCAAGCTCATGGGCGCAGTGACGGCTTTATCTTCGCCGTTATGCTGCCAGCGGGTCTTCATTGACATTGAATCTTTACCCACTGGAATAGTAATACCCAGCGCTGGACATAGCTCTTCACCCACAGCCTTAACAGCAGCATACAAGCCAGCATCCTCACCGGGGTGACCGGCGGCCGACATCCAGTTCGCCGATAATTTGATGTGTTTCATACTGCCAATGTCGGCCGCAGCGATATTGGTAATTGCCTCGGCAACCGCCAACCGCGCCGACGCGGCAAAATTTAATAGCGCTACTGGCGTGCGCTCACCCATCGCCATCGCTTCACCGGCATAGGTATCGTAACTCGCCGCCGTGACTGCTACATCAGCCACCGGTATTTGCCACGGGCCAACCATTTGATCACGCGCCACGAGGCCGGTGACGCTGCGGTCACCAATAGTAATTAAGAAGGTTTTTTCGGCAATGGCCGGCAATCGCAGTAACCGCTTGGCTGCTTCGTTAAGCTTAATACCATCGCGCACGAGCGGCTGACCCTGCGCTTGCAGCGACTGCACATCACGATGCATCTTCGGTGGTTTGCCCAGTAACACGCTGAGCGGTAAATCAATTGGTTGATTACCAAAATGGCTGTCATTAAGCGTTAAATGCTGGGCTTCGGTGGCTTCACCAATCACCGCAAATGGCGCGCGCTCGCGCTCACACAATTGCTCGAACAGCGCCATACGATCGGGCGCAATAGCCAGCACATAGCGTTCTTGTGACTCGTTACACCAAATCTCATGCGGCGCCATGCCGGGCTCGTCGTTTGGTACTTTACGTAATTCAAAATTACCGCCACGGCCACCATCGTTGACCAGTTCTGGCATGGCATTCGATAAACCACCAGCACCAACGTCATGGATGAATAGAATCGGGTTCTTATCACCCAACTGCCAACAGCGGTCAATCACCTCTTGGCAACGCCGTTCCATTTCTGGGTTATCGCGTTGCACCGAAGCAAAATCAAGATCTTCGCTGGAGCTACCCGAGGCCATCGATGATGCTGCACCGCCGCCTAAACCGATGTTCATAGCCGGGCCACCGAGCACCACCAGCTTCGCGCCAACACTAATCTCGCCTTTTTCAACATGACTTTCGCGAATGTTGCCAAGGCCGCCGGCTAACATGATCGGCTTATGGTAACCGCGTACTTCAACGCCATTATGGCTATCTACTTGCTCTTCATAACTGCGGAAATAACCAGTTAATGCCGGGCGACCGAATTCATTATTAAAGGCTGCACCACCGAGTGGCCCTTCTAACATAATGTCTAACGCGGTGACGATTCGATCAGGCTTACCAAAATCTTCTTCCCACGGCTGTTCAAAACCGGGAATACGCAGGTTGGAAACGCTAAAGCCAACCAACCCAGCCTTCGGCTTAGCACCGCGTCCAGTGGCGCCTTCATCACGAATCTCACCACCACTGCCAGTCGCCGCACCTGGGAACGGCGAAATAGCGGTTGGGTGATTGTGGGTTTCGACCTTCATCAAAATATGAATAGGCTCATGAAAATAACTATATTCACCGGCCGCCGCGGTGCCACCTGGATGCGGATAGAAGCGCCCCGCTTCCGAGCCCACCATAACCGCAGCGTTATCTTTATAAGCCGAAAGTACATGGTCAGGAGTAACTTCATAGGTATTTTTGATCATTTTGAACAGCGACTTCAGCTGTGCAGTGCCGTCAATCGTCCAATCGGCATTAAATATTTTATGACGGCAGTGCTCTGAGTTAGCCTGCGCAAACATATACAGTTCGATATCGTTCGGGTTTCGTTTTAACGCACTAAAATTCTCAAATAAATAATCAATTTCGTCATCGGCCAACGCTAATCCCATGCTCTGGTTGGCGGCGGTTAACGCCTCCCGTCCACCGCTCAGAATATCGACATGCTGCATTACCCGCGGTTCGCTGCTGTCGAACAACTGCTGTGCCTCATGCATATCATGCAGCACCATTTCAGTCATTCGATCATGCAATAATGCCGCGGCGTGAGCTTTTTGGCTGCTGCTCACGTTGCCACTCAGATAATAGGCGATACCACGTTCAATGCGACGAATTTGCTGTAAACCACAATTGTGGGCTATATCGGTGGCTTTTGACGACCAAGGCGAAATAGTGCCTTGACGCGGTACCACCACCAATAACTCACCTTCAGGGATATGTTGAGCCATAGCTGGGCCATAGGTAAGCAGCTTTTTCAGCACCTGGTGATGGTGATTTTCGAGCTTGCCGCTGACATCGGCAAAATGGATGAACTCTGCATAGACCGCTGTGATAGGCAATTCGGCTTGCTGCAAACGCTGCAGTAATTTCTCAGTTCTGAACTCAGATAAGGCCGGGGCGCCGCGTAAAATATCCACAGAAAAGTCTCCAGAGTTGGGAGCAAAAATTAGGTCAGTATTATAGTCTTAAATGGTGGCAGCTGTCAGTCCGTTTGCTCACTCAAACGGAACCATTTTTGTCGCCGTTCACATTGCAGGCTGCGTTGTTTGCGCAACCACGCCCGCCGGCGTTCTTTTGAGATAAGACGTTTCATTCGACGCATAATTTATGGCTCCTCATCGCCACTGCCGCTTGGCAGTTCGATTGTCAGTGGGTCAGCTGGAATAAGTCCCCGTTCATCCAACCAGATTAGAGTATCGTAATAGCGACGAATATTCCCGACATATCGCACCGGCTCGTCGCCTCGGGCAAAACCATATTTACTTTGCCGATAGAATTTTTTCTGGCGTAATAACGGTAGCCGTTTTCTGACGTCAATCCAGCGATCCGGATCAGCGCCTTGTTGCTGGGTGAGAATACGCGCATCTTCTAGATGACCCAAGCCGATGTTGTAAGCAGCCAAGGCAAACCACACGCGGTCAGGCTCGGCTATGCGAGCCGGAATACGTTGTAGCATTTGCTCAAAATAGCGCGCTCCACCACGAATGCTTTGCTCTGGATTAAGCCGACTGCGCACGCCCACCTGCTGCGCTGCCGGTAAGCTTAACATCATCATACCGCGGCGCCCGTTGCTGGCCTCTGCACGTGGCTTCCACAAGCTTTCTTGGTAACTAATGGCGGCCAATAAACGCCAATCTAAGCTACCAGCATGGGTTTGAAACAGCTGGCGGTAAGACGGTAGGGTAGTCTCCACGGCGCCGATAAATTGCGTCGTGTCAGCATAGTTAAACTGACTAACATGACCAAAATGTTGGTCGACAATTTGTTCTAATTCGCCACTATCGCGAAGCTGCCCAAAAAATTTGATCAACGGGTCATACAACGAGGCATCAAGCTGCTGCTTGAGAACCCAACCGACATCAAGGTTATCGCGAATAGCAAAGGCGATACTCAAATCTGGATATAATTGGCGCTGAAATGCCAAGATATTGGAATCAGCAATGGTATAGGCAATATCGCCGGCCATCACTAAACCTAATAGCTCGACTGCATCATGTTCATCGCTAACGCGCCATTGCAGCTCTGGCAACTGCTGTTGCTGCAGCCACTCGGCATGGCTACTATCAGCAACCACCACCAGCTCGGCATCAAGCGCGCTTAAATCACGTGGTTTAAGACGCGATCCTTGGCGGTATACCACATAGTGCGAAATTTGTTGATAAGGCGGAGTAAACCGATAGTTGCGTGCACGCTGTGCAGTACGATCAATACTGGCGGCAATGAAATCGACCTTTCCCTGCTCTAACAAGGCAAATAAGTCGCTGGAATTATAGCGTGGCAGCATCTCTAGGCTGACCCCAATTTCGCTGGCGAAACGTTGCGCTAGCGCATATTCAAGACCAGCTGGACGCTGTTGCTGCAGATAATAGGTGGTGGGCGATAAGGTGGTGCCGACGCGCAGTACCCCGCGCTCGCGAATTTGTTCAAGTTGGTTAGGCGCAGGTGCCGGAGTGCAACTCAGCAAAACACTAGTTGATACTATAATAAGAAAACAAATACAGCGCAGCGGCATAACGCTCAGTCAACCACCTGATAGTAGTTCGTTGTGCATGATACTGTATCACATTGCGTTCGATAACCTATAAAATCGAGCGAGCCATGGTTATTAATATTGATCGGCCAAAGCCCGCTCGCGTTGCGGTCAACTGCTGGAAATGAACTGTGCTGTTTGAGTTCAAATACGCCAGTACCATCATTTATGAGAACATAGGTTTCACTGACTGTGTCAATGATGTCCAAATCACCATCACCATCAAAGTCACGGGCAAATAATTGTCCTTCACCGTTCCATAGCGGCGTGCCAGTACCATTTTCATAACGCCCAACGGTTGGGTGAACTTGCTCAGTCACATCGACAAATGTGCCGTCTTGCTGATTACGAAAAAACTGTATTACGCGGCCTTCATAGTAGGGATTCTGCTTCGTCGATGCCACCACGATATCCACCCAGCCGTCACTATCAAAATCTATGGTAATCATATCGTTGGCATTACCATTCGCATCGTACCAATTAGCCGGCAGAGCAATCGGCGTGCGGGTGGTCCAATTATTTTGTCCATCATTGAAGTAAACCATACCAAGAGAATTTGCTGGAAATCCCCATTGGTCGGTTAGACTTGGATTAAACCAGCCCACCGCAATATCGCCAAAGCCATCACCATCAAAATCGGCAATCGCGGTAGTTGTCACCCACAGGTTATCAGGCGGCCCACCAGCCCATAATATGCCGCGCGTTGGTGTGCTATAAGACAAATAATCTACCAACAGTGGATGATCCGCACCCACTCCCAAAATCGGTAAATTCTGGTTGAGCGTAAAACTACCCGTGCCATCATTAATGAGCACTGACCATGGTACTGTGGCGATACACTCAGCACAGCCAGATATCGGTGTACCATCGCCCCACAAACCCTTTTCGGTGTGCTGAATAGACGGAATAAAAATATCTAAATCGCCATCGCCGTCAACATCCCCAGCAATTTGGTCATGGGCAAACAAAAAGCTCATGTGGGCACTGCGAAAATACTCTGGAAGGTGGGTTAGCGTTCTGTTGTAAAGTTTTCCTGCGTCACTTAAATGCAAGGCCATGCCAGCAAAAATATCGTCCATGCCATCGCCATTGAAGTCGGCAACCAGAATGTGTCTTGGCACACCTGCCGTGTAACCGCATTCGCTCAGTTTTGATTTGGAGCTTGAGTCTGTCGGAAACTCACCGCCTTGATGCAAACAAGCTTTGCCGCTAGCAAATATGTCTTGGTTCGCTAACTTGAAATGTCCATGACCGTCATTAATGAACGCATGAGCTAAATCGTCAGGAGCTGGCTCGCGGGTACCATGAATCCACTCAAATAGGTAGAAGTCCTCTACCCCATCACCATTGATATCACTGGGAAGAATTTGGTAAGCGCGATGATTCCACGGCCCAGGCGCAGCATATTCCTCGAAGCACTGCTCGCGTGGACAGCCTGGATTAAGCCCTTCAGTGACAACTTGGAAAAAACCGAAGTCGTCTATGCGATAGGGTGAAATACTTGGAAACTCGCTCGACGCTTGGTAAGGCGCTAGCTGATAACGCACGGTCAGCGGTCCACTTGGCAACGCATAGTCATAGGCGAATGCGGTAAATGGGATTCTGTTATCGACCGACGCTGGCGGCGCCGGTGCTGGGGGCGAGGCCACTGCAGGGGGCGGTGTCGGCATAGCCGTGCTTTGACTACCGCTATCAGAGCCACCACCGCCGCAGGATGACAGCAATAAGGCTGTTAAACTAACTAGCAGCCTAAGCACTGTCATAATGCCACTATTCCCACTCGATAGTAGCGGGTGGTTTTCCTGAGATATCATAGACTACCCGCGAAATGCCATCGATCTCGTTGATGATGCGATTGGAGACTTTACCTAATAAATCGTACGGTAAATGCGCCCAACGTGCAGTCATGAAATCAATCGTTTCTACGGCACGTAACGCCACCACCCAATCGTATTTGCGGGCATCGCCCATTACGCCGACTGAGCGCACTGGTAAGAACACCGCAAAGGCTTGGCTGACTTCGTGGTAGAGCCCGGCATTGCGTAATTCGGAAATGAAGATATGATCAGCGCGACGCAAAATGTCGCAATATTCTTTCTTCACTTCGGCCAGCACCCGCACGCCAAGGCCTGGGCCCGGGAATGGGTGGCGATAGAGCATTTCGTAGGGCAAACCAAGCTCTAAACCAATTTTGCGTACTTCGTCTTTGAATAATTCACGCAATGGCTCAACCAGTTTCAGTGCCATGTCTTTGGGCAAGCCGCCGACGTTGTGGTGCGATTTGATCACATGCGCTTTGCCGGTTTTCGAGCCAGCTGATTCGATTACGTCAGGATAAATCGTACCTTGCGCTAAGAATTCGACGCCTTGAATACTGCTGGCTTGCTCGTCAAAAATTTCAATGAATACGCGGCCAATGATTTTACGTTTTGCTTCCGGGTCGTGCTCACCGGCTAAGGCGGATAAGAAACGCTGCTCGGCCTCAACGTGAACAATGTTGAGACCATAATGATCACCGAACATCTCCATCACCTGCTCGGCTTCGTTTAAGCGCAACAGGCCGTTATCGACGAATACACACGTCAACTGTGAACCAATAGCGCGGTGCAACAACATGGCGGTAACCGAACTATCGACCCCGCCTGATAAACCTAATACCACTTTGCCGTCGCCGACTTGGTTACGAATACGTTGTACTGCGTCTTCAATAATTTGGCTTGGTGTCCAATTGGTTTCACAGCCACATATTCCAATCACAAACTGCTCGAGCATGCGCATGCCTTGGCGGGTATGGGTGACTTCGGGGTGGAATTGTACGCCGTAAAAACGTCGCTCGAGGTCCGCCATAGCAGCAATTGGGCAGGTTGGTGTTTGTGCAATCACTTTGAAGCTGTCGGGCGCGACCACGACTTTATCACCATGGCTCATCCATACATCTAACTGTGCGTTGCCATTGCTGTGCAGGCTGTCTTCAATATTTTTAAACAGTTCAGTAGCTTGCAACACTTCAACTTGGGCATAGCCAAATTCGCGCTCGGTTGAACCTTGCACCTGGCCACCGAGCTGCGCTGCCATGGTTTGCATGCCATAGCACACGCCTAGTACTGGCACGCCGGCCTCAAACACGTACGCTGGGGCGCGCGGTGAAGCAGCAGCAGTGACTGATTCCGGGCCACCGGAGAGGATAATACCGTTGGGGGCAAAGTTTTTAATATCAGCGGCGTCAACATCCCACGCCCATAACTCGCAATATACGCCCAGCTCACGCACCCGGCGGGCGATCAGCTGGGTGTACTGAGAGCCGAAATCAAGAATTAGAATCTTCTGTGCATGAATATCTTGCATGGTTTCTTGCATGGTTTCTTGCATGGTGAGTTAGCCCATCCGGTAATTTGGTGCTTCTTTGGTAATTTGCACATCGTGCACGTGTGACTCGCCCATACCAGCAGCAGTCACTTTGACAAACATTGGCTTGGTTTGCATTTCAGCAATAGTGGCACAGCCGGTTAAGCCCATCGCTGAGCGAATACCACCCATTTGTTGATGGATAATAGTAGCAATTGGACCTTTGTAGGCGACTCGCCCTTCAATGCCCTCTGGCACTAACTTCTCAGCTTCGTTACTGGCTTGAAAATAACGGTCTGACGAGCCATGGCGTTGATTCATGGCACCAATACTGCCCATGCCACGGTAGGATTTGTAGTAACGGCCTTGATACAGCTCCACTTCGCCCGGAGCCTCTTCGGTACCGGCCAACATACTGCCGACCATCACACAGGCTGCACCAGCCGCAATCGCTTTGGCGATATCGCCAGAGAAACGAATGCCACCGTCGGCAATGACTGGAATGCCGGTGCCTTTGAGTGCTTCTACCGCATCGCTGATCGCAGTGATTTGCGGAACGCCACAACCGGTAACAATTCGGGTGGTACAAATTGAGCCTGGACCAATACCGACCTTGACCGCATCAACCCCAGCACTGGCTAAGGCTTTGGCGCCTTCAGCAGTGGCTACGTTACCGGCAATAATGGCTAAATCAGGATAGGCTTTGCGGGTGCTGGTGACGCGGTCAATAACCCCTTGCGAGTGACCATGTGAGGTGTCGATCAACAACACATCAACACCGGCTTCAACCAATGCCGCAATACGCTCATCGGTGCCTGGACCGACGCCAACCGCAGCGCCTACGCGCAAGCGACCGAGCTCATCCTTACAGGCGTTCGGTTTATTTTCCGCCTTAGTGAAGTCTTTCAGGGTGATCATGCCACGCAAATGGAACTGATCATCGACCACCAGGATCTTTTCAATACGATGCTGGTGCATTAAGCCCAAGATTTCTTCGCTGTCGGCGTTGGCTTTAACGGTAATCAGGCGCTGCTTGGGGGTCATAATCGAGGTAACTAACTTGCTATCGTCTTTTTCAGCGCGGGTATCACGACCAGTGATAATGCCAACCAGCTCGCCATTTTGCTGTACCACTGGGAAACCATGAAAGCCATGCTCCACTGCCAGCGCTCGAATTTGCCCTAGAGTGGTATCAGGAGTCACCGTTACGGCATCGGTAACGACGCCACTTTCGTATTTTTTTACCTTACGAACATGAGCCGCTTGGTCAGCAATGGTCATATTCTTGTGAATAAAGCCCATGCCACCTTCTTGCGCTAAGGCAATAGCGAGCGACGCTTCAGTGACCGTATCCATAGCGGCAGATACCAGCGGAATATTCAAGCTGATGGTACGTGTTAACTGGGTTTTCAGGTCGGCCGTATGGGGTAATACGGTGGAGTGACCGGGGACGAGAAGTACATCGTCAAAGGTAAGTGCTTCTTGGGCAATTCGTAGCATGGCAACATCTCACTGACTGGCTTTATGTTGCGAGCAGATTTTACTCGCAAAGAGCTTTTCAGTAAACTGATATTTTACAATTCAAAAGGCGCCAACCTGAATGTCTAAAGCAGAAATTTTTAGTGTTGCCCGCCTGAATGCCGAAGTACGGCAAATGCTCGAGCGTGGCTTTGGCGCGGTTTGGCTGGTTGGGGAAATTTCGAATTTTTCCGCGCCTAGCTCTGGGCATTGGTATTTAACCCTGAAGGATGAACAAGCCCAAATCAAGGCGGCGATGTTTCGCACGAGTAATCAGCGCGTCAGCATGCGCCCACAAAACGGTATGCAGGTGCTGGTGCGCGCCAAGCTGACGGTGTACGAACCACGCGGCGATTACCAACTGATTATTGAGCACATGGAAGATGCTGGTGCTGGCCTGTTGCAACAGCGCTATGAACAGCTCAAGCAGCGACTTGCTGCTGCAGGTTTGTTCAGCAGTGACGCTAAACAACCGCTGCCGCCAGCGATTCGTCGCGTCGGTATCATTACCTCACCAACTGGTGCGGCAATTCGCGATATTTTAGCTGTGCTCAAGCGCCGTGACCCCAGTATTGAGGCGATCATTTACCCCAGCGCGGTGCAAGGTCAGACCGCTACCGCCGAGCTATTAAGCATGTTGCAACGAGCGGTAGTACGTAACGAAGTCGATGTACTGATTATCGCGCGTGGCGGCGGTTCGCTGGAAGATTTATGGTGTTTTAACGACGAACAACTGGCCTATGCGCTGCATAGTTGCCCTATTCCGACCATCAGTGCGATTGGCCATGAAGTCGATTTTACCATTTGTGACTTTGTTGCCGATGTGCGTGCAGCGACCCCATCAGCCGCGGCTGAGCTAGTCAGCCACGATCGTCGCCAATGGCTGCAGCAATTGCAGCAACAACGGCAGCGCCTCAGCGCCAGTTGGCAACGCTACCAGCGCAACCAGCAACAGCAGTTGCAGGTACTCCAGCAGCGTCTGCAGGTGCAAGACCCGCAGCGCCGGATGCAACTCAATAGTCAACGCCTCGATGAACTCAGCGGTCGAATTCAGCAGGCTATGCGACGTGCTCTGCAGCTACAACAGCGGCAACTGGTCCAGTATCAGCAGCGCATACAACGGGTGCATCCCGAGCGCCTGCTGGAGCCGGCCATGCAACGATTTACCCAGTTACAGCAACGCTTAACGCGGGTGATGACCGAGCAAACCAAGCAGCGCCAACAGCACCTGCAGGCGCAGTTACAGCAATTGCATTTGGTCAGCCCGTTACAGACCATAGCGCGTGGTTACGCGGTAGTGAGCAATGCCCAGCAGCAGGTTATTCGACAGCCCCAGCAGCTCGCCGCAAACGAGGTATTTCAAGTGCGCGTGGCTGGCGGTGAGTTTTCGGCAAAAAAACTCGATGACTAAGAACCGCTGAGAAACTGCAACAGATAAAACCACAACGGCAGCGTCAACAGGCACAATAGCACGCCATAGCCGACAATAGCCGCCGCTAAAGTGGGTGCTAAACCTGACATAATAGCCAGCGCACCGGCGGAAATCATAGCCGGCATCGCGGCTTCTATAATGGTCACTTGAATGACTAAATCATGCAGGCCGAAACCATACAGCGCGGCTAATGTGGCTGCTGGAGTGAGTACTAACTTTATCAGCAAAGCCAAGCCCAATGGCTGACGATCTTCTGCCGCCAATCGAAACTTCAATTGCAAGCCAACCGCTACCATAATCACTGGCACCAAGGTGGCGGCCAGTGAATCAATAAATTGTTGGGCAATGACGGGGTAGCTCACCTGACGCAGTAGCAAGGCGATGACTAAGGCGATAAAGGGTGGAAACCGCGCAATTCGCAGCAGCACCTTGGCGGCGCTGGGGCCACTACCGCCATGGCCGAGCGGATGACTATACCAGGCAGCAATACTGGTAGCATAAATCGACAAAATCAAAAACGTGCCGACTTGGTCATAGAGCAGCGCATACGGAATACCGGCGCTACCAAAAAACGCCTCGACAATCGGAAAACCAACAAATGAGGTGTTGCCTAACGGCACAATAATCAGCATCGCACCGGTGGTGCCGCGAGACCACTGCAGACGGCGGCTTAACCACAGTATTAAAGGCACTGTAAGTGCTAGCAGCAACCACGGGGTGAGGGCTGGAATCAACAACTGAGGACTGATGTGTAAAAATGGGATTTTTTGTAACACCAACGCCGGTAATGCTACATAGATGACGTAAGCGTTAAGAATTTGCCCGGTGTTTTGTGGAAATTGCCGGCTCCGCTGCAGTAACAAACCAATCAGCAGATAACCGGCAATTAAAATGAAGTTGCCCATAAGCCCAGCTAAACGATACCAAAGTGGTTTAGTTTAACCTGCGCGCACAGCAGTGCAAACTTAAAACTTATGCAATAATCCGACCGCGAAAAAGCGCTGTTCAGCATCAAGATTGTCGAAATCTTGACCGGTGTACCAGCCATATAGTGTCGTCTTGGCGCCCAGTTTATAATCGATACCCGCGGCAATTGACGAGCGATCGCCATTACCGCTGTCGAGCAACTGGTATTGCGCTTTTAAGCTAAAATCACCCAGCGGATGCACGGCATTGATGACAAAACCATCGGCTTGCGCCGTACCATCAACGCGCTGCTGATCTTGATACATAAAACCGACTGTCGTCGTCGCTAGTTTAGTGAGCGCCACAACACGCTCAATGTCACGACCATTGACATCACGGTCGATGCCAGCACCAACATAAAAATCGGTCCGTTTTAATTTTTTATCACCATAGGTGACGGTGAGTGATTTGCCATCGTCTACCAGGGCATCTTCACTAAGCACATAACTGGCGGCAAACTGCCACTCATCAAATAACGGGGTAAAATAAGAAATGGTGTCACTGGTGCGGTTTTTACCAGCAAAAATATTTTTGATATCGCCTTCATAATCGGCAAACGGGTCAAAACCACTCTGCAAATATTTCACCGCAGTATCGCGGCGACCAACCGTTAATTCGCCAAAGTTACCCTTCAAACCAACGAATTGATTACGTGACTTTAAATTGTCATCACCACCTAAGTCGGTTAAGTCAACTTCCCACTCGAGCTGGTAAATTACCTCAACACCGTTTTCAAGTTTGCTACCACCTTTAACGCCAATGCGAGAGGCATAACTGACCAGTTCGGTTTCATTCGCGCTGGTTAGGTCGGCATAACGCAATGCCACATTAGCTTGGCCATAGAAATCAAAGCTCACGGTTTCGTCAGCAGCAAACGCCGGCTGAAACACGGCAGTTAAGGCCGCAGCAAGTACTGAAAGTCGAGTATTTTTCATAAAATTGCCACCAAGTCATAAGAAAATCGACACAGAAGTCATAGCAAACTTCTGCCGTATGCGCTAAGGATATGGCACATTTATGACAGTTTTATGACTTTATGGCATTTTTTTGACTTATTTGTGACGCTAGCATGTCGTTTTTATGACTGCTTCAATGCCTCAATGCGTTCGGCTTGCTCTTTTTCTGCACCGGCATAACGCTCCCATTGGGTGGCAGTACGACGCACTTCATCAAATTGTTTAGCAGCAGCGAAGGCTTTTAAAGCGACATTAAAGTCCGCTTTGTTCAATGCCGCCATACCAATCACCAAGTGCATGTTACCGGGTTGCTTCAAACCACCTTTCTCAAGGGCTTGTTCTGCAGCCAGCATAGCTTCGTCATTACGCTCTGCATTCAACAACACTTGGGCACGTTGGGCATCAAGTTCGCCATCATCACTGAGCGCTGCAGCTTGACTTAACGCCGCAACAGCTTTGTCGGTTTCTCGCGCCGCGACCCAGCTCTGCGCCAATAATTTGAGGTTACGTAAATTAGCTTCGACTTTTCCATCAGCAATCGCTTGCGCCAGGGTCACTGCGGCTTTATACGGCACATCGTTAACAAAATAAGCCTGCGCCAAGTTAAGAATATCTTGGCCTTTGGTCAGATAACCTTGCACCTGCGCCGCCTCTAATACCGCTAATTGCTTCTTGTCTTCACCTAACTGCGCGCATACACCGGCCAACTGAACCCAGTATTCGGCTTTGTTATAGTGCTTGATCATTTGCACCAAAACCTCAGCGACGCGATCAATTTGGTCAAGTTCAAAATAAATAGCACGGGCTAACACATACCAATTTTCATCTGGTCGTTGACCGGCTTTATCACTGGCCTCAATAGCCGCCACAATAGGTGGCAGGGCTTCATCATAGCGCTTCATTTGATACAGCGCTTGTGCACGCAAAACCAAAGCTTTTGCTTGTGGCTCGCCACCAACAACTTGTTGCCATTTGGCTAAGTAATCCAAGCTATCTTGATAGCGCTCTTGGCCTAGCGCTAATTGCGCCAAACTGAACAGTGTACCTTGCAATAGCGCATCAGGAATGGGGTCTTCTTCAACTACTTTACTGAAATAGCTGATGGCCGTGGTGATATCGTCTTGGCCATAATGCATGAAGCCATAGAAGTTCCATAGCATCGCTCGTTCATAGCTATTCATACTTTTGAGTTTACTTTCGACCGCAGCCAACACGGCTAAACCGGCCTGAATATCACCACCGTCAGCTAACTGCTGAGCGCGCGATAACTGGCTATAAACTTGTTCCCGCAGCGCCGGCGTGCGCTTACGTTCTTGGCTTAGTAACTCGGCCGGGAAAATCGCTAAAATACTCAGCGTTAAAATAACGAGTAAACCGTGGCGCATATTATCCTCCCAACTCAAAAGTAAGGCGATTTTGCACGCCTTCCACTTCAACCGTTTCACCATTAACCACGCGTGGTTTGTACTTAAACTTCAGCACTGCATCCATGGCCGCTTGGTCAAAAATATCTTGAGGCTGTGCTTCAACCACCCGCGGATCACGGACAGTGCCAAGTTTAGTCACGGTAAATTCAACCACCACATAACCTTCAATACCGCGCTGCAAGGCGCGACGCGGATACACCGCTTGCACCTTCACAATCGGCAAATACTCGCCGTCACTAGTATCTAGACCCAAACCACCGGTCAAAGCAGTATCAGCCGACACTTGGGTGCTAAAATCAAACCCTTCACCCTCAACATTAGCAACCGCTGGATCAAATTGCGGTTGCGGTAAATCAGGTGGCGCCTGCTCTGGCTCTGGTGGACGCTTAGGCTTACGATCTTTTTGTTGCACCACTTCTTCTGGCTTGACCCGAACAAAGTCCAGCATCGATCCTTTCGGTGGTTCGCTCATTGCGCCTTCACCACCGGTAATAAGGGATTGCATTAAATAGAACAACCCCAAGGTGACTGCTAAGGCTAATGCAAATGCTGCCAGAACACGCATCATAGTTAGTCTTCTTGTGTGGCAATGGACACGTCAAACACCCCAGCGGCGCGGGCAGCATCCATCACTTGAATTAAGCGTTCGGTCGTAGCGAGTTTATCGGCCTGGATAACCACCGAACCCTGTGGGTTTTCTGCATACAACCGTTCAATGTTGGCTTGTACGGCGCGTGCATCAACTTGCCGTTTGTTAATCCAAATTTCACCCTTATCGCTAATGGCAATCAGGATATTAGCGCGGTCTTTTTGCACCGCAGTGGCGGCATCAGGGCGGTTCACATCAATACCGGCCTCTTTTACAAACGATGCGGTAACAATAAAGAAGATCAACATGATGAACACCACATCAAGCATGGGCGTCATATCAATTTGGGTATCTTCTTCATCAATCAAATTAGCAAAATGCTGTTTCATATCGAACTCGCTTTAATCTGTGGTGGCGCAATTAATGTTCAAGCAATAAGCGGTCTTCTAATTTCAACCGTTCACGCTTGGCGGTACGCTGTAACCAGGTGGCAGCAAATACTCCTGACAATGCCCCGACCATGCCAGCCATGGTGGGAATAGTGGCTTTCGACACCCCTGCCGCCATAGAGCGCGCATTACCGGTGCCGGCTACAGCCATTACGTCAAATACTTCAATCATACCGGTGACCGTACCCATCAGGCCGAGCAACGGACATAAGGCGACTAATGCCTGCAATATGGGCAAGTTGCCACCAAGCGCCAGACTCACTCGAGAAATTGTCGCCTGACGAATTTGCTCCGCGTGCCAGGATGACTTATCAGCGCGCTGCTGCCAGCTCGAGAGTGCAGCCTGTTTGGCCTGTTGATGACCCTTGAGGTAGTAAAAAATACGCTCTAGGATCATCAGCCACATGAGAAAAATCAGCACGCCAATGACTACCAATACATTGCCGCCAGTTTCGACGAAGTCTTGGATAGCGCCGTAGAATTCGCTCAGAATCACTGTTAGTGCCTCCGCTCAGACCGCTCCGCAATAATGCCTGATGCTTGTTCCTGCAACACATGCACAATGGCCCGGCTGCGGGTATTCAGCGAGGCGAACAGCAAGGTCATCGGAATCGCCACGACCAAACCTAATACGGTAGTGACCAAGGCTTGTGAGATACCACCGGCCATTAGTTTCGGATCGCCGGTACCAAACAGGGTAATCGCCTGGAAGGTGTTGATCATACCGGTTACGGTTCCGAGTAAGCCCATTAATGGCGCGACCACTGAAATAATCTTAATGAAGGTTAGGTTGCGAGTGATACTTGGGATCTCACGCAAAATCGCTTCACTCAGTTTCAGCTCCAGGGTTTCAGTATCGACTTGTGGATACTTGTCTTGCACCGCCATCACACGACCCAGTGGGTTGTCGGTGCGGGTTTCAGTTTGTTTCAGCTGACGCGAAACTTTACCACTCATCAGGGTAAGGCTGACAAAGCGCTCGAGGGCAATCAATAAGCCAATCGCACCCAGGGCAAGAATTACATAACCAACCGTGCCGCCTTGGTCAATGCGCTCGCCTAAACTCGGTGCTTGTACTAACAAACCAAGAATAGCGCCAGCGGTCGGGTCGAGGGCAAATTTCACTTGCTCACCCGGTTGTGCCGACTGCAAATCATCCGCGGTAGTTAGATAACGCGATGATGGCTGACGAATCAGTTCAGCCACGCTATCAGTGCCAGGTACTAATTCCAGATATTGGCCATTAGCAACCATGTTAAAGGTACCAACCCGCACCACATCGCTAGCGACTTTCTCACCATTTGCCAAGGTGACTTGGGTGTTGAAGCGGCTCACTTTGCCGGATTCAGTCATTTCCTGCAGTAATGCTAGCCATACCGACTCAATTTCGTTAATTGAGGCGAGCTTGGAGCTGCTGCCCATTTTTTTCGCTAACGCACTTAATTGCTCGCTACGGCCAGGAAACTCAACTGATACATACGAGTTTTGCAATTTACTCGCGGTGTCGCCAGACACTTGCTGTAAAACACCAAACAATTCGCGCAATGAACCTAAGCGCTGATTCAAGGTTTCGGCAATCGCAGCTAATTCAATTTCATTTTTTTCAAATTGCGTTTCTAAACGTTCGCTTAAACGCTCTAAGCGGTCACGCTGGGCAATCGCCTCACGCAACAATTGCTGTTGTTGCGCTGCTTCAGCGCGAAAACGCGCTTCACGTAGTTTATTTTCTTCAGATTGCGCATATTGACCTTGCTGTAATTGCTTTAACAGCTGGTCAAGGTCAACTGGTTGTTGCGGGGCAGCCTGTGCAGTAGTTGCTAACAAACCGACGATCAGAGCGATTGATTTAATGAATTTCATGACTTACTCTCCGCGGCCTGAAGAAGTGACAGGTAACATCAGCAGATCAGGGGCTAGCTGCTTACGGGCAATACGGATAGCTTCTTGCACACCACTGCTGTAGCTGCTGTCCAGCGCTTGCCAAGTTTTTTGCTGCTGGTCCCAGACGCCCATTTGGCTGCCGTCACGGGTTTTATAAATTAGAACCAAGCGGCCAATACGCAGGAATTCGACATCTTGCGCTTGTCCATTGATATCCATCACACCGTTATAGGCTTCAATATTGCGGCCATAATCAGCTTCTATTTGATAGGCTTCCATAACCCGACGAAACTTCTCTGAAACGTCGACATCGGCGCGTTCCATTAAGTCTTCAAGGTTAGCAATACGCTCGCTACGCTCGTTACCTAAGAACGGCACATCCAAGCTTATAAAGGCATCTAAAGCAGCAATCATACGCAACATAAGTGGGCTAATTTGTCGCTCCACCACGCTCACTTCGTCAATCGATACGTTCAGCTCAGCTTTCTCGCTGTTCTGGTTATCAATTTGCTTTTGTAGTTGCTGGGTATACACCTCAAGGCCTTCAATTTGGCGCATGATTTGCTTGTACTGTTGAATACGCTCTTGGGTGGTATCGGCAATGGTATCGACCGTCACTTGCGAACTGCGGGCCGATTGGGTAATGGCGTTGGCGGCGTTAACCACCGGCTCTAGCGTGGCATCTTGCGCTGTGGCGATATTCGCACTAAGCGCAAGTACCAGCATGGAAGGAATGAAGACTATTCTCATGACCGTACCTTGCACGTCGTTTTTGGAAGATGAGCGCAAGATACTGCAGTTGTGTGACAGCTTAGTGACCGCTAGATGTCACATTTATTACAATTATGACATTTTAATTTCAGTGCGACCGAAGTTGTTGAAACAAGCCGCGCATATCGCTGCCACTTGGGTGCTGGAATACCCGTAAACCAAATTCTCCGGCAATCGATAATAAATGGTCGAAGATATCGGCTTGAACGCTCTCATAATCTGCCCAAACTGTCGTATTGGTGAAACAGTAGACTTCGAGCGGCAAGCCATCCGAAGTCGGTTGTAATTGCCGCACCATCAAGGTCATCTGCTGATGTACTTTCGGATGATTCTTTAGATACTGATGCACATACGCTCGAAACGTACCAATATTAGAGATTCTACGGGTATTGACCGGCTCTTTACCCGCATCGAGCAGCTGCTGATTCCAAGCATCAATTTCCGCCTGCTTGCTGTCGAGGTAATCACTAAGTAAATGAAAGCGATACAGTTTTTGCCGTTCGTCCGCGCTTAGAAAATGGATGCTTTGTTGATCTATAAGCAGACTGCGCTTGATGCGACGGCCGCCTGATTGCTGCATTCCACGCCAATTTTTGAACGAATCACTAATAAAGTTCTTAGTCGGTATGAAGGTAATGGTTTTATCCCAGTTCTGCACTTGAACCGTATGCAAAGCGATATCAATGACATCACCATCGGCACTCAAATTAGGCATTTCGATCCAATCGCCAACGCGAATAATGTCATTCGAACTGATTTGCACACTCGCAACTAACGACAACAAGGTATCTTGAAATACCAATAACAAAACCGCTGCCATGGCACCCAAACCGGATAATAAAATCACTGGCGAGCGGTCAATCAGAATCGCTACCATCAGAATGCTGGCGATCACATAGATGGCAATTTTAGCGACTTGAATAAACCCTTTGATCGGCCGTTCGCGGGCATTATCCTGTAATTCATAGAGCTGATTAGCGACCGTCAATAGACCACTCAATGCCCGCGCTATAGTTATCACAATAAAGGCATGGCAGACATTTAATACGATGACCGGAACCGCCTCAGGAAGATACGGAACCAGCCTTATACCGAAAGCGATAACGAGCGCCGGTACGACATTGGCAAGGCGAGCAACCACATGGGTTTCAAGCAAGCGCACGATGTTACTGGCTGTGGTTAAAGCAAGTAAGCGCACCACTCCGGCCAACAACACCCGCTTGACAATAAAATTGGCGAGCAACGCTGCCACCAATAACAGCGAAATTTTCACCGCGGTATCAAGCACAGCATTGTTGCTAAGCCAGTCATTCAATTGACTCAATTCGGTCACTTCGGTGCTCCTCTTTGTACTGCAAACATGAGCTAGTCTAGACGGTCATTATGGCATGTTCCTTGCGCTTCATGCATCGATCATTTAAGTTGTTGCGATATTGCGTTTGGAACCATTCATGACCACAACCAGCATTTCTAAATCACTACTTACCAGCGTACTTTCAGTCTACTTTGTGCTGACTTTACTGGTTACCTGCGTGCAAATACTCGGTGAGTATTACGATACCAAACGTATGTTAGTGGAAGAACTGCAAAACCAACAAACTACGTTTAGCAACTCACTGGCCCGCTCACTGTGGGAATTCAACTATGATCAGATCAATGCCACCGCTGAGGGTTTGATCAGTATTCCAGCGATTACCGGTATTATCATTCGTGATGATACCGGCAAAGTTATGGTTGAGCTCGGTGATGCGGCAGCGCAATTTCTATTGCCAAACAACAGCAGTGAAGTTTTTAATATTCCCGAATCGAGCGGTGTGTTTGGCTATTACGCACCATTAATCTTTGAATTTTCTGGGCAATCTTCGCCGGTCGGTGATGTTACCCTGTTTTCTAACCGTGACGTCGCCATCGAACGGATCAAAGTTAGTCTGTATTTCATCGTCGCTAATGCGCTGATCAAAAGTACCTTTCTTATCGTGCTCTTCAGTTTTGCCTTTAGTCGCCAATTGCATCGCCCCATGCGTGATCTCACCGAGCAAATTAATAACTTTCGCTTAGACGATTTAGACCACTCGCGCATTCGCTTACACGACCAACGTAACACCGAGTTTCTGATGGTCGAACAAGCGTACAATCAATTGCTCGATAAACTGGAAGACTATCAGCATGATTTAAATTCGACGCAGCGCCAGCTGCTGCATGCCAATCGTAAGCTCGATGAACAAAACACCATGCTTGAACAAGATGTTGCCAACAAAACCTCGAGCTTGAGCCAAGTACTGCTCGACTTAGAGCGCCGCAAGACTGAGCTTGAGCAGCGTCAACACAAGTTAATACGGGAAATTCGTCAGCGGCAGACCATTGAGGCTGATTTGCGTGATGCCAATAGTCGTTTACAAAGTTCTCTCACTGCCTTGGAGCAAGCACAATCACAGTTATTCGAGTCTGAACGCATGGCCTCACTGGGTGGTTTGGTGGCCGGTATCACCCATGATGTTAGTACGCCGCTGGGTATCTCAATAACTGCTGCTAGTTTCCTGCGGGAACAAATGCAAAGCTTGAATCAGGCACTGAATGAACGAACTTTAACCCAGCACCAGTTTGAGGAATTTTTACTCACTGGCAATGACGCTATGCAGTTGTTAGAGAATAATCTAGCGCGCTCATCAGAACTGATTAACAGCTTCAAACAGGTTGCGGTTGATCAAACCTCGGAATCAGTTCGCGAGTTTAATCTGAAAAAATATCTTCACGAAGTTATTCACTCGCTGCGACCGCGCTGGAAGAATAGCCAATACAACATCGAATTAGACTGCGATGATAGTTTGACCATTAGCGCCCCAGCCGGAGCTTTTGCGCAAATTTTTACCAACCTCATTGTTAATTCATTACTGCATGGTTTTGAATCGCAAGTAACAGGACATATTCAGATTAGCGTGCGCGCAATCGATGAGAATAAACTGGAATTCACCTACAGTGATAATGGCAAAGGCCTCACCACTGAACAACTGGAAAAATTATTTGACCCGTTTTTCACCACCAAACGTCAACAAGGTGGCAGCGGTTTAGGCACGCATATTATTCGTAACTTGGTGACACAAACCTTGCATGGTTCCATTACTGCCAACAGTGAAGTTGGTAAAGGACTCACCTACCGTTTTGTTATTCCGGTAAACTATCGCTAGTACTCATTAATCAAGGAAGTCGTTATGTGGTTTAAAAACCTCCGTGTTTACACGCTTGGGTCAGATTTTTCTATGCCCGAACAGCTTGAGCTAGCGCTGCAAGCGCAGCCTTTCAAACCCTGTGGTCGCAGCGACCGAGTGAGCTTTGGTTGGGCCTCACCTTTTGGTCGCGATAGTGAGGTGCTGGTGCATAAAATTGGTCACTGTTATTTAATGACCGCGCGTAAAGAAGAGAAAGTGCTACCCAGCAGCGTGATAACTGCACAGCTAGATGAGTTGGTGGCAAAACGCGAAGCCGAATTAGCGTGGAAATTGCCGAGTAAAGAAAAACAAGCCATGAAGGAAGACCTGATTCATCAGTTATTGCCGCAGGCTTTTAGCAAATTCAAGCAACTCGGCGTGATGATCGATACCAAACTCGGCATTGTTGTGGTTGATGCCAGCAGTGCCAGTGCAGCGGAAGATTTGCTGGCATTACTGCGCAGCTGTTTTGGCTCACTGCCGGTAAAACCATGGTTTGCCGAACACCCCAGCGAATTATATTTCACCGACCTATTAAAGCGGCAAAACTTACCGGCAGGCTTTGAGTTTGGTGATGAAGTTGAATTACGCGACAGTCATGATAGTGGTAGCGTGGTTCGCTGTCGCCAGCACGATCTCAGTGGCACCGAAATCGCCACGCACTTAGCCCATAATAAACAGGTGACCAAGATCGCACTGATATGGCAGCAACGACTGCAATTTGTCATCGAGCAGGACCTAGCGATAAAACGTTTCAAGCCCACCGATGTGTTGCTGGAGCAACAGGATAAATTGGTCGATGCCACCCCAGAACAACGCATTGATGCTGATTTTGCTCTGTTCAGCGGCGAATTTAGCCAGCTATACCCGCAGTTAGTGAGTTTATTTCAAACGGAATTGAGCGTAGATTAGAGACAACAAACTGACTCTCAGCAAGGACTTCATCATGAATGCTAAATTATCTCAGTTGATCGCTGCCGGCTTGTTGGTCACTATCAGTGGCTGTCAACCAGCAGTAGATCCCCAGCCAACCATTGCACCGCATATTGAACTGCGCGCAGAGGCGCAACAACGGCTTGGTATCTATCACCCCATGGCATTAACAGCTGATTTAAGTCACTTGAGCGATCGGCAACGGCACATGATTGAGCTATTGATTGAAGCCGCTGAAATTATGGATGAGCTATTTTGGCTGCAAGCCTACCCGGGTGACAAAGATCAGCTACTGGCAGCGATTGTCGACCCAGCGGCGCGAAAATTTGCTGAGATTAATTACGGTCCATGGGATCGCCTCAACGGTAATCAGCCGTTCTTGCAAGGCTTTGAGGCCAAACCTGCTGGGGCGAACTATTACCCGACCGATATGAGCAAGGCGGAATTCGAGCAAGCCGAATTTGCCAATAAAATCGATCTCTACAGCATGGTACGGCGCAATGCTGACGGCCAACTGGAAGCTATTCCGTACCATATTATATTCGCTCCACTGCTTACACGGGCAGCGGAGTTACTGCGTGAAGCAGCAGAATATGCCGAGGACCCCGACTTTAAACAGTATTTGCTGATGCGTGCTGAAGCCTTTAGCAATAATGATTATCAGCCCTCAGACATGGCTTGGATGGAGATGACCAATAACAAGGTTGATGTGGTGATTGGTCCGATTGAAACCTATGAAGATCAACTCTATGGCTATCGCGCCGGTTTTGAAGCCTATGTGTTAGTCAAAGACTTGGTCTGGAGCGAGAAGTTAGCACATTACGCACACTACTTGCCCGCCCTGCAACAAGGCCTGCCGGTTGCCGAAGCTTATAAGGCCGAAGTACCGGGTGCTGGCGCACAGCTGAACGCTTACGATGTAGTGTACTATGCCGGGCATTCAAATGCCGGTAGCAAGACGATTGCCATTAACCTACCCAACGACGAGCAAGTGCAGTTGGAAAAAGGCACCCGCCGGTTGCAGTTAAAAAATGCGATGCGAGCGAAATTCGATGCCATCATGCTGCCGATTGCCGCCGAGTTAATCGTTCCAGAACAGCGCCAGCATGTAACCTTTGATGCATTTTTTGCCAATACCATGTTCCACGAGGTGGCGCATGGTTTAGGGATCAAAAACTTAGTCGGACAGCAGGGTACTGTGCGTGAAGCACTGAAAGAGACCGCATCGGCGCTAGAAGAGGGTAAAGCCGATATTCTTGGATTGTACATGGTGACTCAATTGCTCGAGCAAGGCGTAATCACCGAGGGGCAATTAGACGATTACTACACCACCTTCCTAGCCGGTATTTTTCGCTCGGTGCGTTTTGGCGCATCGAGCGCACATGGTAAAGCCAATATGATCCGCTTTAACTACTTTGCCGCTGCTGGCGCCTTTAGCCGCAATGAACAAGGACAGTATGCAGTCGATATGGTGAATATGCGCAACGCCATGAATAGCTTGTCAGAGAAAATTTTGACCTTGCAGGGTAATGGCGATTATGCCGGCGTGGTGGCTTTATTTGATCAGCTCGGCAGTATCGATGCGCAATTACAAGCCGATCTCGATCGCCTCGCTGCCGCCAACATTCCAGTCGATATTACGTTTAGTCAGGGCAAACAGGTACTGGGTCTACGCTAGTCGTTCCGGCCAAATAAAAAGCACCGGTCAATTGGCGAAATTGATCGGTGTAGCGGCCGTTGTTCTGTATCAGCAACTGCTCATAGGTGGTCGCAATAGTGTCGCGTTGCCATTGCGCTAACATCAATTTGGGTGCTTTATGTGCCACCGTAGAGACCGCGCAACAGCGGGCCACACTCCAGCCTTGTTGCTGACTATACTGATGTAATCGCTGCCATTGTGAGGCTGGCACTACCATGGCGATCTGGCCATTGGCAGAAGTTGCCGCCGCCGCACAGGCAAACCAGTCGTTGAGGTCTAAATCATCACCCTGCCGCGCCAGCGCGCGTTGGTTATCGCCGCTCGCCAATGAACCGGAAAAATACGGCGGATTACTAATGACCAAATCAAACAACTCGGCGGTGCGGTGGCGAATATCCTGATGCACCACCCGCACTTTTTGGGGCCACGGCGATGCCGCCACATTGTCAGCCGCTTGCTGGGCTGCTTGCTGATCGCGCTCAATCGCATAAATGGTAACGTTGGCTGACGTGCGTTGCGCTATCATCAGCGCCAAAATACCACAGCCACAACCAAAGTCAGCGACCCTGGCGACAGCCGATAATTCGACCCAAGCACCTAACAACAGACTATCGGTGCTAACTTTCATCGCACAGCGGTCGTCTTTAAGATAAAATTGCTGACATTGAAAACCCACGGACTGCCTCAACTGAGCGGTTCTTAACCACAGGACTATAAAATGACGCCAGATTGGGAACAACTGGATCTTGATGACTCGCTCATTGAAGTGCTGTTAGGCGCTGAGCTAAATAAGCCTGCTCGAGTACAGCAAGCGGTTATTCCATTGGCTTTAGGCGGTGCTGACCTATTGGTAACATCACCAACTGGCACCGGTAAGACCTTAGCGTTTTTGTTGCCAGCATTGCAACACATGCTGGATTTTCCGCGCCGTCATCCGGGCTCTGCGCGGGTGCTGATCTTAGCCCCGACCCGTGAATTAGCGCAACAAATTGCTGAACAGGCTGATGCCTTTGAGCCAACTACCCAGCTCAAAACCGTGCTAATAACCGGCGGAGTCAACTACGGCAGTCAGCACGACCAGCTCGATCAACCATTCGATATTTTAGTCGCTACTCCAGGGCGTTTAGTTGATTTACTCGGTGCTGACCGGGTGCAACTAGAACAGGTTGAATGGCTGATTATTGACGAAGCCGATCGTATGCTCGACATGGGCTTTGCCACTACCGTGAAGCAAATCGTCGCCGAAACCCGCGCCTTGCAGCAAAGTCTGCTGTTTTCAGCAACTCTTGATAGCAGTGGGGTACGTAAGTTTTCCAGTGAAATTCAGCGCGAACCGCAAGATTTAGTGATTGACCCGTCTAAACGTGAAAAAGGTAAAATCTTACAACGCTGGTATCAAGCCGACACGATCGATCACAAATTAAAGTTATTACTGCGTTTACTGCAGCAGCATCCAGGCCGCCGTATTGTATTCGTACGGACGCGTGAAAAGGTCGATGAGTTATCCAGCAAACTGCAACAGGCAGGTATTCGCAATCTGACTTTACGTGGCGATATGCCGCAAAATGAACGCCAACAAATTATTGCTCGGATGGAGAATTCTGCCGATAGCACCATGATTGCAACCGATGTCGCTGCGCGTGGTTTGGATATTGACGATATCGCCTTGGTGGTGAACTTTGACTTACCAAAACAAGCCGATGTCTACTTACACCGCATTGGCCGAACCGGCCGAGCGGGTAAATCTGGCTTGGCAATAAGCTTGGTTGAAGCGCATGATGCGGAGAACTTGCGGCGCATTGAACGCTATCAAAAAATTAAACTGGAGCGTCGCGTTATTGACGATTTGCGTCCGCAGTATAAATTCCCTGACGCGGTAAAAAAGAAGAAAAAGGCGAAAAGCAAAACCACCAAGAAGGCCAAAAGTTCAAAAGCAGCCAAGAAAAGTAGCTGAGTGTGGTTAATTGCTGTTGCATCGGCGCGCTGCGCGCCGATAACGCCACCAAATTAAGCCATAATAACTCGCCGCACCGGCCGCATCGGCAAGCAAATCGCCCCAGCTAGAGGAACGATAGGGCAACAGCCCCTGGATATATTCAATCGCTAGGCCATAGCCGATGAGAATCATCAATGCGAGCCAAAACGGCAACGGGAAAGCCCGATGAAAGGTCAACGCCAAGATAAAAAAGGCACCAAAATGGACCACTTTATCAAGGTGTTGAAAGCGTGGTAGGCTGTTGCTCGATACTTGCATTAGAAAGGCCGCGGATAAACCGACCAGTACTAATAAAAAAACCATCCGAGCCATGTTCTTGGGAGTCATTCACGCGTCCTTTAATACATTGCGAAACAGCCACAATCAGTGCTGACCATGACTAGTGTAACCCATTTGACCGGTTCTCGGAATCGCGCTAACGTGAGCGCCTATTTCACGTGATGGTGACTTTATGAGCGACATTTCATTCGAACAAGCATTACAACGGCTCGAACTTATTGTAGTAAAACTCGAGCAAGGTGAACTGCCATTAGAGCAGGCTCTTGAGCAGTATGAGCAGGCTGTCAGTCTCGCCCGGGTCAGTCAACAAAAGCTGCAACAGGCCGAGCAAAAAATTAGCAAATTGTTGCAACAGCAAGGGCAAGAATCACTGGTCGCGTTTCAACCGCAAGAGGATGAGCAGTGACTATTGAGGTTGTGCTGCAGCAAACACGTGCTGATTGCAACGCGTATTTGGCTACCCTGCTAGACCAACGCGATGCCGAAGCAGCCCATTTGAACCGCGCCATGCACTATGCTTTGGTGCTCGGTGGTAAGCGTATTCGGCCGTTTTTGACCCTACAAATTGGTCGTTTATGTGGTGCACCAGAGGAGCTATTGTGGCGCGCAGCAGCGGCATTAGAGTGTATTCATGCCTATTCATTGGTTCATGACGATTTACCCGCTATGGACAACGATGTGCTACGGCGCGGTCAACCCACCTGTCACATTGCCTTTGATGAAGCCACCGCAATACTTGCTGGTGACGCCCTGCAAGCCTTGGCCTTTGAGTTACTCAGCAAAGCCGACGCAGCGGTAGCTGCGAATCAGCAATTAGCCATGATTCAGTGTTTAGCCGTAGCGTCTGGTGATCAAGGTATGTGCGGTGGTCAAGCACTCGATTTAGCGGCGACTGGTCAGCAGCTCAATGAACAGCAATTACAACAAGTCCATCAGCATAAAACCGGTGCCCTCATTCGCGCCGCAGCGCAACTCGGGGTGCTTGCCGGAAGCCAATCAGCGCAGCCTTATTTCCAACAATTTGACCAATTCGCTGCTGCCCTCGGCTTGGCATTTCAAGTGCAAGATGACATTCTTGATGTCATCGGCAACACTGAGACACTCGGTAAAACCCAAGGTAGCGACGCTGCTGCAGCAAAAGCCACCTATGTGCAACTATTAGGCTTAGCCGGCGCCCAAGCCAAAGTCAGTGAATTACATCAGAAAGCACTTCATGCGCTGGCAACAATCCCATACAATACCGAGATATTGGAGCAATTTGCAGACTATCTGCTGACACGGGATCACTAACATCATGGCACATGCGAAAACCACTTATCCATTGCTAGACCTGATCGATACGCCAGCCGAATTGCGTTTGCTCAACGAGCGACAACTGCCACAATTATGTGCCGAAGTGCGTGAATTCCTGCTCAATTCAGTCAGTCGTAGTAGTGGTCACCTGGCCTCTGGTCTCGGTACCGTCGAGCTAACCGTCGCACTCCATTATGTCTATGCCACCCCACACGACCAAATAGTGTGGGATGTTGGTCACCAGGCTTATCCGCACAAAATCTTAACTGGCCGTAAGCAACGTTTACATACCATTCGGCAAAAAGATGGCTTGCACCCATTCCCGTGGCGTCCAGAAAGTGAGTTCGATACCCTCAGTGTCGGCCATTCGAGCACCTCAATTAGTGCCGCCTTGGGTATGGCTATTGCGGCTGAGCGCGAGCACCGCCAACAGAAAATTGTTGCGGTGATTGGCGATGGCGCATTAACCGCCGGAATGGCCTTTGAAGCACTCAATCATGCCGGCGATATCAAGCCCAACATGCTGGTGATCCTCAACGACAACGATATGTCGATATCGGAAAATGTTGGTGCTCTTAATAATCATTTAGCCCGGGTGCTGTCGGGCAAAGTGTATACCTCTATTCGCGAAGGCGGTAAACGCTTGCTACAAGGCATGCCAGGTATTCAGCATTTGGCTAGCCGTGCTGAAGAGCATATGAAAGGCATGGTCGCCCCAGGCACTATTTTTGAAGAGCTAGGGTTCAATTACATTGGCCCGATAGATGGCCATGATGTGAATTTGCTCGTGGAAACATTGCGCAACATGCGTAGCCTGAAAGGGCCGCAGTTTCTGCATATCGTGACCCGCAAAGGGAAAGGCTATGCGCCTGCCGAAAACGACCCTATCGGCTATCATGGGGTACCCAAATTTGACCCTAAATCAACCTCATTACCGCACAAAGTGGCAGCGACACCGTCGTATTCGCAAGTGTTCGGTGATTGGTTGTGCGACATGGCTGCGCATGATCCAAAGTTGATGGCGGTAACCCCAGCTATGCGCGAAGGTTCCGGTATGGTGGAATTCTCGCAGCGTTATCCGCAGCAATACTTTGACGTTGCCATTGCCGAGCAGCATGCAGTGACTTTTGCCGCGGGGCTAGCGATTGGTGGCTTTAAGCCGGTGCTGGCAATTTATTCGACCTTCTTACAACGCGGCTACGATCAATTAATTCATGATGTGGCATTGCAAAATCTGCCGGTATTATTTGCTATTGACCGAGCTGGTATTGTTGGTGCCGATGGACCGACCCACCAGGGTAGTTTTGATTTGAGCTATTTGCGCTGCATTCCGAACCTGGTAGTAATGACCCCAAGCGATGAAAATGAATGCCGTAATATGCTCTTTACCGGTTATCAGCTACAACAACCAGCGGCGGTGCGTTACCCGCGTGGGAACGGCACCGGCGTAGCGTTCGATAGTGCAATGCAGGTTTATCCGATCGGCAAAGCGCGAAGCATTCGCAGCGGCAACGATATTGCTCTACTCAACTTCGGAACCTTATTAACCGAGGTTGAAAAAGCCGCCGAGCAACTCAATGCCACGGTGGTTGATATGCGCTTCGTTAAACCGCTCGATGGCAACATGATTACTGACTTAGCCGCGCGCCATAGCGTGCTGGTTAGTGTTGAAGAGAATGTCGTCGCTGGCGGCGCTGGTAGTGCTGTACAGGAGTACTTAGCGGCGCAGGGAATCAACAAAGCAGTGCTGATGATAGGTCTACCTGATGAATTTATTAAGCATGGTTCACAAGAAGAAATTCGCGCCGAACTGCAGCTTGATAGCGACGGCTTAGTAAAACAAGTTCAGCGCTACATAGCCAAGCTGAATAGTTAGCCCAGTCGCTACGCCGGCCAGCACATCATCGGCCATAATACCCAAACCACCCTGCAGGTTGCGGTCACACCAACCAATGGGGCCGGGTTTGCTAATGTCGAATAGGCGAAATAACACAAAGGCGACGAGTATATTTTGCCAACTCCAGGATAAGCCAATAAAAGCCACCATATAGCCAGCAATTTCATCCCATACAATGGCTGGACTATCGTGCTCGCCCATCGCCTTGGCACTATAACTACAAATGCCGATGCCAGCGATCACCACCAACAAGGTTAACGCTAGATAGCCCCAACTGCCGGCTTGTTGCGCCAGCCACACCAACGGAATAGCCACTAAAGTGCCAGCGGTTCCGGGCGCTTTCGGCGCTAAGCCTGAAGCAAAACCAAACGCCAGAAAATGAATTGGATTGCGGATTAACTGCGCTGGCTTCATGGCTGCTGCTCGTCGCCACTATCGGTGGCAAAATGCTGATAACCGGCGGCTTGGCTAAACTGCCACGGTTCGCCATCGAGCTCCAATTTAACTTTACCTGGCTCACTGGTGATGCGGCCAATACAAGTCGGCTTGCTGGCATCGCGTGCCAGCAGCGTATCTAAAACACCGCGGCGCGACTCTGGCACGGTAAAACAGAGTTCATAATCGTCACCACTACTGAGCGCCAGTGCAATCGCTTGCTGTTGATCGACACTTTCAGTCATCGCCAAGGATAACGGTAATTCTTGCAAACTGAGGCGAGCTCCAACCTGCGATGCATTGAGGATATGCTGGAGATCGGCCAGTAAGCCATCAGAGATATCAATGGCACTGCTGGCAATGGCTCGTAATGACTGCCCTAAAGCAACTCGTGGTGCTGGCATAAATAGTCGATCGCAAGCACGAACATAGTGTTCATCGGTAATTTTTACTTGCTTTTGTTGGGCTGCTAATGCCAACCCGGCGTCTCCGAGCGTACCGCTAACAAACAGCCAGTCGCCGGGCTTAGCGCCGTCACGCCGAATAGCACTACCTTGCGGCACCCAGCCATGCGCAGTTACGGTGATGGTAAGTGGCCCTTGGGTGGTATCACCACCAATCAGTTGACAGCCATAGTAGTCACAAATATCACGTAAGCCTTGGGCAAAGCTGCCAAGCCAATCGTGATCAAGTTGCGGAAGTGTAAGAGCAAGACTAATCCACGCCGGCTCGGCACCCATGGCGGCAAGGTCGCTAAGATTCACGGCAACAATTTTGTGGCCAATAGCGCGAGCGGGCATATGCTGATCGAAGTGCACCCCGGCTACCATGGTATCGGTCACAACCACCAACTCGCTGCGCTCAGGACAGCGCAAAACCGCACCATCATCACCAATGCCGAGCACCACGTCGCTGCGCTGACGCTGACGGTGCTTGAAGTAACTATCAATCAGATCAAATTCACCGAATGCCATAGCTGGCCTCGTGTTGGTTTACTTGCGTGATGGCCGCAAGCTATCGATGGCTTTATCAAGAACGCCGTTGACGAAGCGATGGCTATCGTCAGCACCAAATGCCTTGGCTAATTCAATTGCCTCGTTGATGGCGACTTTGTAGGGTACGTCTAAGCGCTCACGCAATTCAAACGCAGCAAGGCGCAATACCGCATGCTCAATATGGTCGAGGTCGTTGAGCGGGCGGTCAAGAAATGGTTCGAAGGCACTATCAAGCGAGTCAGACTGCTCAGCCACGCCGCGAACTAAAGCCAAAAAGTAGTCGACGTCAATCTTACTGGTATCGTTATCAGTCAAAAATTGCGCTTCGATATCAGTCATGCTGTTATGCGATAATTGCCACGAATAAATGGCCTGTACCGCTAGTTTGCGGGCCTTACGACGGGCTGCTGGTTTCATGCCATTAACCTTTTAGCTGGGCAAGTAAATTCACCATTTCAAGCGCTGTAAGGGCTGCTTCTGAGCCTTTATTACCGGCTTTGGTACCACTGCGTTCGATCGCTTGCTCAATGGTATCGGTGGTAATTACGCCATTAGCGACTGGCACGCCATATTGATGACCGACCCGGCTCAAACCACTGTTGCACTCACCGGCGACAAAATCAAAATGTGGGGTAGCACCCCGAATGACCGCACCGAGGGCGATAATGGCATGATGCTCACCGCGCTCAGCAAGGGCTTGTACCGCCAATGGGATCTCATAAGCACCAGGAACTTTTACCACAGTAATATCATCGGCTTTTACTTGGCCGTATTGCTGTAAGGTTTGAACTGCACCGGCTTGCAAGCTATCTACCACAAAGTGGTTAAAACGCGAGACCACTAACGCAAATTTTTTACCCGGTGCGGCAATACCGCCTTCAATAATTTTCATGGAAGCTTTCCTCTAATTCGAGCCACGCTAAATTTCGCGCGATAATAGCATACATTTATCGATCAGGCATTCTGCGGTTTCTTACCTACGGCGTGAGCCACTTCGGCTTTGACCCGTAGCAATTCCTCATCGATATCGCCGGTGATCAGCAGTGGCGGGCGTATTTCCAATACTTTGCGAGAAAAATCAAGGGCAATAGGCACCACCGGCACCCCAGTTGCTTTGGCAATATGCAGAAAGCCCTTGCGCCATTCATCGACTTTCGTCCGCGTGCCTTCCGGTGATAACGCTAACATGAGTTCATCGCGTTGTTTAAATTCTTCCACCATCTGCGCTACCACACCTTGCGCTGAACCTCGGTTTAATGGAATGCCACCGAGCCAAATCAGCAAACCACGGACGGGGAAGCGAAAGATGGTATGTTTACCCAAGAATGATAACTTCATACCCAGCGCTAATTTAATAAACACGCCGACAAAGAAATCCCAATTTGAGGTGTGCGGCGCAACTGGAATAATTGCTTGGCGAGTTTGTGGCAATTCCCCTTCCACTCGCCAGCCGCCGAGCACGCGCATACCGACACGCCCTACCCAACGACTAAAACGATTACCACGGGTCGGGGATGGCCCACGCAAATGCGCAGGAATCAAGGCATTGATATCGGTCATGGTGGGTCTACTCTACGGCGCGATGGCAGCTTCAAGCGCTGCTAATTTTAACTTCACTCGGCGAATATTATCTGGGCCGAGACGTAACATTTGCTTTTGCGCTGCCGGCAGGCTTTCCAGCGCAGGATCGGCAAAGCGATACATAACACTATTATCGGTTAATTCAACGACAGTGCCGACTGCTGGAGTCGCGTTTAGCACCTCAATCGCATCAAGTAATACTTGCTCAGCCGTGGTATCGGGGTAACCAATTTCGGCTAACGCCGCCTCGATCAGTGGTCGATAGCTATTCAACAAGCTAATCATCACATCGGTGTCGAGACTGACAAACCAATCTACTAAGGTGTTGTAGCGGTCATAACTGCGTGGATCGATATAAATTTTGTCATTTTGCTCAAGTACCCGAAAGGCGTTACGCGGACCTTCAATAGGGGCCTTATCGCGCACCACCACCCCATTACGAAGGTTATCGATAAACACCACCGCATCACGAATCAGCTGGTCGCTAGTCAACGGTGTGATGTCTTGTTCGGCCTGTTGTAATTGCTGCAACACTGCGGCAGTGCTATTGCCAAGTTCAGGCAATGCTGGCTGCTCTTCGACCACCTCAAGTTCGACCGTAGGCGCAACGTCTAGCGGCACTACCTCGCTCTCTGCTGACGGTTGTGCGGGTAATTCAGGTTCCGTCACCTGCTCCACCTGAGGCGCTTCAAGTAATTGCGGTTTTGCCGCGTGTTGATTGACCCATAACCAACTGATGATCGCTGCAGCGAGCAGCAACACCAGAATAACTGTGACGATGAGCTTACCCTTGCCGGCAGCGGCCGGTGGCTCATCACGGTACAGGTCAGTCATGCACTACTCCTATCGAATTTATTGGTCTTGTTCAGCTCGACAAAACACGATTTCAGTGGCCGACGATTGGCTTGGCTCAAAGCGGTACCCAGAACCGGTAAAGTTTTGTATGCCTGCCACTGAGCTGACTTGTTCATTCATAATAAAACGCGCCATGGCACCACGGGCCTTTTTCGCCCAAAAACTAATTACCTTATACTGACCATTCTTCTCATCTTTAAACACCGGGGTAATAACCTTGGCATTTAACTGACGCGTTTTCACGCTGCTAAAATACTCATTGGACGCTAAATTAACCAACAGTTCACTGCCACTAGCAGCAAGATCTTGGTTGAGCATTTCAGTAATTTGCTGGCCCCAGAATTCATAAAGATTCTTACCGCGCTCTGTTGCCAGGCTAGTGCCCATCTCTAAACGGTATGGCTGCATCAAATCAAGTGGCCTTAATACACCATATAGACCAGACAATATGCGTAAATGTTCCTGTGCATACGAAATAGCTTTGTTAGAAAATTTTTCCGCCGCTAAACCGCTATACACATCACCGGCAAACGCGTACATGGCGGGCCGTGCATTGGCCGCAGTAAAGGGTTGCTGCCAGCTATGAAAGCGCGCTGCATTCAACCCAGCAAGTTTATCGCTAATATGCATTAACGCACTGAGTTGCTGCGGGCTCAGCTGCTTGGCAACATCAACTAACTGCTGCGCCTGCGCTAACATTCGCGGTTGCGAAAAATCGGCCGTTGGCAGCGGACTTTCATAGTCTAAATTTTTCGCGGGAGATAAAACGACGAGCATGTCATGCCCCCTTGATCGTTATGGTAATGGCTCGAGATCTTCGCCTTCTTTATCGATTTCTGGTGGTAATAAGTCTTCCCGACTAATACCCAACATAAAGGCGAGCGAACTTGCGACAAAGATCGATGAATAGGTACCGATAAAGACACCGAATAACAGTGCTGTGGCAAAGCCGTGGATTAATTGCCCACCCATGAAAAACAATGCCAGTAACACCAGTATGGTCGTTAATGAAGTAATAACCGTTCGGCTCATGGTATTAGTGATGGCGCCATCAATGACTTCTTCACTGCTATACTTGCGGAACTTCAAAAAATTCTCACGAATGCGGTCACAGACCACCACGGTGTCGTTAATGGAGTAACCAATCACTGCTAATAATGCAGCTAATACGGTTAAATCAAATTCCAACTGTAACACCGAGAATAACCCCAAGGTGATAATCACATCGTGGGCCAAGGCACCCACTGCACCTAATGCTAAGCGCCACTCAAAGCGAATGGCAATATAGATAAGAATACAGATCAGTGCGGTTAATAACGCCAAGCCACCTTGTTCCGCCAGTTCAGCGCCAACACTAGCACTGACAAATTCACTGCGGCGCAGATCAATAGTTTCGCTGCTGTTGGCACGCATCATCGCCACAACTTGATCACCGAGCTCTTGTGCTTTAACACCTTCGATAGAATCAAGACGAATCAACACATCGCGTTGACTGCCGAAATTTTGCACCACGGCAGAGTTGAAACCATTTTGCTCGAGTACCGAACGAATTTGGCCTAAATCAGCATTTTGCTGATAGCCCAATTCAATCACCGTACCACCAGTAAAATCGAGGCCCCAATTCAGTTTATTGACCGCTAGCGAGGTAATTGATGCCAGCACCAAAATAATACTCAGCACCATCGCCGGTAGGCGATAGCGCATAAACGGGATACTTCTATCGGTACTAATTAATTCATTCATGTTGGCCTCCTACACCGACAGCTTATCAATGCGTTTACCACCCCAAATTGCGTTAATAATCGCACGGGTGCCAACAATAGCAGTGAACATTGAGGTAATAATACCAATCGCCAAGGTGACCGCGAAGCCCTTAATTGGGCCAGTTCCCACCGCAAACAAAATAATCGCTGCAATTAAGGTGGTAATGTTGGCATCCGCAATGGTCGATAACGCACTATCATAGCCATGATGAATGGCCTGTTGTGGACTGCGTTTCGCTTTAATTTCTTCGCGGATACGCTCGAAAATTAGCACGTTGGCATCCACCGCCATACCCACTGTCAAAACAATACCAGCCATACCGGGTAGCGTTAAGGTAGCCCCCGGGATCATTGACATGATGCCGATGATCAGGACCAAATTGGCTGCTAATGCAGCGTTTGCTACCAACCCAAACTTGCGGTAATACACCACCATAAATACCAACACCAATACAAAACCCCAGACAATGGCTTGCATTCCCATGTCAATATTCTCTTGCCCTAAACTCGGGCCAATGGTGCGTTCTTCGACAATTTGAATCGGCGCAATTAACGCTCCCGCTCGCAGCAGTAAGGCCAAATTTTGGGCTTCTTGTTGCGAGCTAATACCGGTGATACGGAAGTTACTACCTAAGCGCGAATTAATCGTCGCCACGTTGATAACTTCGGATAATGGCTCAAAAACCAGTTTGCCATTGGCATCACGTTCACCGGTCGCTTTATACTCGATAAACAGCGTTGCCATTGGTTTGCCGACATTATCGCGGGTGGCTAATGACATTTTGTCGCCACCGGCACCATCAAGCGAAATACTCACCTGCGGCCGCTGATACTCATCAAATCCGGCAGTGGCGTTGACAATATGGTCACCGGTTAAAATAACATCTTCTTTCAACAGGGCATTACCACCGTTACGGTTCGGAAACAATTCCGAGCCAAATGGCACGCGACCGCGTTCAGCTTCTATGACGCTGTTATCTGAATCAAGTAGGCGAAACTCGAGGGTGGCTGTCGCGCCAAGAATTTCTTTGGCACGAGCGGTATCTTGAACACCAGGCAATTGCACCACAATGCGTTCGGCGCCTTGCCGTTGCACTAGTGGCTCAGCTACGCCTAATTCATTGACCCGATTACGTAAAATAGTGACGTTTTGTGAAATTGCATAATCTTGCGTTTCGCGCAACTTGGTCTCAGTCATGCGCAAGCGAATGGTGTTCGCATCGCTATCGTTAATCTCGTCGTAACCTGGATAGCGATTATTTAAAAAGCTCTCCGCAGCACTGAAATCATCGGCACTGCGCAAGCTAATAATCACATCATTGCCATCACGGTTGACTGCAGTGTAGCGAATGCGTTGTTCACGCAATTCACTGCGTACACTGTCGCGCAATTGATCTTGGATTTTACGGACCGCTTCGGCCATATCCACTTCCATCAGAAAGTGCACACCACCGCGCAAATCAAGCCCCAGTTTCAGTGGTTCCGCACCAATACTAGCTAACCAATCGGGTGTCGCTGCAGCTAAATTTAGCGCCACCACATATTGGTTACCAAGTGCCTTCATCAGCGTATCGCGGGCTTGCAATTGATCCGTGTCGTTGGCGACCCGTACCAATACTTGGTCGCCTTCAATGACCACCGATTTCGGCACAATTTGCGCCGCTTGCAAGGCCTGTTCGACTTGACCTAGTGTGGTGTTATCAATACTGGTAGTGCGGGTTGCGGAGACCTGCACTGCATAATCTTCGCCATACAGGTTCGGTAAAGCGTACAGAGCCGCTACTGCAATGACGACGATAACCAGTAAGTTTTTCCACAATGGAAACTTATTTAACACGAGCGGTCCTTATCTCTTGATTACAGAGATTTCATCGTTCCTTTCGGAAGTACGGCTGTTACAGCTGATTTTTGTACCATCACTTCAACGCTATCGGCTAAGCTCAATACCATGAAGTCTTTGTCATCACTGATTTTACTGATACGACCAACCATGCCGCCGTTCATCAATACTTCATCACCTTTAGCAACACTAGCAATCAGTTCACGGTGCTGTTTAACGCGCTTAGCTTGCGGCCGGTAGATCATGAAATAGAAGATCAAACCGAACATTAACAACATGAAAATCAATTCCATACCACCACCCTGCGGCGCAGCGCCGGCTTGGGCATAAGCGGGTGCAATAAACAAATCCATAGTATTCCCCTAAAAGTTTTATTGGTTAAGGCAAAAGATGGGGCTAACTTTAAAGGAATCAAGCCCTATACTCCAGTTTTTTCCGGCGCCGATACTCTACCATAGTAGCACTATAGTAGCGCTAGGCAGCGCCATAAAAGCATGCCAAACTGCAGCGGGTATGACCACTAGAGGACCATCGCCAACCATGCTCAGTGTCTCGCTCACCATCGTTTTAGCTATTGGCTACATTGCCGTACTCTATAGTATTGCCTATCG
The DNA here is from genome assembly GCA_023260975.1 of Pseudidiomarina sp. GTDB lineage: Bacteria > Pseudomonadota > Gammaproteobacteria > Enterobacterales > Alteromonadaceae > Pseudidiomarina. The sequence continues at coordinate 17,820 of JALQTK010000008.1, read as the reverse complement.
TGGTGAACGTAAGCCCGCCAATCAAATCAAGCCCTATCGCTATGCCCTCGCACAGGGCATTCACTGCACCACCTGGGCATTTTATGGCACGGTAACCCAGTCAGCCTATTACGGTTGGTCAATGGCCCCCACCTATGTTGGTGCGATTGCGGTATTTTTATTTGCTCATCGGCTACAAATGCGGCTTCTGAATGTCTGTAAGCAACAAAATCTGACCTCAATAGCCGATGTCATTAGTAACCGTTATGGTAAGGCTTCTGGCCTCGGTATGCTGGTGGCTGGCATTGCGCTGATTGGTGTGGTGCCTTACATCGCCCTGCAACTTCGCGCCGTAACAGGCAGTTTTGCCGCGGTGACTGGGCTTGCTGACCGACCGTTGCCCTGGTTTGGCGATATAGCTACGCTGGTTGCGCTGGGTATGATCGGCTTTGCTATTCTATTTGGGACCCGCCGCCTCAGTTTGGCTGAGCAACATTCTGGACTAATGGATGCTGTTGCCTTTGAATCAGTGGTGAAGCTCTTGGCCTTTATGGCAGTTGGCGCTTATGTCAGTTATCAACTATTCGATGGTCTCAGTGATCTGCTGGTTCAAGCAGCGCAAAGCCCGCAGGTCAGTCAGATTCTGAGTGGTCAGCCACAGGGCTTGTATGTGTACGCCACGCATATCTTACTCGGGGCTATTTCGATGTTTTGTTTACCGCGGCAATTTCATGTCAGTTACATTGAAAATACTGATCCGGAAGAGCTACGCGCCGCGCGCTGGGCATTTCCGCTCTACCTATTTGCCATTAACCTATTTATTCTGCCCATCGCACTGGCCGGTCTGTTGTTGGTGCCTGAAGCCGCGCGCAGCGATACCTTTATGCTAACTTTATTGCTGCAAGCGGACCAACCGCTGATGACCGCAGTAGCGTTTATTGGTGGTTTAGCATCAGCTACCAGCATGGTGATTATCGCCACCCTGGCGCTCAGTATCATGATGTCTAACGATGTGATTATGCCGCTGTGGCTGCGCTTAACTGAACAACGACTGCGAAAATTCAGCTTCACTCCCAGCAAGATTTTACTAATTCGACGCAGCACCATCGTAGTCATTGTTCTGCTCGCATACGGCTTTCATAAATTAACCGAAGCGAACTTGCCGTTGGTCAATGCTGGCTTGCTGTCGTTGGCACTGCTAGCGCAATTAGCGCCAGCCCTTTTAGGCGGAATACTGTGGCAACGGGGGAATAAATTTGGTGCTATTAGCGGCATTTTTGTCGGTACCTTGCTATGGCTGTGGTTATTGCTGATACCCAGTATCCGGGTTGACCAAGCGCTCAGCGACAGCGCTCTGAGCGATGGCGTGCTGCTTAGTTTGCTGGCGAATACCCTGCTCTATATAGCTGCTTCGTGGTGGTTACGACCGTCGTGGTTAGAGCAACAACAACGGCGACAATTTCTCGACCCATTTGCCATTTCAACTGAACCGTTACATCCCCAATCAATCACTTGGGGGCGCTTACGCCAAGTGCTCGCCCGCTTTTTCGATAGTGTTGAACTGGATCGCATGAATACCCGCATGCAAATTGATTTGGGCGCAGCGCATCATGATGAGTTGGTCGCCAGCCCCATCGTGACGCGGATAGAGCGCGAACTCGCGGCGGTTATTGGTAGCGCTGCTAGTCGTATCTTGCTCGAGGCCATTACCCAACAACCGAGTGTACCGCTGGCCCAAGTGGTGACGTGGGCTACCCAGGCATCACAACTGTATAAATTTAACCGTGAGCTGCTGCAAGCCTCGGTAGAAAATATTCCCCAAGGCATCTCAGTCATCGATGCTGATCTGCGCCTGGTTGCTTGGAATCGGCGCTATCTGGAGTTATTTCAGTACCCCACAGGCTTCGTTCATGCCGGTATGGCGGTGGCAGATATTTTACGCTACAACGCCCAACGTGGTTTACTCGGCGCCGGTAACGAGGCTACCTTGCAAGCCGAGGTCGATAAGCGCCTCACTTATTTACGTGAAGGTAGCGCTTATCGCTATCAACGCGAGCAAGGTCAACTAGTTATTGAACTGCAAGGCGCCCCCATGCCGGGCGGTGGCTTTGTAACGACCTATACGGATATCACCGAGTTGGTGGCAACTCAGCGTGAATTAGAACGAACCAATGCTGAGCTAGAGCACCGCGTTGATGAGCGAACTCAAGAGCTATTGGCGGCGAAACAGGCGGAGGAGCGCGCGCATATAAGTAAAACCAAATTCTTCGCTGCAGTGAGTCATGACCTGATGCAGCCGTTTAATGCGGCCACGCTATTTTGTGACATTCTGCGCCAGCGTATTGACGCTGAGCAGCGACAGTTGGTGATGCAAGTGCAACAATCACTGCAAAATGCGGAAGAATTGCTCACCATGTTATTGGATATGACACGGCTTGAGGCCGGCAATTTGCCGGTCCATCGCCAACAGGTCGCATTACATGATGTGCTGCAACCATTAATTGACAGCCAACAAATTATCGCCGCCGAAAAACGCCTAGAAATTCATTATATTCCTAGTAGCGCAGTGCTTTATACTGACCGTAAATTACTCAGTCGCATAGTCCAGAACTTGCTTTCGAATGCGGTGCGCTACACCGATAGCGGTCGCATTATTATTGGTGGTCGACGTCAAGCTGACCGGCTGCAGCTGAATATCATTGATACTGGACGGGGTATTCCAGTCGACCAACGCGACAATATTTTCCGCGAGTTTCACCAACTCGAACAAGCCGGTGATAACCCAGGTCTGGGTCTGGGGCTCGCCATTGTCGAACGTATGTGTCGACTGTTGAGTATCCCGCTCGATTTACACTCCGAGCTGGGGCGCGGCACCCGCTTTAGCTTAACCTTACCGGTACAGCACTGGCGATCGCCACAAAAACGTCCAGCAACACCCAATCAACAAGGCTTCGAGCGCTTCTTACAGGGCAAGTTATTGTGGGTGGTTGATAATGATCGCCGCTTATTAACGGCGGTATCACAACTACTAATGGATTGGGGCGCTGAGGTAGTTAGCGCCACCGACCGTGCGCAACTGCCAAGCCAACCAGAGCGCTGCCCCGATCTACTTATTTTAGATTATCATTTGGATCATGGTGATACCGGTATCGACCTATTGCAACAGGTCCGTCAGCAATGCGGCAGGCTGATTCCAGCCATTATTAATTCCGCTGACCCAGACGAACAATTGCGCGAACAGGCAATTGCCGAGCAAGCGTTGTTTATACCGAAACCCTTAAAAACAGCAGCCTTAAAACGCTCACTCAAACGTCTGCTGCGCTAGCCTCATGGCCGGCGCTGAGCATTTGCTTAAACAACACCCCAGCCTGGGTGCGATTGAGCACGTCAAGTTTGCGCAAAATAGCCGAAACATGCTGCTTAATGGTGGTCTCTTGCACGCTCAACTCATAGGCTATTTGCTTGTTCAGCAAGCCATCCGCTAAACATTCTAAAACCCGATATTGCTGCGGCGTTAATTGTTCCAAGCGATTAGCAAACTCATGTGCAGTGCTTGGCGGTAATTGATATAGGGTATCAATAAGATGTTCAGGCAGCCAGGTATCACCGGCAAGCACGGCATGCACTGCGCGCTGCAATTCTGCCAGTGGCATGGATTTGGGGATATAAGCGCTGGCACCATACGCCATTGCTTGTTGGATCACACTGATCTGCTCATTAGCCGATACAATTACCACTAAAATATCAGGGTAACGACTGCGCAGTGACGTCAAGCCAGCAAGACCCTTATTGCCCGGCATCGATAAGTCGAGCAGCACTAATTCAACCTGCGCTTGCTGTTTCAGCAACGCTAATAGCTGCTCAAAACTTGCTGCCTCTTCAATATCGGTCGACAAGGTCTGTTCGAGAGCCTGTTTTAAAGCCGCCCGAAACAATGGATGATCATCTGCAATAATTGCACGCGCCATAGTATCTTGCATCAGCTGAGGAGAAGTTGTAGCCATGCTAACGCGTCCAGAGTAAAAAGTCAGTGCCTACCGACACCGTTATCGGTAGGCACTGGGTGAGGTTTAGAAACGATACCCCACAGACAGGGAGATAGTACGTGGATCACCGTAATAACCGACGATGGTGTCTTCACCACCTAAACCAGGCGCCGTGACATTACCACTGGCATCGCGGGCGGCGGCAAAGTTATAACCGGCTAAACGATAGACTTTATCACCGAGGTTTTTGGCGTGCAGACCAACATTCCACTTACCATCGTTGGAATACCAAGTCACGCTAGTGTTAACTAGGCTGTAACCGCCCATATCAAGCATAGATGGCACTTCAAAGATTTGTGTCGCGCTGCGATAGGCCATATTACCCGACCACACCACTTGTCCCATCTCAGTCATAAAGGTTTGATTAAAACCAAGGTTGGTTGACCATTCTGGTGTATTAGCAAAAGACCACAGATTAGACACATCGGTATTTTGCTGAGTGACTGGGTCGAAAAACACCACCTGGTCAAAATCAGCATTGACGTTACCGATCGAGGCCGTGACATTTAAACTATCAGTCAACGCTGCTTTGGCCTCAATTTCAAAACCACTCACCGTCGCTTCTGCTGCGTTCAACACTTGCGACGCGACACCGGCTGGAACAGCGCGTTGCACAGTCACTTGCATGTCGGTGTAATCAGAGCTAAAGAACGCCGCATTTAAGCGCATACGGCCATCCATTAATTCGGTTTTAACACCCACTTCGAGGGTATCGACTTGCTCCGGATCATATGGATTAGAACCATTCGGGTTTAACGACACGTCCGCACGCATATCAACGCCGCCTGATTTAAAACCATTACTAAAGCTGGCGTAGTACATGGTGTCACTGCTGGCTTTGTAACGCAGGCTAGCATGTGGTGAGAACTTGCTCCAATCCGCCTCGGTAGCAAAATCAGAGTTGGTGGCAAATAACACGCCATCATTGGTATTTGGATAACGTAAACCGAGATAGCTCAAGCGTGAAACATTGGCTTTCTTATCATCATTGGTGTAACGACCACCAACCGTGACCGACCATTGATCATCGATCTGATATGTACCTTGACCAAATAACGCGGTGCTCTTGGTATCAACACAGCCGCCGTTTTCAACGGTAAAACCGCCAAACAGGCGCGGTAACAAGGTACCGAAAACACCACACGCTTCGCCATCGTAATAGTAGTAACCACCAACGAAATCAACATCATCGCCGCTGTAGCTGAACTGAAACTCTTGGCTAAACTGTTCATCTTCATAAATTGCCGGAATTAACAACGCACCAGCACCGGTTGAATCAAAGTCAATGTTGGTATCGGTAAAACCTTCACGTTGCGCCGTGACTGACTTGAACGACCAATTCGCATTGATATCCCAATCAACCACCATCGACATACCTTCGGTTTCAACCAAGTTATCGGTCGACATGGCAGTATTTGAGTCGTATACGCTATCAAGCGGCTCGGCGCCGGTTAACAAACTCGTAGTAAGGCGATAACCACCTTTTGAATTCGAGTCGTCGGTAGTTTTGTCATATGAAAATTTCACTGCAACATCAGCGCTTGGTAACCATTTCGCGCTTAAGCGACCAGTCATTAGCTCTTTATTGTAGTTCTCTTCGCCGACATTAATAAATTCACCAAAACCATCGCGATTCAACGTTGCAATAGCAGCGCCAACGAAGAAATTATCCGTGACCGCCGTTTGTCCTGACAATTTCAAGTCGCGCTGATTGTAGCTGCCGATGGTGCCTTGCAGGTAAAGCTCGTCGTCACCGGTGAGTTCTTTGGTGACATATTTCATCGCGCCACCAATGGTATTTTTACCATAGAGTGTGCCTTGTGGGCCGCGCAAAACTTCAATACGCTGCACATCGAAAACTTCCAGTACCGCACCTTGCGGACGCGCTACATATACATCATCAATGTAGATACCAACACCCGGCTCGAAACCCCATAACGGATCTTGTTGACCAACACCACGAATGTAGGCGGTCAAGGTTGAGTTGGTACCACGACTGACTTGCAAGGTGGTATTGGGAATGCGTTGTTGCAATTCAGTAATATCCTCAACGCCAACTTCTTCCAAATCTTGGGCGCTGAACGAACTTACTGCAACTGGAACTTCTTGGAGGTTTTCCGTTTTACGACGCGCAGTCACCTCGATACGTTCAAGGCCTGCAAATTCCTGGTCATTGCTCTGGGCTTGTTGCGCATGGGCTAGGTTCGGTATGCTAACCACAGCGGCGATTGCCAGTGCCACAAGTGAGTGGCGAAAATTGGGTTGACTCATGATGTCTTGCTCCCGGTTATTAGATTAGGTTGTCATGGCACAGTTACCCTAGCCCAATCTTGCCGGTTTGTATTCTGTACCTTAGTACTATGTAAAAAGCCCCAGCTCTGTCGCATAGTGTTCGGCATCTTCAGCGAATCAACGCTGGCGTTACAGGTCATGGCATACCTGAAACTCAACCAATCTTAGAGGTATTGCATGTTAAGCATGATTGGACTGATCGGCGGATTAACCCTACTGATTGTTCTCACCCTGCGTGGTATGAACCTATTTATTAGCGCACCACTGTGTGCCGTGCTGGTGGCATTATCCAGTAATGTCGCGTTATTTCAGGGTGAGGTGAATTTTGTCAGTGCCTATATGAACGGTTTTGCCGGCTTTGTCGCAGCATGGTTTTTTATGTTTTTACTCGGCTCGCTGTTTGGTAAGTTCATGGAGGATACCGGTGCCGCCGATAGCGTCGCCAAATTTATTATTCAGCGGCTCGGCCGTAAACAAGCGGTACTCGCCGTGGTCATGGCCTGTGCCATTCTCACCTATGGCGGAGTCAGCGTATTTGTCGTGGCGTTTTCGGTCTACCCGATGGCACTGTCATTATTTAAAGATGCCGATTTACCACGGCGCTTTATTCCAGCTGCCCTAGCCTTTGGCTCAGTAACCTTCACCATGACCTCGGCTGGCTCACCAGAAATTCAAAACTGGATTCCGATTCAATACTTAGGTACTTCGCCATACGCAGCCTGGGAAGTGAGCTTATTCGTCGCTATTCTGATGGCGCTGTTTGGCTACTGGTGGTTGAAAAAATTGATTACCAAGGCGGTTGCTAATGGCGAGCGTTTTCAAAGCCGTAGTGGTGACCCAGAGCTACTTGAACGCACCCTGCCAGCACCAATTACCGGTCTGATTCCGTTGTTGGTAGTACTGACATTAAGTTTTATTTTCCACGACACGCTAAAACAAAACGCACTCATTGTGGCGCTTAGCGGTGGCGTTCTAGCACTGGCAATAATCAACTACAAATTCTTTCACAATGTCAGTAAAGCGATCTCGGAAGCCTCAACCGGAGCCCTCGTTGCTATTGGTAATACTGCCGCTGTAGTGGGCTTTGGTAGCGTAGCAAAAATCACCCCCGCCTTTAATCAAGCGGTCGCAGTGATGACTAGCTTACCGGGTAATGAATTGGTCGGCGCCGCCGTGGCAGTCAGTGTGATTGCAGGTCTAACTGGTTCCGCCTCAGGTGGACAAGCTATCGCGCTACCGCTGCTTGGCCCGCATTATTTGGATGCTGGAGTGAACCCCGATCAGCTGCATCGAATTGTCGCCATTTCATCGGGCGCGCTCGATTCATTACCACATAACGGTTATGTCGTGACGACTATTCGCGGTATCTGTAACGAGTCACACAAAGACGCCTATTGGGCGGTTGCTGCGGTAACCGTGGTAGTACCGTTATTAGGCTTGATAGCGGCTATTGGTTTGTTTATTTGGTGGTAACCTAAGCATGTTCGAAGTAACCCAACAAACACAGCCGGCGCTTGCCGGCGCTATGCAAAACAGTCAGCTATTAATTATTGATTTGCTGCGCCATGCGGTGCGCCGCCATCCGCAACAACAGATTGTGAGTCGCCGCATTGAGGGTGATATCCACCGCTATAGCTATGCCGATTGCTATGCCCGCAGTTGCCAACTAGCCCACGCGCTAAAAAGCCTCGGAGTTCAGCCGGGTGATCGGGTTGCCACACTGGCCTGGAATACCTATCGCCACCTTGAGCTGTACTATGCAGTAGCGGGTATTGGTGCGGTATTGCATACCGTCAATCCACGCCTATTTACCGAGCAAATCCGCTGGATCATCGATGACGCAGAAGCGCAGTGGTTGTTTGTCGATAGCAGTTTTGCTGGCCTGTTAACCGAGTTCGCCGAACAGCTGCAGAGTGTCAAAGGCATTATCATGCTATGTGATAGTGAACAGCTGGCTAAACACCAATTGGCCTCGATTCAACTGCCGATTATGAGCTATGAGCAGCTATTGCTTGATCAACCCTGTGACTACCAATGGCCCATCATTGCCGAAGATAGCGCTGCGCTGCTGTGTTATACCTCGGGCACTACCGGCAACCCCAAAGGGGTTCTCAGCTCGCAACGAGCAATGGTATTGCACGCCCAAGCGACCGCCAGTAAAGAACTGTTAGCACTCGATGCCGATACCGTGTTGTTGCCGGTGGTTGCGATGTATCATGCCGGTGCCTGGGGAGCCCCCTACGCGGCGCCATTAGCAGGCTGTAAACTGGTGTTGCCGGGCGCTGGTATGTCCGCTGAAGCATTGCAGCAACTGATCGTTGACGAGGGCGTTACGGTTGGCTTAGCCGTGCCAACGATTTGGCTGAGCCTGCATACCTATGCGCAACAGCAACACTGTTCATTGGCACCGTTACAGCGGGTTTGTGTGGGTGGCGCCGCCTCACCTTTGGGCTTGGTAAAAAGCTATGCGGAACTCTATAACATCTACTGGCAACCGATTTGGGGAATGACTGAGACCGGCCCACTCGCTTGTTCGGCGCCGCCGGAACCATGGCTGCTCGCCTTACCTGCAGAGCAACGTTACGCTATTCAAACAACCGCAGGACGGGCCTGCTTTGGTGTCGACATGCAAATTGTCGACGCCAATGGCCAAGCGCTGCCACACGACGGTGCGACCAGCGGTGAACTGCGCGTTCGCGGCCCCTGGATAGCCAGCAGTTATTACCAGCGAACCGACCCCGATACCTTTATTGACGGCTGGTTAGCCACCGGTGATATTGCGGTAATCGATCAACACGGTTATATGAAAGTGGTCGACCGCAAGAAAGATGTTATTAAAAGTGGCGGTGAATGGATTAGTTCATTAGAGATTGAAAATATTTGCAGCCAGCATGCTGATGTTCACGAAAGTTGTGTGATTGGTGCAAAACATCCGAAATGGGACGAGCGACCGATTCTTTTACTAGTGGCTAAATCAGATAAAACTATCGAAAAAGCTGTCATTGAAGAGTTTTTGTCCGACAAAATTGCCAAATGGTGGATGCCTGATGCCATTATCGTGGTTGATGAGCTGCCGCATACTGGAACTGGCAAGCTGGTCAAGAACGAGCTACGCAAACAGTACCAAAATTATCTACTGGAGAACCAATCATGATGCGGTCAATTGCTTACCTTTTATTGCTCGTTGTCAGCTTAAGTAGCGCTGCTAGTCAGGCTGACTTGTTGGTAGAAAAAAAGTCATTCAGTATGCAAAACTACACCACCATCGGTGGCCAAACCATTGCTGAAGTGACTATTGGTTGGGAGAGTTATGGGGCTTTGAATGATGCCAAAGATAACGTCATTCTGATCACCCATTTCTTTTCGGGGAACAGCCATGCTGCCGGAAAATATAATAGCACTGATCCACTACCCGGTTACTGGGATGCAATTATTGGCCCCGGCAAAGCAATCGATACCAATAAATATTTTGTCATTAGTTCCGACACGCTAGTCAACGCGTTTCCACATGATCCAAATGTAATTACCACCGGCCCAGCGTCGATTAATCCAGCCACTGGTAAGCCCTATGGACTTGATTTTCCAGTGGTGACTATTGCCGATTTTGTACAAGTACAACATGCCCTGCTGAGTAGCTTGGGTATTGATAAACTGCATGCCGTCATCGGCCCATCAATGGGCTCATTGCAGGCGATCGAGTGGGCAGCGCGTTATCCTGACCAAGTCGAACGAATGATTTCGGTGATTGGTGCTGGCGCTATGGATGCCTGGTCTATTATGGCGCTGGAGCACTGGGCGCGGGCCATCAAGGCTGACCCAAACTGGAATAATGGCAACTACTATCAAGCACAAGCGCCACTTGCTGGGGTTACTAATGCGCTGGCAATGATCACCCAAAATGCTATGCATCCAGTGAGCATGAATATGCGTTCACCTAGCCAAGCGGTGCTACCAGAAGCAGGTTTAGCCAGTGTAACCAATAGCTTACCGGCGCTAGATTACTTATTCGGGTCAGCCGCTCTGCGAGCACCACTTGCCGACGCCAACCATATCCTCTATTTGGTGCGTGCCAATCAGCTGTTCGTTGCTGGCCACAACCAGGACTTAGCCACCGGGCTTAGCGCTATTAAAGCGAAAACACTGTTTTTACCAGCGAGTAATGACTTGCTATTGCAACCTTACTTAGCCAAACAAACGGTCGCATTGTTAGAACAACAGGGAAAAAACCCTCAGTATGAGGAAATACAGGGTATTTGGGGGCATTTAGATGGTATTTTTAGCATCGCAAGCAAAGCGGATACCATTGCAGAATTCTTGAATACGCCCTAAATTTTACTAATTTATTATTCACGGATACTTGTATTGCAGGGCCACCGCAGTTGACAATGAACACCTCTACGCAACGGAGTGGCCATGCAAAACTCTGCACTAATTATTCTCGAAGATATTACCGATTGGCAGCCCTATTATCCCAGTCAGGCGACTGTTACCGCCAGCGAGTACTTGCAACAGCAACAACAATCTGACGGTCCGCGTACGCAGATATTGAACCTGTGTGGCGATTTAAGCTATTTATCGACTGGCTATTACGTCAGTCTACTGGCCGAAGCACGAGGCCAGCGGGTGATGCCATCGGTATCGACCATTAATGATCTCGCCAATTTCAGCCATTACCAGCTGTTACTGGCCAACACCGATAAGCAACTGAATCGCTTTTTAGCTGCGGCTGACCAGGCCCAACCATTGCAGGTACTGATTTGCTTTGGCCATAGCGAGCACCCGCAGCTCACTCATTTTGCGCGACAAATTTTTGACCGTTATCCATGCCCACTGATTTGGGTCGAGTTTCACTATCAAGGGCGCTGGTTTATTAACCGTTTGTACGCCGGCAACATGAGCGACTTGAATGATGCTCAGCAAACCTTCTTTGGTAACTCATTAGATAACTTCAGTAAACGGGTCTGGCGCAAAGCCCGAACACCCAAAGAGTATCGTTATGATTTGGCCATTCTGCACGATCCAAATGAAGCCATTCCAACCAGTGATAAAAAGGCTTTGCAGCGCTTTATTAAAGCCGCTCGCGATGCCGATATTGATGCCGAATTAATCACCTCAGCCGACTACAATCGGCTATTGGAATTTGATGCATTGTTTATTCGTGAAACCACCCGTATCAATCATTATACCTATCACTTTGCCAAAAAGGCCGAAGCCAATGGCATGGTCGTTATTGATGCACCGGGTTCGATTTTACAGTGCGCTAACAAAGTGTTTTTGAAAGAACTTCTCGATAAACACAATATTCCTACCCCACGCACTGAATTACTGCTTAATCAGCAAACGATTGATTTTGCCAAGATTGGTCAGCGGCTCGGCTATCCAGTTGTGTTAAAAATTCCTGATGGATCGTTCTCGATTGGTGTCGAAAAGGCTGAAAACGAAGCGGAACTGCGCAAAATAGCCACCGAGCTGTTTAGCAAATCCACTATTTTATTGGCGCAAGAATTTGTTAAGACTGATTTTGACTGGCGTATTGGGGTTATCAACAACCGTCCAATTTATGCTTGTAAGTACCTGATGGCGCGTAATCATTGGCAAATTTATAACCATGCCAGCGCCAGTAGCCGCGGCAAAACCGGTGGTTTTGAAACAGTCGGTATTCACCATGTGCCCAAAGAAGTGGTAAAAACCGCACTGCAAGCAACCCGCTTAATCGGTGATGGGCTTTATGGCGTTGACTTAAAATTAACGCATAAGGGCCCAGTGATCATTGAGATCAACGACAATCCATCCATTGAATCGGGAGTAGAAGATTTACTGATTGGTGACGAGCTTTACCACATTATTATGCGCGACTTTGCCCGACGCCTTGATGAAAAATAAGCTCAATGTACAAATTCGCCCAGCACTGCTGGCTGATCTCGACGCCCTCGTCGCCCTCGAAGCAAGAACCTTTGCCTATAGTCGCATGGGTCGAGCCAGCTTTCGTCGGCTGCTGCTGTCGCCGACCGCGCATTTTCATGTTGCCACAGCCGTCGATGGCACACTGCTTGGCTATTACTTATTACTGACGCGCAGTAACAGTTCACGCTGGCGTTTATATTCGCTTGCCACCAGTGCCGAAGCGCGCGGCGTGGGGCTCGGCCGAGCGCTGCTCGAACACGCACTGAGTTATGCCCGAGAAGCCGGTGCGAGCGCGCTTAGTTTAGAAGTCAAAAGCGACAACAAAGCAGCTATTGCGCTGTATCAATCGCTTGATTTTGCTGTGGTGGACCTACTCTTGAACTACTATGACGATGACCAGCACAGTGACGGTTATCGTATGCGTCGATCGCTTTGACCTAGAACCGCCTTAGCTGCTGCAATTAACGCAGTGGTTGCTGTTGATGCGCATCACCAATGCAAATCCAACTGGCTGTGCAGGCCGGCGTGGTGACTTGACGGCACTGGCGTAAAATTACCCGATTAGCCCCGACCGCGGCCGCCGCCAGCTTTAGCCGTAATAGCGCCTCGGCTTGGGTCGCTGCGGGCTGGCTCGCCGCCGCTTGACAGGAGCTACCACTGACCTCACCGCGCTCGGTGTAGCTGACATCAGCGCGCGATAATTCATAAGGCCGGATAAACTCAACCTGCGCCAGTTGTTGCTGTTCCGCTGCACTAAAACCTGCAGTACCAGAATGAGTGCAAGCAGTGACAGCAAGCATTAGCCCGCACAGTATTAGCGCCTGAATAAAACCCATAAGACACTCCTTGGCTGTGTTACTTGCTTCACCTTAGCGAGTTGATAGCGCCGTTGTCCAGCGACATTACGCGCACCAACATGGTTCAGTTACCCCTTCCGTTGCACCATGGTCACGCACGAACACTAATTAACTAAGCTATTGCCATTACAAATCAATAACTTAAAAAATGGCATGGTTGTTGCTTGCTGATCATAGAGAGATAGCCGATGGTTATCGTCACTAGGAGCAATTATGCAACTCGTCATCGCAATTATAAAACCTTCGAAGTTAACTGATGTTCGTGATGCCCTCGCCGCGGTTGGCTGCAGTGGCATGACGGTCACCGAAGTACGTGGTTTTGGTCGTCAACAAGGTCACACCGAACTGTATCGTGGCGCCGAATATCGCATTGACCTATTACCCAAGCTGCGGCTCGACATTGCGGTTACCGCGCAGCAGCTAGAGCGCGTGCTTGATGCCATTGTCGAAGCAGCACATAGCGGCCAAACCGGTGACGGCAAGGTCTTTGTATTGCCACTACAGCAAGCCATTCGTATTCGAACCGGCGAAACCGATGCCAACGCCTTATAAGGATTTATATTATGCCGATTGAATCAATTTCCGTTGACAGCTTAAGCTATGCGCTCAACAGTTTTTATCTACTCATCAGCGCAGCCTTAGTGATGTGGATGGCCGCAGGTTTTGCCATGCTCGAAGCCGGTCTGGTGCGGAGTAAGAATACCGCAGAGATCTTGGTCAAAAATATGCTGCTGTATGCCATTGCTTGTGTCTGTTATTTATTGTTCGGCTACAGTTTAATGTACGGTGATGTGGTGACCAGCTCGCATGCACCGGCGGCTAATTTTTTCTTCCAAGCGGTGTTTGTAGCGACCGCTATGTCAATCATATCGGGCGCAGTAGCTGAGCGCATGAAGCTCACCAGTTTTCTACTGTTTAGTATTGTTATGTGCACGCTTATCTATCCGATACAAGGGGCGTGGAGTTGGGGTGGCGGTTTTCTTGCGACGGCAGGGTTCCGCGATTTTGCAGGCTCAGGAATCGTTCATTTAGTCGGCGCCGCGGCAGCACTTGCCGGGGTGTTATTACTTGGTCCACGCAAAGGTAAATATGGTTTTAGTGGATCTATCTACCCGATTCCTGGCGCCAATATGCCGCTTGCGAGCTTAGGAACGTTTATCCTGTGGTTTGGCTGGTTTGGCTTTAATGCCGGCTCTCAGTTACAACTGACCGGTATCGACAATACCGATGCCGTCGCCGCGGCGTTTGTAAATACCAATGCAGCGGCAGCAAGCGCTGCCATCGCCGCATACTTAGTGACTCAATTACGCTGGGGTAAAGCTGATCTGACCATGATTTTAAACGGTGCGTTGGCCGGTTTAGTAGCGATTACTGCCGCCCCAGTTACGCCATCACCTTATCTTGCCAGTGCTATTGGTGCGGGTGCTGGGGTTTTAGTTATTGTCAGCATTTACCTGCTTGATCGGCTGCGAATCGATGATCCGGTCGGCGCCCTCTCGGTACATGGCGTAGTCGGTATCTACGGCCTGTTAGCTGTGGTTTGGAGTGATCCTGAGGCACAATTACTCGCGCAGCTACTAGGAATTGCAGTGATTGCTGGCTGGGGTTTTACCGTGAGCCTAGTGATCTGGTGGCTGATGAAACGAACAATCGGTATTCGTATCGATGCTGAAGCTGAATATGTCGGTGCCGATATCAGCGAATGCGGTTTAGAAGCCTACCCAGAGTTTGTGCGCGGGCGGCAACCTTAGCACGCATACCAGCACCAGTGCAGATCACTGGTGCTGGTTGAAATCGGCCATAAAAATTTGCCAACTGGCCATAAATAAGGCTGCCACCAACGGCCCAATAACAAAGCCATGAATACCGAATAGCGCGATTCCGCCAATGGTTGAAAATAGCACCACATAGTCAGGCAACTTGGTATCGCGGCCAACCAGCAACGGCCGCAACACATTGTCAGCTAAGCCAATCACCAGAGTGCCGTAAGCAATCAAAATGGTGGCGCTAATCCACGCTCCGGTGGCATATAAATAAAGGCTCACGGGTAACCAAATCAAGGCAGCGCCAACTGCCGGAATAAGTGATAACAAAGCCATCACCACACCCCACAAAAATGGTCCGGGAATAGCTAACAACCAAAAAATAATCCCGCCCAAAGCACCCTGCACCAGGGCGACAACCAGATTTCCTTTGACCGTAGCCCGGGTTACTTCGGAGAACTTTTGTAATAACGCATGTTCCCGCGCATCACCGAGCGGCAGCGCCTGAATAACCAACTGTTGTAATTTCTCGCCATCACGCAGGAGAAAAAATGCTAAGTACAACATTAACGCCAGGCTAATTACAAAACCAAAGGTGCTCTGCCCGATAACCCAGGTTTCGCGAGCCATAAAGGTACTCACTGATTTCACCACGGCGGTCAAATTTTGCCGTACCGATTCACCACTGATACCGAATTCGACCATTGCTTGGTCAATAATCGGGAACGCCTCACGCAATTGTTGAACTATTTGCCGCGGATCAAACTCACCCGAATCAAGCTGTTGGTAAAATTGCATCCCCTCTTGAATAAACGCCGAACTGATAAAACCAAGCGGTACAATGACTACCAGCATACACAATATCAGGGTCAGCAACGCTGTGCTGTTGGGATGATGTGGCCACCGCTGCTGCAAGCGTTGTTGCAGTGGAGCAAAAATCACCACGATAGCGCAAGCCCAAAAAATTGCTCCCCAAAAGGGCCACAAAATAGCGCCGAACGCCAAACTGACGAGCACCAAAAAGAGTAAAAATGCACGTCGCTCGAATTGTTCACGGTGCGCTGTCATGGTCTATCCTTGTGCTGATTCAAATAACCTGATAAATAATGACTACATTCAACCACAGGAGCCTGGCTATGAAAACAATTACTGACCATCTCGCTCAATACGCTGCTTATCACCGTGACCGACGCAATATTGCTACCCATTTAATCGGCATTCCAATGATTGTTGTTGCGCTAATGATATTGTTATCGCGACCCAGCATCATCATTGCTGAGTTGGTGCTGTCGCCGGCAGTGTTAGTTGCTATAGTCGCTACGTTATTTTATCTGAAGTTAGACCGCGCCCTTGGATTGGTTATGGCGATTTTACTAGCGGCGTGCGTTTATCTCGGCCAGCAGCTGGCAGTCATGCCGACCGCAAGCTGGTTAAGCTGGGGGGTTGGTCTGTTCGTGGTCGGTTGGATATTTCAGTTTATCGGTCATTACTTTGAAGGCCGCAAACCGGCGTTCGTCGATGATCTGATGGGCTTAGCGATTGGACCGTTGTTTGTGGTTGCCGAAGTGGTCTTTATGCTCGGTCTGAAGAAGCAATTACATGCTGCTATTGAAGCACGTTTTGCCTAACTGAAAAAAAGCAGCGCACTTTGGTGCGCTGCTATGCCTCTTTAATTAAACGGCTGTGGCCGTGGAGTTGAGTTCACTGATGCTGGCAGCAGCGGCAAAGTCATTTCTGGACGTTCGCCGGTAAGCGATAGCATGAAAGCAACCAACGCATCCACTTCGTGGTCGGTAAAGTTTCGACCTAACTGCAAGCGGCCCATAATCAATGTCGCCTCTTCGAGTGTTTCAGCAGCACCGTCATGGAAGTAGGGATAGGTTAATTCGACATTACGTAAGGTCGGTACCTTGAAGACAAACCGATCCATTTCTTCACCGGTCACATCAAAACGACCTTGTGCTGGCGAATCAGATAGATAAGCCTCAACTAAGCCCATTTTTTGGAATGACTTACCACCCAATGCTTCGCCATAATGGCAAGCCAGACAACCTGACACTTTAAAGATTTGATAGCCTTCAAGCTCAAGTGCCGTTAAGGCGTTATCGTCGCCTTTCAACCATTGGTCAAAGCGATCATTTGGCGTGACTAAGGTTTCCTCGAACACCGCAATCGCATCGGTAATATCATCTAGGGTCACAGTATTGGTGTTATAGACTTGTTCAAACTGGCTGACATAGCCAGGAATTGACTGAATAACATCGACTGCCAGGGTATGCGGCATGGCCATTTCAACGTTTGCTGCAATCGGGCCAGCAGCTTGCTCTGCTAGGTCAGCAGCGCGACCATCCCAAAATTGGGCGATTGACAAAGTCGAATTGAAAACTGTTGGCGAGTTAACTGGGCCCGCTTGCCATTTGTGACCGATCGATGTTTTTAGATTATCGGTACCGCCAAACGACAAGTTATGGCAGGTATTGCAGGAGATAATGCCTGACATCGACAGTCGCGGGTCAAAGAACAACTGTTTACCCAATTCGACTTTAGCAGGATTAGTTACAACAGCCGCAGGAATCGGGTCAACCGGTTCATTACGGACTTTTTCGGCGAAAGCACTCGGCAGTAGAGCTGCAGAGAGTAATACAATAGCGAATGATTTTTTCATAGCAGAATACTCACACTAGTCACTTGGATTAACAACTAGAGTAAGGGTACATGAGTATTTCGCATTTATCTAAATTAGATGATTAGTTCTTGCGGTTGATCAATAAATTTTAGTCTGACCACTTGGCATGTTTATTTACTTTATGTTCGTGTTCCATCAGTACCAGCGTTAAATAAATCTTGGTGGGTAGCGATAGCACCACGCCAATAGCGCTGCAGGCCGCGCCAATGATGAAGCCACGATAGTCACTCGAACTGCTAGCAAAGGTGTAAATCAAGACGATATGACCGACCACAATCAGGCTAATGCCCAAT
>JALQTK010000089.1 GCA_023260975.1 Pseudidiomarina sp. | reverse complement strand
AAACGCTGTTTTGGCTGACGGTGGTGGTTAACTTGGTTGGAGTTTGGTGGCTAATCACATCCCTCTAAATTTATCACGATGATAGGCTAGAAAATCTTGATGTTCTTGCCACATTAATAAACCCCATCCCAAACCCGAGCACGCGCACCATAAACTGCCATTTCCGCTTTACCACGCAGGTGCTCAAACAGCTGCATTTCCCAAGCATGCTTGTTAAAGCTTCCAAGAGTGCGTTCGACTTCATAACGGAACAATTGAGGCTCAGCATCGTGGGCAATGCGCCAATTATTGACCAAGGCGGCTTCTCGAGCACGTAGCAAGCGAGTGGATGGCACCCCATCACTTTTTGCAGAATTTACCGATGTGTGGCTAGGTTGCAGATTCCATAAATCGTTATTGAGCCAAACACTAAACGGCAAGACATGGTCCATCGCCAATTTCCCCCTTGGGATAGCACGCTCGCTCCATACACAGCGTAAATTAGGTAGCTCAGCAAATATGCCTGCGGCAACGCGTTGTTGACGCTGGACGTCTGGGCGCTGCAACAGCAAATCCATCACCACTCCTGGGCTTACATACGGGAGCGACACGCTCAGTCGCGCCACCAATTCTGCCCAACGCAGCAACAGTGAATCGCGCACCCAGTAACCAGTAAGACAAAATTCGCGCCATAACTCCGCATCCACACCCACACTGCCCGTAGTTTTGTCATAACTGAACATAGTACCGTCATCAGCATAAGTCACCGGACCTTTAACAATGGTGCTGGCGATTTTTCTAAGAGTCTTACCTAGCAGCTTGCTGATCGCATCGGGGAGCCGCCCGCGTTTCCACTCAAGCATAAATAAACTAAGTCGTTGCGGCTCGCCATCCAACTGATAATGGTGGCTCGTTGCAACTATCAACTCACGTAATAATGGCCGAAACGCTAACACATGCTTACCCGAGGCTTCGCCTTGCATTTGTGGGATCAGCTGCGGATGCGCCACCAGTGGCCAGTAATAGAGCAGCCACTGTTCGGCAATCTTCATCAACGGTACCGCCACCTGGCCACTCGGCAGCCAACTAACAGCGCGATCATCGTTATCAGCCAAGTCGCACAAAGCACGCAGCAGCGCCAGCTTATAGGTCGCAACTTTTTTGTCGTTGCGTAGAACCGATTCAATCCGGTCCAACGGCTGTCCCAAACTAGCTCGTTTGACAAATAGCAAGGTGACCCAGCGTGTTTCGGCACGCCCCATAGCATCATCGTTATGATATTCAGTAATGCAGTCGAGACCCAACCGCGAGCACAACAGTTTGAGCTGTTCGGCTTGCAAAGTTTCAAACAAGCGACCTTTGGCATCCCGCTGTGCCACCACATCGGGGCGCGCTGCCGGAATGGACAGCAACATGCGGCCGTCATCTTTGAGTAAATTGCGCAAGGTAATCAAGGCGTCGAATAGCTGGCTATGGGGAATATGCATCAGCACTGCAGAGCATACGATGCCATCAAAACTACCAGGGTAGAAATCAATCGGTTCGGGCAAGCTGCCAGCAAGCAGTCTATCGCTCAATATCGGGTGGGCGGCAATGGCGCGTTCACGTAAACCGTTACTCGGCTCAATGCCATAGGCGTTGTAGCCCATATCGAGGAGAGTACGTAAATCACGCCCCGAGCCAGCGCCAACATCTAAAATGCGAGCTCCAGGCCAAAAGCTCGCCTGAAAATAGTCACTAACACCGCCACTCACTTGCTCATAACTAGCAAATACCTGCTCAGCATTG
>JALQTK010000088.1 GCA_023260975.1 Pseudidiomarina sp. | reverse complement strand
TTGCAGTAATGGTGATCGTTATGGTTGCCGATGTGCTTACAGGTGCATTTGGAAAAGACTTACCCATCAATGAATTCACGTACAATTCGTTTGTATTTGTAACGTTGGGTAGTTTTGGCATCGCTGGACTTGAGAAGTTCGCTGAAAGAAAATAATATGAAATGGAGTCTACTATTATGTATAAGCGTTGCGCTAAGCTCGTGCAGCGCACAATGGCACTTGAAGAAGGCTATAAAGAAAGATCCTATGATTTTGCAGAAGGACACCGTGACTGTAGTAGACACGATTGTGACACCGCCTGTGGAATTGACGGATACTGTGGTGCTTCAGGAGCGGGATACCCTAGTGATCGAGCGGGAGAAATTGAAAGTAAAGATTATTCGCGCTTTTGACACGATAAGAGTAGACGCTACTTGTGAATCCGATACGATAGTGTCTATCGTTGAGGTGCCGTACGAAAAAGTAGTATATACAGAAAAAGAAAGCTGGTGGGATAAACTGGCAAAGCAAATCGTATATTTCTTACTTATTGCATTAGGGCTAAAGCTCTTATGGAATTATATAAAACCTAAGCATTCTTAAATAACTAGGTATACAAGTAATTATACTAAAACAAATCATACAAATTAACAATAAACAAAATGGCTGAAACATTATCAAAAGACAGTAAAGTTGTTGTGTTTGACTCTGGCGTAACCCTAGACGATGCAAACGTAAACAACGTAAAGCAAGGCGTTACGGTAGGAGACCTTAACGGATTTGTAAAAGTAAAAACAACAGCGGGTGCTCCAACTACAGGCGCAATCGGCGAAATCGTTTACAACACTGCAGACAACAAATTGTACATCTGTGACTCTGCAAACACTTTCTTGAGCGTAACACTAGCGTAAGAAAATAATAAAAACCCTTAAAATAAACCATTATGACTTTTTATTACCGTACTACCACTACGTCAAGTGGTAACCAACAAGTATCCGAAGAGACCAAAACTTTCTGGGAGCATGCTTCGGAAAAGAAAAACTGGAGAATTGTTCAACTTCCAAACGGCTACTACCAAACGGAGATGCTGTGGGAAGGATCCTGGAAAGACGTTACTCGCCGGGAAACAATTGAAGGCGCTGAATCGGCAATTGACAAATCGATTGAGCACTACAAAACGAGGCTCGAATTTGCACAAGGACCTAAGGTCGTAAAAACATTCGAGTAAACAATACCAATAATTTAATTTAATCAAATGCAATACAACAATCCCAGCGAGATCGTTAAAGATCTTACATTCGGCAATCGTGCCAACGCGAAAATTATGTCCGGCGTCAATAAGTTGACGAACGCAGTGAAGTCCACTTTAGGAGCTTCAGGTAAATGCGTAATCTACGAAGACGCTCTGGGCCGGCCGGTCATTACAAAAGATGGTGTAACCGTAGCGGAAAGCGTAGTCTTATATGATCCGGTCGAAAACATTGGCGCTACTCTTATTAAAGAGGCTGCCGCAAATACAGTGCGTGAAGCAGGTGACGGTACTACTACAGCTACCGTCCTTGCTCATGCCATTTTAAGAAAACTTAACGATAACATTAATGAAGAGCAAATTAGAAGCCTTAAAAGAGGCGTTAATGATTGTGCTGAAGAAATTATGGCTCATCTTGATGATGCCAGTATTCCGGTTGCAGATCAAATGCTACAGCAAGTTGCTTACATTAGCTGTAACAACGATCAAGAGCTTGGAGCCAAAATTGGCGAAGCTTTCAGCCAGGTTGGACAAGATGGCGTCGTTTTAATGGAGGAGT
>JALQTK010000087.1 GCA_023260975.1 Pseudidiomarina sp. | reverse complement strand
GCAAGCGACTATCGGCGGCGGCCTGGTGACACTTGCACTGATGAGTTTGAGCTTACTAGCGTTGGCTGCGGCGCTGCAGTTTGCCCAAGTACCAAGCAGCCGGTCACAACAACCTGACCCACAGCAAAACTGGCAGCCTTGGAGCACCGGCAAACTTGAGCAACTGCGGCAAAATCAACAACCGGTTTTCGTTAACATGACTGCCGATTGGTGCATCACCTGCTTGGCAAATGAAAAAGTCGCGTTAGATACCGACGCCACCCGAGCGCTGTTCAAGCAACACCAGATTGCCTATCTGAAAGGTGATTGGACACTACAAGACCCAGCTATTACCGAGTATTTGGGCCAATTTTCACGTAACGGCGTACCCTTATATGTATTGTATTGGCCCGGCCATGAGCCGCAAATACTGCCGCAAATACTAACTAACGCAATAGTGCGTGAGCACATTAGCCAATTTATTTCACCCTGAGGACATGACTATGTTTAAGCAACTAATGACCTTGATAACATTGACCTTACTGAGCGCCAGCGCTTTGGCTGCTGAAATTGGCCAAGCCTGGCCGCCATTCAGCGTTATCGATAGCCACGGTGTGCGCCATAGCTTGAGCGACTTTGCCGGAAAAACTGTGATCCTCGAATGGACCAATCACGATTGCCCATTTGTTAAAAAACATTATGAAACCGACAATATGCAAAGTCTGCAACGCGAAATGACCGCTCAGGGCGCAGTGTGGTTGAGTGTGATTTCGTCGGCACCAGGTACCCAAGGTTTTGTTTCACCGGCACAAGCCAACCAGCTCAGCGCCGATCGCAACGCCGCTGCTACGGCGGTGCTATTAGACAGCAGCGGAGTGATGGGCCGCGCCTACCAAGCTCGGGTCACCCCGCACATGTATGTGATTGATAGCACAGGTATTCTGCGCTATGCCGGCGGCATTGATAGCATCGCAACCGCCAACAAAACGGACGTGGCCAAAGCCGACCCCTACTTTGCTACCGCCGCTCGCGCCGTGTTAGCCGGTGAACCGGTAGAGCGCAGTGTCAGCCGCCCCTATGGCTGTACAGTAAAATATGTCGACTAATACCCCCGCGCTGCTGAGCGCCGTGGCAGGCCCTACCGTATTGGTAGACCGCCACAAAGCACAAGCCAATATTGCCGCCATGCAGGCCAAAGCGGCCGCAGCCCAAGTACGCCTGCGGCCGCATTTCAAAACGCACCAATCAGTAACCATTGGGGGTTGGTTTGGTGCGCCAGCAGATACCGCAATCGCAGTCTCTTCGGTCACTATGGCAAGCCGTTTTGCCCAGGCCGGTTGGCGTGATATTTTACTGGCAATTCCGCTGAATCCTGGCGCCATGGCTGAATACGATCAACTCGCCGCACAAACGCGGTTAGGGCTAACCATTGAGCATGAAGACGCGCTAGCCACCATTGCCCGCTTAACGAACCCAGTCGATGTGTATGTTGAACTCGATGCTGGCTATGGCCGCAGCGGTATTCCGGCAAACCAAATAGAGCAAATTGATGCGCTATTACATAAAGCACAACGATGCCCCAAGGTAGGCCAAATCGGCTTACTACTGCATGCAGGTAACAGCTATGGCAGTCGCGGTGATGATGCGATTCGCGCCATCCATCAGCAGAGCCTTAACGCGCTCGATAAGTTACTTAGCCAACTCAGTTTTGACCGTAACCAACTGCTCGTCAGCATTGGTGATACCCCAACCTGCAGCCGTATGAATAGCTTTCCTGGTGCCGATGAAATTCGCCCGGGTAATTACGTGTTCTAC
>JALQTK010000086.1 GCA_023260975.1 Pseudidiomarina sp. | reverse complement strand
TTCAGCGAGCAACGCATCGTTGCTGCTATTACGACAAAAACTCAGCTGCAAAATGCCCTCGGCCAAGCCCCACTGGGGGTTGGGTAAGCGGCTCAAATCAACCGCCTGAATCAGCGCTAATTCAGCATTATCACTACCTTGTGGCGCTGGCTGACAGGCCCATAGCGCACTACTGAGCAGCGCTATCAGCGCCACCCGCCGCACTTGCCAAACACACTCGGTAAAGCTAAACATCGGATCATTCCCGCTCGTGCCGCTTGAATGCGTCAAGCATATCAGTTTCGTCACCGAGCGGAAATAACTGCAGCTAACCGTGACCCTGAGAAAATAAAATCTTATTGATAATTATTCGCATTTAAGTCAAAATAATAGCCACTGTAATGACCTCCGGAGCAGATGTATGCGATTACTCACCGTTGCCGTTATAACCACGCTGGTAACTACTAGTTTTGCCAGTAGCCTGGCCAGCGCCGCCAGTATTAACTTGTACTCGGCGCGCAAAGAAGCGCTGATCAAGCCAATGCTCGAGCAATTTACCGCGACCACCGGTATCGAAGTACGCTTGCTTACCGGTTCGGGCGATGCCCTATTAGCGCGGTTGCAAAACGAAGGCGCCAATACCCCTGCTGATTTATTTTTGACCGTTGATGCGGGTAACTTACATCGTGCCGCGCAAGCCGGAGTTTTTCAGCCACTCGCTTCAACCGTCGCGCAAGCTGCAGTGCCACACTATTTGCAAGGTGATAATGATTTATGGGTTGGCTTGAGTGTGCGCGCACGACCGCTTTTTTATGCCATTGACCGGGTTGACCCGAGCCAGCTAACTGGCTATGCCGATCTTGCCAGCAGCAGCTGGAAAGGTAATGTCTGTATTCGCTCATCAGACAATATCTATAATCAATCGTTGGTGGGTGCCCTACTCGCGCATTGGGGCGAAGCGGCCACCGAAAGCTGGGCCGGTGGCTTGGTCAATAATTTCGCCAAACCACCGGTTGGCGGCGATCGCGATCAGATTTTAGCGGTCGCTAATGGCATGTGTGATATTGCCGTCGCCAACACCTATTATTACGGTTTAATGCAAGCCAGTGATGACCCTTCAGTGCGCGCTGCAGCAGCAAAAGTCGCGATCTTTTGGCCCGATCAAGCAACTACCGGCACCCATATTAATGTCTCCGGTATTGGCCTTACGCGGTATGGCAAAAACACCGACCAAGCCCGCCAGCTGGTCGAGTTTTTACTTTCTGCAGAGGCACAAGCATGGTATGCCGCCAGCAATAATGAATACCCTGTCCGCAATGATGTCAGTTGGAGCGAACGCTTACAAAACTGGGGCAGCTTTAAACCTGATCAGCTGCCGATGACGGTGTTAGGTGAAAATAATGCCGCCGCGGTGCGCTTAATGAACCGAGCCGGTTGGCGTTAAATCCAGTGGCCGAGCAGCTAGGGCGAAAAACCGCATTAATACTTACCGCAGTGGTGCTCGGTTTGCCGCTGCTGGTTATTTTATCGAGTCTGTTCGACCTTTTAGTCAGTGGTAGTGATACCTTAAGCCATTTATGGCAAACCGTGGTGCCGGACTATTTACGCAACTCACTGGCTCTGCTGTTGGGCGTTGCTAGCGGGGTTATCCTGCTCGGGGTCAGTACCGCGTGGCTGACCACTGCCTGTCGCTTTCCCGGGCAACGTGTACTCAGCTGGGCGTTGCTGTTACCACTGGCCATGCCTGCTTATATTACCGCCTACACCTATACCGGCTTGCTGGATTTTAATGGGCCGCTGCAAAGCAGCTTGCGCAACCTCAC
>JALQTK010000085.1 GCA_023260975.1 Pseudidiomarina sp. | reverse complement strand
GGCTTTAAACAAGCTATTTCAGTGGCTGGTGGCTTTGTCGCCTGGCAAGAAGCTGGATTGCCGGTCGAAAACTAAGCCGGTGCACTCCAGTGTATTATTGCTAACTAGCCTGGTACGGTTTTGGTAATCAACTTTTAGTGGTTAATAAGCCCAATTCAATTGCTTTCAGCACTGCTCGCGTTCTATCGTGAACACCCAGTTTCGCCAACACTGTCGAGACTTGATTTTTGATAGTGCCGGTCGACTTAAATAGGCTTTCAGCTATCTCTTGATTACTCAAACCAGCTGCCATGAGTTGTAAAATCGTCAGTTCTTTCTCGCTGAGCGGCTCCAACAGCGCTTCATTGGTCACCGAAGAATTATTACTAAAGCCCTGTAAACCCTCAATAATACGCGTGGTGATCACAGGTTGTAGCCAGTTCTCTCCAGCATGTAGCCGTTCGATCGCCTCCACTAAGGTATCCAGCGAAACGTCTTTCAGCAAATAGCCTTTAGCGCCGGCTCGCAACGCTTGCAGAATGGTTTCGTGATCATCGAAGGTAGTGAGTAATAGCACTGGCGTAGAATTCTCTGCAGCGCGTAAACGCTGTAAGGCAGTAATACCGTCACAACCGGGCATACGAATATCCATCAGCACAACATCTGGCTGTAGCTGCTCAATCACCGCAATGGCAGCATTACCATCAGCCGCCTGGCCAACAACTTCAATGCTAGGAGATAACTGCAACAAGCTAACTAAACCAGCACGCACTAACGACTGATCATCAATAACTACAACGCGGATAGTCATTGTGGCTCTCTCGGTAGCTCTATCGTTAACTGCCAACCGTGCTGGTTATCAAGCTGCCAACGACCGCCTAGTTCTTCCACCCGCTCACGCATGCCACGTAAGCCATTACCCATTACTGGCGCGCTAGCAGAGCCATTATCCATCATCAGCAACTGCCACTGTAGTGCCTGTAATGTAACCTCGATATGAAGCTTGTTACCGCGGCTATGGCGAATGAAATTAGTTACACCCTCTTGCACCGATCGCAGCATGGTCTCGGCAACGCGCCATTGCTGACACGACAAATCCTCATCAACCTGCAAGTCAATTTGCTTACCCGGCACCTGTATCAGCGCGGTCGCTAATAATTCCGACACATTAGTTGCTTCCGCAGCACGCATGTCGGCGACCGCTTCACGCACATCGGCTAATAGTAATTGTGCAATACTCCGACTCTGGGTAATCGCCGCGTGCGCTAAACTTTGCGTGGCACTGGTTTGCCGCTCAGCGAGTTGTAATTGAATGCTTAGAGCGGTCAAGTGATGACCCACTACATCATGGACATTACGCGCAATTCGAGTACGTTCTGCTTGTCGCGTCGCTTCTTTCAGCAACGCTTGCGTGGTACGTAATTCATGATTAGTTTGCTGCTCACGCTCGCGTGCTCGCTGTTCTCGTAATTGTGCTGCCATCATCATTGCCGCAAATAAATTAAAACCTACAAATAGGAAAGCAGTGAACCATGCATAGTCATCCTGCCAACGCAGGCTGTATATAAAACCCTGCGGCAGCGCCAACGCAAAGGCCAGCAAAGTAACCCAGTTTAAGCCCATAAAATAAGGTAATTGCGATACCCACATAACCCCCAAAATGGCGATAAAATTGTAGGGCACTTGCCAATACAGCAACATAATAGTTAGCAGCTGTAGACCAATGAGAAGCAATCGACTGCGTGGCTCATGTTGATAAGGCTTGTCGCGCGTCGCCAAGGCAAATAGCAGGATAAATAAGCAAAACAGTGCACATACCGCCCACCAGTTGGCGCTAAAGTAGCTGCTCGCGGAGCGTCGCCCCAAAAAGTAAAGTGCTGAGCCACTAACCAGCGCCCAGGTAAAGAAGCCTGCCCAGCGTTCAACGCC
>JALQTK010000084.1 GCA_023260975.1 Pseudidiomarina sp. | reverse complement strand
AAGTTAGGCGTGTACAACCGCACCCAAGCGGTACTGTTGGCTGAACGCCTACAACTCGAAACCCCGCACAGCTAGCTACGGCGCTGTTCTACATAGTTGAGTAAGGCCTTCAATGCGGCCGGTTTTAACGGTTTGGCTAAAAAGTGCAGGTTGGCATCGCGAGCTTGCTGGCGCACCTGATCATCGCGCATGGCGGTCACCAGCGCTGCGCTGACATGCCCACCCCAGCTGCTGCGCAAGGCTGCGGCCAAGTCAACGCCGTTATAGCTATCATCACCTAATTGGTAATCGAGCAAGAGAGCATCGGGGCGTTCATGGCTGGCGGCATAGGCCAACGCCTCGGCGCTGCTGGTAAAGGTAACTACCTGACAACCCCATTTGCTTAACAGTGCTTGCAGCGCCGACAGATTTTCTTGGTCGTCGTCAACGCAGACCAGCCGCAACGGCTTGGTTGGCAAACTCACCTCGCTGGTTTCAGCGGCTGGTTGTAGCTGGGCGGCGTTACCCAGCGGTACGCTTACGGAAAAACAACAGCCGCGACCTTCATTGCTGACCAGTGTCAGTTCACAGTGCAATTGCTCGCTCATGCGTTTAGCCACGGATAAGCCCAAACCGACGCCTTCGGTGCGGGTATTTTGGCCGCGATAAAAGGCATCAAAGATGCGGTGGCGTTGTTGACTGGTGATGCCAGGACCGGTATCCCACACGGCAATTACCAATTGCCCGCGGCGATGGCGCACGCCGAGCAGGACTTTGCCGTTGTCGCGATTGTATTTGACGGCGTTGCTCAAGAAGTTTTGCACAATGCGGCGCAGGTAGGTAGGGTCGGTGTAGACCACCGCATCGGTAAAGCGCGCTTTCAGGCGAATACCACGCTGCTCGGCGAGCATGGCATATTCGCTTAACAACGGCGGGATAATGTCGTTGAGGCGCACATGGCGGAAGGT
The DNA here is from genome assembly GCA_023260975.1 of Pseudidiomarina sp. Lineage (GTDB taxonomy): Bacteria > Pseudomonadota > Gammaproteobacteria > Enterobacterales > Alteromonadaceae > Pseudidiomarina. The sequence continues at coordinate 1,003 of JALQTK010000084.1, read as the reverse complement.
GGGTTGCAGTGCGCCTTGGTCCATTTTGGCGATTTGTAGCAGTGTTGACAGCAAATGTTCGGTCGATGCCAGCGCGGTATCAAGCTTGCCGACTAATTGCTGATTGGTGCTATCGAGCTGACTCTCATCGAGTGCCGATAAATACAGTCGCGCGGCATTGAGCGGTTGCAGGATGTCGTGACTAGCCAGCGCTAGAAAACGGGTTTTTGAGGCATTGGCTTCATCGGCAATCTGTTTGGCTTGTTTGAGCTCGACTTCGACTTTACGGCGGCGGTCGATCTCTTCGGTTAGCTCATTATTAATTTCGCGAATTTTACTCTGCCGCACACTGATGCGCTGCTCCAGGTCAATGTTGGCCTCTTCCAGCGCTTGTTGGGTTTCGACGTGCTCGGTGATGTCGGTGAAACTGGTTACAAAGCCGCCATTGGGTAGCGGGTTGCCGACCATTTCAATTACCCGGCCGTCGCCACGACGGCGAATAAATCGGTGCGGTGAGCCCATTTGCATGTAGTTCAGGCGCTTGGTGACTAACTCATCGACTTCACCCGGGCCACATTCACCGCGTTCGGCATTGTAGCGAATTAAGGTGGCGACTGGCTGGCCCGGCTTGACCATGCCAGCTGGGTATTCAAACAAATCTAAATAGCGTTTGTTCCATGCCACTAAGCGCAGTTCGGCGTCTACTACCGAAATGCCTTGGGCGAGGTTTTCTAACGAGCTAAATAGAATCTGCTGCTGGGTTTGCAAGGCTTGGGTGGTGTCATCAAAAAAGTGCACCACTTCTTCTAAGTTCAGCCGGCGGTCACGCAGCGCGGCCTCAATCAACGAGCGTGCGGTGGCGGCACCGAGCACGCCAGCGAGGGCGCGTTCAACGTAATCAATCAGTGCAGGCGCGGCAATGCTCTCCGGGCGCTTGCTGCTGCTCGGGTGTGACTCAGCAAAAAAACTGAGCAGTTGCTGGGCCCGATCATCGCCAACAAAAGTGCGTAATAACAGTAGCATA
>JALQTK010000083.1 GCA_023260975.1 Pseudidiomarina sp. | reverse complement strand
AGCCAAAGTAATCGCCAAACTGCCAGTAGTTAATGTTGTGTCTGCAGGCTTGAGAGGGCTTGCTGAACGCCGACACCTCGTAGCGTTCGTAACCGCTCTCGGTGAGTAATTGCTCTCCCGCCTCGGCGATATCAGCTATCAGATCATCGTCGGGCAGAGCCGGGCGTTCCTTATAGAAAACGGTATTGGGCTCGATGGTCAGCTGATACCACGATATGTGTCCGGTATCAAACCTGAGAGCCGAAGAGAGATCCGTTATCGCGTCCTCTGGCGTTTGATGTTCTAACCCGTACATTAGGTCGATATTGATACGTTCAAAGCCCGCTCTCTGGGCGGCCGAAATGGCGGCTTCGGCCTCCTCGCTCGAATGAATACGCCCTAGGCGGCTCAGCTGGGCGGGGTTGAAGGACTGTACGCCAATCGAGAGTCGATTAACGCCGGCAGTGCGATAACCCTTGAATCGTTTGAACTCGGAGCTGCCCGGGTTGGCTTCCATGGAGATTTCAATGTCCGAGCTAAAATCCAGACGCTGTGCTACGCCCTCGAGTAGGGCCCCAATTTGCGCCTCAGATATCAGGCTGGGGGTGCCCCCACCAATAAACACGGTGTGAATTGTACGTTTACCGAAGCGCTGGATATCGAGACCAAGATCATGCAGCATCGCCTGGACCATGGCCGCTTCTGGTAGCTGGGAGCCCTGTTTGGTATGCGAGTTAAAATCGCAGTAGGGGCATTTGCGCTCGCACCATGGGAAGTGCAGGTATAAGCCCGTGCCGCCGGCGCTCATAGATCTTGAAGCAAGCTGGAAAGGTGTTGGGCCGCGATACCTCGATGACTCAAACGGTTTTTGGTTTCCCTGTCGAGTTCGGCTGCAGTGCAGTTAAGGTCTGGCAGGTAAAAAATGGGGTCGTATCCAAATCCGCCCTCGCCTTGGGGTGAATTTATGATGTGTCCTCGCCAGCGCCCCTGTGCGATGAGAGGGTCCGGATCGTCAGCGGTGCGCACAAATACCAAGGTGCAGTGGTAGTGAGCGCGCCAAGGGCTTGGATAGGCGCCTTGCTCCAATGTCTGAAGTAAGGCCTGTAGATTTCCGCTGTCTGTGCCGTCGCCAAATCGTGCCGAGTAGATCCCTGGTGCGCCGTTTAGACAGTCAACACACAAGCCAGAATCGTCGGCTATAGCGCTCAATCCAGAGGCTCTCGATGCTTCTCGTGCCTTTATGAGTGCGTTCTCAACAAAGCTCAGCCCTGTCTCATCTGGGCTCGGAAGACCTAATTCGGTTTGTGAAACCAGCGAAAAGCCCAATGGGTTTAGCGCTAGGTTGAGCTCGCGCAATTTACCGGCGTTACCGCTAGCGAGTACGACATTTGTCATGGATGGATATACATTTGGTGTTGAAGATGGTGTGAGTAGGTTGTGTCGGAATCACTGGCTCTAAAGTCAATATAGAAGTGACGCCACTCCTCATTGATGAATTTAAAGGGCGCGATATAGTAAACAGCTTCACCCTCGCGGATTTCTCTAAATTCCAGTTCGTCGGATCGGATGAGGTCGCTGGTTGTGCCCTGAACCCGCATTGATGACGGCTTTGTGCCGCTCTCTCCCTTTTTCCGTTTGATAGCAGGCGGGCGCGCCGTGCTGAATAGGCATTGCGCGCTGGCCCCGATTTACCTTTGCGCTGGCGCAGGTTAATATCTGCGCCAAACGGTAAGGGGTTTCCCATGCAACGGATTTTCGGCCTCGGGCTTTTGGCCCTTCTCGCTGCCTGCGGCACGCCGCAAGAGCAATGTATCCGGCGCGAGACCAGCGAACTGCGCACCGTCCAGTCGCTTTTGTCCGAGGTCGAGGCCAATCTCGCGCGGGGCTATGCCATCGAGACCTACGAGACCACGATCCCCCAATGGGAGGTCTGCGGCTATGACGAGATTACCCGCAAAAACGGTGATGTGGTGCGCAAGGCGCGCATGTGCTGGCAGGACCATGTTGT
>JALQTK010000082.1 GCA_023260975.1 Pseudidiomarina sp. | reverse complement strand
TGTTTGCGCTGCGTGCCGGGGCGGTCGGTAGCCAAACCAAATATGAGGTGAAATCGCGTGAAGTGCTGTTGCTGGGCAACAATATTTTGTTAATGGCGGCAACCTTTGTGGTGTTACTGGGTACCTTGCTGCCATTGGTGCACAAAGAGTTAGGGTTAGGCTCTATCTCCATTGGCGAGCCGTTTTTTAATCAAATGTTCACCTGGCTGATTGTACCCTTTGTGCTGCTGATGGGGTTGGGGCCGCTATTTCGTTGGCGTCGGCAAGAGTTGCAGCCATTGTTAGGTGGCTTGGCTTTGGCCTTGGTATTAGCACTGGGGCTCGGCTACGCGCTGCCCTACATTATTGCTGACCAAGTACACGCCATGACCTGGCTAGGGCTGGTGCTGGCGCTGTGGATTGTGCTCACCTTGGTACAGGAATTGAAGCTGCGTATACAGCAGCGCGGTGAGGGTGTGGCCGGTTTAAGCAAACTGGGGCGCAGCCATTGGGGCATGATTTTCGGTCACTTAGGCTTTGCCATGACTTTAGTGGGTATTGCTGCGGTAAGCCAGTATGAGGTTGAGCGTGATGTGCGCTTAGCGCCGGGTGATACGGTGGTGGTGCAAGGCTATGAATTCCGCTTTGAGTTGTTAAGCCAACAACAAGGGCCGAACTACATCACCGATCATGCAGAATTTACCGTGTGGCGCGACGGTCGCAAGCTATCTGACTTGGTCAGCGAAAAACGTTTTTACACAGTACAACGCACCAGCATGACCGAAGTCGGCTTAGACTCTGGTTTTACCCGTGATTTGTATGTCGCGCTGGGCGAGCCACTGGATGATAACAGCCAGGCCTGGGCGGTGCGTATTTATGTGAAACCTTTTGTCCGCTGGATTTGGCTTGGCGCCTTTGTGATGGCCTTTGGCGGTGCCTTGGCGATGACCGATAAGCGTTATCGCTCGCAGCGTCGAGCTGCAGCGCAGGGAGTCTAGCAATGGCACAAAGCAGCTCGAAACGGTGGCGTTTGACGGTACTGCTGTTGCCATTAATCGCATTTTTGTTGCTGGTGGTGTTTTTATTGCGCGGTTTGTTCTCCGACCCCACTGAACTCAGCTCGGCGTTAGTCGGTAAGCCAGTGCCAGCGTTTAGCGTACCCGATATCTATGACACCAGCGTGATTTATAGCGAACAGGTGCTCAAAGGGCGGCCACTGTTGCTCAATGTGTGGGCCACTTGGTGCCCAACCTGCCGGGCTGAGCATGCTTATTTGAACCAGTTGGCGGCGCAAGGGGTGTACATTGTTGGCTTGAATTATAAAGATGATTCACGCAGTAAAGCGCTGAATTGGCTAACCACCCTGGGCGACCCGTACCAACTGAATTTATTCGATGCCAGTGGCCGGGTTGCCATTGAATTTGGCGTATATGGGGCACCAGAAACCTTTGTCATTGATGCGCAAGGGCGGATCCGCTATCGCCACGTTGGCGATGTCAATGAGCGGGTGTGGCAGCAGGTGTTAGGTCCACTCTATAGCGAGCTGATGCGCGAGTATGAACGCAGTAGCCAGGCGGATGAGGAGCAACAGTGACCATGAAAGCGTTGATGATTGTCGTTGTTACCCTATGGAGCATCACCCTGGGCAGTTTGAGCCCAACGCAGGCGGCTAATTTAGAAACCTATCAATTTGATGACCCAGCCAAAGAAGCGCTGTTTCGGCAATTAATCGGCGAATTGCGCTGTCCGAAATGTCAGAATCAGGCGATTGCCGACTCGGACGCACCACTTGCCAACGATCTGCGCGATCAGACCTATAGCATGGTGCAAGAGGGCGCCAGTAAACAACAAGTGATTGATTATATGGTCGCGCGCTACGGTGATTTTGTTCATTATAAGCCACCGGTCACTGCGGCGACGCTGGTGCTCTGGCTGGGGCCACTGGCATTAATCGTGATTGGCGCCTTGGTGATTACCGTGGTCGCTCGCCAACGTGGCGACAGCCATGAATTAAGCGCCGAGGAGGCAGCCGCACTGGCGCGCCTGCGGCAGTCCTC
>JALQTK010000081.1 GCA_023260975.1 Pseudidiomarina sp. | reverse complement strand
ATTTTAGCGGTTGCCAATGGCATGTGCGATATTGCCGTCGCCAATACCTATTATTACGGCTTAATGCAGGCCAGTGATGACGCTTCGGTGCGCGCTGCAGCCGCAAAAGTGGCGATTTTTTGGCCCGACCAGACCACCACAGGCACCCATATTAATGTCTCAGGTATTGGCCTCACGCGCCATGGCAAAAACACTGACCAAGCCCGCCAGCTGGTCGAGTTTTTACTTTCTGCAGAGGCACAAGCATGGTATGCCGCGAGCAATAATGAATACCCGGCCCGCAATGATGTCAATTGGAGCGAACGCCTGCAAAACTGGGGCAGCTTTAAACCCGATCAGCTCCCCATGACAGTGTTAGGTGAAAATAATGCCGCCGCAGTGCGCTTAATGAACCGAGCCGGTTGGCGTTAAATCAGTGACCGAGCAGCTGTGGCGAAAAACCTCATTAATACTTACCGCAGTGGTACTTGGTTTGCCGCTGCTGGTTATTTTGTCCAGTCTGTTGGATTTGCTTGTCAGTGGTAGTGATACCCTAAGCCATTTATGGCAAACCGTAGTGCCAGACTATTTACGCAACTCGCTGGCCTTGCTGCTGGGTGTTGCTAGCGGCGTTATTCTGCTCGGTGTTAGTACCGCGTGGCTGACCACCGCCTGTCGCTTCCCAGGGCAACGTTTACTCAGCTGGGCACTGTTGTTACCACTCGCCATGCCGGCTTATATTACCGCCTACACCTATACCGGCTTGCTGGATTTTAATGGGCCGCTGCAAAGCAGCTTGCGCAACCTCACCGGCTGGGGTTTTGGTGATTATTGGTTTCCGCAAATACGCAGCCTTGGCGGTGCTATTACGGTACTGAGTTTGGTGCTATTCCCCTATGTGTATCTGATTGCCCGCGCCACCTTCCTGCAACAGTCAGCCAATACCATTGAGGCTGGCCGCAGCCTCGGCTTAAGCCCATGGCAATGCTTTTGGCGGTTAGCGATGCCATTGGCCCGACCGGCCATCGTCACTGGCACCACGCTGGCGCTGATGGAAACTTTAGCCGATTACGGTACTGTGCAATTTTTTGGCGTGACCACCTTTACCACCGGTATTTTCCGCACCTGGTATGGTCTTGGTGATCTCAATGGTGCATTACAATTATCGGGGTTACTGCTGATTGCGGTGGTCATGCTGATGCTAATCGAACAGTGGTCGCGCCGCGCCGCACGCTATGACCAACGCCAACAACGCAGCGCTGAACCCTTTCAATTACGCGGTTGGCGCGCCGGTGCAGCGGCCATGGCATGTTGGCTACCACTGCTATTTGGCTTTATTTTACCGGCCACGCAACTACTGGGCTGGTCGCTACAGCGTTGGCAGATTTGGACCAGTGCTGAATTTTGGCAACTCACCGCCAATAGTTTCCTACTCGCCTGCGCTGCGGCGCTGCTGGTCATGTTGATTGCGCTATGGCTAGCCTATGGTCGACGGCAAATCCATACCCCCCTGGTGCGCACCAGCGTCACCCTAGCCGGGCTTGGTTACGCCATGCCGGGTTTAGTGATTGCGGTGGGCTTATTGCTAATGCTCAGCAGTATTGACCATGCCATTATTGCGCTCAGTCAACGTTGGTTCGATTACAATCCTGGTTTACTGTTATCAGGCACTTTGTTTGCCTTGCTGTTCGCCTACAGCGTGCGCTTTCTCAGCGTTGCTCTGCAAACCATCAGTGCTGGCTTAGCAGAGATCCGCCCAAGCATGGACGAAGCAGCACAAATACAGGGCTATAGCCCCTATCAGGTATTGCGTCGCATTCATGCGCCACTGCTACGACCAAGTATTTTAACGGCGATACTGCTGGTCGGCGTCGATGTACTGAAAGAACTGCCGGCCACTCTGGTGCTGCGCCCATTCGATTTCAATACGCTGGCAGTGCGGGCCTACGACATGGCCGCTGATGAGCGCTTAGCCGATGCCGGGCCGCCCGCCTTAATGATGGTGATGGTGGGTTTAATACCAGTTATTTTGTTGTCGCGAGCTATGCTAAAATCATCGCGTAGTGCTTTGAAGGAGCCTG
>JALQTK010000080.1 GCA_023260975.1 Pseudidiomarina sp. | reverse complement strand
TTACCCTTGAATAAGCCTCACTAATGGTTAATCTTGTGCAGCTAAAAGCTGCCAGAAGCGGCGTAAACTGCGTGAAAAAAGCAACAACCACAGCGCTATCAGCCAAGCAAATAACAACAGCCCTTTGACCACGGAGAACTCCGGAAAGCGCGCGGCAATTAAACTCAACAGCAACCAGCCATCTAACAGCCACGCCAGCCATAACAACTTCGGCGCCAGCGGTGCCAGCCTGACCACCCAACGTGGAATGGTCTCAGCCAATTGGCTCATCATCAGTAGAATCACCAGCGCCGGTAACCCAATCATTAAGCTCAGCGTAAACTGCTCGCTGCTGGTATAGAAAAACTGCAGTAAACGCGAACGATCCTGCATAAAAGTCAGCGAGATAATCCAGGCCGCATAACCACGCATAAATAGCAGGATCAGCAGCCATAGTGCCAGTGGCGTTTGCAGTTTACCTTCAGGGCTAATATAGCGTTCATCGCCTGGCTTGAGCACAGTTATCCCAGCCGTTTCAGCTGTTCACGCAACGCCGCTACTTGGTCACGCAGCGCCGCCGCCTGTTCAAATTCTAGATCGCGCGCCGCTTGATACATGGCCTTCTCGGTTTGGTCGAGCTTCTGCATCAGCGCTTTCGGGCTCATTGTCGCAATCTCATATGCCGCTTTGGGCTCGGCCGCAGCGCGTTGTTTCTCTTTGCGTGGGGCGCGAATACCGCCAAGATCCATCACGTCAGTAACGCGTTTATTCAGCCCGACCGGGGTAATGCCATGCTCTTGGTTGTAGGCAATTTGCTTGTTACGCCGGCGGTCGGTTTCATCAATGGCGCGCTGCATTGAACCGGTGATCCGGTCAGCGTACAAAATTGCTTTGCCATTCAAGTTACGGGCGGCACGACCTATGGTTTGAATCAACGAGCGATCCGAGCGCAAAAAACCCTCTTTATCGGCATCTAAAATAGCCACTAAGCTGACTTCTGGCATATCTAAGCCTTCCCGCAGTAAGTTAATGCCAACCAACACATCAAACTCACCCAGGCGTAAATCACGAATGATTTCCATGCGCTCAACGGTATCAATGTCGGAGTGCAAATAACGCACGCGAATACCGTGTTCGTCGAGATAATCGCTCAAGTCTTCAGCCATTTTCTTGGTCAATGTGGTCGCCAGCACCCGCTCATTGAGTTCCACCCGCTTGCGTACTTCCGACATCAAATCATCAACTTGTGAGCCGACCGGACGAATTTCGATCGCCGGATCAATTAAGCCAGTGGGTCGCACCACCTGCTCCACCACCTCATCAGCACATTTCTCCAGCTCATATTTTCCTGGTGTCGCCGATACATAAATGGTTTGCGGCGCAATGGCTTCAAATTCATTAAACTTCAACGGCCGATTATCCAGCGCTGATGGCAAACGAAAACCGTAATTAACCAAATTTTCTTTGCGCGAGCGATCGCCTTTATACATCGCCCCAACTTGCGAGACCGTGACATGCGATTCATCGATGATCAGCAACGCATCATCGGGTAAATAATCCAACAAGGTCGGTGGTGGCTCACCGGGTGCGCGGCCCGACAAATATCGTGAATAGTTTTCAATACCAGAGCAATAACCGAGCTCCAGCATCATTTCGATATCGAATTGGGTGCGCTGACTGATGCGTTGTTCTTCAATCAGCTTATTCGCATCGAGTAGCTGTTGTTTACGGTCTTTCAGCTCCACTTTGATGCTCTCAATGGCTTTCAGAATAGTCTCACGTGGGGTGACATAGTGGGTTTTCGGGTAAATAGTGGCGCGCGCCACATCGGCCTCGGTAATCTGTCCGGTGAGCGGTTCAAAAAAACTAATCCGATCAATTTCGGTATCAAACAGTTCCACCCTTACCGCTAGCTGCTCTGATTCCGCTGGGAAGATATCAATCACTTCGCCCCGCACCCGGTAGGTGCCGCGCTCGAAAGCAGCGTCATTGCGCTTGTATTGCAGCTGCGCTAAGCGCCGCAAAATATCGCGCTGATCAACCAAATCACCACGGCGTAAGTGCAACATCATGCTCATATAAGCATCGGGATCGCCCAAACCATAGATGCACGACACCGAAGCCACCAGCACCACGTCACGGCGCTCAAGCAATGCCTTAGTTGCC
>JALQTK010000007.1:5343-67733 GCA_023260975.1 Pseudidiomarina sp. | reverse complement strand
CATTGATGAAAAAACTGCATTGCTGGTCAATACCCAGACTGGGGCTTTTGAAATCATTGGCCGTGGCGGAGTATTTTTTGCACTGTCAGCGGTGCAAACCGACAAAGCCGTGGCCTCGAGTTTTCATTACCTGATGGCAGGAAGTCGTGGACGTTTCAGCGATGGCGATATTGCCGATGTAACGCTTGCCAGCAGTGGGCGGGTAGTTACTGAAGCGCCGACGACACGGTTCTTGAGTGATCGTGGGTTGGCTGATTCGTTGCGACTGCTGTGTAATGAGCGCGACAGCGTTACCGCATTGGATGAGCAGTTCCGTTTGACCTTAGTCGGTGATGACACCACCACCCGGCAAATTGCCGGTGGTGAATGCCAAGTACTCAATGCACGAATGGGAATTGCCTGGGAGCCGCAGCAGAATTTGTAGCGGCTAGCTAATACCGTATTGCTGGCGATAGGCGGTAACGGCGTCGAGGTGTTCAGCTAATTGGCTCGCCGAGGTTTCAGCCAAGAAGGCAATCACGTCGTTTAGTTTGACGATACTGATTACCTTCGCAGCGAAATCGCGTTCGACTTCTTGAATGGCACTTAAGCTACCTTGGCCGCGTTCTTGGCGGTCGAGCGCAATCAGTACACCTGCTAATTCGGCACCATTGGCGGCCACAATCGCCATCGATTCACGAATAGCGGTACCCGCAGTGATCACGTCATCGACCAACATGACTTTACCTTGTAGCGCTGAGCCGACTAAATTACCGCCTTCCCCGTGGGCTTTTGCTTCTTTGCGGTTAAAGCAATAGGGTACATCGCGGCCGTGGTGGTCATACAAGGCAATAGCCGCGGCGGTAGCAATTGGAATGCCTTTATAGGCTGGCCCGAACAAGACATCAAAGTCGACCGCGCTATCGACCAAGGCGGCTGCATAAAAGCGCCCTAAACGGGCTAAATCAGCGCCCTTATTGAACAATCCAGCATTAAAAAAATACGGACTGGTGCGGCCTGATTTAAGGGTAAATTGACCAAATTTCAACACCCCACGGTCAATGGCAAACTGAATAAACTCGCGTTGATAGTCTTTCATGGTGCTTCTCGTACAATGCGTTCTGTTGATTAGTTAAGTGCTGCTTTTTGCAAGTCCATTAGCTCACGAATAGCATGCCGCGCAAGCTCTAACATGGCGTTCATTTCTTCGAGCGCAAACGGCTCTGCTTCTGCGGTGCCTTGAATTTCAATAAACTTTCCGGCTTCAGTCATCACTACGTTCATGTCGGTGTCAGCCTTTGAATCTTCGGCATAATCGAGGTCGGCTACTGCGTTACCGTTGTAGATACCGACCGAAATGGCCGCGACTAAACCTTTGAGTGGGTTGGTTTTTACTAAGCCTTCTTTGCGCATCCAGTTCAGCGCGTCGACTAAGGCAACACAGGCACCGGTAATAGACGCAGTGCGGGTGCCGCCATCGGCTTGTAATACATCGCAGTCAATGGTGATGGTGTTTTCACCAAGCGCGCTGAGGTCAACGCAGGTGCGCAAAGCGCGGCCAATCAGCCGTTGAATTTCGAGGGTACGGCCACCTTGTTTGCCACGCGACGCCTCACGCTCATTACGGGTATGGGTAGAGCGCGGCAGCATACCGTATTCGGCGGTCACCCAGCCTTTACCGCTGCCTTTTAAAAAGCGCGGTACGCCGCGATCAACGCTGGCGGTACAGAGCACTTTGGTGTCACCAAACTCAATCAATACCGAGCCTTCGGCATGACGGGTAAAGTTGCGGGTAATGGTCACTGGGCGAATTTGTTGGGCGGTACGGCCACTTGGACGCATGCTGATTCCTTTTGCTGGGGGCTGCATAGTGCAGCTTTTTGAGTATCGCCGCAGTATACCAGAGCAGTCGACAAATTTCTGCGCGGCCTGAGAATTATGAATGGGTGCGGGCAATAGTGTAAACTGACGCCAATTTAATTGAACACTATAAGGTTTATAGCATGATGCAAAGCATGACCGGCTACGCTCGCCACGAATTGAAAGCGCAATGGGGCACTGCGGCGTGGGAAATACGCTCGGTGAATCAACGTTATTTAGAAACCTATTTTCGTTTACCGGAGCAATTTCGTAGTCTCGAGAATAACCTGCGTGAGCGGCTGCGGGCGCAATTGCAACGCGGCAAAGTAGAGTGTTCATTGCGCTTGCATAGTGAAAATGGCGGGCAAACCAGTTTGAGTTTGAATGAGGAACTGGCGAAAAGTGTTATTGCCAGCGCCAATTGGGTTTCAGGGCAGTCGGTCAGTTCACAGTTAAACCCGCTGGACGTATTGCGTTGGCCAGGTGTAGTGGCGCAGCAGGAAGACGATCTCGATGCCATTCAGGCTGATGTATTAGCTGCTTTTGAAACCACGCTGGCTGAATTTATTCGTAACCGTGGCAGCGAGGGTTCGGCGCTGCAGCAGCTGATTAGCGAGCGTTTAGCTGGGGTGGCGGAGCAAGCCGCTTTTGTGCGTACGCGCATGCCAGAAATTCTGCAATGGCAGCGCGAGCGTATTCTGAGTCGCTTAGCCGACGCCAAAGTAGAGCTGGAGCCGAGCCGTGTCGAGGCCGAGATTGTGATGTTAGCGCAACGTGTCGATGTCGCCGAAGAGCTCGATCGACTCGATACGCACGTTGCTGAAACCCGCAAAATACTCAGTAAAGGCGGTGCCTGTGGCCGCCGTTTGGACTTTATGATGCAAGAATTCAACCGCGAAGCGAACACCTTGGCGTCGAAGTCCATCAGCGCCGATGTCACGGCAGCCGCGGTCGAGCTCAAAGTGCTGATTGAGCAGATGCGGGAGCAGATCCAGAATATTGAATGATGTAGACCTCGGGTTAATCGCGGTACTCAAAGCTCTTCGATCCAGCCATCAAGTTCAGCCACACAGGTGCCTTGAATTAGGGCAGAATTGCTGTTCACGCTGGTACTATTCATAACATGCATCAGGTGTTCACGGTTGATTTGCTCTTTGTCGTCGAGTTTAGCGATACGTTCCTCATAGGCGTCCTGCGACTCGCGTTGCACTGGATGTGTGTAGGTCAGCCAAAATACCTCTTCATATGGGGTATAGCTGCCGTTTTCCAGCCGAGTGCGGGCCTTGGCTTGAACGCAGTTGACTGTTTGGGCGAATCTGGTGACATCGGCGAATAGATGCGGCAATGCGGCGGAAATGAAAACTAACCGTTCGCCGTCAGGGAGTTTGATGATGGCATCATCGGAGTGAATTGGCACCGCTCTTATGTTGGGATCGGCAGGTTCACTCGGGTCGTTTAAATAGATTTTTTCTAGCACGCTGTAGCGGGTTAGACCGATAATATTCGAGTCATACCCGGCAGCTACTAGCTCCGCTTCAAAGGGTGCCTGCCATTGCCGATCAATCAACCAATTAATGCCCCAACGCACTAATAGTAACAGCACGATAATGCCGACTGCTGCGTAAATGATATTCACAACGATTCGATAGAGCCGCTGTATCCAATCCCAAATCGTCGCTAGCATTTAATCTGACCCTGTTAAGCAGCTGGTTGTAAATTAGTTGAGATATAGCAGAAGATTAGTCTATTTACCATCAGCTGCCTAGCTTAAAAAAACCAACGGTGCCAACCAGATAGCTACGATGGTGAGTAGTATCATACCGATGATATTGAGTACTAAGCCAGCTTTTACCATATCTGGAATTGTTAACTGGCCCGACGCAAACACGATAGCGTTTGGTGGTGTGGCAACCGGCAGCATAAATGCGCAGCTGGCTGCCAGTGTCACCGGTACACAGAGCAGTAATGGTGATACACCTAATTCCAGCGCAATGGCAGCGACTACCGGCAAAAATGTTGCCGCGGTGGCGACATTACTGGTCAGTTCGGTGAGGAAGATAACCAAGCCAGTTGCGGCTAGTACCAGGGCAATCACCCCAAATGCGCCGAGCGGTAGCAAACTATTGCCCAACCATGCCGCTAAACCTGAATCAGATACCGCAGCAGCCAAGCTTAAACCGCCGCCGAACAAAATCAGTACTCCCCATGGCAGGCCTTGTACATTCTCCCAGATGAGCAACTGGTTTTGTTGCTGCGAGCCACTGGGCAACAGGAACAGCAATATCGCAGCAGTCATGACAATGCCGGTATCGGTTAAAAAGGTGATGCCTAGCCAGCTTGATAATGGGGTGCGCAGTATCCACAGCAAAACTACCGCGAAGAATACTGTAGCGACTCTGGCTTCTGCTTTGGTCATCGGCCCTAAATCAGTCATCATGCGCTTAATGTGCAGGTTCACTTCAGGGTTAGCAGGTATATCGACGCGGTATGTGACATGCGTTAGTGAATACCATGCCAGCGGCAGCATCAGCAACATCACGGGCACACCAACCAGCATCCAGCTTGCAAAGGTGATCTGCAGGTCATAGTTTTCGATCAGAAATGCCGCTAATAATGCGTTTGGTGGTGTACCTATGAGTGTGGCTAAGCCACCAATGGTGGCTGCATAAGCCAAACCGAGTAACATGGCTTTCTGCAGTTGCTTGATTTGTTGTTCGGTTAACTGGGCGTTTTCTTCGGCAATTAAGGTCGTCACCGACAAGGCAATCGGCATCAGCATCATGGTGGTTGAGGTGTTGGTCATCCACATCGACAGCAGTGCCGCAACGATCATGAACCCACCGATCAAAAATTTTCCATCGGTCCCTGTGACTGACAAAATGGTCAATGCGATTCGTTTGTGCAGCTGCCATCGTTCAATAGCTATGGCCAGTATAAAAGCACCGAGAAATAAGTAGATAACCGGGTTGGCATAATGACGACTGGTTTCTGTTATGGTCGCCACATCTAAAAACGGAAACATAACCATGGGTAAAAATGCTGTGACTGGCACCGCTACTGCCTCGGTAGACCACCACACAGCCATCCACAGACCAACGGCGGCAACCCGCCATGCTGCAGGTTCCATGACGGTTTGGCTGCGATCAAACAACAACATCAGCAAAAACAAAGCCGGCCCGAGTAACAGGCCAACACGTTGGTAGCCTGCTCGCGCTGGGGCGAACGTTTCAATTACCGGCATGATCAGGTCCTAACTTAGTTAATTAAAATTGACATAAATGTCACTATCGCAGCAGTGGTTTGGTTGCCGATAGAGAAGTGGTACTATCGGTGCAAGCCATATCGAAAGACCAACAACAGGAGATGTCTCATGGTTGATTATAAGCGCATTACGCTAGCGGTTGCACTGACCTTGGCAATCGCTGGCTGCTCTGACGCCCCGCCTGCGGGTAACTCAGCTGCAGCTGCCAATACGGCTGCAGAAATAACCGCCGCTGAGCAGAGTGAGTCGGCCAAAGCCAATCAGCTGTTTGAAGATATTTTCATGGAAAATGTCATGCGCAGCCCCATATATCAGTCGTTCTTGGGCATCAAAGACGATCAAGATAAGTGGGATGATATCTCCGAGCAAAGTGCTTTGCAGGAGCTCGAATTACAGCAGCAACAGCTGGCTCGGGTGATGGCCATTGACCCGGCTCAACTTGATGCGCAAACCCGTATTAGTTGGTTACTGATGAAGCAACAACTCGAGCAGGAAATTGTTGACTTTGAGTGGCGCCACCACAACTATCCGGTCAATCAAATGTTTGGCATGCACTCCAGTGTTGCTGCGTTACTGATCAACCAGCATCGTATTAGTGATGTAACCGATGCCGAAGCTTATATTGCTCGTCTGAACGGCCTGCCTGAATTATTTGCGCAGTTGGCAGAGAATCTTGCGCTGCGTGCAGAAAAAGGTATTTTGGCACCGCAGTTTGTTTACCCGTATGTACTCAGTGATAGTCAAAATATTATTACCGGAGCGCCGTTTGATGATGGTGAGCCAAGTACCTTATGGGCTGATTTTAGCGGTAAAATTGCCAAGCTTGATATCGATAACAGTGAACGTGATAGCTTAATGGCAGCCGCCCAGCAGGCCTTAATAGAGTCGGTAAAACCAGCCTATGAAGGCTTGATTACCAGCGTTACCGAAATTGCCGCGCAAGCTGATGAACGCGATGGTGCCTGGAAGTTACCTGACGGTGAACGTTTTTATAATATTGCGCTACAACGCACCACCACCACCGACCTAACAGCGGAAGAAATTCATCAAATCGGCTTGGACGAAGTGGCACGCATTCATGATGAAATGCGAGTTATCATGCAGAAAGTTGGTTTTACCGGCAGCTTGCAAGAATTTTTTGTGTATATGCGTAATAACCAAGATTTTGTCTACCCCGATACGGCTGAGGGTCGGCAGCGTTATCTTGACGAAGCAACAGCGCTGATTGATACCATGAAGTCGCGTCTTGATGAGTTATTTCTCACCAAGCCAAAAGCCGATTTAGTGGTGAAGGCAGTAGAACCTTTCCGCGAGAAATCAGCCGGTAAAGCTTTCTATCAGCAACCTTCTATGGATGGCTCACGCCCTGGTGTGTATTACGCCAACTTGTATGACATGGCGTCGATGCCAAGTTACCAAATGGAAGCCTTGGCCTATCATGAGGGTATTCCGGGTCACCACATGCAGCGGGCTATTTCTCAGGAACTGCAAGGTATTCCAACCTTTCGTAAATTTGGTCGTTACACCGCCTACACCGAAGGTTGGGGCTTATATAGTGAGCTAGTGCCAAAAGAAATTGGTTTCTATCAAGACCCCTATTCCGATTTTGGTCGCCTTGCTATGGAACTTTGGCGTGCGGTGCGTTTAGTGGTTGATACCGGTATTCATGCAAAACAATGGACCCGTGAAGAAGGCATTGCATTTTATGTCAATAATACGCCGAACGCTGAGGCCGATGCGGTGAAAATGGTCGAACGCCATATCGTCATGCCAAGCCAAGCGACTGCCTACAAAATTGGTATGATTAAGATTGTTGAATTGCGTGAGAAAGCCAAAGCGGAATTGGGTGAGGCGTTCGATATTCGCGAGTTTCATGATGTGGTTCTGGCCAATGGTCCGGTACCGCTCAATGTACTGGAACAATTTGTTGAGCAGTACATCAGTGCTAATCGCAGCTAGTTTTTAAATAGCATAGCGCTTGCCTAGCACTACCATGAAGACCGTACTTAGTTCCCTGAGTACGGTCTTTTTTTAACTGCGTGATAAGGTTTTTATGAGATGCCAGCCGAACTTGGTTTTAATCGGACCGTGCACTTCAAGGGTCGGTTTATTGAACACCACCTGATCAAAAGCTGCCACCATTTGGCCTCGCTGAAATTCGCCTAAGTCACCGTCCCTCTTAGCAGACGGGCAGAGTGAGTGCTTACGTGCAAGATCACCGAACTTGCTACCTTGCGCTAACTGTTGCTTTAGGGCGTCCGCTTGTTCGCGGGTTTTTACGAGGATATGAAGCGCATGTGCACGTGCCATCGGTGTCTCCTCTCTATCTGTGTGCTGACGCAGTGGTGCGTAATGTATTATTTGGTCCCAAATATTTTATCGCCAGCATCACCTAAGCCGGGCATGATGTAACCGTGTTCATTGAGGTGCGAGTCTAGCCCAGCTGCAAAAATCCGCACATCGGGATGCGCCTGTTGGACTGCTTTGACGCCTGCCGGCGCGGCGACTAATACTAACACCCGAATGTCACCACACCCAGCTCGCTTAAGTAAGTCTATCGTAGCGTTCATGCTGCCGCCGGTAGCGAGCATTGGGTCAATAATTAGTGCTAAACGCTGATCAATATCGCTGACTAGTTTTTCGAAATAACTGACTGGCTGAAGGGTTGTTTCATTGCGGTATAAACCCACCACGCTCACTTTAGCACTTGGCAAAAGCTCAAGTACGCCATCCAGCATACCCATGCCGGCACGTAATATCGGCACCACTGTGACCTTTTTGCCCTTAAGCCGCTGCACCGAAATGGGATCGCCACTCCAGCTGTCAATAGTGACTGTTTCTAAAGCGAAGTCTTTAGTCGCCTCATAGGTCAATAACGTACCAAGCTCATTGGCCAATTCACGAAACTGTTTGGTCGATATATCAGCGCGTCGCATCAAACCGAGCTTATGCTGGACCAGCGGATGATCAATTAATTGTAATGACATCATGACCTCACTCTATCGGGCGTAGGGTTACTTAGCGATTAAAGTCTGCCGCACTATGCCGCTCTGGTAATTGTTTATCGGCGTCGCCCCAGTTTTTATTGACAATACGCCCACGTTGAACTGCTGGTCGGGCGGCAATTTGCTTGGCCCAGCGCAATACGTGCGTATATTCATGTGCACTGATGAATTCAGCGGCGTCATAGACTTGATTAGTCACGAGTGCGCCGTACCATGGCCAAATCGCAATGTCGGCAATACTGTAATGATCACCGATCATATATTGATTGGTGGCTAGGTGTTTATTCAATACATCTAACTGGCGCTTAATTTCCATGGTATAGCGATTAATTGGATACTCGTATTTCTCCGGGGCATAGGCATAAAAATGTCCAAAACCACCGCCCAAAATAGGTGCACTTGCCATTTGCCAGAATAACCAGTTTAAGCACTCAGTGCGAGCCGCTGCATTGGTTGGTACGAGAGCGCCGAATTTTTCTGCTAAATACAATAGAATAGAACCCGATTCGAACACCCGCGTTGGTGGTAAGGTGCTATGGTCAAGTAGTGCAGGGATTTTCGAATTAGGATTGATGGCAACGAAGTCACTGCCGAATTGTTGCCCCGCTAAAATATTAATCAAATAAGCATCGTACTCTGCAGCAGTGATCCCTAATTCAAGCAATTCTTCTAACATAACGGTGACTTTCACCCCGTTTGGGGTTGCTAGCGAATAGAGCTGTAACGGGTGTTTACCGACCGGTAATTTGGCCTCATGGGTAGCACCAGCAGTGGGTCGGTTAATGGCGGCAAATTTACCGCCATTACTTTGGTCCCATTGCCATACTTTCGGTGGTACATAGCCGTTGGCATCGCTCATAATCATTCCTCATCGGGTTGCAGGCTGAAAATCAGCTCAACAGGACGCTGAAAAAAATACGCTAATTTTAACGCGATAACCACCGAAGGAGTAAAACGTCGCGTTTCAATAGTACTAATGGTTTTGCGCGATACGCCGATGGCATCGGCAAGTTGTTGTTGCGATAAGCCACGTTGTGCGCGCAAGGCTGCAAGTTGGTTATACGGTTGCTCATCCATACTATTCGCCCGCCGTGTCACGCAGTTCCCATAATACCGTACATGACCATACCATAGTGCCAATGACGATCAGCAGTAAACTGAATGTACTGACGGTCAGATAGTTGGCAACCACGCTATCGCTGGGTGCTTTTTCACCAAGTAAAAAGCCCGGAATAAGTGCTATTAATAGTCCAATAAACGCACGCGCATTAGCTTTACGACTGGTCTCACGGGTAAATTCATCACTGTAGACCCCGAAGATTTCCCGCCAGCCACCACATAATTTGTAATTATTGATACTAAGCCGAGCGGTGATACCAACGAACAACAACGCCACCAATACGAGCAGAACTCGGGGCCATTCACCGGTATCGACGCCCGCTTGTTGTAACCATTTACTGGCAAGCATGATAGCAAAATAAGTGCCACTGATGAGCGTCATGTAGGCGCCATATTTTAAAGATTGCGCTTGTGCTTCTGCAGACCAAGTCGTCATTTTTAATTCTCCTAATAGATGAAGTGTGATACTTAAAGGTTACAATATATAACCTTAAGGTATCAAATTGCAACCCTTAGGTATCAAAATTCCCCATAAATTTTATTTACAGCTTCTATGTTGTAATTTTATGGTGCTATCGCTACAGTAGAACGATTCGCTATGCTGAGGTGGTAACCATGTATTATCGGGTGGGTAATGAAACGCATCTACGCAATTATTTGAAGGCATTGCGCCAGCGTAATGGCTTATCGCAAGCACAAGTTGCTGAGCAGCTTGGGGTCACGCAACAAACCTACCAACGCCATGAAGCACAGCCTTTGAAAATGAGCAGTGAACGGTTATTAACTATTTTAACCATCCTTAATACCGATTTGCTGGTGCGCTTTAAAGCCGAATAATGTTTTCAGCAGCGGCCAACTGTAGCACCGCATGCCACTGCTCAGCACTAAATGGAATGACCGATAAGCGATTACCTTTGCGCAGCAACGGTTGTTCCGCTAAGGCGCTGAGCTGACGCAATTGGTCGAGGCGAATAACAGCATTAAATTTGTCAATAAAACGCACATCTACGGCGTCCCAACGCGGATTTTCGGCGTTACTCTTGGGGTCAAAATAAGCACTGCTCGGGTCATACTGGCAAGGGTCTGGATAAGCGCTTTTGCTCACCTCTACAATACCGACTATACCAATGTGGGCACAGCTGGAATGGTATAAGAATATCTGATCGCCGAGTGCCATCGTGCGGATAAAATTGCGCGCTTGATAGTTGCGTACACCATCCCAACGCATGGTTTGATCGGGTGCGCCAGCAATATCATCGATACTGCATTCAGCTGGCTCAGTTTTCATCAACCAGTACGCCATATTACCCTCCTAGACCAGTTGCACCGTTGCCCCTAATGCTTGGGCTAGTTGCCTAATGTCACTTTTTGCCGGCGCATGCTCTGGTACTAAGGCCGTCACGCGTAACTCATGGCTGACGGCGACGCTAATAAATTGGCATACGGCACTGAAGTCATTGGTTAGCGGCTGCACTGCGGTCTCATAAGCAGCTGGACTTGCCGCAGGAAGATAGATTTCTAGTGCTTCCACACCCATGTCGACTAACTGCTGACAAATACCTTCAGCCTCGACCGGCGACACTAGACCATAGGTCAGCAGACTGATCGGAACACCATGACGAATCGCTTTAAAGCGCTGCATTAATTCACCCAAGGTTGGTAATGCTAGTAGAGGATCACCGTGGCCAGCAATACCAACACCGAGCAATTCAAATTCGTTAGCGGCATGCTGTTCATAACCGGTTTGGTAAGCCTGTTGCAGTGCCTCAAGTGCTTGCGCTGCAGTTACTGATTGTGGTTCGATAGCGGTTAATGGATGCTGACAGCGACTAGCAATTGATACAGCTGCAGGATTGTCGCAATTTAAACTGAGCATCAGGCGGTTTTGATGGCGATAAGTCAGAGTCGGGGCTATGCTCATAGTAATTCTCTTGGCGAATACGCTTACAACGAATGGTAAGGATAAAGCATGGCGACGACAAAACAAGTACTTGGCTTAGTTGGCTGGTTATTACTGGTGTACGCGGCTGCTGCGATTGGTGCCGCTGGTTCAATGAATGCGCCAGCGTTCTATAGCGAGTTAGTTCGCCCCCTGTGGGCACCACCAGCTTGGTTGTTTGGCCCAGTATGGACGGTGTTGTATGGCATGATGGGGGTTGCCGCTTGGCAGGTGTGGCGAGTTGCCGGCAGTTGGCAGGCCGCTGCGCGCGAGTTGTGGTGGTTTGTTGGTCAGTTAGTGCTAAATGCCTTGTGGAGCTGGCTATTCTTTGCCTGGTACCTCGGTGCTGCAGCATTTGTTGAGATTATTCTGCTGTGGTTAGCCATCGCGGTTACCTTGGTGTTGTTCTGGCGGCGCAATAAACTGGCCGGAGCGCTATTAGTGCCTTATTTGGCTTGGGTTACCTTTGCCACCGCACTGACTTATGCAATGTGGCAAGGCAACCCAACTATTCTCTAGACACTGGCGCTAGGGCGCGCTTTGATGCGGTCATACCATGCTTGCAGATGCTGTTGCTCGGGCTGAATACGAATATTCACCACCCGGGCAAAGGCTACCGTGGTAAAGGCATTAATATCTGCAGCACTGAACTTTTCACCACAAATATACGACTTATCAGCAAGCTGCTGGTCGAGAAAAGCAAAATACTGGGCTACCTGCTTGCCGCACTCTGCACCCCACTCAGGGTATGGCGTCATGCGATCCTTGAAGTAGCCGGTAGAATGCTGAAAACACATACCGGTAGGCATAAAGAAGTAAAATTCAATCCAGCGTAACCATTGTTCAATGACTGCTTGTTCAGCCGCTGTCTCGCCTAATAATTTCGGGGTGTCGGCATAGGCGACCTCGAAATAACGACAAATAGCCATGGTTTCTGCAATACAGCTGCCATCATCAAGTTCTAAGACGGGTACTTTCTTCATCGGATTACGTGCCACAAATGCGGGGGTGAGGTTTTCGCCTTTAACGATATCAATTTCCACCCGTTCGACCTTGTCGAGTAGCCCCTTTTCAGCGAGGAACATGCGCACTCGGCGTGGATTTGGGGCACTGGCTGTTTCATAAATTTTCATAGCTTATTACTCCAATTTAACCGGCTGAAAACTGCGTTACTAGCCAGGGTAAGTGCAGTAACACGTTGATGGGAAAGGTGACCCCCAGTGCTGCCAGCATCGCCAGTCCAACATCGGCTTCTTTGATGGCGGCACGAATCGCTGCTGGTGCAGCTATGTAGGATGCGCTGGCAGTGAGCGCAGCGAGAATAAACAGGCTACCGTTGGGTAACTCCAACAGCATACCCATACCAATACCCAACCATGCGAGTGCAAATGGCGCTAATGCAGCGAAACTGATTAGGCGCCAGTGCTGCCATGGAGCTGGTCGAAACACTTGCGCAGTAGTTAGCCCCATCTCCAGCAAAAATAATGCTAATAAGGTTTTAAAACCGCCGATAAGCGCTCCTTCAACGGGTGCTAAGCCCTCTGGGCCGTATGCCCAACCGATGAGTAAGCCACCGACCAGCAGCAATACGCCACGGCTGGTTAATGCCTCGATCCAGACATCACGCATACGATGCTCAACGGCTTTTTGTGGATTCATATTTTGGTAATAGGCTAATGCCAAAATAATTGCTGGGAGCTCTAATAACACCAGATAGAGGGTAGTTTCTGGTGCAATGGTCAGGCCAGCACTATCAGCGAGTGCCCACGCCACCGCAAAGGTACCGGCGCTCACTGAGCCGTAATGGGCCGTGACACTGACCGCATTAATTGCATCCAAGCCGACCACATAGCGTAACAGCGGATACACAATAAGTGGCACCAGAACGCCCAGTAAGGTGACTGCGATTAGGCTGATATAGTTAATGCTGAGAGCCGGGTCGTTCAGCACTAATCCGCCTTTAATACCAATACTTAACATCAATAATATGGTGAGTATTTCGTATACCGGTACCGGCACTTTCAAATCGGATTTAACTAATCCCGCGAGTAAGCCGAGGGCGAAAAAAGCAATGACGATATCAGGCATGGTATGAACTCATTATAGTTTTGATGATAGTTTTAGCTTTAATTGAAGCCATAGTAACGACCATAATAGCCATTAAACGTTCCCAATAAGGATAAAAGATGCACACCTCCGAGCAGTTACAACGAACTACTGGTCTTGCTGGTGCTGTGATTCTCGGTTTAGGGTCAATTATAGGTACCGGTGCGTTTGTTACAATAGCACTGAGCGCAGAGCTTGCTGGTTCCTATCTGCTCTGGGCAATTGCTATTGCAGCGGTGGTTGCTGCATGCAATGGTTTATCCAGTGCACAACTTGCCGCTATTCACCCAGTCAGCGGCGGCACCTACGAATATGGTTATCAGTTTTTAAATCATGATTTGGGGTTTATTGCCGGTTGGTTGTTTGTCATTGCTAAATCGGCCTCAGCTGCGACAGCGGCCATTGCAATTGGTTCGGCTATGCAGTTATGGCTTGGCGGCGCTGAATGGCTAGCCAGTTTATACGCTGCAGCCGTTATTACCCTGTTTGCCTTACTAGTTGTTGGTGGCGTGCGTCGCTCAAATCGAGTCAATGCGCTACTAGTAATGCTTTCAGTTGTAGCGTTATCGGTATTTATTGGCTATGCGGTGAATCAAGCAACATCATTGCTTAACGTTAGTGTGCCACAACCTACTAGCATGATTGAGGTGCTCTCGGCCGCAGCGTTGATGTTTGTTGCCTATACTGGCTATGGTCGGGTGGCGACCATGGGCGAAGAGGTTCGCCAGCCTCGACAAACTATTCCGCAAGCTATTATTGCCACTGTGTTGGTAGTTACTTTGCTCTATTTAGCGGTGGGTTGGGCGCTATTAAAACTACCCCCAGCACTGGCCAACCAGCAAGGTTTGGCGGCATTTATGCAGGTCGGCATCTGGCAGCGGGTGGTGATAGCTGGTGCGATAATTGCCATGGCTGGGGTGATTCTGAACCTTATTCTTGGCGTTTCACGGGTTATTCTGGCTATGGCGAGGCGTCATGATCTGCCATTTGCATTGGCCCAGTTGAATAGTGAGCGCAGCTCTGCTCCGCGAGCGGTTTGGGCCACGGCATTGGTTATGCTACTGCTGGTGATTGCTGGCGACTTGCGTTTAGCATGGTCATTAAGCGCGTTCACGGTATTGGTGTACTACGGTATTACTAATTTAGCGGCGTTGCGGGTACCGCAGACGCAGCGCTTTGTGCCGCGTTGGGTGTCGGTGATTGGTCTAGTAAGTTGTTTAGCCTTGGTGTTGTTTATCGAGCCGTTCATACTTTATTTAGGCTCTGTATTAGTGTTCGTCGGTTGGTTGCTGCATCGCTGGCGTTGGTCACAGCGGTATTGACGATAAAAAATGGCCTCCGAAGAGGCCATTACAAGGTGTAGCAGGGCGCTGACGTTCGCTTAAAACGCGTAACGGACACCGACTTCAACGCTACGTTCAGGGCCAACGTAAATACCTTGGCGCAGACCGCTAATATAGCTTTCATCGGTTAAATTCTTGATCGCACCAACGAATTGTAACTGCTCGTTGACTTGGTACTGTGCGGTCAAATCAAACAGCGTATAGGCGGGTAGTAAACCACCCCAAATGCCGCCGGCAGCATTGCTTGGAATATCAACGCGGTTATCGGGGGTGCCAAATTGCTCGCCACGGTGATGTACTGATAATGCAGTGCTTAGCTTGTCGTATTGATAAGTAAGGCTCATGTTGGCGAGTACTTTAGGTGCATACGGCAAGCGGTTACCAGCAAAACTTCCGGTTAAAAATTCTGACTTCGGAATCCAGGTCGCGTTGGTATCCCATACCCAACCATTGTCAAAGTCATACCCCAGGGCAAACTCCATACCGTGATGTTCAGTAGCGCCAGCATTTGACTGCGACAGATTCGGGTCACTGTTGCCGGTCACTACCTGGTTGGCGAAATCCATTGTGAACGCTGCAACTTCATAACGCCACTGACCAGTGTCACCACGAACACCCATTTCATAGTTGGTGGAACGTTCACCATCAAGCTGCTGGTCGGTTAAGCCATCTAAGGCGACGCCGTTGGATGCTGGTGAAAAGGCGCGATAAATACCGCCATACAGCTGTGCGTTATTGCTCAATTCGTAGGTGAAACCGACGCCTGGCAACACTTCGGTGTTAGTGGTTTTCGCGTTGGCATTGCTTTGCGTGAAAACGACCCGTTCCTGTTGATACGATTCAATGCGTATGCCTGGGGTTAAACTCAGTTGGTCGGTTACGGCAATACGTGTTTGCAGGTAGCCCGCGTAACTGGTAGCGCTGTCTTGTAAGTGCCGGGCATTGTTACCGGTTCGGTCGTTCGCTCGCGTTGCACGAATTTGCTTGTCATCTGATTCTTCACTCATGATGCGCAGACCAAATTCACTGTCGGCAAGCAGGTTACCGAGCTGATGGCTCCACGCCAAACGGCTCTCGATACCGATGCGATCGAAGCTACGGTTGTTGCCAGTTAGATTATCGGTATAGACCCAACGCCCAGCGCTGTTCGACGCTGCAGTATCCACGCCATAGCGCCAATAGTCGCGACTTACCTCGCTCCAATACAGCAATGTTTTCATGGTAACGGTATCGCTGATCAGCCATTCATGGTTCAGGTCAATGGCAACGCGGTCGGTTAGATACCAATCATCGGGCGCCGGATTGTAACGCTCGCCATTATTGTAAGCCTCGAGCAGAATGCCACGATAGGAAATGTTGGCGTCATTGCTATGATAGGACAATTTAATACCGACCCGCTGATTGGTTTTTAACTGTGTTCCGGCTTTAACCATCGCATCAGTCATTTCATAACCTTTGTCCATAAAACCATCGCTGCTGGAATGACTGATCACAACCCCTGCAAAACTGGCGTCATCAGCGCTGCGACCACCTGCTTCTAAGGTGGCTTCGCGTAGATTAAAGGCCCCCACACGAGCGGCTAGTTTCACGCCATCATCGGGTGTTTTGGTGATGTAGTTGACGACACCGCCGATAGTTGATGGTCCATAACGCAATGATGCTGAGCCTTTGAGTACTTCGACGGTATCGACACGCTGAATACGCGGATTGAAATAACGATCATTGCCAATAAACAAGCCTGGCGCGACCGGCACACCATCTTCGAGTAAGAGTGATTTTGACTCACTGGCGGATAAACCACGTAAGCCAAAGTTAGCGACGATAGAGGTCTCTTCTTCACCCTTAATATTGATACCTGGTATACGACGTAATATATCTTCCGTGGATAACGGCTGAATGGCTTCAATTTGCTGGCGATTGATAAGTACTACGGTACCAGTCTCGTTATAAGCATGACTGACGCGGTCACCGGTGACCCGAATCACCTCAATACTGGGCATCAGCTGTTTACTTTTGGCGTTGGTTTGAGCGCTGTCATTTTGTGCATCAGTACTTTGCTCGGTGGCGAATGCAAGAGGCGATAACGCGGCAGATAAGGCGATTGTGAGAAGCGATAAACTACGTAATTTCATGGAAAAAGCACCCGTTGTTGTAACAAGGTGCTTATTATAAATAAGAATTATTCGCAATTGCAATACTTAATACGAATTATTCTCATTTCGATATGGCTTGCTTAAGTGATAAATAAATTGCGGTACATACGTTCGGCATAATCATCGGTCATGCCGGCGATATAATCGCATAGAATACGATCCGCACTGGCTTGACCGAATTGCTCAAACGCTGCGCGCCAGCGTACTCGGGTATTGACTGGTAGTAATCGTTGCGGGTCACTATGAAAGGCACTAAATAAATCCAGCAACATATACTGACTTCGATAACGTAACTGCTGTATTTCAGCTTGGTTAATGACATATTCAAAGACAATATTTTTCAAGCTATCCAGCAGCAAACGATAGCTAGTGGGCAGCGTTGCATTGTAACGAATCAATGGTTCGCTGGCGCTAGGTAGTACCTCGGTAATGCGCACTTCAGTCACAAATAGATTCACCAAAGCACCAATCGCGTCTTTACGTTGATGATGTTCAGCAAAGAGTTGCTGGCCGAGTACTTTGAACTGCTGCGCCAAGGCTGGATCGAGTTGCACATAAAAGCCATCAAAGTGCTGGTGCCATTGCTGTTCAGTTAAGGTGCCGGTTACCACGGCATCTTCTAGATCATGCACGCCATAGGCAATATCATCAGCAAGTTCCATCAATGAGGCATCGAGGTTTTTATGGCGTGATTTTTGCCACGGTGATTGCGCAAGCTGGTCAACTTGCTGAAATAACTGTCGATCATCGTGGTTGAGCGGGGCTAATACCCAATCAAGCAAATCAGCATCACAGTGAAATAGCGCTTTTGCCGGCTTGCAGAGGTTCAGACTGCCGCGCTGTTGCGAGGGCGCGGCGGGTAAATCGGGCATCAATACCGGGTATTTTAGCAAGCCAAATAATGAACGACGGGTAAGGTCCATACCATGTTCGGGATGATAGGCTTCTAATTTACCAACAATTCGAAACGTCTGACCGTTACCTTCAAAGCCACCTGATTGCAGCATCTTAAAATTCAGCGCTGTTTCGCCACCATGGCCAAATGGCGGGTGGCCAATATCATGCGCTAAACACAAGGTTTCCATCAGACTAAGATCAGGCAGCAGGGCGGCCAATGCCGGTTCTGCTGAGCGCTGTAATTGATTGATTAGTGAGGAGCCAATTTGTGCTGCTTCTAAGCTATGGGTAAGGCGAGTTCGATAAAAATCATTTTCGCCGACATTCATGATCTGGGTTTTTGATTGCAGCCGCCGAAAACTTGCTGAGTGCAGCACGCGTGCGCGGTCGCGTTGCCACGGATTGCGCTGGTCACCGGGGCGCTGGCTCGACTCACCAGATCGACGGGCTTGCCATTGTGCTTCATTAGTAGGCGACATGTGCGGATTCCTTAAGCTACGAAGTTGTCTATGCTAGTCGATTTTGCGTTGAAATATAACTACATCGCGCTGTTGATAACAGATCTCAAAATGCCAGTGGTTAGCGATCCAGCGCATGGTGTGCTGGTGATAGAAGCCAATATGCGTTGGGTCATTGCGGTAATTCCACTGGCTGAAACGCTGTTGACTAATCCAATGCTGGGTCATCACAACGAGCAACCCGCCCGGTTTTAAACAGTGCCGTAGACGGCTAAGAACTTGTGCCGGCTGGCTCAGGTGCTCAATCACTTCGGTACAGGTAATGAAATCATACTGTTGTTCGAGCAAATCTGGTTGCTGGGCAAAGAAATAGTCATAGTCAGCACAGCGATGACCCTGTTCGCTGAGCATCTGCGATAACGTTGGTGCTGGTCCGCAGCCAAAGTCGAGGCCCGTCGATGCGGGTTTAAGTAACGCCAGTAATGGCTCAGTTGCACGACTAAGAAAACCGCGATAACCCATGTCAGCAGGATCATTCTGATGGGTCTGATAGAACGCTTCTTCAGCACCTTCACTGAGCTGATAAGCTGGCGGTACAAATACCAGCCAGCAGCTATTGCAATGCCAATATTGACGGCCGGCATGCGCGCCATAGGCGAGAGTGTGAAATAAGACCGTATCACTGTTGCTGCAAAGTGGGCAGCAATTAGTCACGGAAGTTTTCGTACTGCAACGGTTGCTCAATGTCAGAGCTGCGTAATAATGCAATTGCGCTTTGCAAGTCGTCACGTTTCTTACCAGTGACGCGCACTTTTTCACCTTGGATAGCGGCTTGCACTTTGAGCTTGGCATCTTTGATACGCTTAACGATATCTTTCGCGAGCGTTTGGTCGATACCATTTTTGAAGGTGATCGCCATGCTGTAGGTTTTGCCGCTGTGGGTGGCTTTTTCAGGGATATCGCAAGCGGCTAGGCTGATACCGCGTTTAGCGCAATGGTTATTAAACAAATCGTGCAGCTGTTGCACTTGGAATTCCGACTCCGAGGTGAGCGTTACGGTAAACTCTTTTAACTCGATACGGGCTTCAACGCCGCGGAAATCGAAGCGCGTGCCTACTTCACGGGTGGCATTGTCGACGGCATTTTTAAGTTCTACTTTATCGATTTCGGAAACGATATCAAACGTTGGCATAAATTACTCGGTACTGTTGCTGTAATTAAATTGTGTTTGGTGTCTAAGTTGCTCTGGCAGAAGGTGCTCATGCACCTGGCCATTTTGCTTGTAAATAACACCATCTTTCATGACTAGATCAACTCGTTGCATCAGCGCCATATATTTCAATACGTCGCCGCGCACGGCAATAATATCGGCTACTTTGCCTGGCGTGATTGAGCCGTAACGGTGTTCTACCCCCATCATAACTGCCGGCCAATAGGTCGCTGCACGAATGGTCTCCATGGCGTCGAAACCGAGGTCATCAACCCATACCGACATTTCGCGCCAGGTTGTTTGACAATGAAACTTCATCGGAACACCGACATCGGTACCGACCAAAAGTACCGCACCGGCGTCTTTCAGCTGCTTAATCTTGCGCTCTAGGGTTGGCTTGCGCAGCGGTACCAGCTGCGAATGAACGAGATGTCCGGGTTTACCAACTGATTGACGAATATCGGCAATAGTGTCCGGCTTTAAACCGCGATGCCAGCAGTCATTATCGAGATATTCTGGGTTGGCGATAGTGTCTTGGTAGGTCCATAGATACTCAATCGTCGGGGTCCAAAACATCAGCCCCTGAAAAATACCGGTTGCAGTGCGCTCTTTGAGCGCGGTAAGGACATCGTCAGGATAGCCTGGCGCTGTGGTTAAACCGGTATGCTCAAAATTATCGACACCTATTTCGATACCCAACCGTATTTCATTCGGTTTGTGCGCATGCGCAACCACTTTCATACCGCGCTTATGGGCTTGCTGGACAATCACTTCGGCAACCGCTCGCGGCATATCGTCTTGGTCAATTAACTTGATGATATCCATGCCTGCATCAGCGAGTTGATTGACTTTGGTCACCGCATCTTGTTGATTGCGTACTGCCCAACGGTAGCTGCTTTGCCAGTCATCAACCTGCCATTGTATAAACGGCCCAGAAGCATACAAAGTAGGGCCAGGGAGAGTTTTATCAGCGAGTTGCTGTTTTATAATGCGGGTATCTTCAAGTGGCGCACCGAGGTCACGAACACTGGTAACACCGGTGAGCAACAACTGCACCAATGCTGCAGGCATGATCTCATCGACAAAACGATCACCGTAGTTTTGTTGCCAATGGCGATAATCAGCATGGCCGCTCAATTGCAGATGGGCGTGGCTTTCCCATAAACCCGGCAACACATCGTGGCCTTCAGTAGAGACAATTCGATACCCTTCTGGAACCGCCAATTCGCCTACTGTGCCGACTTTTTCGATGATCCCGTCATTGACCAGGATAACGCTATTGCGCAGTGGCAATTCTGCAGTGCCATCAATTAGTCGGCCGCCCACCAAAGCGATCTTTTCAGCACTGGCGGTTGCTGATAGTGCCAGTAACAGAGTGCTGGCGATGAGAATGGAGACTATTCTGCGCATGGCGGATGATCCTGATTTAGATTTAGGTGAATAAATTAACGCTTGTTGCCTAGTGATGCAATGACTGCTAGTCGCCAGATAAATTAATTTTAGACATCTAAACGTCTAGATTGACAAAATTCATCAAGCTGGTTATGGTAGCGGCATCGTCTATTTACTGTGGTTTCGCTTCATCTATGTCAGTACTCTCATCCGGACTCTCATCCGGACTCTCACATCACCTGGTCACGCATGTTTGCCCGGTGCCCGGTGGTCAGCTTTATCTCAATGAGTTTGGTAACCCGCACGGGCCTTTAGTGCTGGTGCTCGGCGGTATCTCCGGCGGTCGCTCAGTGTGGCAGGCCGATGGTAGTGGCTGGTGGCAGGAGCTATTTAAGGTTGTCGATTTGCAGCGCTTTGGCGTGTTAGCGGTGGATTACGCGGGTGGTACCGGCGATTCACAGGTGCTTCCCGTTGTTGCAACCATAACTCAGCAAGCGCAACTGATTGCCGCAGCGCTGGTGCAGCTCGGATTGACTCAGTTACATACGGTTATTGGTGGCTCATACGGCGGCTTAGTGGCGTTGGAATTAGCGCAACATACAAGCCTTTCAATGAGCCGTTTAGCAGTTATTGGCGCAGCCCATCGTGCGCCCGCACAAGCAGTGATGTTGCGCTATTTTCAACGACAATTGCTGCGCCTTGGTGATGCCGCAGGCGAGCCCGAGCAGGGGCTGCAATTAGCCCGGGCTTTGGCGATGTTGAGTTATCGTAGTAGCGCTGCCATGGATCAGTATTTTCCCGACCCACAGCAAGCGGTCGCTTATATTGAACGTAAGGGGCAGCAATTGGTGCAGGCCGATAGCGTTGCTGCGCGCAATTTATTTGAGCAATTTGGACCAGCGTTGGATAGCTATCGATTGACCCCACAGTTGATTCACCAGCCGACTCTATTAATCGGTTTTACCAGCGATCAATTGGTGCCAGCTGAGCTGTTAGCCGAATTTGCTGAACAGCTGCCGCACTGCGCGGGCTTGCACTGTGTTGAGTCAAGTTATGGCCACGATGGTTTTATAAAAAGTGTTTCGGCTTACGCCGCGCCGCTGCAGCAATTCCTCGCTGCTGAGGTGGGTCATGAGTAGCTTTGCCATTGTGGTAGTCGGTGTCGGTAATATTGCCAGCGCATGGCTTGATCAGTTTGCCAGCAAGTTGCCAGCACAAGCACAATTGCACTCGTTGCATAGTTCGCAGAAAAGTCTGTTGCTTGCACCAGCGCAGTTGAATCAGTGGCGTTCGCTGTGGCAGCAGGCCGGTGAACGCTGTGATTTGGCGCAATTGATCACCTCGTTACGGCAACAGCAGCTACAGGTGATCGTATTAGATTTAACTGCGAGTAAAATCGTCAGCCGCGATTACCCACAGTGGTTTGCTGCCGGTGCTGATATTGTCAGCGCGAATAAGTATGCCGGCTCCAGCAACCCAGACTTTTATCAACTGCTGCAACAGCAGTTGCAGCAGAGCGGTCAGCGCTGGCTTTATAACACCACCGTCGGCGCTGGTTTGCCAGTACAGCGTACTATTCGTGAACGGCTGGCCTGCCATGATCAATTGCGCCGCTTAGAGGGAAATTTCTCCGGCTCGCTGAGTTGGATCTTTCAGCATTATCGCCCCGGCGACCGGCTCTCTGATTGGCTACAGCAAGCGGTTCAGCGTGGCCTCACCGAGCCCGATCCGCGGCTTGATCTGAGTGGTATGGATGTGGCCCGGAAATTACTCATTTTAGCCCGTGAGGCGGGCTGGCAATTAGCCTTAGCCGATATTTCGATTACTAATTTGGTGCCACCGGCACTGCGTGACTGCAGCTTAGAACAGTTTTGGCAGCAGCGTGATTTGTTTGACCAGCATTTTGAGCAATGGCGTTTGTTGAAGCACCCGCAAGCCCAACAATTCTGTTATTTAGGTGCGGTACAGCAGCATAGTCACGGGGTGGTGGCCGCTGCTGAACTGACCCCTATTACCAGTCAGTCGCCGTATGCGCATCTGCCAGCGGGCAATGCGAACTTTATTATTTACAGCCAGCATTACGCAGAAAATCCACTGATTATTCAGGGGCCTGGTGCTGGCCGTGAAGTAACCGCCGCTGGCGTACACAGCGATATTCTTGAATTAATTAATTAAAGGAGTGATTTCAATGAGTCAACAACGGCCAGCAACCATCGCTCTGCATCATGGTTTTCAGTGCGACCCGACCACTAAAGCCACTGCGGTACCAATTTATCAAACCGCGGCATACGAGTTTGATAGCGCCCAGCATGGCGCCGATTTATTTGATTTAGCCGTGCCCGGTAATATTTACAGTCGCATTATGAATCCCACCAATGACGTGTTGGAGCAACGGCTCGCCGCACTCGAAGGCGGTATTGCTGGGCTTGCTGTGGCCTCAGGTATGGCGGCTATAGAATATGCTTTGATCACCTTGGCCAAGCAGGGCGACAACATTGTCACCACGCCACACATCTATGGTGGCACCTATACCTTGTTTAAGCATATGTTGCCTAGCTTTGGTATTGAGGTGCGTTTTGCTGAGTCCGATGACCCAGCTGATCTCGCTCGCTTGGTTGATAGCCAGACCAAAGCACTCTATTGCGAAACTATCGGCAACCCGGCTGGCACTGTTGCGGATATTCCGGGGCTGGCTGCAGTCGCCCAGCAAGCCGGTATTCCATTGGTGGTGGATAATACTGTAGCGACCCCTTTATTATGCCAACCAATTGCTTTAGGTGCGCATATTGTGGTGCATTCGTTAACCAAATATATCGGCGGTCATGGCAGCACCATTGGCGGTATTATCGTTGATTCCGGCCAGTTTGATTGGGCTGCTCAAGCGACGAAATTCGCTCAATTTAGTCAACCGGAGCCGGCTTATCATGGCGTGGTTTATAACCAGAGTTTTGGCCCAGCGGCCTTTATTGCGCGGGCGCGCACAGTGGCTCTGCGCAATACCGGTGCGGCACTATCGCCGTTTAATGCGTTCTTAATTTTGCAAGGATTAGAAACCTTGGAGTTGCGTATTCATCGGCATTGCGAAAATACCGTGAAAGTGGCCAATTATTTACAACAGCACGACAAGGTTGCCTGGGTAAATTTTGCCGGATTACCCAATCATCCCCATTATCAGCGAGCCCAGCGCATTATTCATGGTGGTGTGCCGTCAGCGCTATTAACCTTTGGTATTCAAGGTGGTTATGAGGCGGGGGTGAAATTCTATGATCAGCTAAAATTATTCAAGCGCTTGGTCAATATTGGCGATACCAAATCATTAGCCTGTCACCCAGCGTCGACCACCCATCGGCAGTTAACTGCGACCCAGCAGCAAGCCGTTGGGGTATTACCCGAAGCGATTCGATTGGCCGTTGGTATTGAGCATAGTGACGATATAATTGCTGATTTAGCGCAAGCTTTAGCCAGTGCGTAAGGTTTCTTTGCGGGGCCTTACATGGCGACGGAGAATACGTTTGCCGTCGCTTTTTACTGACGCTTGTTGGCGATAGCTCCAGAGCAAATCACGTGCTTGTTTGGCCGCTTCGGTTAAATCGATGATTGGAGCTGGATAGTCGCTACCGATGCGGCAATTGTACAAAGCTTGTTCCATCGCGGTTAAGCGCCACGGCTCGGCAATCAGTGGCGCTGGTAGTTCGGCTAATTCGGGACACCATTGCCGGATAAAGTTGCCCTCTGGGTCATGCTCTTGAGCTTGTTTGGTGGGGTTGTACATACGAATGGTATTGGTGCCCGTTACACCCGCTTGCATTTGAAATTGTGGATAGTGAATACCCGGTTCAAAGTCGAGAAATTGCTGTGCTAAGTGCTGTATGCCGAGGCGCCAATCGAGACGCAATAAATGACATAGAAAACTTACCAGCATAGCCCGCATGCGGAAGTTCAAGTAGCCCGTTTGTATGACACAGCGCATACAGGCATCGATTAAGGGAAATCCGGTATTTCCCGACTTCCAAGCATGTAAGTGCTCACTTACCTTGTCGTCTTGGCGGTATGGAAAATCAACATAAGCACGATTGACTGGGCGGAATTCCATTGCACATTCGCTTTCAAATTTTTGCATGAAATGGCAATGCCAATGCAGTCGCGAGGCCAGTGCAACCAGGGTTTTTCGCCAGCCGGGTGTATGCCACTGGCGCAGTAAGCGTTGATAAAATTCGCGCATACTGATGGTGCCCCAGGCTAAATGTGGCGACATGCGCGAGCAACTGCTGCGGCTTAATTCGGGCTTGGAAATATGGTAGCAGTAATTACTGCCGCGGCCGTTGAAGAAATCCTCGAGAGTCGCCCACGCAGCTGTGCTGCCACCCAGTTGCTGGGTCTCGTTAACGGCTGCTAGCGACGACCACTGCGGTTGCGGCGAAAATGCCTGCAGCTGCTGCTTAACGATGGTGCTTGGCAACCACTGAGCTTGTTGCCACGGCACCACAACAAGGCGACTACGCATCACCTGCTTCCAGCGTTGGTCCCAGTGTTGACGATTGGCAAGACCACGAATCACCCCTGCGGTTTGCTGTTGCTGCCAGCTAATATCATGGCGCGCACACCATGCCTGCACGGCGCGGTCACGCGCATAGGTGTTAGCCAAGCCAATTTCCTGGTGCGAGTACAAGCCGGCAATACCCACTTGTTGATGGATATGAGTGAGGATGGCGAGAGCGTCTCCTTGCACCACCCATAATTGCGCATTGGCTTGATTTAATGCTGCTAATTGCTGGTTGATATCAGCAATGGCTTGGCTGACAAATTGCCAATGCCGCGCGTGATAATGCGGATCGTGCAGCAACAATGGCTCAACTATATAGAGCAATAATAACCGCTGACCGGTCGCTACTGCATGAGCCAGCGGCGCATGGTCGGTGAGGCGCAGATCGCGTTTAAACCAGACAACAGCACAACTCATTCGCTGATTGGCCAGTCCGCTGCGTCGCAATCATCGAGCACTAAACTGGCGTGCTGATTGCCCCAATGCAAAATAAATACGCCGTTGGGGTCGTACTGACGGGTTTGTTTATCAAGATCGAAGCGTCGATGCCCACGCGGATCAGCGCCCACCCCAGCAAGGTATTGCCAGTTCCCCCAATTGGCGGCGACATCGTAATCAATCAATTGTTGCTCAAAATAGGCGGCACCGTAGCGCCAATCGAGACCAAGTTCATGAACTAAACAGCTAGCCACCAATTGCCTGCCACGGTTTGACATATAGCCGGTTTGATTTAATTGTCGCATGCAGGCATTAACCACCGCATAAGGAGTATTACCGCTGCACCATTTTTGGAATCGCGCCGGGTAAAAGCTGGTCGTTGGGCCACGCTGCTTGAGCCCGGAAAAATTGAATAGGCGCTTACCATGGGCGTGCGCATACCATTGAAAATACTCACGCCAGAGCAGCTCAAACCAAATCCAATAGGTACTCTCGTTAGGGCCTTGACTGCGTTCATGCTCAGCAAGCGCATCGAGAATTTGTCGTACCGACAGCGAACCATCTGCTAACCAAGCCGAAAATTTGGTCGACGCCGCCCAGTCATCGAGGGCGTTACGGGTGTCTTTATAATACTGTGCAGCGGCGCTGCTAAAGTAGCGTTGCAGATGCTGCAATGCAGCACTAGTGCCACCTTGCCACGGGTGGTCAGCCACCGTGACGACCGGCGGTAATTGCTGCCATTTACGCTGCACCAGCTCGGACGGCAGTGGACTTCTGGGCAGCGCTAATGGCGCTGGTTGTGCCGGACTGATACGTGAGCGCAGTGCTGTGGACTCGATCAAGCGGCGGAACTTGGAGAAGTTCTCGGGTAATTCGGTCAATGCAAACGGTAACTGCAATGGGTCAAATAAGGTGTGTGTGGCGGCACTGTTGTAATGAATAAATGGGTAGCGTTGGCGCAAAATTTGCTGATAACGGCGTTCGTAATAGCCAGCATGTTGAGCAAAATAAATACCCTCAATGGCATGACTACTAATCAGTTCAGCAAGGCTATGTAATGGATTTTGCTGCAACACCAGCAACTGCTGACCTCGTGCTTGCAATTGCTGGTGTAAGTCACGCAGGCTGGCCTGCAAAAACCGCCAACGCTGCTCACCGAGACTGCGCAAACCGTAGCGATTCGGTTGACGCCACTCAGGCGGCAGTACGTAGAGACAGATTAACTGCTGACATTCGTTAGCAGCCTGCGCTAGCAGCGGATTATCATGTACCCGCAGGTCATTACTGAACCAATACAAGCCAACCCGATGCAGCGCCATAGCCTACTCCGCGATTAATACAGTTGTTTTAACGAGGCATTATTGAAGGCTTCTAGATCGTTCTCGCGCCCTTCACGGACTTTACGTACCCAATTGGGGTCTTGTAATAACGCGCGGCCAATCGCGATAAGGTCAAATTCACCTGCTTGCATGCGTTGATTAAGCTGCTCTAAACCGGATGTTTCCACCTGTGCCTGCTTTGACATAAAGGTTCCACTCATAAAGTCTTCGCTGAGCCCAACGCTACCAACTGAAATAGTTGGCTTACCGGTGAGTTTTTGCGTCCAACCGGCTAAGTTCAGCTCTGAGCCAGCAAATTCAGGCTCCCAGAAGCGCCGCGTCGAGGCATGAAAGACATCTACACCAGCAGCACTTAGTAGCTCGAGCAATTCGGCCAGCTGTTCAGGGCCATCAACCAAACTGGCTTGGTAATCTTGCTGTTTCCAGGTAGAAAAGCGGAAAACTATGGCAAATTCCTCGCCTACAGCTGCCCGTACGGCGCGGATGATTTCTACCGCAAAGCGCGCTCGATTAACCAGTGAACCGCCGTATTCATCGTCCCGCAGGTTGGTACCTGCCCATAGAAATTGATCAATTAAATAGCCATGAGCACCATGAATTTCTACCCCGTCAAAACCAACTTGTTTGGCCAGTCGGGCTGATTCGGCAAATGCCGCAACCACTTCATCAATATCGCTCTTGCTCATACTCACGCCGTTGTGTTTTCCAGGCGCGAACAGCCCCGATGGTGAGTAAGCTGGCGCAGCATTTTCATGCTCGGGTTTGCGTACTGCGCCGACATGCCATAATTGCGGAATGATCTGACCGCCTTCAGCATGCACTGCATCGACGACCTGTTTCCAACCGGCCATAGCTTCGGCACCATAAATATGCGGCACATTCGGGTAGCCACTGGCACCGGCATGATTGATTTCAGTTCCTTCGGTAATAATCAGCCCCACTTCACCTGCTGCTCGGCGCGCATAGTAGGCAACGTTGTCGGCGTTTGGCACATTCCCTGGCGAGAAGCTGCGGGTCATAGGGGCCATCACCGTGCGATTGCGTAAGTTCAGGGTTTTACATTGAAACGGGCGAAATAAAGCAGAGGTCATTCGGTACTCCTTGAAAATAGTTTATCTGTTACGCAGCGTCAGTAGGTTTGGATCGCTGTAGCAGGGTTGGTTTGAGTTCAGTTCAATCAGCTGATGGGGGCTAACAACGCATCCGGTAATGGCTCATCAATACAGGCGCACAAGGTAGCAATGAGTTTTTGCTCGGTGGCAGAAATTTGCTGATCCTGCTGCACCACGTGTAGCCAGCGCGCCACCATGGATTGTTTCATAAGCGGCGGCCATTTCGCGCAGCTATTGATGGCACGTTCCAGTTCGGCATAGTTGAGTGGCTGACCTTGTTCTGCGCTAATCAGCGCGTTGACCGTGCATTTAATAGCAGCTTTTTTACCAAGACCTTTGGCAAACTGCTTAGCCGGCAGTAATTGTCGCGCGATTAATTGATAAAGACACCAGTGAAACAGATCATTACTGCTGGCAAGACGCTGCAAATCAGCTAATAAGGCAGCTCTCTCGCCATCTTGAGTCAGTCGTAACGCCGGTATTGATAATTCCACCAAGGCTAATAGTTGAGCGGCACTCAGTTCACTCAGTGCCGAGTTATTAGGCTGATCTGATGCTTGTGCAGCGAGTATTTGACGCACTAATGCTGGCGCTTGTTGGGGGCTGCGCGCGTGTTCCAGCAAAAGCGTCGGTAGCGCTAATAGGGCTAAACGATTCAGTGAATTCGCCGATGACTGGCTGGCATCAGCACCTGGCTGTGGCTCAGCGAAGGCTTGCTGTGGTTCGGGGTAATCGCCATTCCAGTGCGGCTCGAGGCGTTTGATACGTTTCTCCAGTGGCGGATGAGTTGCCATCATACTGAACCAACTTGATACCGCATTACCGAAAAATAAATGCGCGGCCTCGCTGCTATTTTTATGCTGCAGTCGACTACCGTGCTGGCGTGCACCGATTTGTTTTAGCGCGCCGGCTAGTGCCTCGGGGTTGCGGGTAAATTGCACCGCTGCGGCGTCGGCGAGATATTCCCGTTGACGCGATACAGCCGCTTTAATGATGCTGCCAAACAGCACACCAACCCAACCGACAATCAACAAAGCCAAGCCAATAAAGGGTAATGGATTTACTTCCTTACTGTTGCGACGGCCACTAAAGCGCGCACTGCGCAACAACAGCTCACCCATTTTAGCCAGCGCCAAGATACCTGCTAAGGCCGCAATGAGACGAATATTCATGCGCATGTCGCCATTCAAAATATGGCTAAATTCATGCGCCACAACCGCCTGTAGTTGTTCCCGTGAAAAGCTTTCAACGGCGCCCTTGGTAAGCCCGATAACCGCATCCTTGCTGGTATACCCAGCAGCAAAGGCGTTAATAGCCGCTTCTTCAGGCAGCAAATAGACTGCTGGCACCGGCATATTGGCGGCGATAGCCATTTCTTCAACCACATTAAGAATACGGCGTTCGAGCGGATCGGTCGAGTCGGGCGCAATACGTATGCCACCCAAACTTTCAGCAACGACATGGCCACCTGGCTTTAATTGCAGCCATTTGACCAGCATCACCAAGCCGATAGCCCCAGCCACCATTGCTGCGATGAGCGTGAGTGGGCCAGCATGTATCTGGTAACTACCGTTACCATCGCTATTCAAATAACCCATCACCACGGCTGATGCGGCGGTGATAATAGCAATAATTAAACTGACGGCGATCACAAACAACACCACCAATAAGGTGGTGTTGCGTTTTGCTTGTTGTTGCTGAGTAAAGAAATCAACCATAGTGAATTAGCGTGCCCGAGTTAAAACTGAACTTTGGGGGCGGCTTGAATTTCGGCACTGTCGGCAAATTCTAGTAAGCTAGCATCGGCTGGGTGGCCAAATAAACTGGCGAATAGCACCGGTGGGAACGACTGGCGGTAGGTATTGAAGTTCATCACTGCATCGTTGAACGCTTGGCGTGAGAAGGCCACGCGATTTTCGGTGCTGGTCAACTCTTCCGATACTTGCATCATATTCTGATTGGCTTTGAGGTCTGGATAGGCTTCCATCACTACATTGAGCCGACCCAATGCCGAGCCCAGTGCAGATTCTGCGCCGCCTAAGCTATGCATGGCGGTGGCGTTGGACGGGTCAGCAGCGGCTTGTTTTAGCGCACCGGCGGCTTGGTTACGGGCCGCTACCACAGCTTCTAGGGTGGCACTTTCGTGTTGCAAATAGGCCTTGGCCGTTTCAACTAAATTGGGAATCAGGTCATAACGACGTTTGAGTTGTACTTCAATTTGCGCGAAGGCGTTTTGGTACTGATTCTTCAGCCGCACTAAATTGTTGTAAATACTGATGGCCCAGAACAGCACAATGACCGCAATAATGATTAGAATCCAAGTAATACTCATCACATTCTCTCCTGTGGTAGCAATGCCATCAACATGCTATGCTTTGTGGTCATTAGCAAGCCAAAGATACAAATTTGTTCATGACAACGTGTGCCGCTACCCCAGGAAATTTATTTATTATTGCTGCCCCCAGTGGTGCCGGCAAATCAAGTTTAATTAAAGCGCTGCTTGAGCGCCACGCCGATGGCTCGATGCAAGTCTCGGTGTCTTGCACCACCCGAGCTATGCGTCCAGGTGAGCAAGATGGCGTGCATTATCATTTTATCTCAGTGGCGCGTTTTCAAGAAAAAATAGCCAACCGTGAATTTTATGAGTGGGCTGAGGTGTTCGGTAATTTTTATGGTACCTCACGCACAGTTATTGAACACACTCTCGCGCAGGGTATCGACGTCTTTTTAGATATCGATTGGCAAGGTGCACGACAGGTCCGTGAAGCCTATCCAGCGGCGCAATCGATATTTATTTTACCGCCTTCGTTAGCAGTATTAGAGCAACGTTTGCGTTATCGTGCACAAGATAGCGATGCGGTCATTGCGGCGCGGATGGCGAAGGCACAGCACGAGATGTCGCACTATCACGAGTTTGATTATTTATTAATCAACGACGATTTTGCCGCCAGCTTAGCTAATTTTGAGCACATTGTGCTGGCGCAACGGCAACGAATGGCGTTGCAGCAGTCGCAACATGCGACTAAACTCAAAGATCTGTTGGCGAATCACGGCTAAATCCGTATAATTCCTGACCCCTTTATTTTCGCCCGAATTAATATTTATTGGAGTAACTATGGCACGCGTAACTGTAGAAGAAGCCGTTGATCGCATTGGTAACCGCTTTGACCTGGTATTGGTTGCCTCACGCCGGGCTCGGCAATTAGCCACCCAAGGCAAAGATTCACTGGTGCCATGGAAACATAACGAGAAAGCAACTGTGGTGGCATTGCGTGAAATTGAGCAAGGCTTGATTGATGCGAAGCGCCTCGATGCACAAGAGCGCACTGAAATGGCGCAACAAGACGCTGACGAATTGGCAGCTGTTGATGCTTTGCGTGGGATTGAGTAACACGGGTGTATTTGTTTGAAGGTTTACGGCAGAAAGTTTCAGAGTATCTGCCCGCTGAACAGGTAGAGCAGATTACTGCGGCCTATCGCTTGGCTGCAGATGCCCACAACACCCAAAAACGCCACAGTGGCGAACCTTATATCACCCATCCAGTCGCCGTTGCCGGCATTCTTGCCGATATGCGGCTGGACCATGAAACCATCATGGCATCGTTGCTGCATGATGTTATTGAAGATACCCGCTTTACCCAAGAAGACCTAGCCGAACAATTTGGCGGCATGGTCGCGGAATTGGTTGAAGGCGTATCGAAACTCGACAAACTACAATTCAATTCGCAAGAAGAAGCGCAAACTGAAAACTATCGCAAAATGATTATGGCGATGGTTCATGACATTCGGGTGATTTTAATTAAGTTAGCCGATCGTACCCACAATATGCGTACCATTGGTCATTTGCGCCCTGACAAACGCCGCCGTATCGCCCGCGAAACACTCGAAATTTATGCCCCACTGGCCCACCGCTTGGGTATTCATGATATTAAGAATGAACTCGAGCTACATGGCTTTTTTGCCATGTATCCGTGGCGCGCGCGCTTGCTTGAATCGCAGGTAAAAAAGGCCCGTGGTAACCGCCGCGAGTTAGTTGAGCGGGTTGAAATTGAGATCGATAAGCGACTGAAAGATAGCGGTATACCAGCACGGGTGAGTGGCCGCGAAAAGCACCTCTATAGTATTTATAAAAAAATGCTGCATAAGGAACTGCAATTTGAGCAGGTGATGGATATCTATGCCTTTCGCGTGGTAGTGGCCGATGTCGATACCTGTTACCGGGTATTAGGCGCGTTACATAACCTCTATAAGCCAATAGAAACCCGCTTTAAAGACTATATCGCTATTCCCAAATCGAATGGTTATCAGTCGTTGCATACCTCGTTGAAAGGCCCGCATGGTATTCCGGTAGAGGTACAAATTCGTACCGAAGAAATGAATTTAATGGCGGATCGTGGTGTTGCTGCGCATTGGCTTTACAAAACTGAGGATAGCAGCGGCACCACTGCGCAGGTGCGTGCGCGGCGTTGGATGCAAAGTCTTTTAGAACTGCAGCAAAGTACTGGCAATGCCTTTGAATTTATTGAGAACGTGAAATCTGAACTATTTCCTGAAGAAATTTATGTGTTCACTCCAGAAGGGCGCATTATTGAGTTACCGCAGGGCGCTACAGCGGTAGACTTTGCTTATGCAGTACACACCGATATTGGTAATAGCTGTATTGGTGCGCGGGTGAATCATAAGGTGCATTCGCTCAGTAAACCGCTGGAAACCGGGCAAACTGTGGAAATTAAGACAGCAGCAGGCTCGCGGCCCAATATTGCCTGGCTGAATTTTGCTGTTACCGCAAAAGCGCGGGCCAAAATCCGCCAGTATTTGAAAGGCCAGGAAACTCGTGAGGCCGAGCAACTTGGTGAGCGCCTATTACGTGCTGCGCTCGGGCCGATTAATTACGATGAAATTGCCGCCAAGGAATTTAAACGGGTACTGAAGGAAACCAAAGTAGAGAATATCCCGCAGCTACTTCGCGAGATCGGTTTGGGCAATATGATGTCAATTGCCATTGCCAAGCGTTTGTTAGGTGAATTGGTCAATCTCAAAGATGACGGTCAAAGTGGCGGTGGCAACCAACGCTCGCTGGCCATCAAAGGTGCGGAAGGTTTATTAGTCAGTTTTGCCAAATGCTGCCGACCTATACCTGGCGATGATATTATTGCCCACGTCAGCCCAGGTAAGGGTTTGGTCATTCATCGGCAGGAATGTAAAAACGTGCGCGGCCATGAAGATGAGCCGGGTCATTATTTCCCGGTGCAGTGGGATAACAAGCCTGAAGCTGAATTTATCACCGAGGTGCGGGTGGAAATTGTTAATCATCAAGGTGCACTAGCCAAACTGACCTCGGCAATCGCCTATACTGGTTGTAATATTCATGGGCTGAAGACCGAAGAAGTCGACGCCAATATTTATCATATTGATATTGCGCTGACGGTGCATGATCGAAAACAACTTGCTGATGTGATCCGGCATATTCGTAAAATGCCCGACGTGCAGCGCGTATCACGGTTGAGGAAATAAGCACATGGCCAAAGTTATTGTTAATACGGACAACGCCCCAGCTGCCATTGGCACCTACTCACAAGCAGTGAAAATTGGCACGACAGTTTATTTATCTGGGCAAATTCCACTGCTACCAAGCACCATGCAATTTGTTAGTGACGATTTTCGCGAGCAAGCGGTGCAGGTATTTAAGAATTTACAGGCGGTGTGTGAAGCTGCGGGTGGTGAGCTGCAAGATATGGTGAAAGTGCAGATCTACTTAACCGATTTAGCGAAATTTGCGCTAGTGAATGAAGTCATGGCAGAGTTTTTTACCAGCCCTTATCCAGCTCGTGCCGCCATCGAAGTCAAAGGCTTGCCGCGTGGCGCGCAAATTGAAATCGATGGCGTGATGGAGTTACCTAGTACTAATTAATTGGCCGTTACTGGCGTACGCAGTTCCAGTGGTTTGCGCCAGATAATGGCTGCCAAGGTAACGGCGAGCAGAATAAAACAATAACCAGTGTGCAAACTAACCTGCAGCGGCGATAAACCAAAGCTGGCTCCCATTAGTAAAGCTTGCGCCCCATAGGGCAGCACCCCTTGCACTACACAGGCCGTGATGTCTAATAAACTAGCGCTTTGGCGAGCGGCTAAATTACCATTTTCGGCAAGGTTTTTACTGACTTCGCCCGAGAGCAAAATAGTCACGGTGTTATTTGCCACCGCTAAGTTAGTGACTGCGGTGAGGCCAACAATACCGAACGCTGCACGCTGTTGCGGCTGAGCGAATAGGGCACTGGTGATGCGTGCCACGCCGTTGGCTAAAAATTGCAAACCACCTTGTTGCCGAATCAACGCCGAGAGCCCTCCAATAAGCAATGACAGTAGGAAAATTTCCTGCATGCCGGTAAAGCCCTTATAGATATCTTGGCTAAACGCGACCCATTGATAGTCAACTGTGGCCATACCAAAGGCACCGGCAATAATGATGCCTAAGCTGAGTACCGCAAATACGTTCAAGCCCATCACCGCTAAAGCAATGATCAGAAAATAGGGAATGCTTAGCCACAAATTAGCCGCTGGTATCTCGGCGGGAGAACCACTGGTATCGAAACTGCTCAGCCACAGAATAGTGATGACCGCTGCTGGCAGAGCAATTTTAAGATTGGCTTTAAATTTGTCACGCATGTCACAGCCTTGGGTGCGCGTAGCGGCGATCGTGGTATCCGAAATAATGGATAAGTTGTCGCCGAACATAGCGCCGCTTACCAACACCCCAGCCATCAGTGCTAAATCGATATCGGCCGCTTCAGCAATGCCTAAAGCAACCGGCGCGAGCGCGGCCAAGGTTCCCATCGAGGTGCCCATAGCCGTAGAAATCACCGCCGCAATAATAAATAAACCGGGCAGAATAAAGCTGGCAGGAATGATGGTCAGCCCTAATGCGACCATGGCATCTACCCCACCGGTCGCAGCCGCTACTGTAGAAAAGCCGCCAGCGAGCAAATAAATCAAACACATGGTGATAATATTGCGGTCGCCCACGCCAGCAACAAAGGTATTGATGCGTTCTTCAAACACCTGCTTACTGAGTAAAATACCGAGCACAATCGCGGGCAGAATAGCCACTGGGGTGGCTAGTTGATAGAACGCGTAATCAACACCAGTGAACTGAAAATAGATACCGGTGCCGAGAAACAATAACAGGAATAACGCAAGCGGTAACAACGCGGTGGCGCTAGCGGGCTGGTTCATAACTATCCTTGGCGATTTAAATTTAGACGTCCAGAAGTTTATATGTCTTTGACCGATGGCGCAAGAGCCAAGGTTGCCAATTTTGGTCACATCGTCATACTACAAGTATTGTGTTCCCCGCTACCAGCTAGGAAGTCTATGAGCCCGGATGAACTGCACTTAACGATGCGCAATTTGCGCAGCGACGATTACGCTGAATTGAAAGCGTTGATGGATACGGTCTATCCCGATATTGG
Source organism: Pseudidiomarina sp. (assembly GCA_023260975.1). Classification (GTDB taxonomy): domain Bacteria; phylum Pseudomonadota; class Gammaproteobacteria; order Enterobacterales; family Alteromonadaceae; genus Pseudidiomarina. The sequence continues at coordinate 32,108 of JALQTK010000007.1, read as the reverse complement.
TGGTGCTTGGGGAGAGCACACCATTCAGCGCTTGATCAAAGATTTTCCCGAGGGGCAATTATGTCTTGAGGATAATGGCAAAGTAGTGGGTGTTGCGTTAACCGTGATGGTTAAGTATGCCCGCTTTAGTAACCCGCATACCTATGATGACCTGATGGATACCCGCCAAAATATCCTTAATGACCGCAAGGGCGACGCACTCTATGGTTTAGATGTATTGATTCATCCAAATTATCGCGGTTATCGCCTCGGCCGACGTTTGTATGATTCGCGTAAAGAGCTCTGTCGGCAGCTCAATCTTAAAGCTATTTTGGCCGGTGGACGCATTGTTAATTATCACAAGTACGCTGAGCAATTGAGCCCTGGGCAGTATATTGAGCAAGTGCATCGGCGGGAAATCTATGATCCTATTCTAACTTTTCAGTTGGCCAACGATTTTACCGTTAAGCGTTTACTCGGGCGTTATTTGCCCGAAGATAAGCGTTCGGCGGGTTTCGCCACTTTGTTAGAGTGGGATAATTTTCTCTATGAAGCCTCAGATAATATTCTTGGTAGCCGCATTCGTAATGTGCGTGTGGGTGCTATTCAATGGCAAATGCGAGCAGTTGCCTCGGTTGAAGAGATGCTTCGTCAAGTCGAATACTTTGTTGATGCTGTATCGAACTATCAATCTGATTTTGCAGTCTTTCCTGAATTCTTTAACGCCCCGCTGATGGGTTTGACAGATCAGAGCCGACAAAAAGACGCGATTCGATTTTTAGCTGGGTATACCGATCGCTTTAAACGTGAGATGTCACAAATGGCGGTGAGCTATAACGTCAACATCATTACCGGCTCGATGCCGCTTGATGAGGATGATGTTATTTATAATGTATCGTATTTATGTCGCCGCGATGGCACCGTTGAGGAGCAACGAAAAATTCATGTTACGCCGCATGAAAAGCGTGATTGGGTTATTGAAGGTGGTGATCAGGTGCAGGTATTTGATACCGATGCGGGGCGTGTTGGTATTTTAATTTGTTATGACGTCGAGTTTCCGGAACTTGGTCGTTTAATGGCTGCCGAAGGCTTAGAGATTTTATTTGTACCGTTTTGGACCGACACCCGCAATTCGTATTTGCGTGTGCGTCATTGTGCGCAAGCGCGAGCGGTTGAAAATGAATGTTATGTAGTGACTTGTGGCTCGGTGGGGAATCTCCCGCAAGTGGAGAGTCTGGATGTGCAGTACGCGCAATCGGCGGTCTTTTCACCATCAGATTTTGCTTTTCCGTATGACGCAATTTTAGCGGAAACGACGCCTAACACCGAGCAACTGATTTTTTCTGATCTGAATTTAGATGAGTTGCGCTATTTACACCATGAAGGCTCAGTGATGAATTTGAAGGATCGGCGAACTGATTTATACGAAGTAGTGCGCAAGCGTTAATAAAAATTATAAGAGGAACAACACCATGCCAGTGAAACTCATGCCAGCTGCGGCTGAAGCGTACAATTATCCATTGTTGATCAAACAATTATTATTAAGTAGTCAGCGCTATGGTGTTGGCGGCGAGATTGTTGGCGGTAATAATGGCCAGCGTTATAGCTATGCTGAATTTTATCAACGGGTACAAAAGCTTGCCAATGTGCTTACCGAAGCGGGTATCAAAGCCGGTGATGTGGTGGCGGTATTAGACTGGGACACCCCACGTTACCTTGAATGCTTCTTTGCGATTCCTATGATTGGTGCGGTCTTGCATACCGTGAACGTGCGTTTAGCGCCTGAGCAAATTGTTTATACTATGAATCATGCGCAGGACGACCTGGTACTCTGTCATGATGATTTCTTGCCACTATTGGCAAAAGTGCGTGAGCAACTGACCACCGTCAAAGGGGTTATTCAGTTGTCCGATAGCGCTGCTCCTGAAGCGCCACCGCTGCCTACCATCGGTCATTATGAGCAGTTGATGGCTGCTGCCCTAGCAGACTTTGATTTTGCTGATTTTGACGAAAACGCTGTTGCTACGACGTTTTATACCACGGGCACTACCGGCAATCCGAAAGGTGTGTGTTTCTCGCATCGACAATTGGTGCTGCATACCATGACCTTAGCGGCGAGCACCAGTATGAATCGGGGCATGCAGCTGATTCATTCGGATACCGTCTATATGCCGATCACGCCAATGTTCCATGTACATGCCTGGGGTGTGCCTTATTTAGCCACCATGTTGGGTCTTAAGCAGGTCTATCCGGGTCGTTATGACCCGGCGGCCTTAGTCAAACTGTATTTGACCGAAAAAGTTACCTTCTCCCACTGTGTACCCACTATTTTACAAATGGTTATTGGCAGTGAACAAGCTGCCTCGATTGATTTTAGTGGTTGGCAAGTGTTGATTGGTGGCAGCGCACTGACCGAGGGACTGGCCAAAGGCGCCTTGCAGCGCGGCATTCAGGTTTACACCGGCTATGGCATGTCAGAAACCTGTCCGCTACTCAGCACCTCATGGTTACCTGCTGGCGCCGATCAGCTGTCACTCGATGAGCAAGTGGCGATTCGGGTGAAGGCTGGCAAACCAGTACCGATGGTGAATATGCGAATTATTGACCATAACGGTCGTTTTTTACCCCATGATGGTGAAGCTATGGGCGAAGTGGTGGTACGCGCGCCTTGGTTAACCCAAGCCTATGTTGGCGAGCCTGAAAAGAGTGCAGAACTGTGGGCCAATGGTTGGTTGCATACCGGTGATGTTGGCACCATTGATAGTGGTTATACCCTGCAAATTCGTGATCGTATCAAAGATGTCATTAAAACCGGTGGTGAGTGGGTATCGTCGCTAGATATTGAGAACTTGATTAGTCAGCATGCAGAGGTTGCTTTGGTCGCGGTAGTCGGCTTACCTGATGCCGAGTGGGGTGAGCGACCGCATGCCATGGTGGTGGCAAAACCCGGTGCTACGATTAATCGCGAGACTATTGCCAGTCACCTGCAACAATTTATTGCTTCGGGTGTTATTGAGAAATGGGCTATCCCAGACACGGTTCAAGTCGTTGCTGACTTGCCACGTACCAGTGTCGGTAAAATTGATAAAAAAGTTATTCGCGTGCAGTTACAGCAAGCCATTTAAGTACCGATTCGGCTACGACTCGTTCTGCTGAGTCGTAGCCGCTGGCAGCATCAGTGCTTACTGTTTGGGATAATCTAAGACCCAATTCACATAAAGTTCAGTACCGGTTTTCAAGGCTGCTTCATCGGCATAGAAAAACGGTGAATGGTTACTTGGTGCGGTAATTGGGTCTTGCCCTTCTGGGGTGATACCGAGAAATACGAATAGCCCAGGGGTTTCTAAGGCATAGTAGGAAAAGTCCTCGGCACCGGTCACTAAGGCATTTACTTTGACGTTATCGGCACCTGCAACCCGTTGCATAGTCGGCAGCATTTTACGGGTCAGCTCGGCATCATTGATGGTCACTGGATAGCCTTCATCAATATGTACATGGGCATCAGCGCCGGTGGCCTTAGCGGTCATTTCAGCAGTGGTCTTCAACTGTTCGAAAATGGCCGCACGATTGCCCATATCAAAGTTTCGAATGGTACCTTCTAAGTAAACATCATCAGGAATGATATTGTTGCGCACACCGCCTTCAACAATGCCATAACTGAGCACTGCAGGGGCTTTAGTGATGTCAATTTGGCGGCTGACAATAGTTTGTGTCGCACCGATGATTTGTGCTGCGGCAACAATTGGGTCAACCCCGCCCCACGGCCGTGAACCATGAGTTTGGCGGCCTTTAACGGTTATCTCGAAACGATCAGAAGATGCCATCAATGGCCCCTCACGATAGCCGATTACCCCGGTATTACCGGCCGACCAAACGTGAATACCAAACACTGCGTCAGGCTTTTGTTGGGCGAATAAACCTTGTTGCAGCATCAATTCTGCGCCGGCCACGCCTTCTTCTGGCGGCGCGCCTTCTTCAGCGGGTTGAAAGATAAACATCACCTGACCTTGAACCTGCTCGCGAATGGCGACCAGTTGCTCGGCGGCACCCATCAGCATAGCCACGTGCAAGTCATGTCCGCAGGCGTGCATAACACCGACTTGTTTGCCACGGTACTCACCGATGGCGACTGATTTAAAGGGTAGGTCGGTTTGCTCAGTCACAGGGAGTGCATCCATGTCGGCACGTAAGGCGACCAGTGGACCCGGCTTACCACCCTGCAAAATAGCCACTACACCGGTATTGGCGATACCGGTTTGCACCTCTAAGCCAAGGCTACGCAAATGCTCAGCAATTACTTTGGCGGTGCGAAATTCGCGGTTACTTAATTCTGGGTGTTGATGAAAGTCACGGCGCCAGGCAATGACTTTTTGTTCCAGCTCGGCAGAAATTTTCAGCGGCTCACTGGCCGTTTGTGCCGATACAGACGAGGTGGTCGCGGCCATACTAAGCAGTATAGCAACGGGAATAGCAGCAAGACGCAGCATAGAAAGCTTCTCCTAAAAAATTGACCGAGTTAAAAACCTAACTTGAGTATGCCAAAAGTACAGTGATTTACCAGTGCTCGTCAGCTGATATCTGGTAATTCGCAAAATAAGCCATAGCCAGGAATTGGCACGCTCAGCACAAAGTTCTCGCCATGGTAGCTAAACTGCAGTTGCCAAGCGTGTAAATGCAAATAGTCATGGTGTTCGCCACCGTAGCGTTGATCGCCAACAATAGGAGTGCCTAGGCTTTTTAACGCAACGCGTAACTGATGGGTTCGACCGGTCAGTGGTTGCAATAGATAGTAGCGATAGCCGGGTTTCAGTGAGTGGCTGCTAAAACGTGTTTGGGCAGGGTTGTTTTGACTGCGTAACAAGCGCCAATTGCCGCGCCGAACGTTGTCCATGTCACCACTGATTAAACCTTGTTTTTTACTCGGTTTGCCGGCTGCTATGGCAATATACTGTTTGCTTATTTGGCGCTGTTCAAATAATTGGCTCAAGGCGGCTGCGGCAGCTTTGTTGCGGGCGATCAATAGAGCGCCCGAGGTTGGGGTATCGAGTCGATGCACCGGATAGAGTATTTCGCCGGTTTGTGCGGCCAATTGATGGACCACGCTGAGCTCATGCTGATTGGCGTGCATCGGTGCCCCGGCCGGCTTGTTCAAGAGATAAAAATCAGCATGGTGAAAGGCTATGGATAACGCGCGCATGTGGTTATACTGGCCTCTCTAGTGAGTCTTTACGTTGCTATCAGTAGGGTTATTATGCGGCCAAACGCCAGCCAAAACCACTCATCTGGATTACATCGCATACCGTTGAGTGTGTTCAAGGGAATTGGGCCTAAGTTGCAGCAGCGCTTGGCCAAGCTTGGCTTGCAAAACGTGCAGGACGTGCTGTTGCACCTGCCACTGCGCTATGAAGATCGGTCGCGTATTTATCCAATTGCGGCGTTGCAGGCGGGTAGCAGCGCTACCGTAGTCGCTGAGGTGGTCAGTGCTGATGTGGTTTATGGCAAACGCCGTATGCTGCGCTGCAAAGTGCGCGATGCCAGTGGTCAACTGAACTTAGTGTTTTTTCAGTTCAGTGCGGCGCAATTAAAGCAATTCGTTGGCGGAACACGACTGCAACTGTTTGGTGAGGTGCGGCGCGGCTTGCAGGGTCCGGATATGATTCATCCGGAATACAAAATTATTGATGAGCTCACGCCGCTGCTAGCCGATGATACGCTGACGCCCGTGTATCCAGCTACGGATGGCGTGCAACAAGCGACGTTACGCAAACTCAGTGAACAAGCACTCACTTACCTGACGGAACAGGCGTTACCAGAATTATTGCCGGAAAGTTTACAACCTGGTCAGCTCAGTTTAGCCAGCGCTCTACGGACGCTACATCGACCGCCAGTTGATGTCAGTTTACAGCAGCTCACTGACGGGGTGCATCCAGCGCAGTTGCGTTTGGCCAGTGAAGAGTTGCTGGCGCACCAATTGAGTTTGCTCAAGTTGCGGTCTATCAAACAGGCCCATCAAGCGCGACCACTAGCGCCTCAGAGTGCTTTACAACAGCAGTTTCTGCAGCAGTTGCCGTTTCAACCTACCGCTGCGCAACGGCGAGTAGTCGCCGAGATTCAGCACGATTTAGCCCAACCCATGCCGATGATGCGGCTGGTGCAAGGCGATGTCGGCTCGGGTAAAACTTTGGTCGCTGCGCTCGCTGCGTTAACGGCTATCGGCCAAGGTTACCAAGTGGCACTCATGGCGCCCACTGAAATACTAGCCGAGCAACATGCCCTGACCTTCCGCCAATGGCTGGAGCCGTTGGGTATTGGCGTCGGTTGGTTAGCCGGCAAGCAGAAAGCCCAAGAGCGGCAGGCCAACTTAGCCGCGATTGCCAACGGTAGTGCGCAGTTGGTCGTCGGTACCCATGCATTGTTTCAGAGTGAGGTGCAGTATCAGCAGTTGGCTTTGGTGATTATTGATGAACAGCACCGGTTTGGTGTGCATCAGCGCTTAGAATTACGCCAAAAAGGCGTTGATCAAGGCTATCAACCGCACCAATTGATTATGACCGCCACGCCGATACCACGCACCTTGGCGATGACGGCATATGCTGATTTAGCAACCTCGATTATTGATGAATTACCGCCAGGGCGTACCCCAGTGACTACCGTCGCTATTCCCGCTAGTCGTCGTGAGCAAGTGATCGAAAGAGTACGTCAGGTGTGCACCGAACAGCACCGGCAAGCGTATTGGGTGTGTACCTTAATAGAAGAATCGGAAGTATTGCAATGCCAAGCCGCTGAAGATACCGCCACACTGTTGGCACAACAGCTGCCGAATCTGCGTATTGGCTTGGTACACGGGCGCTTGAAGAGTGCCGAAAAAGAAGCCGTGATGCAGGCTTTCAAAGCGCATGAGCTGGATTTATTAGTGGCCACTACAGTCATTGAAGTAGGGGTCGACGTGCCCAACGCCAGCTTAATGATTATTGAAAACCCAGAACGTTTGGGGCTGGCACAGCTCCATCAGCTGCGCGGCCGTGTCGGCCGTGGCGCGGTGGCAAGCCATTGTGTATTGCTTTATCACGCACCGTTGTCAAAAACTGCCAGTCAGCGCTTGGCAGTGCTGCGTGATAGCAATGATGGCTTTGTTATCGCTCAGCGCGACCTTGAATTGCGCGGCCCCGGCGAACTGCTGGGGCAGAAACAAACTGGACTGACCGAGATGAAAGTCGCCGATATTATTAAACACAGTCATTTATTAGCGCAGGTACAACAGCTGGCGCAACAAATTTGGCAGCAGTATCCGACCACCGCCGATGCCTTAATTGAGCGCTGGTTACCGCGTCGTGATCACTACGCCCAAGCGTGATTTCGTAGTACACTAGCGAGCATAAAGAAAGGCCTTCATGAAGTCGGCCACCCGTACACCAATAGGCAATAGCATGACCGACAAACAGCAAGACACCATCGATTTTGGCTATCAGCAAGTAGCTAAAGCCGACAAGCAAAAATTAGTCGCTAATGTGTTCCAATCGGTAGCACAAAAGTACGACTTGATGAACGATTTGATGTCGTTCGGTATTCATCGCTTGTGGAAGCGCTACACCATTGATTGCAGCGGTGTGCGTGCTGGCATGCGGGTGCTCGATATTGCTGGTGGTACCGGCGACCTGACCGAACAGTTTGCGCGGCGAGTTGGCGCCAGTGGAGAAGTAGTGTTGGCCGATATCAATGATGCGATGTTGGCGGTTGGCCGCGATAAGCTGCGTAATCGTGGCATTGTCGGTAACGTCCGTTATGTGCAAGCCAACGCCGAAGAACTGCCGTTTGCCGACGACAGTTTCGACATTATTACCATTGCTTTTGGTTTGCGTAATGTCACCGATAAACAAAAAGCGCTGGAATCGATGTTTCGGGTGTTGAAGCCGGGTGGGCGTTTATTGGTGTTGGAGTTCTCCAAACCACAGCCGCCATTATTATCGCAAGCTTACGATTTTTATTCGTTTAATGTGTTACCAAAAATGGGCCAACTAGTGGCTGGCGATGCTGATAGTTATCAGTATTTAGCTGAATCAATTCGTATGCATCCTGATCAAGAAACGCTGAAGAGTATGATGGAGCAGGCGGGTTACGCCGAAGTCAGTTATCACAATCTGACCGGCGGCATTGTCGCCATGCATCGTGGGTATAAATTTTAATGCTGTGGGCGATGTTGCCAACCAGTTTGTTGGAAACGCTGCTGCAGCAGTTATTGCTGCTTGACCCAGAGTCACAAGCGCGGTTGCGCAAGCTTGACGGCAAGCGCCTGCGACTGACGCTTGATGATGTCGGCAAAGCAATCACCATAAGTGTGAACCAGCAAGGCCTATGGCTGAGCTGGTTCGATCAAGAGCCAGTCGATTGTGCTATTCGCAGCCGCCTTGCAGTGTTACCAGAATTGCGCGAAGCAGCCAATATTACCCGCTTAATAAAAGCCGATATGCTCGATATTGAGGGTGACCCGATGCTTGCGCAAGCACTGAGTAAATTGTTTGCTGAACTCGATATTGACTGGCCCGAGCAATTGGCCATGCGGCTTGGTGATGTGCCGGCGCAGCTGCTCGTGCAGACTTGGCAGCGCAGTCGCCAGTGGCTACAGCAACAGCGCAGCGATCAGCGCCAATGGCTGCGTGATGCGCTGATTGAGGAGCAGCAACTGCTGCCAAGCACCGCTGAATTTTCATTATTTCGTAGTGATGTGCAGGCTTTGCGAGCCCGTATTGATCGGCTCGAACGGCAATTATCAGGGTGGAAAGGCTAATGCGTTTAGGGCGTTTGTATACCATTGCGAAAACATTTTTAAACTATGGTTTAGACCAGTTGGTGCCAGCTCGTTGGTTACCGTGGTCACTGCGTATTGCCCGCTACACGCTATTTTGGCTGTCCAATAAACATGCCGATAAGCCAGCTGGGGAGCGCCTGCGGCTGGCGTTAGAGTCACTCGGGCCGGTGTGGATTAAATTTGGCCAAATGCTGTCAACGCGGCGTGATTTATTACCGCCAGAGGTCGCCAATGAATTGGCTAAGTTGCAAGATCGGGTAAAACCATTTGCCGGCGATCAAGCCCAAGTGTTGATTGAAAAAGCCCTCGATATTCAGAGTATTGATGAGTTATTCAGTGACTTTGAGCAGACACCACTGGCTTCCGCTTCGATTGCGCAAGTACATACGGCAAGACTGCGTTTTGGCGAAGATGCTGGTCAACAAATCGTTATTAAAGTCATTCGGCCAGATATTCGTAAAGCCATCGATGCCGACTTAGAGCTCATGGAGACCCTGGCTGAGGTGTTGTCAAAACATTTGCCAGACGGGCGTCGGCTGAAGCCACGCGAAGTAGTGCGTGAGTATCGAAAGACCTTGCTCGACGAGTTGGATTTGTTGCGTGAAGCAGCCAATGCTATGCAGTTGAAGCGTAACTTTGATAACTCACCGTTGTTGTATATTCCCAAAGTCTACACTGAGTATGGGCGTTTATCGGTCATGGTGATGGAGCGCATTGATGGCATTCCGGTCAGTGATGTGGCGGCCTTACACGCACTCAATGTGAATATGGAAAAATTAGCCGAACGCGGTGTTGAAGTGTTTTTCACCCAAGTGTTTCGCGATAGCTTTTTCCATGCTGATATGCACCCGGGTAATATTTTTGTATCACGTGATAACCCCCAGGATCCATCCTATCTGGGTATCGACTTTGGTATTGTTGGCACCCTTAATCGCGAAGATAAGCGCTACTTGGCGGAGAACTTTTTGGCCTTTTTTAATCGTGACTATCGCAAAGTAGCGGAGTTACACGTTGATTCTGGCTGGGTACCCGCGCATATCAATATTGAAGAATTTGAGTCGGCGATTCGCACCGTCTGCGAACCAATTTTCAACAAGCCGTTAGCTGAGATTTCGTTTGGCCACGTGTTGGTAAATTTATTCAATACCGCTCGGCGGTTCGAGATGGAAGTGCAACCGCAGCTGGTATTGTTGCAGAAAACGCTGCTTTATGTAGAGGGTTTAGGCCGCACATTGTACCCGCAGCTCGATTTATGGAAAACCGCCAAACCGTTTTTAGAGCGCTGGATGCAGGAGCAACTGGGGTGGCGAGCGGTACTGCGGTCGGTCAAAGAAAATGCTCCTTATTGGGCAGAAAAACTGCCGGAAATGCCAACCTTGCTTTATGATTACCTGCATGGACAAAAACAGTTAGCGCAATTGCAACGCGACACCATGCAACAGTTGCTGGTGCATCAACAGCAGCTGAAGCAACGCATCGCTTATAGCATTGGTGCCGGCGCATTGCTGATCAGCACCACGTTATTATGGGTTGCTGCACAACCTTGGTGGTTAGTTGCCAGTGCAGCAAGCGGCGCAGTCGTTTGCGCCATATTAACTAGTAAACGAGGATAATCATGTCGATTGGACCATTACAAATTTTATTAGTGTTACTGATTGTGGTGCTGCTATTTGGTACCAAACGCCTGCGTGGTATGGGCTCTGATTTGGGCGCTGCTATCAAGGGCTTTAAAAAATCAGTCAACGACGATGAGAGCGATAAGCCCAAGGATAACTAAGCGATATGTTTGATATCGGCTTTTGGGAATTATTGTTGGTTGCCATTATCGGGCTGCTGGTACTTGGGCCGGAACGGTTACCCAGTGCCCTGCGCTCGCTGCAACGAGGTATCCAAGGGCTAAAAAGCTATGGTAGTAAAGTGCAGGCGGAACTGCAGCATGAGTTGCGAATTAAAGAGCTGCACGAGCATTTAGCCAAAGCCGAACAACTAAATATGGAACAACTGCCAGCTGAGTTGCAGCGCTCCGTGGTGGAATTAAAAGCGGCGGCGGCGGCGGTCCAGCGGCCCTATGCAAAGCCCAGCAATAGCCCTGCTGTGGCGCCGAATGACGAAACACCGCCGTTATGAGTCAACATTCGCTGCTTGACCATTTATTGGAACTACGTCGACGTATTTTGCGCAGTGTGCTGGCAGTGGCGTTGGTATTTGCGCTAACCGCGTGGTTTGCCGATAGCTTGTATGAGCAGATCGCAGCGCCTTTATTAGCCAGTTTACCGACTGGCGGTAGCCTTATTGCAACCGATGTTGCGACACCATTTTTGACCCCTTTCAAGTTGGCTTTAGTCGTCGCCATTGTGCTCGCTGTACCGTATTTATTGTGGCAATTATGGGGCTTTTTAGCGCCTGGCTTGTATCGTCATGAACGCCGTTTGGTGATACCCCTGTTGCTATCAAGCACGCTGCTATTCTACCTCGGTATCGCCTTTGCTTACTTTTTAGTATTGCCGGTGGCGTTAGCTTTTTTAACCGGAACGGCCCCGCTTGGCGTGACTATTGCAACCGATATCGCTAGCTACCTCGATTTTGTGTTAACCCTATTTATTGCCTTTGGTATTGCCTTTGAAACGCCGGTAGCAATTATTTTATTGTGTTGGAGTGGGCTTGCGACGGTCGAGGGATTGCGTCAAAAGCGCGCTTATGTGATAGTCGGTGCATTCGTGGTGGGGATGATTCTTACCCCACCAGATGTGCTATCACAGATACTTTTGGCGATTCCAATGTGGCTGCTGTTTGAACTCGGACTAGTGATCGCTGGTCTATATCAAAAGTCAGCGACTGAGGCATCATCAATTCGTTAATAACAGGAAGCAACCATGGCAAATCGTGTAATGATCAGCAGCGTGATAGGCAGTACTGCGATCGCCGCGCTCATCAGCGTTACTGTGCAAGCACAAAGCGTCACCGACGCACAATTAAGTGCGTGTGCGAAAATCGAGAATCCGTTGCAGCGGCTGGTCTGTTTTGACCAGTTAAGTGCCGGTGAAATGCCTGTTGTTAATCAGCAGCGCAGTTCCGTTGAGGATGATTTTGGCAGCGAGAGTTTGCGCAGTAATGATAGCAACGCCGATAAAATTTACGTTGAAATTGTGGCTAAACGCAAAGATCCACAAGGTTACTGGATTATTGACCTCAGTAATGGTCAGCGCTGGCGGCAGACAGAAAGTGCCACCTTTCAATTCTCAGATAGCGCTGAGTACTATATTGAACGTGGTATTTTGAATAGTTACTTTTTAGGCCGTACTGATCTCAATCGGCGCCTTCGTGTTATTCGCGTTGATTGACAAGCGGTACTCATGCGTTGGTTTGAAGGTGGCGTCAACTTAACTAATGCGCGCTTTAGTGAGCAGCTAGAACAGCTGATGGTTAATGCCGAACGGGCCGGCGTAGCGCGCATGGTGGTGATTGCCACCGACCTTGCCCATAGTGCTGCCGCCATTGCCTTGTGCCAGCGTTATCCGCAGCAGTTGCAATGCACCGTTGGTATTCATCCACATGATGCAGAGGCTGCACCAGCCGACTTTGTTAGCCAGCTCGCGGTACTGAGTGAGCACCCGAGTGTTTGCGCGATTGGTGAGTGCGGTCTTGATTTTAATCGCAATTTCTCAACCCCCGCGGCGCAATTAAAAGTCTTCGAAGCGCAGCTTGAATTGGCCGCGCAACGGCAACTTCCAGTGTATTTACACGAACGTGATGCATTCAGTGCTCAGCTCAATTTGTTGCAGCGTTATGCACCGGCTATCCCCAAACTTTTTTGTCATTGTTTTACCGGCGGTCCCGAGCAGCTTGCGGCCTATCAGCAGCTTGATTGCTATATTGGTATTACTGGCTGGGTCTGCGATGAGCGGCGCGGTGACCTATTGCGCCAAGCGGTTCCGCTGATTGCCAGCGATCGGTTGATTTTGGAGACCGATGCGCCATACTTGGTGCCGCGTACGTTGCGACCACGACCGAGTATCAATGCGCCGTGTTTTCTGCCGGTAATTGCCGAGCAGGTAGCGGAGTTACGCCAGCAACCACTAGCAGAATTAGCGCAGCAAGTGTGGTTTAATAGCGAAACCTTGTTTGCTCGTAGTGAGCGCGTTGGCTCGGCCTAACTATTTCGTTGATTTAATTTGTTGTGAGAAAAGCCCCTATGCAGCACACCAGTCAGTTTCCATACCGTCGTTTACGGCGTCTACGTCGGCATGATTTCAGTCGCCGTTTAGTCGCTGAAAACCAATTAACCAGTGCCGATTTAATTTATCCAATGTTTGTTTTACCCGGTCAGCAACAGCGTCAACAGGTCGCCTCTATGCCTGGCGTCGAGCGTCTATCAATTGACTTGTTAGTGGAAGAGTGTCGGCAAATATATGCTTTGGGTATTCCTTTGGTGGCATTATTTCCGGTTACTCCAGCGGCGGATAAATCGCTCACGGCAGAGGCTGCCTGGGATGATAACGGCCTAGCACAACAAGCAGTCCGCGCCATTAAAGCGGCATTGCCGGAGTTGGGTGTGATGACGGACATTGCGCTCGATCCATTCACCAGTCATGGTCAAGATGGCATTATCGATGCGCATGGCTATGTGCAAAATGACATCACTATTGAGGCGTTAGTGAAGCAAGCGCTCTCGCATGCGCGCGCTGGCGCCGATATTGTAGCGCCATCCGATATGATGGATGGTCGTATTGGTGCTATTCGTGAAGCGCTCGAAGAAAACGGTTTTGTGAATGTACAGATCATGGCTTATTCAGCGAAATATGCCTCAGCTTTCTATGGCCCTTTCCGCGATGCAGTCGGTTCAGCGGGGAATCTAAAAGGTGGTAATAAAAAGACCTATCAAATGGACCCTGCTAATAGCGATGAGGCATTGCATGAAGTCGCGCTTGATATTGACGAGGGTGCCGATATGGTTATGGTCAAACCCGGTATGCCCTATTTAGACATAGTGCGGCGGGTTAAAGATACCTTTAAAGTACCAACCTTTGCTTATCAGGTCAGCGGTGAATACGCTATGATGCAGGCAGCTATTGCCAATGGTTGGTTAACCGATGAGGTGATTTTAGAATCACTACTGGGCTTTAAACGAGCGGGTGCTGACGGTATCTTAACGTACTTCGCCAAGGTCGCTGCGCAGCAGTTGCAGCAGCGTAGTTAGAGCGACGGGCGCAGCGCCAATTGCTGCGCCAAGCCCTCGCGTAAGGCGCCTTGCGCCAGTTCAATGCGGCTAATCGGCAGGTGTTCAATAATGCCGAGCAATATCGCTAACCCACCCATAAATACCGCCTGACGATCTTTACGAATTCCTAAGCGCCCAAGCTTGTTACAGTGGCCCAGTTGTTGCGCCCGCTGCGAAACTTCATGCAACCAAAGCGTGTCAATATGGGTTTGTTGGTCGCGCTGCAAAATATCGTAGAGCGCCCGAAAGGTGCCCGAGGCACCGACCACCGCCTGCCACGAGTAACGCTGAAAAGCCGGGCTATAGGGGGCAACTAATTCCGCCGCTGCGGTAATCGCTTGTCGCACTGACGCTGCGGATATCAGGCCATCAGCAAAATAACGATTTTGCCAAATTACACAGCCCATATTGAGGCTTTCCAGGTAATGCGGAACCACCCCGTTGCCGGCAATAATTTCGCTACTGGCGCCACCGATATCTAGCACTAACATGGCTTGTTGGGGATTTTCTAGGGTTGCGGTAGCGCCCTGATAAATCAGTTCGGCTTCGGTCTGTCCGCTGATAAGTTCTATGTTAACACCGAGCGCTTGCTCGAAAGCCGCAATAACCATCGCGTTGTTTGAGGCTTGTCGGAGTGCTGCGGTGGCAACGCAACGGATATGTTCGACATGGCCACGCGCAAGGTAGTTACGAAAGCCTTCAAGGCAGGCTACGCCGCGCTCAATAGCCGCCTGATCGAGTTCACCGTTGGCTTGCAGGCCATCAGCTAAACGAACTTTTTGACGTTGACGCGCCACTACTTTGTAACCGCCAGCAGGCAGCCGTTGTGCCAGCAGCAAATGAAAGCTATTTGAGCCTAAATCAATCGCTGCCAGCCGTGTCGACGAAACCATTATGCTTACCGCGATGAGCCTTGTCGGTTACCACCACTGCGGCGTTGATTGCTGCCACCGGTGCGGCGGCCACCGCGACCGCCACGGCGATTTTGACTGGCGCTAAACCGCGGTGTACGTAAGTCAGTCAACAACGCTTCCGGGGCGTATTTAGACACCGGAATAGCATGACCAATGTACTCTTCGATAGCTGGCAAATTGTAAACATACTCTTCACAGGCAAGGTTAATTGCCTTACCGCTTGCACCAGCACGACCGGTACGACCAATACGATGGACATAGTCTTCGAAATCATCCGGTAAATCATAGTTAAATACATGACTGACTTCAGGAATATGCAGGCCGCGTGCAGCGACATCGGTAGCTACTAAGAAGTCTAGTTCGCCAGCAGTGAACTGGTCGAGAATTTTTAAGCGTTTACGCTGTGCCACATCGCCGGTGAGCAAGCCGACCCGGTGACCATCTGCTTCAAGCCATTGGTAGACTTTTTCACAGGTGTGTTTGGTGTTGGCGAAAATAATTGCTTTATCAGGCCATTCTTCTTCGATCAGCGTTAGCAATAACTTAATTTTGTCTTGCTTAGATGGATAGAACAGCTCTTCGCTAATGCGCACACCAGTTTTTTGCAGCGGTTCTACTTCCACTTTGGTTGGTGAATTCATGTAATCGTAGGCGAGTTCTTGTACCCGCTGCGACAGCGTGGCGGAAAACAACATACTCTGCCGTTCACCAGCAGCCGGCATTTTTGCCAGCATATAACGAATATCTTTGATAAAACCGAGATCGAACATGCGATCGGCTTCGTCCAGCACGACTACTTCAATTTTGTCGAGCTGATAGACGCCCTGTTTGTAATAGTCGATCAGGCGGCCGGTTGTACCGATTAAGATATCGACCCCTTGTTCCAACCGCTGGCGCTGGCTTTCATAACCTTCGCCGCCATAGATAACGCCAATTTTCATGTCACAATGATTGGCGAGGAGCTCCGCGTCATTAGCAATCTGAATCGCTAACTCACGGGTTGGTGCCATAATAATCGCACGCGGGTAGCGTGTTTCACCCTGGCGTGGCTTATTCAGCAAGGTAGTAAAAGTCGCGACCAAAAACGCCATGGTTTTACCGGTGCCGGTCTGGGCTTGTCCGGCTACGTCTTTTCCGATTAGTGCAATCGGTAAACTGAGCGCTTGGATTGGGGTGCAATGTTCAAAGCCCGCGCCATTCAAGGCAGCAAGCACCTGCGGGTGCAGGTCGAGATCGGCAAAGCGTGTCTCTGTTAAGTGTGTTTGACTCATAGGGTAAGCATATCAGTTTGCGCTAGCATTCAAAAACAGAAATAATAGGGTCATCGTAGCAACCAACTATTTTTCCAACCAGATTCCGAAGCGGAGAGTATCATGAGTGACAAAATTGTTCAGCTAAGTGATGAAAGTTTTGAGGCCGATGTATTAAATTCTGAAAAACCAGTACTGGTTGATTTTTGGGCCGAGTGGTGTGGTCCGTGCAAAATGATTGCACCGATTCTAAATGCTACCGCTGATCACTATGGTGATAAACTGACTATCGCTAAGCTGAACGTTGACCACAATAACCAAACACCACAAAAATACGGCATCCGCGGTATCCCAACGCTGTTACTGTTTAAAAATGGTGAATTGGTTGCTAACCACACCGGGTTATTGTCACAAACTCAACTCGCTGAGTTTATTGATCGTAATATTTAGTACCCACGATAGCCGCATCCCCCTCGGCTGCGGCTATTTGTTATGGTTTTACGCAAAAATGTGACGAAAAACTGGACGTTTTCACTATTCAGTGGTACTTTTTCTGCATTGCATGTCTATCAGGGGCCAGCCATACGGCCGCTAAACAATCGAATCCCAACCGATTTCTCAACCTAAACCTTTGTATCCATTGGTCACTTAAAAAGTATTAACCCCTCATGAATCTAACAGAACTTAAAAATACCCCGGTTAATGAACTGGTCAAACTCGCCGATGAAATGGGTCTTGAATCCATGGCGCGAGCTCGTAAACAAGACATTATCTTCGCTATTTTGAAAGCCCACGCGAAAAGCGGTGAAGATATTTACGGCGATGGTGCCCTCGAAATTTTGCAAGACGGCTTCGGCTTTTTGCGTTCGGCTGACTCATCTTATTTAGCCGGCCCTGATGACATTTATGTCTCACCGAGCCAAATTCGCCGCTTTAATCTGCGCACCGGCGATACTGTTTCAGGTAAAATTCGCCCGCCGAAGGAAGGTGAGCGTTACTTTGCGTTGCTAAAAGTACGTGAAGTTAACTACGACAAGCCGGAAAATTCGCGTAACAAAATCTTATTTGAAAACTTAACGCCGTTGCATGCTGACGAGCGTCTGCGCATGGAACGTGGTAACGGTAGTACCGAAGACATTACTGCTCGGGTACTGGATCTAGCGTCACCGATTGGTAAAGGCCAGCGCGGTTTAATCGTAGCGCCGCCCAAAGCCGGTAAAACCTTACTGTTACAGAATATTGCCCAGTCTATTGCCTACAACCATCCTGATTGCGTGTTAATGGTGCTGCTGATCGATGAGCGTCCAGAAGAAGTCACCGAAATGCAGCGCTTGGTGAAAGGTGAAGTAGTTGCTTCAACTTTTGATGAACCGGCTAGCCGTCACGTGCAAGTCGCCGAAATGGTGATTGAAAAAGCCAAGCGTTTGGTTGAACACAAAAAAGACGTAGTGATTTTACTCGACTCCATTACCCGTTTAGCGCGTGCTTATAACACCGTTATTCCAAGCTCGGGCAAGGTTCTGACCGGTGGTGTCGATGCCAATGCCTTGCACAAGCCGAAACGCTTCTTCGGCGCCGCGCGTAATGTCGAAGAAGGTGGCAGTCTAACGATTATCGCTACCGCACTTATCGATACGGGTTCAAAAATGGACGAAGTGATTTACGAAGAGTTTAAGGGTACCGGTAATATGGAACTCCATTTAAACCGTAAAATTGCTGAAAAACGGGTATTCCCGGCTATTGATATCAACCGTTCGGGCACCCGTCGTGAAGAGTTACTGACCACCCCAGAAGAACTCCAGAAGATGTGGATCTTACGGAAAATTGTGCACCCTATGGGTGAAAGTGAAGCAATCGAATTCCTCATTGATAAGTTGCAAATGACCAAAACCAATGACGAATTCTTCGACATGATGAAGCGTCAGAAGAGCTAGTGAAATATAAAGATCTCCGTGATTTCATCGCGTTGCTTGAGCAACGCGGTGAATTAAAACGTATCAACCAAGAAATTGACCCTTATTTAGAGATGACTGAAATCGCTGATCGTACGCTCAAGGCGGGTGGTCCAGCGTTGCTGTTCGAAAACGTCAAGGGTCATAGTATTCCGGTGCTTGCTAACTTATTTGGAACCCCAGAGCGGGTTGCTTTAGGTATGGGTCAAGAGTCGGTTGCGGCATTGCGCGAAGTAGGCCAACTATTGGCATTTTTGAAAGAGCCACAGCCGCCGAAGGGTTTTCGCGATGCGCTCAATCTATTGCCGATTTATAAAAAAGTATTGAGCATGGCGCCGAAGGTGCTCAAATCAGCGCCATGCCAAGAATTGGTGCTGAGTGGTGATGAGGTTGATCTCACCAAGCTGCCGATTCAACATTGTTGGCCGGGCGATGTCGCACCATTGATTACGTGGGGCTTAACGATTACCCGCGGGCCCGATAAAGAACGGCAAAATTTAGGTATTTATCGGCAACAGCTATTAGCTAAAAATAAAGTCATTATGCGCTGGCTATCACATCGCGGCGGTGCCCTCGATTTTCAACAATGGCAGCGTCTGCATCCTGGCGAAAATTTTCCTGTGGCGGTGGCATTAGGTGCCGATCCGGCGACTATCTTAGGGGCGGTAACGCCAGTGCCTGATAGCTTGTCAGAATATGCCTTTGCGGGCTTGTTGCGTGATGGAAAAACCGAAGTAGTGCAATGCGTTAGCAATAATCTGCAAGTACCGGCACATGCTGAAATTGTGCTCGAAGGCTACTTAGCGCCAGGCGAAATGGCGCCTGAAGGGCCCTATGGTGACCACACCGGCTACTATAATGAAGTTGACCAATTCCCAGTGTTTACGGTCACTCATATAACCATGCGCAAGCAACCCATTTACCATAGCACCTATACTGGCCGCCCACCCGATGAGCCCGCGGTGCTTGGCGTGGCATTGAACGAAGTATTTGTGCCATTGCTGCAAAAACAGTTTCCGGAAATTACTGATTTTTACCTGCCACCCGAAGGCTGCTCGTACCGTGTTGCGATTGTTACAATGAAGAAACAGTACCCCGGGCATGCCAAGCGCGTAATGATGGGAGTATGGTCGTTTTTACGGCAATTTATGTATACCAAGTTTGTCATCGTTTGCGATGATGATATCAATGCGCGCGATTGGAAAGACGTCATTTGGGCGATGACCACGCGTATGGATCCTATGCGTGATACCACCATGATCGCCAACACGCCTATCGACTATTTGGATTTTGCCTCGCCGGTGTCCGGTTTAGGTTCGAAGATGGGTATGGACGCGACCAATAAATGGCCGGGTGAAACCGATCGCGAGTGGGGTGTGCCAATCGTTATGGATAGTAAGGTGCAACAACGGGTCGATGCGTTGTGGGATGAGTTAGCTATTTTTAGTCAGGATAAATCGTCATCATGAAACAACTGCAGTGTCGAGTAAGTGCCTGTGAACAGCTCACCAGCATGGTGTATCGGGTCATTTTAGAATTACCTGAAGCGCTATCTATTCCTGCTGGAAGTTATTTACAAGTGGTTATGAGCGAACAGGATAAACGACCATTTTCTATTGCTACTGCGGCGGGTTTGCAACAGCAGTTGGAACTGCATATTGGTGCCCTACCCGATAATCCGTACGCCTATCAGGTGATCGAGCAGGCACGTCAGCAGGGTTACGTAACTATTGAAGCGCCGCTAGGTGAGGCATGGTGGCGCAGTGATAGTGAACGCCCACTGATTTTGGTCGCTGGTGGCACCGGTTTTTCCTATACCTGGTCTATTTTGCAGTCGTATTTAGCCGCCGCAAAACCAGCGCCTATCAGCCTCTATTGGGGTGTTCGTAGTGAAGGTGATTTATATGAAAACCAACGCCTACAGCAGTTGAGTGAGCAGTATGCCAACTTTTGCTACTACCCAGTGGTTGAACATCCCTCGGAACATTGGCACGGTGCGCAAGGCCTAGTGCATTTAGCGGTGCTCAGTGAACAGACCGACTTAGCTGAGGCCGATGTCTATGTCGCCGGGCGTTTTGCCATGGTACGGGTAGTCCGCGATAGCTTTCATGCGCAGGGTTTACCGCTGTCGCAACTTTACGGCGACGCACTAGCGTATCTGTAAACTAGTCCGTATTGGTATTGCAGCAGTCAGCTGCTATACTTTATGGGCATTACCAAGGGGTGCCAACACCATTGCGTGGCGGCTGAGATGCAACTGCAAACCCTTTGCACCTGATCCGGTTAATACTGGCGTAGGGATGGTAGCTTACCCTCCATTTTTTGACCTGCCCGACCGGATTGTTTCTGAGCTCGTAGATAAGGAAATGATCCATGTTCACACGTTTTTCTTGGTGCTGTGGCGCCATTATGCTTGCACTCATACCCGCCGCTTATGCACAAACTGAAGCGGTTGCGGTTGAACGTATCACCATTCAAGGAACGTTTCGCAGCGTTGCCATCAATGAAGCACCGGCCAGTGTTTCGGCGTTGACGGCTGAGCAACTTGAGCAACGTTCTGCTATCCATCTAGAAGATGCGCTTAATGCCTTTGCCAATGTGAATTTCTCGGCCGGTAGTTCGCGTGCTCGTTTCATTCAAATTCGTGGTATCGGCGAACGTAGTCAGTTTGTTGACCCGATTAATCCGTCGGTAGGCTTGCTAATAGATGGTATTCAGTACACTGGTCTGGGCCAAGCCGCACAGCTATTTGATATCAGCCAAGTGGAAGTGTATCGCGGCCCGCAAAGTGGCCGGTTTGGAGCCGATGGTTTAGCCGGTATGTTGGTGTTAGAAAGTCTTCGGGCCAGTGAGCAAGCGGCTGGGTTGTGGCAACTCGGTGTCGGTAACTATGGTTTACGGCAAGGCGGCTTTGCCGTGGGTGGCGCTCTTGGCGATCTCGGTACGGCGCGTTTAAGTGTATTCCAAAACCGCGATGACGGCTTTACTGAGAACACCTTTTTAGGGCGCGATGATACCCAGCAGCGCTCTGAGCGAATGGCACGATTTAATCTATTCAGCGAGGTTGGCCAACATTGGCAATTACGCACTACCCTTCACGCATTCCGCCAAGATAATGGTTATGACGCATTTTCGCTGGATAATACTCGGCAGACCTTGTCGGACCAACCGGGCGAGGATGATTTGCGCGCCCGGGCTGCGCGAGTTGCCGCTACCTATCTTGGCTGGCAAGGCGCTGAGCTGCAATTAGCCGGTAGTTGGTTGGCTGCCGATAGCACCTATAGTTTTGATGAAGACTGGTCGTATGAAGGCATTGCTCCGGGCTGGGAATATGTATCCTTTGATGAGTACTTGCGTGAGCGCCGAGAAAGCAGCTTTGAAGCGCGTTGGTTAAGCACTATGCCGGTGCAATGGTTCGGTGTTGCCAGCGACTGGTTAGTCGGTTTCTATCATTTCGAGCGTGATGAACAACTTCAGCGTGGTGATTTTGCCAGCGACTACCGCAATCGCCACAACGCTTTATATGGGGAGCTAGAACTGCAGTTGAATAGCGCTTGGCAGCTCACCCTGGGCGGCCGATTGGAGCGCTATGGTAATCCCTATAACGATACCAACGCTGTTCAGGCGCGGCCCAGTGACACCATGTGGGGCGGTCGTGCCAGTTTAGCTTACCGCAGCGGAAACGGCGCTTTATGGTATGGCACACTGGCACGAGGTTATAAGACCGGTGGGGTGAATGGTGAGGCTATTGGCACTGCCATTGCCAGACAAATGACTGATGTCACCGATTTCTTGTTGGCTCGCAGCACCTTTGCCCCCGAGCTACTGAGTAGTCTTGAGCTTGGTTATAAATGGGCTAACACCGAGCAAACGCAGCAGCTCACCGTAGCAGCATTTGCACAATATCGCGACGAGGTGCAGCTGAAGGGCTGGATTAATCAGCAACAAACCTTTATTGGCTATATCGAAAATGCTGCTAGTGGCCGCGTTAATGGGCTTGAGCTCGAATGGCGTCAGCAGCTGAACCAACAGTGGTTATGGTTTGCCAACCTGGGTTTACTGGACAGCACCATGCAAGGCTATATTACCCAAGATGGTATTGATATGAGTGGTCGTGAACTGGCACATGCGCCAAGCTATAGCATCAATAGTGGGCTGCAGTGGCAATTTCATGATGATCTAGTGGTTACCCTGCAGGTTGATGGCAAAGATAAATTTTATTATTCCGACTCACACAATGAGCAAAGTCAGCGTATAGCGTTAGTGCATGCCAGTGTAAATTACCAGCTGGCTGATTGGCAGGTAAGCTTGTGGGCCCGCAATATCACTGACCGTGATTATGGTGTACGGGGCTTTTTCTTTGGTAATGATCCGCGTATTGAATATGCAGCGCGAGGTTATGAACAATTTGGCGAGCCGCGGCGCTTGGGTGTTACGATAAACTATGCATTTTAAACGGCCATCAACCAGTCCAAGGTCATGCTAATGACTTGGCTACTTGAGCAATTGGCATTGACCAGCCCGCTAGAGGGCGTGGCAGTGCTATTGGCGTTGGTCTATATGCTGCTGGCGGCGTATCAGTCGCAATGGTGCTGGTTGGCCGCGGCGATCAGTTGCAGTATTTACGCCGAGCTGATGTGGAATGCTAGCCTGTATATGGAGTCAGCGCTGCAACTGGCCTACATTCTGTTAGCCGGCTATGGTTGGTGGCAATGGCAATACGGCAGTGGCCAGCGCGCTGCGGCTCAGCAACAGGGCTTTAGCTGGCGCTGGCATGGCTTGATGCTAGTACTAATGTCTAGCATAAGTACTATAGTGGCGTTGGCGCTAGCGCGGTACACTAATGCTGAAGCAGTGTGGCTCGATAGTTTTACTACCATATTTAGTTTATTTGCGACCTGGTTGTTAACCCGCAAGCTGTTTTCTACCTGGTTGTATTGGTTGGCTATCGACAGCGTTTATGTGTATCTCTACGCCAGCAAGGGTTTTGTCGCCACCAGTGGGCTCTACCTAGGCTATTTGATACTGGTGTTATACGCCATGCGGCAGTGGCAACGTCAACAACGATCGGAACCGACATGTTGCAACAGTGGTTAGAACATTTACCCATTGATGGTGTGGTTGAAACCACGCCATTGCTGCGTGGTATTGCCAATGATGTCTACCAATTAAATACCCTGAGCGACACCTACGTGCTCAAACATTTTCGTTTTGATCACCCTTATGGCCTCGATCGTGACCAAGAAGTGCGGGTTCAGCAGCGTGCAGCCGATGCCGGTCTGGCGCCACCGGTACTGCATTATGATGCCGTGCAAGGGTTATTATTACAGCCGTATATCAGCAGTAACGATTTAGCCCAGGCAAAACTCAGCATGACGGCCAAACTACAGCTATTGGCAACCGTCAGTGCGCATATTCATCGTCTGCAAATTGATGTCAGTATTTGGTCATTACGCAATCGCTTGCAGCGCTACTGCCACACCTTGGCCAGTTTTGATGCGGCACGCGCCAGACAGTTTGAGCGCGGCCTACAGAAACAACGTAAACTGATTGATAGCTTTGGCAGCCATCCGGTGTTTTGTCACAATGATTTGGCCTTCCATCATGTCTTTGTCGCAGCGCAGCCACTGGTTATTGACTGGGAATATTCTGGTATTGGTGAGCGCTATTTTGACTTAGCCAGCAGCATTCAAGTCAATCAGCTTTCGCAAAGCCAGATGCGTGCCTTCCTGCACGCTTATGAAGGTGCCGCCGGTTTTAGCGTGAATACTGCTGTGTTGGCCGATTGGCTGGCGCTGGTGGAACTGACCAGCCAACTTTGGTATGAACTGCATGAGCAGTTGCAGCGGGTTTAGTGACCCAAATAAGCGTTCAGCATCCAGGCGGTTTTTTCTTGCGCTTTGATGTAATCGCTCATTAAGCTGGCGGTGCCCTCGTCACCATCCGCATTAGCTAAATCGAGTATTTCGCGCTGCAATTTGATGATGACTTGGTAGCTATCTAAAATGGCTGTGACACAGGCGTTGCCATCGCGAACGTCTTTCTCTTCGGCAATACTACTGTTTTCAATATAAGTAGAGTAGGCATGCTGTGGGCGCTGGCCGAGCGTTAAAATACGTTCGGCTACTTCATCGACTTTGAGCAGCAGGTCGTTGTAGGTTTCTTCAAACTTGGCATGTAGTTGGAAAAACTCTTTACCTTTTACATTCCAGTGAAAGCCACGCACATTCATGTAGAAAATCTGGTAGTTGGCCAGCAGTTTGTTGAGTTTAGTGGCCAATTCACCCGCTGACTTTTGTTGCAGACCAATCACATTAAGCTGTTGCATGATGCACTCCTGTTGCTTGTGGTTTGATATTGATATGGGGGCATTTTGCCCTAAATCAAGGTCAAAAAACCAACAACATAAGCCGATTGCCATTATCGGCCTATGCTATTACAACGTGTTAGTGCGCTAATTGGTCCAGTTTACCATCGCGAATATGCTCTTCACCGCGCAACTTAGCTAGTTGAATTTGCTTCTCGCGTTCAGCAAAGCGGGCTTTCTGCTCAGTGCTGGTGGTGGCATAACAATGCGGGCAGCTAACCCCTTTGACATAGTGCTCTGAGGCCATTTCTGCTGCGGTAATCGGCATGCGGCAGGCATAGCACTGGTCATAGTTGCCCTGCACCAGACCATGACGCACGGTCACGCGTTGGTCGAACACAAAGCAATCACCTTGCCAGCTGCTATCGTGCTCTGGCATGTCTTCCAGATATTTAAGAATACCGCCTTTTAAGTGATAGACCTGGTCAAAGCCTTGCTGTTTCAGGTAAGCCGTCGATTTTTCACAGCGAATACCGCCGGTGCAAAACATCGCCACTTTTTTGTGTTTGCTCGGGTCTAAGTGCTGTTGCACGTATTCAGGGAACTCACGGAAGCTGTCAGTACATGGGTTAATCGCGCCGGCAAAAGTACCGACCGCAAACTCGTACTTATTGCGGGTATCAATCAGTAAGACCTCAGGGTCAGCAATCAGTGCATTCCAGTCTTTGGCGTCTACATAGGTGCCAACGATATTCTTCGGGTCAACCCAGTCTACGCCCATAGTGACGATCTCTTTTTTGAGTTTCACCTTAGTACGATAGAAGGCTTGGCTGGTGCTGGGTGATTCTTTATGCTCAATATCAGAAAATTCTGGCCGTGAACGCAAAAAGGCAAGGACCTTATCGATACCTTCGCGACTGCCACAAATGGTACCGTTGATACCTTCTCGGGCAAGCAATAGGGTGCCTTTAACGGCGTTATCAATTAAACAGTGGTAAAGTGGTTCACGGTATTCGGCAAAGTCATTGAGTTCCACAAACTTATAGAGTGCAGCGCAAATATACATAAATTGTTCCTATTTTGGCGGTTCGGATCGCAAATCCGAGGTCAAAAATTGCGCGCATAGTCTAGCACAAAATTACCGTTTTAGCAGCTCTTGCACACGTTGCAATAAGGTTTCGCTGTCAAGGCCATGGTGCTGGCCGATGGCAAGCGCTTGTTCAACACTAGCATCCTGATGCCAGGCGGCATGTAGTGCCAGCATAGCGGCAGCGCGGTTACCGGTAGAGCAGTGGAGCAACGCTTTTTGCCCGGCAATGGCGTTAAACAGCTGGTCTAGTTGGGCTACTTTGGCGGCGCTTAGCTCGTTGCCATCGGCGATTGGAATATGATAATAGGCCATACCAGCGGCAGTCGCCCAACTCGGCTCTTCCGCGAGTGCATCGTCACGAAAATTGATGACTACCGTTACACCCTGCGCCGCCAGTGCCCGAAGGTGTTCAGCACTGGGTTGAGCGGAACTGATATGATCAGCACCGTAGCGAAAATTTTTCAGTGAGGTTAAGTCATCACTCGCATGCGCGGTGAGCCCAAACTGAATTAGTGCGATGCTCAAAAAAATCAAAATAAGGCGAAAGTTTTGCATGGTGATTAGCCACTTGGTGGTGAAAGATTTGATTTATTATCACCATCTTGAGTGGAGTTTTTATTCGATGCAAGCTAAACCAGTGCGCAAGTGGCTGGTTTATGATGGGTAAAAAATAGCAAGCGAGCATTTCAATGCGACACATGCTGTCGTAAATCGATGCTAGTGTGGCTTTGCATGTTTAGGTAGGATGACGACATGCATAGAGAGGATTAGCAATGAGTGATTTAACTCCAGGATTTATTGTTGCGCACAGCCATAGGTTAGAGGAACTGACCGATTTGGTGGTGCGTCTCACAAGGAACTATCCTCTCGACCCGCTTGATACTGAAACCGTGTTGGTTCAATCAAACGGTATTGCCCAGTGGTTAAAGATTAACTTAGCCCAGCAGGTGGGTATAGCTGCGATGTTGCAAGTCACCTTACCAGCAAGATTGCAGTGGCAATTGTACCGGGCAGTGCTCGGTGATGATCTGCCGACCACCTCACCGTTTGACAAAAAGCGTTTAGTTTGGCGTTTGTTGCGGCTATTGCCGAGTCAATTGGCCGACTCGCGCTTTGAATCGCTGCGCGACTATGTGGCTGATGATGCCGATCAGCGCAAACTTTACCAACTGGCCGAGCGCTTGGCCGATTTGTATGACCAATATCAGATGTACCGGCCGCACTGGCTAGCTGCTTGGGCGGCTGGCGA
>JALQTK010000007.1:3555-5243 GCA_023260975.1 Pseudidiomarina sp. | reverse complement strand
GCCGAGCGCTTGGCCGATTTGTATGACCAATATCAGATGTACCGGCCGCACTGGCTAGCTGCTTGGGCGGCTGGCGAGGATCAACCTGCAGCTGGCGATAATGCCTGGCAACCAGCATTGTGGCGCGCCGTTATGGCCGACGTCGGCGCGGCGCGCTGGAACAATCGCGCCAGCCTGCATCAGGCTTTTATTCAACAGGCGCAACAGCTTACTCCGGCAACTCGTCCGCATGCTGTACCAGCGCGCATTATTGTGTTTGGTATTTCCAGTTTGCCACAGCAAATTTTGCAATTGCTTGATGCCCTCAAGGGCTGTTGTCAGGTGGTGCTATGTGTGCATAACCCGAGCCAATATCACTGGGCTGATATTGTTGAGCAGCGGCGTGCCTTTAAACCGGGTATGGCAGCCACCACTGCGGTTGAACAGCTGCATGTGAGTGGCCATCCGCTATTGGCGGCTTGGGGCAAGCAGGGTCGTGATTATATTCGGTTATTAGATGTGTTTGATGAAACGCGTTTGAAAGCGGCTCATTTTAATGAGCTCAGTTTTGACTTATTTGAATCACCAGCGCCGATGAACCTGCTGCAACAACTGCACGATGATATTCTGCATTTACGTGATTTAAGTGAAACCCAACAGCACTGGCCGCGCTATCAAGAAGACGATAATTCTATTGTGATCAAATGTGCGCACAGCGCGCAGCGCGAAGTAGAGATTTTGCATGACCATTTGTTGGCCGCTTTTGCTGCAGATAGCAGTTTAAAACCGCGCGATGTGATGGTCATGGTGCCTAATATCGATCAGTATGCGGCGCATATTGAGGCGGTATTTGCTCGTGTCGATCGTCATGATGCACGCTACATTCCTTATACTTTAGCTGACCAAGGCCAGCGCAATCGTAATCCGCTACTGATTGCACTGGAGCAAATTCTGAGTATCCGTCACCAGCGCTTGAGCATGAGTGATGTGCTGGATTTGCTGCAGGTACCTGCACTACAAAAGCGTTTTGGGCTGAGCGCCGATCAATTGCCGTTATTGCAGCAATGGATTCTCGCCGCGGGCATTCGTTGGGGTTTGCATAGTGACCATCGGCAGCAGCTTGGCATTGCCACAAATCAGGGTTTACACACCTGGCATTTTGGTATTCAGCGCATGTTATTAGGCTACGCTATTGGTCAACCACAAGACCATGATGAGGCTTGGCATGAGATTGCTCCGTTTGCTGAGGTTGGTGGTCTAGAGGCCGCTGCAGTTGGTTCCTTAGCGCAATTACTGGATACTCTGCAGCACTATTATCAGCAGCTTGAACAAGCGCGTGATGCCAGTGAATGGCTCGCACTATTGCATCAGTTACTGGCTGACTTTTTTGTTGCCAGCGATGATGCTGAACTACTCTTAATTGCCAATTTGCAGCAGCAACTACAACACTGGTGGCAGCATTGTCATGATGCTGGTTATAACGATCCGCTGCCGTTAACGGTGGTGCAAGAAAGTTGGCTAGGGCAGCTTGATCAAGCACAATTACAGCAACGCTTTTTGGCCGGTAGCGTGAACTTTGCCAGCTTGATGCCGATGCGGGCGATTCCATTTCGGCTGGTGTGTTTGTTGGGTATGAACGATGGCGATTATCCGCGCAGTCAAAAGCCGTATGATTTTGATTTGATGGCGAATGATTATCAACCCGGTGA
>JALQTK010000007.1:0-3455 GCA_023260975.1 Pseudidiomarina sp. | reverse complement strand
ATGAACGATGGCGATTATCCGCGCAGTCAAAAGCCGTATGATTTTGATTTGATGGCGAATGATTATCAACCCGGTGATCGCTCACGGCGTGATGATGATCGGTATCTATTTCTGGAAGCCTTATTATCCGCCCGCCAACAATTTTATGTGAGCTGGCAAGGGCGTAGTATTCGTGACAATAGCAAGCGCCCGCCATCGGTGCTGCTGAGCCAATTGCTGGAGCATTTAGCGCTTGGATGGGGCGCCGACACATTGGTCCAAGAGCACCGTCTGCAGCCGTTTCATGCCGATTACTTTCAAACCGGTCAGCCCAGCCATCAGCAGCTATTTAGTTATGCCCATGAATGGCAAGCTGCCCACCAAAATTGGCAGCAGCACGCTCAGCAGCCATTACCACTGTGGCTACCCGATACCCCATTAACCATTAAGCAGCTTGCTGATTTCTTACGCGAACCGGCGCGGTTGTTGTTTAATCAGCGTTTTT
This sequence comes from Pseudidiomarina sp., assembly GCA_023260975.1. GTDB lineage: Bacteria > Pseudomonadota > Gammaproteobacteria > Enterobacterales > Alteromonadaceae > Pseudidiomarina. Next base: position 2,971 of record JALQTK010000007.1, on the reverse strand, counting down.
CGGTCTATTTCCAGCACGCGCAATTGCGTGCCGAAGATGATGAGGCGCTGGTGCTCAATGGTTTGGCGTTATGGCAACTGAAAGCCGCCTTGTTACAGCAGTTGTTTAGCGTTATGACAACTGCAGTCAGTGAGTCAGCGCATTGGCGCACCGAAGCCAGTAAGCGTCTGCGCAGCTTGCAGCGGCAAGGACAGTTGCCTAGCGGTGCTGCAGGGGCGGTGCTGACTGAGCAGTTATTTAGTGATTTGGAGCTGGTGCAGCAACAATTACAGCAGTGGCTGCAGGATTACCCGCAGCAACTACCAGCACAGACTGTTGAGCATGCTATGTATGTCCCGGAGCTCGAGCAGCACTTGCTGTTGCAAGACAGCTTAACTGGCGTACGGATTAATAACGCCGGCGAGTGGCTGTTATTGCGGGTATCAGCGAGTAAGATCAGTGTCGATGGCAAGCCAAAAGAAACTAAGTTGCATAAAGTGCTGTTAGAGTGGCTAGAGCATGTGTTGCTTAACTGCCTGCAACCGGCTCGTACGGTAATTATTGGTATGCCGGGATGGATTGAATTCCCACCCATGGCCAAAGCGCTAGCGCAGCGTTATTTGGAGAATTTGCTCGGTTGGGTGCTGCAGGGTTATCAACAGCCATTAGCTGCTGATTTTGAGACGATTTATCACGCTTGGCAAAGTAATTATCCGAAGGCGGAGTACTTTCTTACTATCGACCAGCCGGATACCGATGCTGGCAGCGCTGGTGTTGAATTTTTCGATGAGGGTAGTTTCAGAATACCGCCGCACCGGTTAAAAGTGCCTTACTTGGGTCGTTGTTATGCGACTTACACTGAGCTCGTGGCACGGCCCGAATATTCGCAGTTGGCGCAACAGATTTATCTGCCGATGGTGCAGGCAGCGTATCGAACACTGGTGGTTCGCCAGGCCGAAAAAAATGCCATGGAGGAAGTGTAGCATGGCGATAGAAACACTCCAGGCGGTTAAGTTCCCATTGCACCATAGCCGTCTAATTGAAGCCAGCGCTGGCACCGGTAAAACTTACACCATTGCGGCATTGTACCTGCGCTTAGTATTGAATCATGGTAGCGCTGGCGAGAATTTTGGTCGGCCGCTGCAGCCCAATGAATTGTTGGTGGTTACCTTTACGGAGGCGGCAACCGAAGAATTACGCGATCGTATCCGCGCTCGGCTAAGTGAAGCGGCGCGATGGTTTCGCGGCGATATTAGCAAAGTGGACGAGTTCCTGCAGCAGCTCAGCGCTGATTACCCTGATCAACAGCAGTGGCCACAGTTGGCGCAGCAACTCGATGCTGCCGCACAAGCTATGGATGAAGCGGCAATTCATACCATTCATGGTTGGTGCAATAGAATGCTGCGCGAACACGCCTTTGCCAGCGGTAGTTTATTCACCCAGCAGTTACATACCGATAGTACGCAGCAGTGGTTGGGTTTAGCGCGCGACTATTGGCGTAATCATGTGCAGTTGTTGGCGGTCGAGGAACGCTCGAGTTATCAACGTTTAACTGAGGTATTGCAAAGTCCGCAGGCGCTGTATCAGAAGCTTCGGCCATTACTGAGTATCGCCACCGCTGCTTCGGCGCCGCCACTCGCGACACCGCAGCAGCTATTAACGGCTTATCAACAGGCTGAACAGCAGCTGCGCAGTGAACATCATAATCAGCCCTGGTTACAGTGGCTCGATGCCGCGTGGCAAGCATTGCTGCAACAATGGGCAACAAAAAATATCGATGGCCGCAAATTTAAACCCAGCTTCGGTGAGAAATGGTTTGCGCAGCTACGCCACTGGGCCGCTCAGGTCGGCGAGGGCGATTCACCGTTAATGCCACCATTGACCGCACCAGCTATTAGTCGGTTGCATTATCATGGCTTGGTAGACGTGCTAAAACAGCCCGATCAGGCAGCAGAACTTTTGCAGCAGCCGTTATGGCAAGCGCTAGTTGATTTACAGCAAGCAGTTACGCAATTGCCGGAATATCGTATTGGCGTACTCGAACACGCGGCGATGTGGCTACAGCAGCGTTTTGCTACGCTGCAAGCCGAGCGCGCGCAAATTGGTTTCGACGATATGCTCACGCGCTTACAGCAGGCGTTACAGGGCGCTCATGGGGCCCGCCTAGCTGAGCTGATTCGTCGCCAGTTTCCGCTCGCTATGATTGATGAATTTCAAGATACCGATCCGACCCAGTACGCTATTTTTAACGCTATTTACCGACTTGCTAAGCCCTATCCAAATACCGGTATATTTTTGATTGGCGACCCGAAACAGGCGATTTATTCATTTCGTAATGCCGATATATATACCTACCTGCAAGCGCGTAATGACACCAGCCCACGGCACTATACGCTTGTTGTTAACTATCGTTCGACGACCGCCATGGTGGCAGCGACCAATAGTTTATTTCTGCCGGCTAATAATCACGCTGAGGGAGCATTTTTATTTAAAGACCAGCAGCATGATCCTGTGCCATTTGTTGAGATAGCAGCTCATGGCCTGAAAAGTCAGTGGCAGATAGCAGGTCAGCCAGCATCGGCGTTGCAGTGGTTCTGTTATAACAATGCAAGCGCTAATGCTAACACTAATACAGATATTTTATTAAAACGTTTGGCCGAGCATTGTGCAGAGCAAATGGCTTTGCTGTTAAAGCACCCGGAGACTGGTTTTTTTTCTGATAGTGGTAAGTTACAACGCGTGCAACCGGGCGATATGGCGGTCTTGGTGAATAGTGGCAGTCAAGCACGGTTGATCCGTGCCGCGTTACGTAAACGACAGATTCCATCGGTGTATCTTTCTGACCGTGATTCGGTTTTTGCTGGTTCCTTGGCGCGTGATTTGTTGATTGTATTGCGCGCTTGCGCTAGCCCTCGTGATCCGCAATTAGTGCGGGCTGCATTGGCAACCGAGTTAATTCATTTGAGTTTGGCTGAATTAGAGAGCTTAAAAC
>JALQTK010000079.1 GCA_023260975.1 Pseudidiomarina sp. | reverse complement strand
TTAACACCTCGAAGCTCACGCGTATTTTGGAAAGTGCTGCCGAAGAGCATCAGCCGCCCTTGGTGCAAGGCCGTCGGGTCAAACTGAAATATGCCCACGCCGGTGGCTACAACCCGCCGCGCATCATCATTCACGGCAACCAAGTGGAATCGCTACCCGGGTCGTATGCGCGCTATCTGGAAAACTATTTCCGCCGCTCGCTCGGGGTCATGGGTACGCCCATCAAAATCGAATACCGGGAAGCCGAAAACCCCTTCGCCGGCCGCAAAAACAAGCTGTCTGATTCGCAATTGCGCAAGCGCAAGCGACTGATGAAGTTCGTGAAGAAGAAGGGCCGTTAGATTGGGTTGAGGCTGATATTAAGTCGATAACCCAATTGTTCGAGTGCAGCATTAATGGTGTCTATCTTGGTTGTGTGGCGGATATTTATGATTCGTTGCACTTCTTGCGGCTTTTTGCCGAGTCTACGGGCGAGTTCTGCATAACTAATACCGCTATCTGCCAAGGTATTCAGTAACATCACTTTTGCCGTCAACGCCGGCGGCAATTCCACATAATGCCCGGTTACTGAGCGGCTCGGGCTCGGAATCCGTTGGTAATCCTCGAAATAGAATTCGAGCGCAGTGATGAGTGCGTCATAGGCGAGCTCGTGTGCCTGCGCTTCAGTTGCCGCGCTGCTGAGTGCTTCCGGAATATCTGGGAAGCTGATCAGAATGCCGTCTGGTTGATTGTCAAAGTTGACTGGGTAGCGCATGCTACTTACTCCTAATGCTCGGTGAGACCGAGCTGCTTTAAAATCGCTCGACGCAAACCTTCATGGATTTCTTTACCTGGGTGTCGCGGCATCGTGCTGCGCCGATCGTTGAAATACAACCGATAATGTTTACCACCCTGTTTGACCATAACACCGCGGGTGATGAGCCATTTCAAAAACTCACTATTCTTCACAATTCCTCCATGAATTGCTGTGATAGATTATAAACAAAAATGTTTATAAATCAAGTTAGCTGTTTTTGAATTTTAGCAGATCGCGGCGTTGTTTTTTGTCGGGCTTGGTGTCGGGATGGGGGTTGTAGAGCGCGTTGAGTTTGCGCAGTTCGGCTTGAGCCTCGCGCTTAGTCTGCGATTCAGCGGTTTCTTGATAGAGCTTGGCGGCTTCTGGTGCGCTTCTACGCTGCTCGCTTAGCGCAAGTATCTCGATTTCATAGACGTCATTACCGCGCGGGCATTTGACAACATCACCGACTTGCACCGTTTTAGCCGGCTTCACTTTTTGCCCGTTCACCGTCACCTTGCCCGATTGCACCAGCTCACGTGCCACGCTTCGCGTTTTCGCGAAACGTGCCGCCCATAAGAATTTGTCTAAGCGCATGTTCATCGTTTCTTAACTGCCTGCCCCTTGGCTTTGCAGGTCGGTGGCGGTGAAGATGTATTCGCTGCGGCAGTAGTCGCAGTTCATGCGGATGTCGCCGTCGGCGGCGAGGATCTCGTGCAGCTCAGCAGCGGGCACGGTCGATAAGGCGTCGAGAGTGCGTTCGCGCGAGCAGCCGCAATGAAAGCTAACCGCTTGCGGCGGGTACACTTCCACCTGCTCATCATGATACAGCCGCGTCAAAATCTCGTCGCTGCTGAGGCTGAACAGTTCCGCCGCGGTAATGGTATCGGTTAACACTTCGAGGTGCTCAAAGTAGCTGCGGTCATGGCCAGCGGCCGGCATCACCTGCAGCAGCATACCGGCAGCATGCTCGCCATCGGCCTGCAACCACACCCGCGTTTGTAATTGCTCCGATTGAGCGAAGTAGCCTTCAATGATTTCGGCAATGCTGTTACCGTCGCCGCTGACCATACCCTGATAGCGCTCACCTTGCAGTGGCGTCAGCGTAATAATCAGGTGGGCATGCCCCATTAGCGTAGGCAAATCAGTACAATCGTCGGCAATCGCAGAACGCACCCGGGCAATACCGCGCAGTTGTTGATGATGGCTGCCATTCACGGCAATAAAATTAATGGGCCCGTCGCCTTGTAGTTGAATGGCAATATGGCCTTCGAACTTTAGCGTGGCGGTGAGCAGCGCAGTCGCCGCCATCAATTCGCCAAGCAGCCGCTGGACTACTTTCGGATAATCATGGCCTTGCAACATGCGCTGGTA
>JALQTK010000078.1 GCA_023260975.1 Pseudidiomarina sp. | reverse complement strand
CCGCAGTCGTGGCCTTACAAAGTGTCAGCAATAACGCCAAAGGCGCGTTAAAAGCGGTTGCTGATGTACGCCAGGCGCGGGTATTGAATGCGCAAGGTCAGTATGACGCTGCCTTAGCGGCGATCAGTGGCACCGATGCCGTGACCGGCTTTGCTGCCGTGGTATTGGAATTGCGCGGTGACATTTTACTCGCTAAAGGCGACCCAGCAGCGGCCCGTGCAGCGTATCAAGCGGCAATTGCTGCTGATGCACAAGCCAGTGGCTTGGCTGAAATTAAACTGAAAAGTATCCCGGCGGAATCATGAAACAACTGACCTTACCCGCCCGCGTCTCGGCCCTAGTGCTCTCAGCATTGCTGCTGGGCGGCTGTTCGCTGTTTGGCGATGACGACGAGCTGCTGGTTAAAGAGCTGGTGGAATTCACCCCAACTATTACCCCGAAAATACTCTGGGAAGCAGATGCTGGCGATGGTATCGATGACCATTTCTCGCGCTTAAGCCCCACTGTCAGCGGTGATGTGGTGATTGCGGCTGACCGCGTTGGTCGCGTCAGCGCCTTTAATCGTGAAACTGGTGCACGCCAGTGGCAGGTCGACCTGCGTACGCTGCTCGGCGGTAATAGCGGCAGTTTTCTTGGTGGCGGCGACAATTTACGCATCAGCGGTGGCCTCAGTAGCAACAATCGGCACGTGGTGTTTGGCACCGAGCGCGGCTTGTTAGTTGCATTAAAGGTCAGCGACGGCAGTTTAGTGTGGTCGACCACGGTACGCGGCGAAATTTTAGCGGCGCCGGCCATTGCTGATGGCAAAGTGGTGATTAAAACCGCTGCCGGTGACGTGATTGGGTTTGCAGAAGCCAGCGGCGAGCAAGTGTGGAGCGTCGCCACCGAAGTGCCCGCTTTGAGTTTACGCGGCACCTCAGCGCCGACCATTGCCAACGGCGGTGCGTTGTTTGGTACCGGTAACGGCAAACTGAGCGTGGCGGTATTAGACAATGGCTTACAAGCGTGGGAAGCCCGCTTGGCGGTGCCGAAAGGCGCCACTGAATTGCAGCGTTTAAGCGATTCAGACTCGACCCCATTGGTGCTCGGCAATTTTGTTTACAGCATTGCCTTTAACGGCCAGCTGACCGCGGTTGAACTCAGTACTGGCCGGGTGGTGTGGGCGCGTGAATACTCCTCGTATCAAAATCTTGCCATTGCCAGTGGGCGGATTTTTGTTGCCGATGTCAATGACAGCGTGTACGGCATTGAGCTCAGTGGTGGCATTGAGCAATGGTCGAATACCGATTTATCTGGCCGTCGTATTACTGCCCCGGCAGTGATCAATGGCAACGTGGTAGTCGGCGATGAATACGGTTACCTGCACTTTATGAATATGGCCACTGGCCGCATGACCGGCCGCCTTGAGGTGGGTTCGGATGTGTACGCAGCAGCAATAGTTGCCGGCGATACCTTGTATGTACAAACCCGCGACGGCACGTTACTCGCAGTAAGGATATAATTTCGTATGTTACCTGTTGTGGCCTTGGTTGGCCGCCCGAATGTGGGCAAATCGACCCTGTTTAATCGGCTTACCCGCACCCGCGACGCCCTGGTAGCAGACTTTCCTGGTTTAACCCGCGACCGTAAATACGGTCGCGCCAACTACGATGGCTATCAATTCATCGTCATTGACACCGCCGGTGTGCATGGCGACGAAGAGGGCATCGACGCCTCCATGGCAGCACAATCGCTGCGCGCTATCGACGAAGCCGATGTGGTGTTGTTTATGGTTGATGGCCGCGCCGGCTTGACCGCTGCTGACATAGGCATCGCCGCACACCTGCGCCGCAACGGCAAAAAAGCTTACGTGGTAGCGAACAAACTCGATGGCATTGATGGCAACGCCGCGCGCGCTGACTTTTTTGAGTTAGGCTTGGGCGATGTGCATGGTATTTCCGCCTCACAAGGGCGCGGTGTTGAGCTTTTGCTGCAAAACTGCTTCGACCCATTGGTGGCAGACTACCCAGAAATTCGTGTTTCGGCAGCGGCCACTGAAGGCATTCCGGTGCTTGACGAAGATGGCCAGCAGGTGCTGGATATCGACGGTGAGCCAGTGTTTGAAGTGCCGCTAGCACGTGAGCTATCACCCGATTTAAAGCACGACGAAATTGATTATGCCTCGCTACCGCTGAAATTAGCCATTGTCGGCCGCCCCAACGTCGGTAAATCCACCTTAATTAACCGCATTCTCGGCGAAGAGCGGGTGGTGGTGTACGACATGCCCGGCACCACGCGCGATTCGGTGTATATTCCGATGCAGCGCGATGAGCGCCACTATGTGTTGATTGATACCGCCGGTGTACGCCGTCGTGGTCGTATCGATGACACGGTCGAAAAATTCTCGGTGATCAAAACCCTACAGGCAATTGAAGATGCCAACGTGGTTATTGCCG
>JALQTK010000077.1 GCA_023260975.1 Pseudidiomarina sp. | reverse complement strand
GGTTTTAATATTGTTGAACGAGGTCAAAAAATTCGTGCTGATCTCACGGTGATTATGGTCGCCCCCAAATGCCCAGGCACCGAAGTACGCGAAGAGTACTTGCGCGGTTTTGGCGTACCCACGCTGATTGCTGTGCATCCGGAAAATGATCCCAATGGTCATGGCCTAAGTTGGGCTAAGGCATGGGCGGCGGCAACTGGAGGCCATCGCGCAGGGGTTTTAGAAAGTTCGTTTGTGGCCGAAGTTAAGTCTGACTTAATGGGCGAACAAACTATTTTATGCGGCATGCTGCAGGTTGGCTCGTTACTGTGTTACGAGCACATGGTTAAACATGGTATGGAGCCAGCCGAAGCCGCTCATTTAGTTCAATACGGCTGGGAAGAAATTACTGAAGCACTGAAATTTGGTGGTATCACCCTGATGATGAGTCATCTCGACAGTGCCGCACGAATTCGCGCCAACCAGTTAGCCGATCAGGCCAAGCAAATTTTAGCGGCGCTATTCGCCAAGCATCAAGACGATATTTTAAGCGGTGCTTTCTCAGCACAGATGATGGCTGACTGGAATAATGACGATCATGATCTACTAAGCTGGCGCGAGCAAACCCGACAAAGTGCCTTTGAGCAAGCGCCCACTTACGCTGAAACTATCGCTACAAAAGACTTTTTTGATCGCGGTATTATTATGGTGGCGTTAGTAAAGGCAGGTGTTGAACTGGCATTTGAAACCATGGTTAGTGCCGGTATTCGGGCTGAATCCGCCTATTACGAATCACTCCATGAGCTACCCTTGATCGCTAACACCATTGCCCGTAAGCGCTTATATGAAATGAATGTGGTGATCTCTGATACTGCTGAGTATGGTAACTATTTATTTGCCAATGCCGCCCATGACTTATTACAGCAACAACTTTTTGCCCATGTAAGTAGCGATGTTATTGGCGCCGGCCTTAGTGACACGCAACAACAGGTCGACTATAGCGAACTGAATGCCATCAATGAGGCCATTTACCATCATCCGATCGAACAAATTGGCCGACAATTACGACTTTATATGAAAGAAATGAAGCCGATCGGAAAAAATCGTTGACATTCAATCTGATCATGATAGAACGTTAATTATTACGAAACAAAAACTGATTGATTAAGAAGAACTTAGATTATGCATTTATTTGCTGTTGCAAACGTCAACCTACTCGTCCTCCTCGTGGTGATTATTAATCGCTGCGCGGGTAGGTGTTGGAATTTGTAAACAAAGTCAAATAAGCAAAACTCCAAAAACCCCCGCCTTCATCAGCGGGGGTTTTTTCGTTTTAGGGCCCAAATAAGGGAACATAGAAATGACCGGTGCTGAATTCATCATCGATTTTTTGGAACAACAGCGCGTACAGCATGTTTTTGGTTACCCTGGCGGTGCCATCATGCCTATTTACGATGCGTTATATGAGTCATCTGTTGAGCATTTTCTCTGCCGTCATGAGCAGGGTGCTGCTTTTGCCGCGATTGGTTACGCCCGCTCCACCGGCAAAACTGGAGTCTGTATGGCAACCTCTGGCCCTGGCGCAACCAACTTGCTGACGGCGCTTGCCGATGCCCGACTCGATTCGGTGCCGGTGGTCGCCATTACCGGGCAAGTTGACCAGCGCGTTATGGGTACCGATGCCTTTCAAGAAATTGATGTATTAGGCCTAAGCTTAGCGGTTACCAAGCACAGCATTCTAGTGAGTGACCCCAGTGAGCTTGCTGACGCATTACAGCAAGCCTTCGACATTGCCAGTGAAGGTCGCCCTGGGCCGGTGTTGATCGATGTGCCAAAAAACATTCAATTAGCTGAATGCCCGGCTCAGCCGCAGCGGCAAAAAAAGCGCAACGTAGCACCCTCACCACAATCTACCCATGGCATTGATAATGCTGCTGCGATTGCCTTAGCGCGCCATTTAATTACCCAAGCCGAGCGACCCATTGCCTATATCGGCGGCGGGGTAGTGATGGCCAATGCGGTCAACGAATTACGCGAATTTTTGAACGTTACGCAAATTCCAGCGGTATCTACGTTAAAGGCGCTTGGTAGTGTTGCACATGATTATCCGCATGATTTAGGCATGCTCGGTATGCATGGTCGCCAGTGCGCCAATCTAGCCGTACAAGAATGCGATTTGTTAATTAACCTTGGTGCCCGTTTTGATGATCGTGTCACCGGAAAACTAGCTGATTTCGCCCCCCATGCGAAAGTTATTCATGTCGATATTGATGCTGCCGAATTGCACAAAATTCGGCGCGCTCTTTGCGCAGTGCATGGCAATGTTCGCGATATTTTACCCAGCTTACAAATGACAACTCACTGTGATAGCTGGCGCACACATTGTCGCACCTTAGATGCCACCTACCCATGGCACTATGACGCACCGCAAGCGGGTATTTATGCACCGCTATTATTAAAAAACATCAGCGATCGCATGCCCCAAAATAGTGTGGTTTGCCCAGATGTCGGCCAGCATCAAATGTGGGTCGCACAGCACATGC
>JALQTK010000076.1 GCA_023260975.1 Pseudidiomarina sp. | reverse complement strand
GACTATAGGTTCAATAACGTGAAAATATATGCAGAAATTACCGGCTGGGGTAAATGTCTACCACCAGCTATCATGACTAACAACGATTTAGCGACTTTTTTAGATACCTCAGACGAATGGATTGAAACTCGCACTGGCATAAAAGAGCGCCGAGTAAGTCATGTTGGTACCTCACATATGGCGACGATTGCTGCGCTGAATGCGCTGGCCGCCGCAGATGTCGACCCAAATGACTTGGATTTGATTTTAGTCGGTACCTGTACTGCCGATGAAATTATTCCGAATGTCGCCTCGGCGGTGCAACAGCGCATTGGCGCTAAGTATGCCGCAGCGTTTGATTTGAACGCTGCCTGCAGTAGTTTTTTGTATGGCATGCATTATGCCACTCAGGCGATTCGCACTGGTGCACACAAAAAAGTGTTGATCATTGGCGCTGAGCGTTTGACCCGTATTCTCGATTGGACCAAACGCGAGAGCGCGGTGCTATTTGGTGATGGCGCTGGTGCTATGGTGCTCGAGGCCAGTGACACTGAAGCGGGTTTGTTGGCGTCGCATGTGACTTGTGATGCGGATGCGCGCGATGTGTTGGCTTTGGAATTTGGCTTAAGTTTCGATCGCTTTGGCTTTGATGGCATTATGCCGTTTAACTTTGTCGGCCAAGAAATCTTTAAACGCGCCGTAAAAGGCATGAATATCGCCATCGAAAAAGTCTTCGCCGAAACCGGCTTATCCACGGATGACATTGATTCGTTGATCCCACATCAAGCGAACAAACGCTTGATCGATTACTTGGCAAAAATGTGCAACGTGCCGGAAGATAAAACCTTTATTAATATTCAAAAGTACGGCAACACCTCCTCGGCCACTCTGCCTATTGCCTTTTGTGAGGCGGTAGAGCAGGGCATGGTGAAACCGGGTGACACCATTGTTTCGGCGGTATTTGGTGGCGGTTTGACCTGTGGCGCTGGGATTATCAAATGGGGCCAACGCATCACTCCCAAACGCGATAATAATTTACAGTTACAAAGCAGCGGTCAATCGGCACTGGATTTAATTCTGCCGTTGCATCTCAATACCAAAGCAGCATGGGAAAAACGTCAGCATGACTGAGCATGTGAAAGCAGAGGTTCGTGACCATATACTATGGCTTACGCTACAACGCAGCGATAAGAAAAATGCGCTGACTCAGGCGATGTATCGTACCCTCAGCCATGAACTGCAATTAGCTGAACGTAATAACGATATTGCGGCAGTAGTGATTACCGGTAGTGGCGATAGTTTTACTTCAGGTAATGACCTGCATGATTTTTTAGCCATTGAAGAGCTTAACGATAGTGCGCCACCGTTTGAATTCTTGTATACCTTGAGCCGTCTGACGGTGCCTTTGGTGGCCGGCGTGAATGGTATGGCGATTGGTATTGGTACCACTATTTTGTTGCATTGCGATTTGGTGTACGCCGCCGACACGGCGGTATTTGCGCTACCGTTTATTAATTTAGGTTTGGTACCGGAAGCAGCATCAAGCTTACTGCTGCCGCAGGCCTGTGGTTATTTAGCTGCAGCGGAAATGCTATTACTTGGCGAGCCGATTGATGCGCACACTGCGTTGCAGTATCGGTTAGTGAATAAGGTCGTGGCTGCCGATCAACTTGCTGCTACCTTGCAGGCGGTGGCGATTCAGCTGGCAAGTAAACCACGCGCCGGTTTACGAGCGGCTAAAGCGCTATTGAAAGAAAACCCAGAACCCGTTGCCAAGCGCATTGAGCGTGAAGCAGAAATTTTTGCCAAGGCGCTGAATTCGCCTGCAGCCAAAGCGGCGATCGCGGCGCGGTTACAGAAAAAGTAAGCTTGCTTGCCTTGCGGGTGTAGCTGCTTTCATGGATAATGCGCCCCGTTATGGTGACCTCATTGGTCCCCTCGCAACATGAACTGGCGAACCCGGTCAGGCCCGGAAGGGAGCAGCCGTAGTCAGGGATATGTGTGCCGGGGTGTGGCTGGTGAGGTTGCCACCATTAGTTGCCGCTGTTGGCCTTGCCCTGAAAGTAGGCGAGCGCCCGATACAACGCGCCGATTTGATCGGCCAAACCATTGACCGAGGCCGATATGAGGTGCTCAAGGTCATTGGTGAGGGCGGCATGGGGCGCGTCTTTGAGGCGAAGCAGGTCAGCATGGACCGCTTAGTCGCGATTAAAGTGCTTCACGGGCACTGGGCGAAGGACCCTAAGCTGCTTGAGCGCTTTAAGCGTGAGGCGCTCACCGCCTCTCAATTCCGTCACCCCAACACCGTGATGGTCTATGACTACGGCGAGACCGAGCGTGGTGAGTTTTATATCATCATGGAGCTCTTGCAAGGGCAGAGCCTGCTGTCACTCGTGGAGCGAGAGGGTCCCCTGCCGCTCCAACGCGTGCTCAGCATCATGGAGCAGGTCTGTGGAGCGCTCTCAGAGGTGCACCGCTGTGGCGTGATCCACCGCGACCTCAAGCCTGAGAACATCCAAATTGACCCACGCGACGGTCACCCC
>JALQTK010000075.1 GCA_023260975.1 Pseudidiomarina sp. | reverse complement strand
AGCAGCACCAATATCGGTGCTGAGAGCTACACCTTAACCGCCACAGCACAGGGCTCGCAGGCCGCGGATAGCGACTGTGCCAGCATCAGCGTCAATCAGCATGATCAACGCAGCCCTGCGGCGTGCTGGTAATGCCAGCGGCTAACGCTTAGAGAATGCGCAATTCCGGTGGAATAGAAAAGGTGATGGTTTCTTCGCGGCCAGCGCGCTCTTCCACGCTGTTACCACCCCATTGCTGCAACTGCGCAATCACTTGCTTGACCAGTACATCCGGTGCCGATGCCCCGGCGGTGACGCCAACCCGGCTCACACCATGCAGCCACGCCTGATCGATGCAGCTGGCATCATCAATTAAATAGGCTTTGCTGCCCATTTTCTCAGCTAACTCGCGCAAGCGATTGGAATTCGAGCTATTGCTCGCCCCAACCACCAACAGCACCTCGACCTCGGCAGCGATATCACGCACCGCATCTTGGCGATTCTGCGTGGCATAGCAAATATCATCTTTGCGCGGCCCCTGAATAGCCGGGAATTTTTCCCGCAGCGCATCGATAACCTCAGCGGTGTCATCTACCGACAAGGTGGTTTGGCTCATGTAATGCAATTGCTCTGGATTCTTCACCCTGAGCTGCTGCACATCGGCAACCGATTCAACCAAATAAATACCACCTTGGGGGTTATTGTATTGCCCCATGGTTCCCTCAACCTCAGGATGGCCGGCATGACCAATCAGCACACATTCGTGGCCTTTGCGGCTGGCTCGGGTGACTTCCATATGCACCTTGGTGACCAACGGACAGGTCGCATCGAATACGCGTAAGCCACGTGCAGTAGCCTGCTGACGCACCGCTTGCGACACCCCGTGGGCAGAAAAAATCACAATGCTGTCATCCGGCACTTCGTGCAGTTCTTCAACAAATATCGCACCACGCTGACGCAGCGAGTCGACCACGTATTTGTTGTGCACCACTTCATGGCGCACATAAATAGGTGGCGCAAAAATTTCTAAGGCGCGCTCAACAATGGTGATAGCGCGGTCAACACCAGCACAAAAACCACGCGGATTAGCCAGCACGATATCCATTATGGGTTCACCTCTATAATTTCCACCGCAAAGCGCACCGCTTGCCCTGCCAATGGATGATTGAAATCGATGGTCACAAACTGTTCGTTAATGGCCCGCACAATGCCAGGCAGTTCAGTACCATCGCTCTGCGGAAAGGTAAAAATCTTGCCGATTTCTGGCTTATCGCCAACGAATTTAGTGGCATCGACTTGATAGATATTGTCACGATTGGGCTGCCCGAAAGCATCTTCTGGTTGCAGTAAAAATTCGCGCTCATCACCGCCCTTCAAACCAATCATACAGGCTTCAAAGGTAGCAGTGAGATTACCGTCGCCGATACGACACTTGGCCGGTTTACCGGTCATTTTGGTACTATCGGCAACCGAGTCGTCGAGTAACTTTATAGTAAAGTGGAAAATCACTTCACGGCCATGCTCAATCGGTAAGCGCTTGATCATGAGCGGCTCTCGTTGCTGCTGTCGGTGCGTTCATCACGCTGTTCGAAAAACGCTTCAAGCAGCATCAGTACCGCGCCGATGGTAATCGCCGAATCGGCGACGTTAAATGCTGGCCAATGCCAATCACCCACATAGACATCAAGAAAATCAATAACATAACCATACACAATACGGTCAATGACATTACCAATGGCACCCGAAATAATCAGCGCAAAGGCCAGATTTTGGCGCCATAGCGCCACTGGGTTACGCTTCAACCACAGCACCAGTACTGCACTGATAGCAATGGCTAAGACGGTGAACAGATAACGTTGCCAGCCACCTTGATCAGCCAAAAAACTGAACGCGGCGCCATAATTACGCACATAAGTGAGGTTAAAATACGGCATCACCGCGACACTTTCGTACAGATCAAAGACCCGAATCACCCATTGCTTGGTAAACTGGTCGATTACAATCAGCAGCACTGTCAGCCATAAAAAGCGCAGGCCACTGGCTGGTTTTAACGCAGGTTGATTAGACAAAATGACGCTCCTCACCAGCACCATCAACGTTAGTCACACAGCGCTGACATAAGGTTGGGTGACCGGCAATGCTGCCGACTTCGGCACGATGATGCCAGCAGCGCTCACATTTTTTCTGCGCTGATAGCTCAACCCGTAGCCATAATCCCTTCAGTTCAGTTGGCTGCGCAGCGCTTGGCGCTTGCTCAACCGCAGTTACCGTGGCCGCTGAGGTTAACAAGGCAAAACGCAACTCATCGCCCAAGTGCTGCAGCGTCTGCGCCAGCTTCGGTTCAGCGAATAACTGCACTTCAGCTTGCAGTGAGCCACCCATGCCCTCATCACGACGCCCTTGCTCCAGCGCTGCGTTGACTGCATCACGCACCAACAACACCTGCTGCCAAAGCGCATTTTCGGCGGCGCTGACGGTAATTTGCTGGGCACCTTGGTACCAGCTTTCGGTAAACACATACGGCTTACGGCTGCTGCCATCAGCGAGCTGTGGGCTCAGCGCCTGCCAAATTTCTTGCGCGGTAAAGCTACAAATCGGTGCCAACCAGCGCACCAGCATTTCGGCAATATGATACAACGCGGTCTGACACGAGCGCCGCGCCAGCGATTCACGCTTGGCG
>JALQTK010000074.1 GCA_023260975.1 Pseudidiomarina sp. | reverse complement strand
ACTTAATTATAGTTGGTCACCATCACCCGCGAAATTAGACTTCACCTCGATACAAATAATATAAACAGCCTATGTTCAATATGAGCTATAACAATCTGACATAAATGATATTTTGACACCGATTAATTTTACCAAATCAACTCACCCCAAACGCAAAAACTGGTGAGTTTCACACCGTGAGCTCGCCAATCCAACCCAACAGTCATACATGATAAAAATAAAAATTTCATTAAATTCATGGCGCTACATTATTTATTAAAACACCAAATAAAGTTGGCACGGGTTCTGCATATTTTATTACAGATTCATTTTTTAACCGGGACCATTAACCATGAACCACGCACTTTTAAAGAACACACCATACTCTTTTGCCGGCTTGGCTGTTTTATTACTGACTTCTAGTCTGTTACTAAACGGTTGCGGTCAGGCCGGCGCCTCTAATGACGGCGAAGAAAAAACTGAGGTTGTTAATCGTATTCCAGTTGCTACCAGCGTGGTGACCAGTAGCTCAATTACCTCAAGCTTCAAAACCACCGCAACCCTTGAAGCTATTGCGGAAACTGACGTGGTGAGTAAAGCCAACGGCTTGATTGAGGAAATTCTGGTGGAAGAAGGTGATTACGTGCAGCGTGGCCAGTTGCTCGCGCGAGTGCGTGATAACGAGTACCGCATTCATGCAGCGCAAGCGCAAGCCGAGCTGAGCAGCGTGCAGCAAGAGCTGAAACGGGTGAAGAACATGGCTGCGCGCGACATGGTTAGCGCAGATGCCTATGACAAGCTGCGTTTTCAAGCCGACTTGTTGCAGGCGCGCTACGACATGGCGGCGCTGAACTTGGCTGAAACGGAAATTCGTGCGCCGATCAGCGGTTTTGTGTCGAAGCGTTACGTGAAACTCGGCAACTTGGTGAGACAATACGAGAGCGCTAAGCTGTTCCATATTGTTGCCAGCGATGCGCTGCAAGGTAATGTGTATTTGCCGGAGCGCGAGTTGCAAAACATTGCCGTCGGCCAAACCGCTCAGCTGCGTGTCAGTGCCTATCCAAACCAAGTGATTGAGGCTACCGTCGAGCGCATTAGCCCAGTAGTCGATACCCAATCAGGTACTTTCCGTGTGGTGCTGACGGTCAACAATGACAGCAATAATTTGAAGCCTGGCATGTTTGCCCATGTGCACCTAAACTACGCCACTCGCACCGATACCATTACCGTGCCGCGCTATGCGGTGCTCAGCCTCGATAATCAATACAGTCTGTTTACCGTAGACAGCGACGGCGTCGCCCATAAAGTCGACGTAAAAATTGGCTTTGAAGACGAAACTCATATTGAAATCATTGACGGTATTGCGTTGGGCGAGCAAATCGTCATTAGCGGTCAAGCCAACCTCAAAGATGCAGCTTTAGTTGAGGTTATTCGCAGCGAGCAACAATCATGAGCTTAGTGCGCTTGGCCGTGCGGCGGCCCGTAACCATTTCGATGATCACCTTGGCGATTTTGTTGTTTGGGTTTGTTGCCTTAGGCCGCATTCCGGTCACCTTGTTACCGGACTTGGCCTACCCCACGCTCACCGTGCGCACTGATTATCCCGGTGGTGCGCCGGCGGAAGTAGAACAACTGATTAGTAAACCTATTGAAGAAATTCTCGGCACCGTGAAAGGTATTCGCCGTATAGAATCGGTATCGCGAGCGGGGCAAAGCGATGTGGTGCTGGAATTCGCTTGGGGCAGCAATATGGATATGGCCAGCCTTGATGTGCGCGAAAAGCTCGATTTGGTGCCGCTGCCACTGGATATCGAAAAACCGACGTTGCTGCGTTTTAACCCCGCCGAAGAGCCGGTGTTCCGGCTGGCTTTGGGAATAAATGCCGCTACTACCGCGGCTATCAGTACTGAGCGACTTAAGCGTTTGCGCACCTATGCTGAAGAAGATTTAAAGCGTCAACTGGAAGGCGTTGAAGGGGTTGCCTCGGTACGTTTGGGCGGTGGCTTGGAAGATCAGATCCAAGTACTGGTCAATGAGCAACGCGCCAGCCAGCTACAAATCCCCATGACATTAATTATCAGCCGCTTACGTGAAGAAAACATCAATCTATCCGGTGGCCGTATTGAGTCGGAGCGCGCTGAATATTTAGTCCGCACGCTGAATCAGTTCCAAAACTTGGATGATATGCGCGCTATTTACATTACCAGCCGTAATGGTCAGCCGGTGTTATTGCGTGATATTGCTACCGTCACCAATAGTTTCAAAGAGCGTGACTCCATTAGCCGGGTGGCC
Organism: Pseudidiomarina sp.; assembly: GCA_023260975.1. GTDB lineage: Bacteria > Pseudomonadota > Gammaproteobacteria > Enterobacterales > Alteromonadaceae > Pseudidiomarina. The sequence goes on along the minus strand of JALQTK010000074.1, from coordinate 521 downwards.
GGTCTTGAGGCCGTTGAAGTGTCGCTTTATAAAGAAGGTGATGCCAATACCGTCGCGGTATCCAAGGCGGTACAGGCGCACCTGGCGCAGATGCAAAAGGCGCAGTTAGTCCCCAGCGAGTATGAGATCAAACCGATTTATGACCAAGCGGTGTTTATCAGTGCGGCCATCAATGAGGTGCGTGATGCCGCGCTGATAGGCGGTGCGTTGGCGATGATCATCATCTATTTGTTCCTACAACGGGTATGGCCGACGGTGATTATTTCACTGGCAATTCCGATTTCGATTATTGCCACCTTTAATTTGATGCACGGCTATCAAGTGTCGCTCAACATGATGTCTCTCGGTGGCATTGCTTTGGCGGTTGGTATGTTAGTTGATAACGCCATTGTGGTGCTCGAGAACATTGCTCGACGCCAAGCCCTTGGCGATGATGCGACTAACGCTGCCGAAACCGGTGCCAGCGAAGTATCTGGCGCTATTACCGCCTCTACCTTAACCACTATGGCGGTGTTTTTTCC
>JALQTK010000073.1 GCA_023260975.1 Pseudidiomarina sp. | reverse complement strand
AGTTAGTGCTAACCCAGCTCGGCTATCCATTTGTTGATGTTACCGCACAACCGAGCTATCAATTTTTCTTAACTTATACCGCAAATGATTGTGGCATCAACCAAGGCACTGCTGCTGAGCGCTCATTCTCGTAACGCTCAATAGCCTCCAAATGCTGCTCGGCAACGCCAATAAAATCACAATCATTCATCAACTGCTCGCGATCGCTACGCGCAACTGTAAACGCTATGGTCGCGCCAGAGCTAAGGACTAACAGTTGCTGCTGCAAATCCACCTTAATTGGCGCTGCCGTTTGCGCACAAAGAGCGCTCAACTGCGCTAAATCGCTGGCACTAACCTGCGCTGGTAAAATTTTGTTATTAATACAATTTCGATAAAATATATCGGCAAAGCTGCTGGCTATCACGACCTTAAAACCAAACTGCGCCAATGCCCATGGCGCATGTTCACGACTGGAACCACAACCAAAATTATGCCCCGCCACCAGAATACTGACATTCTGAAACTGGGGTTGATTAAGCACAAAATCAGGGTTAGGTGAGCCATCGCTGCGGTAGCGCCAGTCGTAAAATAACGCCTCACCGAAGCCCTCTCGTGAGATACCGGTTAGAAACTGTTTGGGAATAATCTGATCGGTGTCGACGTTATCGATAGGCAATGCGCAGGCAGTGCCCTGATGGAAGTACTGACTCATACTAAACCCTCCCCAGTAACTAATGGATTGTTGGATAAATAACCATGAATCGCCGCACTCGCAGCAACAGCAGGGCTGGCCAAATGGGTACGCGCTAATCGCCCTTGCCGACCCTCGAAATTACGATTACTGGTGGAGACACAGCGTTGCCCCGGCGCAACCACATCGTCATTCATAGCCAAACACATAGAACAACCTGGCTCACGCCATTCGAACCCAGCGGCGCGGAATATATCCGCTAAGCCCTCGGCTTCGGCTGCCCGCTTCACTTGTGCTGAACCAGGAACCACTAAGGCACGAACATGCGCCGCCACCCGACCGCCCTTGACCACCGCCGCAGCCTGGCGCAAATCAATCAAACGACTATTCGTGCACGAACCAATAAACACCACATCGACAGGGTAATCTTGTAATGATGATCCAGGGGTGAGGCCCATATATTTTAATGCACTAGCGATATTCCGTTGTTGCTCGGGCGCTGCATAATCTGCTGGATTAGGTACCCGATCAGTCACCGCCATCACTTGCTCTGGCGAGGTACCCCAGGTAATTTGTGGTCGAATTCGGCTGGCATCCATATGAACGACTTTTTCAAACACCGCATCGGCATCCGAGCGGAGGCTTTTCCAGCGCGTCAGCGCGCGCTGCCAATGCTCTCTAGATGGCGCTCGCGGACGCCCTTGTAGGTAACTAAAAGTCACCTCATCAGGCGCAATTAGCCCGGCTTTAGCGCCCATTTCAATGCTCATATTACAAATGGTCATGCGCTCTTCCATATCCATCGATTCTATAGTGCTGCCACAGTATTCGACGACATAACCACTGCCACCAGCGCTACCAATCTCACCAATCACCGCCAAAATAACGTCTTTCGCAGTAACCCCCATGGCTAACTGTCCATCAACTTGCACTTTCATATTCTTCGCACGTTGCTGCGGCAGGGTTTGTGTTGCCAGTACATGCTCTACTTCACTGGTGCCGATACCAAACGCTAGAGCACCAAAAGCGCCATGAGTCGAGGTATGCGAATCGCCACAGACAACCGTCATACCGGGTTGGGTGATGCCTTGCTCTGGACCAATCACATGGACAATACCTTGGTCGCGATGGGTAATATCGAGTAGCGGGATTTGGAATTCACGACAATTTTTTTGCAGCGCCGTAAGCTGCTGCTCTGAGACTTCGCCAGCACCGTCTAGGCGGCGATTCTGGGTGGAAATGTTGTGATCCATTGTCGCCAAAGTAGCAACTGGATTGCGCACTGTGCGACCAGCCTGCTTCAAACCGGCAAATGCTTGCGGTGAGGTCACCTCATGAATGAAGTGAAAATCGATATAGAGCAAGTCGGTACTATCGTTTAACTGCGCCACCTTATGTTGCTCATAAATCTTTTCGTACAATGTCATGCCCATGCTGCTACTTCCTCACTGATAAATTGCGCTACCGCATCGCCGACGCGAGCAGTTGAAACGGGTGTATTGGGGTTTAAGTCGGCGGTTACCTGATGGTTCTTCAAGGCATGCGCAACCGCTGTTTCGATAGCGCACGCCGCAGCATCATTGGCAAAACTGTGACGCAACATCATCGCCGCACTAAGAATTTGTGCAATTGGATTAGCGATACCCTGTCCGGCAATATCAGGGGCACTGCCACCGGCTGGTTCATACAAACCAAAACCATTGGCGTTAATACTGGCCGAGGGTAATAAGCCCAGTGAACCGGCAATTGCCGCCAACTCATCGGAGAGAATATCGCCAAATAAGTTATCGCAAAGCAGCACATCAAATTGACTCGGATCACGAATCAATTGCATCGCCGCGTTATCGACATACATATGCTCCAGCTTCACCTGTGGAAACTGTTGTGCGATATCGCTTACCACCTCGCGCCACAACACGCCCGAAGCCATGACATTGGCTTTATCAATACTGGTGACTTTGCCGCGGCGCCGCGCCGCAGTTTGAAATGCCTTGATCGCTATGCGACAAATTTCGTCGCGCTGATACGTCTGGGTATCACTCGCGGCATCTTCGCTGCGTGTTTTCGCACCGAAATAAATACCGCTGGTCAACTCCCGAAAACAAACGATGTCCATACCTTTACTGGTAATGCTTGGGCGTAATGGGCTCAAGTGCTCAAACCCGACATACCAACGGGCTGGGCGAATATTACAAAACAAGTCAAAGTGCTGACGCAGTTTCAATAAGGCCGCTCGTTCGGGTT
>JALQTK010000072.1 GCA_023260975.1 Pseudidiomarina sp. | reverse complement strand
AGCGGAAATAATAAACCACCACGCCGGTTCATCGGCAGCTGGGCGTTGATACGGTTTGGTCATAGCAAAGTCTCAATCGACAAAAAATGGAAAATGCCACGTCGCGCTATAACTACGCAACGTGGCATCAGCACCTAACAACTCAGTGTATTAGTTGTTGGCGTCTATCTCGATCTCAGCTTGATCGGCCTCTTGCTCAATAATTTGTAGCAATTGCACATCAAAAATTAACGTTGAGTTGGGCGGAATAGAACCAGCCATACGCTCGCCGTAACCTAACTCGGCAGGGATCACAAACTGATAGGTTGAACCAACCGACATCAGTTGCACGCCCTCAGTCCAACCGCTAATCACCCGGTTTAATGGAATCACCAGCGGTTCGCCGCGCTCTAGCGAGCTATCAAATACTTCGCCGTTAACTAAGCGACCTTCATAATGCACTTCGACGATATCGTCAGCGGTTGGTTTCGGTGCATCAGCAGGGCCTTGTTCGATCACTTTGTACTGCAACCCTGAAGCGGTAGTCACCACCCCTTCAGCCTGCGCATTAGCGGCTAAAAACGCTGCACCATCGGCTAACGCACTGGCGCCTAAGGTGTCGTTACGATGTTTGGTGAATTCTTCTTGCATGGCTTCGAGCAGCTGCTGACGGGTGTCTTTATCCATCTTACCGCTAGCGCGCAGGGTATCGACGAAGCCGGCAATTACCGCATTGCGGTCAACTACATAACCACTGTCTTCTTGGCCGACTAAATTACTGTGCACAAAATCACCCACTGAAGCACCGAGCGCATAACCCATTTGGTCACGTTGCTCAGTCGGCAGTTGCGCCGAAATGGGGTACGGTTCTGGCTTGCTACAGCCAACGAGGGCAACTGCGACCAGCGCCAGTGCCAATGGGGTTTTCAAGTAGCTCATACATTCTCCATGATTGAATTCTGTAGCGGAACAGGGTCTAATGCCCAGCGCTTGTTATACTACACAAATTTTGAGGGCTTTGCCTATGGCTTCGCTACAACAACATGAGTTAATGCAACGTTTGGCAGACTTAGAGAGCCAATTAGCTTTTCAAGAAGATACTATTGAAACGCTTAACCAATTAATTACTCAGCAAGCAAATCAATTAGATGAGCTGAAACACAAGTTTAGTGTGGTCATCAATCGCGTGCAGCAACTGCACGATAATCAGGGCCCCAATAACACCAATCCAGCCGACGAAATACCACCGCACTATTGAGTACTGGTCGTATCACCGACTTGACCACTTGACGCTGAGCCCGTATAACATTTGTTCATCTTGTCACGGAGCAGTTATGTCGGCACAACATCCGATCATTGCCGTTACCGGTTCATCCGGTGCCGGTACCACCACCACCAGTCAAGCATTGCGGCAAATATTCCGCACGCTATCGGTGGCTGCAGCCTTCGTTGAAGGCGATAGTTTTCATCGCTATTCGCGACCGGAAATGGAAGTGGCTATTCGCAAAGCCCAAGAACAAGGTCGACACATCAGCTATTTTGGTCCTGAGGCCAATGATTTTAACCGTCTCGAAGCATTATTTCGCCAATACGCTGAAACTGGTAGCGGCGAAGTGCGACGCTACCTGCACAGCTTTGATGACGCGGTACCCTATAATCAAACACCAGGCACTTTTACCCCGTGGGAATCGCTGCCCAGCGATACCGATTTATTATTTTACGAAGGCTTACATGGTGGGGTCAGTGCAGCCGATTATGATGTTGCCCAGCATGTCGATTTATTGATTGGCATGGTACCTATTGTCAACCTTGAATGGATTCAGAAGTTATTGCGTGACACCTCTGAGCGTGGTCATTCGCGCGAAGCGGTTACGCAAAGCATTGTGCGCAGTATGGAAGACTATATTCACCATATTGTGCCGCAATTTTCCCGCACCCATATCAATTTTCAACGGGTACCAACGGTCGATACATCGAATCCATTTAGTGCCAAAGATATTCCGTCGCTCGATGAAAGTTTTGTGGTCATTCGCTTCCGCAACATGCACCAAGTCGACTTCCCATACTATTTGCAGATGATTGATGGCGCGTTTATGTCGCGCATGAACACTTTAGTGGTGCCTGGCGGTAAAATGGTGTTTGCGATGGAATTAATTTTGACGCCGCTGGTCGAGGAAATAATGCAGAAAAAACGTCATGGTGGCCAAGTCGACTGGCTCAGTCGCTAGCTGCAGTTACTCGCCTTTTAACCAATGGGCCTGCCACTGTGCGCCCCGGTCTTGTGCTAATAATGGCGTTAAAAAGGCCAATACCTCAGCCGCCTGGCTGGTCACCCCATAGGGTGGATTGATAAACAGCATGCCACAGCCATTTAATTTAGTCCGATCCACTGCGCTGCGCACCAGTACATCGGTGGCAAATAGCTTCTCAACTCCAGTAATAGCAGCTACCTGTTGGTGAAATTCACCCACTGTGAGCGGATCTTTAATAGGGTACCAGACCACATAGGTGGCTGTTGCCCAGCGCCGCATACCATCGCTCAGCGCCTGCACCACAGTGTCAAATTCATCACGCAGCTCAAACGGTGGGTCTATCAGCACCATACCACGCTTAATAGGCGGCGGTAACAGCGCTTTAATCGCACCATAACCATTGGTTTGCGCCATGACTTTTACGCTACCCGCCGCGCTGAACTCGGCTACGTTATCACGCAACGACTGACTATCAAGCGGATGCAATTCACACAAGGTCAATTGATCGTCGGCACGCAACTGCTGCGCCGTTAACCAAGGTGAGCCCGGATACCAACGTAATTGCCCGTTGCTATTCAAGCTGCGTACGGCAGCGAGATAATCATCCAGCGCTGCAGGGACTTGTTCAGCTGCTAACAGCTTGGCAATGCCATGCTGCCATTCGCCAGTTTTAGTCGCTTGTTCGCCAAGTAAATCAT
>JALQTK010000071.1 GCA_023260975.1 Pseudidiomarina sp. | reverse complement strand
ACCTGTCCCTTTAAGGCATCCTCGACACCAATCACTGCGCATTCAGCAACAGCGGGATCAAGCGCCAAGACCTGTTCCATTTCACCGGTAGATAAGCGATGCCCAGCAACATTGATGACATCATCGGTGCGGCCCATGATAAAGACATAGCCGTCATCATCTTTATAGCCGCCATCACCGCTACTGTAATAGCCGGGAAACTCCTGCAAATAGCTTTGTTGGAAACGTTCGTGGCTGCCCCAAATGGTGGTTAAACAACCTGGTGGTAGCGGCAGCTTAATCGCCACCGCACCCTGCTCATGGTCTGCCACGACACTGCCATCACTGGCTAAAATATGCACCTCATAGCCGGGCATCGGTAAGGTTGCCGAGCCGGGTTTAACTGGGTATTCACTGGCGCCAACTGGGTTAGCGCAAATGGCCCAACCGGACTCGGTTTGCCACCAGTGGTCGTAAACCGGCTTTCCAGTGAGCGCAACAGTCCACTCATAAGTGGCCGGGTCAAGCCGCTCACCGGCCATGTAAATACGCTGCAATGCCGACAGATCATGGCCAGCCAACAAAGCACCCTCAGGATCCTCTTTCTTAATCGCCCGAAATGCTGTCGGCGCAGCAAACAATACCTGTACTTGGTAGTCTGCACAGATTCGCCAAAACGCCGCAGCATCGGGAGTTTTCACCGGCTTACCTTCATAAATAATGGAGGTCGCGCCGGCTAACAGCGGGCCGTAAACAATATACGAATGACCGACCACCCAGCCGACATCTGAAGCAGTAAACATCACCTCACCGGGCTGCAGCCCATACACCAACTGCATTGAATAGTTTAGGGCGACCGCATAGCCGCCACAGTCACGCACCACGCCTTTCGGCTTCCCCGTGGTGCCGGAGGTGTAGAGAATATACAGCGGTGCCGTTGCCGGCATCACCGCGCATTTAGCCGCGGTAACGCCCTGTAATGCCTGCTGCCAGTCCAAATCACGACCGGCTTGTAAGGCTGCTGGAGCCTCTGCACGTTGCCACACAATCACTCGCTGTGGCCGATGACTGGCAATCTCTAAGGCTTTATCTAACAGCGGTTTATAGGCAATCACCCGCTGCACTTCAATACCGCATGAGGCACTCACCACCACTTTCGGTTGCGCATCATCAATACGCACCGCCAGTTCATGCGCAGCAAAGCCACCAAACACCACCGAGTGAATCGCCCCCAAGCGTGCGCAGGCTAGCATCGCGATAGCGGCCTGCGGAATCATTGGCATATAAATCACCACCCGATCACCAGGCTTGACGCCCTGCTGCTGCAGCAATCCAGCAAATAAGGCCACCTCATCGCGCAGCTGCCGATAACTATATGTTTGTTTACTCTGCGTTACCGGCGAATCGTAGATTAATGCGGTTTGCTCGCCACGGCCATTGTCGACATGATAATCCAGCGCCATAAACGCAATGTTCAGTTCACCATCGGCAAACCACTGCGCGCTGCCATCGGCTTGCAGCGTCGCCCCAGTGCTCGGCTCGTTGAACCAATGCAAGCGTTGCGCCTGTTTCAACCAGAAACTATCGCGCCGCTGTAACGATGCACTGTAATCGCGAACATAACTCATAAGCACCTCGGGCCAAAATCCATGACGGGGTTGTGTTAACTTACTGTAATAGAGATAGCTGCGCGCTGACAATGCGACTTAGGTCTGATTCAGTCGCTGCGACCAACTGCCGCAATGCTCCTTGACTTGCGGCGGCTGAAAACCTAACATACCCGGCACTTTGCGGAGAGGTGTCCGAGTGGTTGAAGGAGCACGCCTGGAAAGTGTGTATACGTTAATAGCGTATCGAGGGTTCGAATCCCTTCCTCTCCGCCATTATTAGTGATCAAAATCAACTGCCAACAACGTAGTCAGCATTGAGTCATCGCCTAAACTGCACTATAGTAAAGCGGCTCTGTCTTCCGTCTTGCCCGTATAATGAGGTGTACCCTATGTTGAATAAAGTTGTTGCTGCATTGGTTGTTGCTGCTGGTGTATTCGCAGTCAATCCAGCCGAAGCGAATGAACAAGCCTTGGCCCTAGCGCAGAAAAATGTCTGTACTGCCTGTCATGGTCTTACCACAAAATTAGTCGGCCCGGCCTACTCCGATGTGGCCAAAAAATATGCCGATAACCCGAATGCGTTAACCGAATTGAAAGCCAATATTAAAGCCGGTGGCGCCGGTAAGTGGGGGCAAATTCCAATGCCACCGCAAGCGCAATTAAGCGATGAACAGCTGACCATACTGGCACAATGGATTTTAACCATTAAATAAGCCCAGTGGTGATGCCACAGCCGGTTCTTTGAGCCGGCTTTTTTATTGCTGCGATAAGGAGCTCAGCGATGCAGAAATCGGTGCTATTTCTTGGCTATGGTGATATTGCTCAACGCACCGCAGTGCTGCTGGTCGCGGCCGGCTGGAAAGTGGTCGGTGGCTGTCGCTCACCGCAGCGCAAAACCGCGCTCGACGGCGTTGAATTAGTCACCGCTGATGCCGGTAATCAACAGGACCTGCAGCAGCTACTGCAACGTCAGTTCGACGCCGTGGTGATGACCCTGACCCCAGCTTATGGCAGCAGCGACCCCTACCACCAAGGCTATGTGCTGCCCTGCCGGTTGTTACAACATCTGCTTAGCGAACAACCACTGCCGCGCCTACTGTATATCTCCAGTACCGGTGTTTACGGCCAACGTGAGGGTGAATGGGTGAATGAACACAGCCCAACCAATCCCAGCGACCACAGTGGCCAGATGTTGCTACAAGCCGAACAAACCATTGCCAGTAGCAACGCGCAGGTGAGTATTTTGCGTTGTTCCGGTATTTATGGCCCCGGCCGCAGCATGCTGCTCCGTGGCATTAAAGCCGGCACCGCCACTATCAGCCCAGGTTGGAGTAATCGCATCCATAGCGACGACGTGGCAGGCTTTATCAGCTATTTATTGCAACACCCCGAGCAGCAGCAAC
>JALQTK010000070.1 GCA_023260975.1 Pseudidiomarina sp. | reverse complement strand
GGTATAACTGTCGATATCCGGGTTCGCAGCAGCCAGCAACAAGCGGAACTGAGCGCGTCGCCGGGTCAACAGATCCTGCTTCAAATCACCGCTAACTCTTAGCGCATTGACGTTAAAGCAACTATGCAAATCGCGAATTTGCCCGCCGATAATGCCGTCTTGCACCGGAAAGCGCGCGCCACTCTCGCTGCTGATGTACCACTGCTGCTCGCGCGTTGCTACGTTATCGTTGTCGCTCAGCTCTTGCTGCAGCAAATCTTTCACCACCTGTTCAGCGCTGAGCCAGTACCAATACGCCTGCTCGGACTGCTGGAAATTGCTGGTGCGCAGCACGCTCATCTGCAGCCGCCCGCTCATCGTCACGGCCAGCACCGCCACCAACGCCACCACCAGCATCACCAAAATCAATGCCGCGCCGCCCTGCTTCTGCACAGTGCCAAGGGGCAGGCAGTTAAGCCGCGCCACCTTAAGTGCCTGCCCCTTAACCATTGCCGCTGCCCCCATTGCTGTCCGGAGTCGGACTAGGTGGCGGCTCGGTGCCATCGCGCTGCGGCGGTGCCTGTTCGGCAAAGTCGCCGCCGGTGAGCAAAAACACCCGCCGCAACTCGCCCCAATGCTCGGTGGTTAGAGTAATTTCAATAGCCTGCGGTAATTCTTCGGCGCGCTCCCAGTTACTCGACCAACTGCCCTTCGTCGGGGACGCAGGAGCAGCAACCGGCGGCACAAAATAAAATCGTGCCTGCAAATCGCTCACGCCGTCGAGGACAATTTGCTCAATTGCTTGCTCGCCAGGGCTGACATCGACATAGGGAAAATACTCCCGCACCAGCTGCTGTTCGCGCACAACATAGGCGACCGGCTGCAGGGTGCTGCGCGGCAACATCCCAGCCGGATTGAACCAGCCACCGCGCACAAAGGCCAATTGCCCATCACTATAATACAGCAGCTGGCCGGTGGCATTCGGCCGCGCCACAATGGAGCGAACGTCCTGCTCCAGCGTCAACATAAAATATTGCAGTTGTGCCAGCCGAGCGATGCTCTGCTCACTCTGTTCTTTGCTGCTGGTCATGGTCTGCACCACGCTGGCGGCGCCGAGCCCGAGCAGCGCCAGAATCACCATGGTGACCAGCACCTCAACCAACGTAAACCCTGCAAGGGGCAGGCAGTTAAGCCGCGCCACCTTAAGTGCCTGCCCCTTGATCATAAGCTGGGGCCCACAAAGCTGGTTAGGCTATGTAGCACTGGGCCATCGGCTTCGCGGCGGACGTCTACAGTGACCATGAAGACCTCGTCGGTGGCGGTTTCGAGCACGTCAATGCGCCACTGCCAATCCACCTCAGCAAAGCGCTCGCTGCCACCGGCGTCGTCTTTGGGCGGGTAGTTAATGGTCACATCGGCCAGCACGTTGGCGGCGACGTAGCGCGCCATGGTCTTATCCTGCATATGCGCAAGACTATTCAGGTGATTGCTGGTAGCGAACACCGCGGCAAGGGCTGCCAGTGCGAAAATCGACAGCGCCACCATCACTTCAACCAGGGTAAACCCGCCCGTATGCTTAAGTGCCTGCCCCTTAGCCCTTTCATGTTTAAGTGCCTGCCCCTTAAGCCGGTTATGCATCGGGGCGCTCCAGCTTCAGGGTGTAGCCGTCGATGCTGGCGATAGTCCAGTCGCTGCCGATGCTGAGGCGAAATACCGGCAGGCCGCCGCTGCCGAAGATGAACAGCAGCTCGCCGCGGCGGCGCTCGCCGGTTTCGCGTTCGCGCTGGCGTTCCGCCGGGTCTTCAAACAGGCCGTCACGCTGGCGATCTTGCGCTAGCAGGTCGAGGCTATCGACCTCAAGTTGAAGCGCCAGCTCAGCTGGCATGGTCACCGGCGATAGTGCCCGCGAGGCGCCAGGGGCCGCCGACATTTCTACCCAACTGCCGTCGTTCCACTGCACGAAACGATAGCCGTCGGGCCATATCTCCAGAGCTAAAATGGCGTGGCGAGTGAGCGCATATTCGCGCGCGAATTCAATTTTGCTATGTAATTCAGAGGCCAAACGGGCGCTCACCCGGTCACGATTATCGGGGACCACAAAGCTAATGGTGCCGGCGATTAAGGCGATAATCGCCATCACCAGCAGCATTTCAATCAAGGAAAAACCAGCCGCACGAGAGCCATGCGGCGGCAGCGAACACTTAGTCGCCACGGCTCTCTAAGTTCCAGTTGCCAATGTCGTCATCGGTGCCGGGGGTGCGGTCAGGGCCGGCAGAAAACACGTCGACATCACCGAACTCGCCTGGGCTTAACAGCAGATAATCGGAATTCCACGGGTCAAGGGGCAGGCGGTTAATGTAGCCATTGCGCCGATAATTGCGCGGCCGCGGGTCTACTTGCGGCTCACTGATCAATGCCTCAAGGCCCTGCTCGGTGGTCGGATACTGGCCATTATCGAGGCGATACTGCGATAGCGCGTTTTCCAGCGAGACAATGTCAGTGCGGGCTTTTTGCTTGTCGGCTTGCTCGCCGGCGCCAATCACGTTGGGCAAAATCAAGCTGGCAATCAGGCCAATAATGGCGATCACCACCATGATCTCAAGTAACGAGAAGCCGCCAGAACGTGCAAAAGTAACAGGTTTATTCATCACACAACTCCCACTACGAAAAGTTAAAATACCGCTTGGTTGAGTGCCAATATCGGTTGAATAATGGCCATCACAATCAATAACACCACAGCCGCCATCACTACGATCAACATCGGCTCAAATATTTTTAACGCGACGTTCATGGTGGTCTCGAAATCGCGGTCTTGGTTGTCGGCGGCGCGACCGAGCATCTGCTCCAGCTCACCGGATTTTTCGCCGGCGGCAATCATATGTAGCATCATCGGCGGGAATAATTTGGTCTGCGACAATGCCGCCCGCAACGACGAGCCCTCGCGTACGCGATCAGCGGCTTCCGCCACCGAAATTTGCATGGCGCGATTGGTCAGCACTCGGCCAGTAATACGCAGGCCTTCTAATAACGGTAC
>JALQTK010000006.1:17334-69662 GCA_023260975.1 Pseudidiomarina sp. | reverse complement strand
TGCCGATCGCCAATGGCGTGCTAGTGGTGGCGGCAAGCCGCAGTAATCTGCCATGGCGGCCATTTTCGGTGAATTCGCTATCAACAATGGCGGGGCTAAACCAGCCCAAACCGCCTAATGGGTGGTAACTGAGGCTATGTTGGTTAAGCCCTAATGGGCAACTGTCATCCAGATCACAGGCACCACCGGCGGGGTCTGCGGCGCGCGCGCCCTGCTGCAGCGCCATAGCGCTGCTACCACCGCTGATCATAGCGCGTGCGGTGAGCGCCGCACTGGCACCACCAACTGCGGCAACCACCAGCGATTGGTTTTGCAGGCGCCGATAAATGGCTTCGGTAAGCGCTGTCGGCTGACCGAGTGGCGTTAACATCGCTTGGCGCAGCAGGTGGGCTGAGCCATCGGCAAAAAACACCCCGTGGCTATCACGCAATAACTCAGCGCCAGCAGTTAAATCGTGGCAATAGGCGAGCTGCTCGGTATGACGAGCAGGGTGCACTTTGTCGCGTTGCCAGGTGGTCTGTTCCCGCACCCGCAGCGCGGCTAAATCATCGCAACGCTGGGTGCGCTGCGCCGCAGCAACCGCTGCATCAATCGGTAACCAGCTCGCATCAGCACCCGCCGACTGTAACAGTCGGGTATAAAAATCAGCAGCGCCAAGGCTATCGTGCGCAGCTGCGGTCACCACCAACACCCGCGGACGCTGACCTTCTGCAACCAATTGGCGCGCTTGCAGCACCAAGCCGCGCACTAACGCACGACTTGCCAAATCGATATTCATATTAATATCAATCACTTCGTGGCGATCTGTCGGTGTTGGCATTTCCACATGGTGGACGATACGGCGCAGTTCCTGATCCGACAAATTGTCGAACACATAAGCGGTCGCGCGACGGCTAAACTCGGTCATAAAGGTGTATTCCGACATCACCTCTTGATTGACCCGCTGTTTGATAAGGGCCAATGCTTCGGCAACTTGATCACGCATGCTGCGGCGATGCGTTGGCCATAAATCGTCATTGAGCAATAGCTTGAGATTGCGCTCTGATAAATTGACATAGCGCTCTACCCGCATGCTATCGCGATTGATCCAGCGGGTATCGTCGCAGTTATCACTTTGCATGGTCGAGCAAATACGCAAATTACCGCCGCTGAGTAGCAGGTTATACTGCGGCGCCTGGGCAGCTTCCGAGATATCTTCTGCATTGCTTGCGCCAGCTCCCAGCAGCGCTATGATCGCGCTCATTACTACCACCAATTTATACATCGCTCATCTCCTACAAACACTTCAGGCTTTATGCGCCAACCGCGCTCACGCTAAAGGCAAACGGGTACAGAGTCAAATCTGTTATTTTGTGCTAATTTAGACGCACTACTTGAGTAAGGAGTTCCCATGCGTGCCCTGATCCGACTAAGCTTTTTGTTAAGCATGCTATTATTGCAAGCGGTTACTCCGTTAGCCGCACGCACCACTGAGCTCAGCTTCCGCCAACCTGAAAATGGGCCCATACCGGCATACATTACGACCATGCTAGAAGAGGCGTATGCGCAACTCGGTATCAAGTTAGTGTATTTAGAAATGCCTCGCGCACGCAGTATCGTTGAAGCCAACGCTGGACGTATCGCCGGAGAATTAGGCCGCATACCTGGCCTCGACCAAGATTATCCAAACCTTATTGCGGTTGATTTTACCTTGTTTCAATACCAACTGGTGGTGGTCGCTGATCGTCGGCAGTGTGGCTTATGTGAGCTGCAAGACATCAAAAATTTAGCGTATATCAATGGCATGACCAGTGTCGAACAAGTACTCGCGCAACAGAATTATAAGGGCCCAACGGTTCAAGCAGTGGATCTTCAACAGCTCCATTTGATGTATACCAATCGTCGCGTTAAAGCCATTGCATTAAATGATTTTGAGGCCCGAGAATTAGGTCTTGTCGATGACCCACACAACGTCGTGGTGCCCATTTTAACCGAAGTCGGTTACCACTATCTGCACAAACAATATGCTGATTTGGTGCCAAAACTTGCCGCAGTACTGCATAAAATGCATGATTCTGGGCGCGTTGCAGAGATCATGCGTGACACCGGTGCACTGATTAGTGACCCGAGCAAGTTTGCCAAACCACCGCAATTTGGCCGCATTAATGTCGCTGCCGGCCATTGGCCTAAGTACACTAATATTGATGGTAGCGGCACCTATTGGGAGTTATTACGACGTATATTCAACCCGGTCACAAGCGCACTGCAATTTAATGCCAATACCCTACAGCGCGCTACTGCTGGGCTTGAAGAACAGCGTTTTGACATTGTTATTGGCAACTACGCCGACCATAAGTTAAATAAGGCTATCGCCTCACGTTTGCATTTTGATTATGACCGACCGTTGTATTTATTTGCCCAGAATGAAGAAGCGCTCAATGCCATTATGCAGGGCGATTTTGAGCGGTTAATATGCCAAGTAGCGGGTTATGGTTATGAAAAATTCTTACCCGAAACCTTGAATTACTATTACACCAACAGTACCGCCGATTGTTTTTCACTTTTAGGCTTGAATCGTCTCGGTGGGGTGATTTCCTATTATGAAAACATTCCAGATCAGTTGGCTAGCTCCTACCCATCGATAAAAATCCACGATAGCCTTCCCATTCATGCAATTTTTCAAGATACGCCACGTGGCAAACTATTGCGTGATTGGTTCGATCAGCGTTTAGCTGAATTGGTTCGAAGTGGCGAAATTGCTGAATTTTACAGCGCCGATGACTTAAACCGTTCGACCTATTATCTCAATATCAAGCCTGAGTAGAGCCAGCGAAACGCTGTTGTCGCCATGCCTCAAAGCTAATGATGGCGACCGCATTGCTGAGATTCAACGAGCGGTTGTTGGGCATCATTGGAATACGCAGCAACCGCTCAGGCGCAAACTGGGCGCGCACCTCATCAGGTAAACCACTCGTCTCTGAACCGAATAACAACACATCATCGGGTTCATAGCTTACTTCGCTATAGCCGACAGTTCCGCGCGTGGTGCAGGCAAACATGCGCCGGCCGGCCATAGCCTCGGCGAATTGCTGGAAATTTTGATAGCGCTGAACCCGGCTAAGGTCATGATAATCTAAGCCGGCGCGACGTAATTTTTTTTCTTCAAAATCAAAGCCTAAGGGTTCAATCAAATGCAACATGCAGCCATTATTGGCGGCTAAACGAATGATATTACCAGTGTTTGCCGGCATTACCGGGGTATACAGAGCAATATGAAACATAGCGAATTGTTCATTCCTATCGGTCAATTAAGCGGTTAGAATAGCAGAATTATAGAATTGAAAAGAGTAAGTAATGGCTGTTTCTGAACAACCACAACGTGATTACGCCGCCTGGGTTATGCTCGCAACTCGGGCCTCTGTTACTGTTGCGTTGCTATTGATTGTGGTCAAAGCAGGTGCTTGGTTATTAACTGACTCGGCTAGTATGCTCGCGTCGATGACCGACTCATTGCTTGATGGCTTAGCCTCGTTATTCACCTTTTTTGCGGTTCGCTATGCGGTTTTACCCGCCGATGCTGAACATCGCTTCGGCCATGGCAAAGCCGAATCATTAGCAGCACTGGTTCAATCAGCGCTGATTACCGGCTCGGCCATACTGCTTGCCGCGCATAGTTTCCAACAGTTTTATAGCGGCACCGAAGTACAACGTCATCAAATTGGTATCTATGTATCGTTATTTGCCATTGTCGTTACCCTGGCACTGGTGATACTGCAACACATCGTTATGCGCCATACCAAATCGCAAGCTATTGCCGCTGACACCCTGCATTTCCGCTCTGATATTCTACTTAATGGCTCGGTACTGCTTGCCATTTACCTGACCAGTAAAGGCTTCCAATGGGCGGACAGTGTTTTCGCTATGCTGATTGCTGGCTACCTTGCGTTCGGCGCGATTCGGATTGGCTGGGCAGCATTCCAGTCCCTAATGGATAGAGAGTTACCTGATAGTGAGCGCTTACTAATCATTGACACGCTGCTGAATTGTCCGGGTATCGACGGTATCCACAAATTACGCACGCGCAGTGCTGGGCAAACTCGTTTTGTGCAATGTCATATTGAACTGAATGATGATTTGTCGCTCGAGCAAGCCCACGATATTACCCATGAAGCAGAAGAGCGCGTCGCCGCCTTGTTTCCGGAAACCGACGTGTTCTTGCATATGGACCCACAATCAATCGTCGATGTCAGCAATTCGATTCGGAAGCCTAACCTTTAAGCTTGCGGGTGAGCGTATTACGCCCCCACCCAAGCAACGCAGCAGCCTGTTGCTTGTGACCTTGGGTATGCTCGAGCGCCAGCTCCAGTGCGAGTTGCTCTAATTGCGGCAACAGCTGCGCCAAGATCTCACTATTGCCCGCAGCAAGTTGTTGTTGTAGAAGTTGTTTGAGATGTTGCTGCCAATCATTGCTGGTAGCGGCTCGCTGCTGTTGTAATTCCTCGGGTAAATCATTGATCTCAACTAGCTGCGATGGCGCCATGACGGTAAGCCAGCGACAGGTGTTTTCTAACTGCCGCACGTTACCAGGCCAAGGCGCACTGCATAACTGCTGCTCGGCGGCTGCACTTAAGCGCTTCACTGCTATACCTAGTTCCTGCGCCGCTTGCTGTAAAAAAAACTGCGCGAGTTGCGGAATATCGCTGGCTCGCTCAGCTAATGTCGGTAGCTTCAAGCGAATCACGTTTAAGCGGTGCAGTAAATCCTCACGGAACAGCCCATCGGCAACGCGCTGCTCTAATGGTTGATGGGTGGCCGCTATAATTCGCACATCAACGCTGACTGGTTGATAGCTGCCAATCGGGTAAAACTGACCATCGGCCAACACCCGCAGTAAACGCGTTTGCACCGCTAATGGCATATCGCCAATTTCATCTAAAAATAAAGTGCCGCCGTGGGCTTGCTCAAAGCGCCCTTGGCGACGCTGGGTCGCCCCAGTAAAAGCGCCCTTTTCATGGCCAAATAACTCGGACTCCACCAATTCACTCGGAATAGCCGCCATATTCAGTGCAATAAACGGCTTCTCGGCGCGTGGGCTATGCTGATGCAACGCGCGTGCGACCAATTCTTTACCGGTTCCAGACTGACCTGTTATTAATACCGTCACGCTGGTATTTGATAAGCGCCCAATGGCACGAAATACATCTTGCATAGCCGGTGCATGACCGATCATGCCGGCCATCGACAGTTTTGCTGCTGGATGTTCAGCGACGGTCGAATCATCACCACCAGTCGTCGCCAACGATGTTTCATGATCTTGCTGTAAAGCGCGGTGAACCATCGCCACCGCCTCAGCCAAATCAAAGGGCTTGGCTAAATATTCAAAGGCACCCCCCTGGAACGCACTGACCGCAGAATCAAGATCAGAATGGGCAGTCATTACGATCACCCGTATTGCCGGATAGTCTTGTCGCAAGCGAGCGAGCACCTGCAAGCCATCGTCACCGGGCATACGAATATCGGTCAGCAACAGCCGTGGCTGTTCAGCCCGCAGAGCATCATAGAGCTCAGTTGCCGAGCTGAAACTGCGGCAGTGCAGTTGCTCACGTTGCAAGGCACGCTCTAATACCCAACGAATGGAACTATCATCGTCTAACACCCAGATGGGTTGTGCGCTACTGGTCATGCTCAGGGTCCTTGCTTACTTCGACTGATTTTTCGACGCGCGACTCAAGATAGGGCAGATAGATCAAAAATTCAGTATGCCCCGGCTCAGACACCACCTCTATCTTGCCGCCATGCTGATGCACCACATTTTGCGCAATTGATAATCCCAATCCGGTGCCCCCAGCGCGGCCACTGACCATCGGATAAAACAACGTGTCGCGCACCGTGGCAGCAATGCCTGGGCCATTATCTTGCACCACGATTAAGGCACAATGACGATAACGGCTACCGTAGATCGTTTGCTGGTGAATAATGCGCGTGCGCATGGTCAGCACACCGTCTTCACCCATCGCCTCACAGGCGTTCAGCACAATGTTCAATAGCGCTTGCTCGAGCGCATCACTGGCTAACGTTAGCTCGGGTAAGCTCGGATCATAATCACGTTGCCACTGAATACCCGGGCTCACGCTCAAACTGACTAATTGACACACCCGCTCGAGCAGCGCATGGATATTCTCACTGCGCCGCTGCGGCAGCTGATGTGAGCCAAGCATGCGATCAACCAAATTGCGCAGCCGATCAGCTTGATTAATAATCAAATCGGTATACTCGCGTAACGTTGGATCGGGTAATTCACTGGCTAATAATTGCGCCGCTCCGCGCAAGCCGCCCAGCGGATTTTTAATTTCATGAGCCAGCCCACGGATCATCGCATGCGCTGCACTCAATTGCTGTTGCTGGGAGTTTTCATGATTAATTCGACGAATTTGGTCAACCTGACGTAATTCAACCAGCACCTGTATGCTGCCGTCGGCCTGCAGCAGTGGCTGCGCAATAAACTCAATGGTGATACGTTGACCATCAGCAAAAACCAGACTGACATCGCTATCGGAAACGCTTTGCTGCTCAGCTAACGCACTTTGCAACACTGCCGCATTCAAGCTGCAGTAACTGAACAAACTGAAGAAAGGCTGCCCTAACAGTCGTTTACGACTAGCGTCTAAAATTGTCTCGGCCGCGCTGTTCATGTAGTGAATATGCAGGCCGGAGTCCAGTAACAAGACTCCGGTGAGAAGTTGGTCTAGCTGCGGGCGCACCATATTGGTGCAATCATTGACGAGGAGCCCGAGTAAGGCATTGGTGGAGGCTGTCTCACTCGGCATGTTGGGCTCCTTATGGTGGGCTTAAGCGACCGCTCAAGCCCACTGTGTCAGTGACAATTACACACTATAGTAAAGCTCAAACTCGACCGGATGCACCGCTTGCTTGAGGCGAATAACATCTTTCATTTTAACTTTGATATAAGCGTCAATCATGTCGTCAGTAAACACGCCACCAGCAGTTAAGAAGGCGCGGTCTTGATCAAGATTTTGCAATGCTAATTCCAACGAGTCACAAACTGTAGGGATTAACTTCGCTTCTTCCGCTGGCAAGTCATACAAGTCTTTATCCATAGCATCGCCGGGGTGAATCTTGTTCTTGATACCATCTAAACCGGCCATCATTAATGCAGAGAACAGTAAATAGGGGTTCGCTGCAGGGTCTGGGAAACGTACTTCAATGCGGCGCGCGCGCGCACTAGCAACCACTGGAATACGAATTGATGCTGAACGGTTACGAGCTGAGTAGGCCAACATCACCGGCGCCTCGAAACCTGGCACCAAACGCTTGTATGAGTTGGTACTTGGGTTAGCAAAAGCATTCAGCGCGCGAGCGTGTTTGATGATACCACCGATATAGAACAGCGCTGTTTCGCTCAAGCCGCCATACAAATCGCCAGCAAAGGTGTTTTTACCGTCTTTACCGAGTGACATGTGCACGTGCATGCCTGAACCGTTGTCACCGACCAATGGCTTCGGCATGAAGGTGACCGTTTTACCGTACGAATGAGCGACGTTATGAATGACGTATTTGTACTTTTGGATCTCGTCAGCTTTCTTCACCAAGGTATTAAAGCGTGTTGCCACTTCGTTTTGACCCGCAGTCGCAACTTCATGGTGATGCGCTTCAACAACCAAACCAACCTGCTCTAACACTTCGCACATGGTGCTGCGAATATCATGGCCTGAATCAACCGGTGGCACGGGGAAGTAACCGCCTTTGACACGCGGGCGGTGAGCTTTGTTACCGCCTTCAATTTTATCACCTGAACTCCAGGCAGCTTCTTCGTCTTCAATTTTGAAGAACGAGCCGGCCATATCGGTGTGGAAGCGCACGCTATCAAACATGAAAAACTCTGGCTCTGGGCCAAACAATGCGTTATCGAAACCTTGTGTTTGCAGATATTCTTCGGCGCGACGGGCAATAGAGCGTGGGTCACGGCTGTAGCCTTGCAACGTATCGGGCTCAAGAATGTCACACGTAATATTCAAGGTAACGGCATCAGTAAACGGGTCGAGGACCATAGTTGAGCAGTCTGGCATGAGCACCATGTCTGATTCGTTGATGCCCTTCCAACCTGTGATTGACGAGCCATCGAACATCTTGCCTTCTTCAAAGAACTCTTCGTTGATTTGTGACACCGGAATGGTTACGTGCTGCTCTTTACCTAGGGTATCGGTAAAGCGTAAATCAACAAATTTGACTTCATTTTCAGCGATAAACGCCATGACTGCTTTAGGTGATGACATGTGATCCTCCACGATCGGTGTCTTGAATTATTTAAAAAATGGCGCGCGTGAGCGCTTAAAAGATGTAAAGCAAAGTACATGCCATATTATATAATCCATTGTTTAATCGATATTTTTATTAAAACAAATGGCGGCGACCTCATTCAAGATACCTAATTCACTCTATCTAGGCGATTTGTCATTACAAATTTGCACTTTAACAGTGCATCATGAAGATCGTGATGCACTATTTTAGTGCATAATGCTTAAATTGGCAATAAATCCGGACAGAGACTGTTGCCCCAGAGCAAATTTTCTAGCTTAAGAACCCTACACGGCGTATAATGCGCCGCTATTTTGACCAATTCTGGTGTTTTCTACCTCGGTAGTCCCCACCTTCGCGTTTTTTAATACAGGCTCCAATTAATGACTATTCAAGCAACCGAACTTTCTAAGCTGCGCAATATCGCGATCATCGCGCACGTTGACCATGGTAAAACCACCCTGGTTGATAAACTGCTCCAGCAATCAGGCACGTTAATCAGCCGTGGTGACTCCGACGAGCGCATCATGGACTCAAACGACCTCGAGAAAGAACGGGGCATCACCATTTTGGCCAAAAATACTGCGATTAATTATCAAGACTATCGCATCAACATTCTCGATACTCCCGGCCACGCCGATTTCGGCGGTGAAGTGGAGCGCGTGCTGTCTATGGCAGACTCAGTATTGCTGCTGGTTGATGCCGTTGATGGGCCGATGCCACAAACTCGCTTCGTTACCCAAAAGGCCTTTTCACATGGCTTAAAGCCAATTGTGGTCGTCAATAAAATTGACCGTCCAGGTGCCCGCCCTGATTGGGTAGTTGACCAAGTATTTGATTTATTTGATAACTTAGGTGCAACCGACGAACAGTTAGATTTTCCAATCGTTTACGCCTCGGCGTTAAACGGCTTCGCTACCTTAGATTATAACGATCCAAGCAGCACCATGGAGCCACTATTTCAAACCATCATCGGTAAAGTAGCGCAGCCAGATGCTGACCGCGATGGCACCTTACAAATGCAAATCTCTCAGCTTGATTACTCAAGCTACGTCGGCATCATTGGTATCGGCCGCATTAAGCGCGGCAGCATCAAAGTCGGCCAACAGGTCACCGTGGTAGGTGCCGATGGTAGCCAACGTAACGGTAAAGTCGGCCAAGTATTTGGTTACTTAGGGCTCGATCGTATTGAAACTGACAAAGCCAGTGCCGGCGATATTATTGCGGTAACCGGTCTCGGTGAGCTGAAAATCTCGGATACCATTTGCGCTGCCGGTGCCGTTGAAGCCATGATTCCGCTGACGGTTGATGAGCCAACGGTGACCATGACCTTCCAAGTTAATACCTCACCGTTCTCGGGCAAAGAAGGTAAGTTTGTGACCTCGCGTCAGATCCTTGAACGGCTAAAACAAGAATTGAAGCACAACGTTGCCTTGCGTGTTGAAGAGACAGATAACCCAGATCGCTTCCGGGTGTCAGGCCGTGGTGAATTGCACTTAGGTGTACTCATCGAAAACATGCGTCGTGAAGGCTTCGAACTGGCGGTATCACGCCCAGAAGTCATTATGAAAGATGTCGACGGTGAGAAAATGGAACCGTTTGAAAACCTAACCGTAGACGTAGAAGAAGAGCATTCAGGCTCAGTCATGGAGAAGCTTGGCTTGCGCAAAGCCGAGATGACCAACATGTCACCAGACGGTAAAGGCCGCGTGCGCATTGACTTTATTGTGCCAAGCCGCGGCTTAATCGGTTTCCAAACTGATTTTATGACGTTGACTTCTGGCTCAGGCTTGATGTACCACAGTTTTGACCATTACGGCCCGTTCAAAGGCGGTAAAATTGGACAGCGTACCAATGGCGTATTAATTTCAAACGCGCAAGGTAAAGCGCTTGCCTACGCCCTGTTTAACTTACAAGAGCGCGGGCGTTTGATGGTATCGCATGCTGATGAGGTGTACGAAGGCCAAGTCGTCGGTGTGCATAACCGCTCAAACGACCTGACCGTTAACGTACTCAAAGGCAAGCAGCTAACCAACATTCGGGCGGCTGGTACTGATGAGGCCTTGACCTTAACGCCACCGATTAAATTGTCACTAGAACAAGCGTTGGAGTTTATTGATGATGACGAGTTGGTGGAAATTACCCCGAAATCAATTCGTATTCGCAAGCGTTTGTTGACCGAAAACGAACGTAAGCGCGCGAGCCGCTAAAGTTAAAAGGGCTGGCGCAGGATAACCACTATGAACAGTGATATTTGGCGCCAGTCTGAATTTGAAGCAGAACTTTTATATGACGCGACACTTGCCTGTCGCGTTATTCAAACCTTTCTTAACGACCTGCCCAACGCCCTAGCAGCTATCCATGCTGCCTTTGCTCAAGGTCAGCTCGATACCCTCGCTAAAGCAGTACATTATTTGCATGGTAGTGCGGCGCAACTGCAGCTGGCTGCTTTAGTGCAACACTGTCGGACCTTGCACCAGCAAGCCTCAGCCCAAAGCTTAGATCACAGCCAGCTGCAGCAGCTTATGGATGCTGCTGAACAAGCACAACAATATTTATCGCGTTACCTTGCTACTAGCGGTTACCAGGCGCAGTAAGTGCCAGGTCAATCTCATTGACCACTTGATGCATGGTAAATGGTTTGCGAATAAACCCCTGCATACCCGTTGCAGTAGCCCGCTCAGCAAGATCACCCATGCTGTGTGCAGTCACTAAAAAACTGATTGGCAGCTCAGTAAGTTGTTGCTTCATGCACAAATATAACTCCAATCCAGTGACCTCAGGCATGCTCTGATCAACCAATAACACATCCACCTGATTGGCTTGCAGGTATGGAATTACCTCAGTGGCATGGCTAAACGCTGTTACCGAGGCAAAGCCGGCTAGTTTTAATAGTTCTGTTAACAACAGTAAATTGGTCGCGTTATCATCGACCACAACAATACGAGCCTGCGGATGCTGCGCGATTACTTTTTTCATAACGGAAGCTTAGGTTGTGGCAACACATAATAAAAAACCGATAAAAAGTGCAACACACTACCGGCCAGTACAAATAGATGCCAAACAGCATGATGATATTTCAGTGATTTCCACACATAGAAACTTACGCCTAGGCTGTAGGCAAGACCACCAGCGAGTAATAGCAATAAACCACCGCCGGCTACTTTGTCGAGCATTGGATTAATAGCAATTACGGCCATCCAACCTAAGCCCAAATACAATGATAGTGATAACCATTTTTTGCGCTCTTTCAGCACCAATTCGATGATTACACCAATAATCGCAATCGACCACACCAGCGCTAACAACGACCAACCCCAGGCACCCCGCAAATTAACCAATAGAAATGGCGTATAGGTACCAGCGATCAAGACATAAATAGCGGCATGATCGGCCTGTTGAAAAAAGTACTTAAGTCGCGGCGAAGGCAGCGCATGATACAGTGTAGATGCTGTATACAGCAGCACCAGACTACTGCCATAAATTGCCACACTGAGCATATGCCAGCCATCCCCGTACCGGCCAGCCCATAACAGCATGAGTACCAGCGCTACAATACTTGCAATAGCACCGATACCATGTGTCAAGGTATGCGCTACTTCCTCGCCAAAACTATAGCTTTTCTGATTTGGCCGCATGCTTAGCCTTTGTTGCTGTGGTAGGTTTTACGCAATTGCTCAAGTTTGCGGGTAAATAAATCAAGTTCTCGCTCAGTTTGATAGTCGAGATGATATTTATTGTGAAACTCCAGCCGCATTTCTACCCCGTGCCCAGATAAATAAACCGTGTAGCCATCATGGTCGGTAGATACTTTAATGCCTTCCAATTCATATTCGTCGCCATTATGCTCACCATGCGTATGCACAATTTCGTACACATCAAGAATCAAGTGAGTATCCAGTTCGTTTTTCATTTTGCACCCTTGTTGACGACTATTGAAAAATAATCTTTAGTCGCTTGATCACTATCTAGACAGTATCGGAGATCTATCGATGAAACGCAAAGACAGCAAGCAGCTAGTAAGGTAAACGAGTACCATCCCAATGCCATAATGCGCCACTCATTGCTGGCTCTAAGCTGTCGATAACCTGAGCAATTCGTGCTGCCGACATGGCTGGTGTAAAGAGCTTATCAGCGCTGAGACGACCTTGAAATGGCTTGGATAATTGGGTATCGGTGGTGCCTGGGTGAATGGCAGCAATGGTCAGCTGTTTGTGACTGCGCGCCAGCTCAATAGCGGCGGTTTTCAACAGCATATTTAGTGCCGCTTTACTGGCACGATAGCTGTACCAACCACCTAGTTGATTGTCGCTAATACTGCCGACTTTTGCGCTGAGCTGGACCCAAAAGCACGACTGTTTGGTTGGCAAATAAGGTTTCATCCATTGCAACAACGACACTGGCAATACCGCATTGACATAGTAACTGTGCAGCATATGATCAGTGGTCAAATCATCGAGCCGCTTTTCCGGCATGAACTGCTCATCATGCAGAATGCCCAAGGTGCTTATCACCCCAGTGATCACCTGATGGTCTAACCGTTCACGTAATGGCGCCAAAGCCTCGGCATCATAGCCACTAACCTGTTGCCATTGACTAGGCTGTTCGCTAGGAGCCGCCTGACGACTGACCGCCAGCACTTGTTCACCACGCTGCAGATAATGGCTCACTAATGCTTGACCTAGGCCACCACCGGCACCAAAAATGACAATCATATCTTGCTCCAACTGGTTATACTTTGTAGCTTGTGATTACGTAGCAATGCATCAATGGGATTACTCACATGGCAGAACCACTGAACTGGATGACCCGCAGCAAACAATCGCTGCTGTGTGCCGGTCGATTTTTACGCTACTTCGGCCAGCGCTGCCTCGATGATCGTATCACCATCATCGCCGGACACCTTACTTTTGTCAGTATGCTGGCACTGGTTCCGTTGCTGGTTGTAGTGTTTTCTATTTTCGCCGCGTTCCCAATGTTCACTGAACTGCGGCTGCAATTAGAAAGTTTTTTATTTGCTAATTTAATGCCGACCTCAGGCGAAGTCCTGTCCGAGTATTTAAACACCTTTATTGGTAATGTTTCCAAAATGACCGGTATTGGCGTGGTATTCGTCATTGCGGTAGCGGTGAATTTAATCTCCACCATAGACGCCACCATGAATCATATTTGGCGCAACAAAAAACGCCGCAGGCTGTCGGTTGCGTTAGCCGTGTACTGGATGATTCTTACCCTTGGCCCGTTGTTGATGGGATCTGGTATGGCAGTAACATCGTATATTATTTCTCTGAGCGCTTTTGCTGATAGCTATGTCTCTGGCTTGCATACGATGCTGCTTAGCGTGGTGCCTATACTGACCTCATTGATTGCCTTTGTCATTTTATATGTGATGATGCCCAACCGTGTCGTTAAGGTGCGCCATGCTCTATGGGGCGCATTGGTTGCGGCGATTTTATTTGAGTTCGCTAAGCGCGGTTTTGCTGCATATATCACAGCGTTTCCATCCTATGAGGCAATTTATGGTGCTTTAGCAGCAATTCCAATCATGCTGCTATGGATTTTTGTCAGCTGGAACGTGGTCTTGATTGGTGCTGAATTAACCGCAAGTATTGAGGAGTTTGTGGAGCATGATAGCGCTACTACAGAGAGTCAGTGAAGCCCGTGTGGACATCGCAGGGCAGACCGTCGGCAGTATCCAACAAGGGTTGCTGGTGCTGCTAGGTATCGAGCGCGATGATCAAGCTGGCGATGTCAGTAAACTGGCAAAACGCGTCGCTGAGTATCGGCTATTTAGCGATAGCGCCGACAAAATGAACTTGAGTGTCAGTGACATTGCTGGCAGTGTGCTGGTGGTATCACAGTTTACCTTAGCCGCTGATACTAACAGCGGCCGCCGCCCGAGTTTTTCCTCAGCTGCACCACCAGCGCAAGCGCAACCACTGTATCAAAACTTTGTGGCAGCGCTGCAGGGGTTCGGTCTGAAGGTAGCGACTGGAGAATTTGGCGCCGACATGCAAGTGACCTTGACCAACGATGGTCCAGTCACCTTTTTACTTCATTCAAAAGGCAATTAAACCCAATGTATCAGGTCATTGAGCCGACTACCGCAGAGCAATTAGAACGCTATTATGATTTGCGTTGGCGCGTATTGCGTGAACCATTTCAACGTCCGCGGGGCTCAGAGCAAGATGAATACGACCAAGTCGGCATTCACCGCATGGTCGTTAATAGTGCTGGTGCCGCCATCGCCGTCGGGCGCTTGCATTTTAATAGTCCGGAAGAGGCGCAAATTCGTTTTATGGCGGCGGCTCCCGAGTATCGTGGCCAAGGTCATGGTGTGACCATTTTAGATGAGCTCGAACAACTGGCCCGGCGCGAAGGCGCCAACCACGTGGTGATTAATTCACGCGACAACACCTTAGGCTTCTATTTGAAATGTGGCTATGAACATAAAGAGCAAGCCGACACGCTCAGCAACCCCTCCGCTGAACACCAATTACGTAAAACGTTTAACGATATTAACCGTATCATTTATCGTCCCGATTGGTGCCATGAGCTACAGCAAACCTGGCACCATGACATTCCCATTTCCGAGACGATGGGAATTCAGATTCGCCAATACAGCGGCCGTGAATTTGAAACTCAAGCGATTTTATCGCGCAATATCAATGTTCACGGCACCATGTTCGCCGGTAGTATTTATTCGCTGGCGACCTTGACTTGCTGGGGGCTTCTGCATTTACAATTGCGCGAAAGAAATCTGCGCGGTGCTATTGTGTTAGCTGATGGCTCGATTCATTACCATAAGCCGTTGAGCCGCGAACCACGGGCTATTGCTCATGTCGCTAATATGGTTGGTGACTTGTCGGTGTTAGCTGGCGGACACAACGCTCGGGTAACACTAAAATCGCAGCTGTTCGATGCGAATAAGCCAGTTGCAGAATTTTCTGGGCAATTTGTTGTACTAGCTGAATAATCAAACCACAGCCATCGAACGAGAGGAACGTCAACATGAGTGATTCACTATCCGCACCCCAGTTGTTGCGGATCCGCGCTAAATTAGAAGCGATGGTCGCTGATCAGAGTAACCCACTGCGGAGTGAGCAAGCGGCTGCAGCGCTAGAGCGGATGCGCAACGGTGAATTTGGTGTGTGTGTAGAGTGTGGTGATGAAATTACTCCAGCACGACTCGCAGCGAAGCCAGAAGCTCGGCTCTGTCTTGATTGTCAAACCTTAAAAGATGAAGAAGACAGCTAACCGTCTTCTTCATCATTATGTTAATCAGTCGTCAATACCGCACCAACGTCAATCAGCTGGCTTAGCTTGCCACTGCCGACTAATGCTGCTGCGGCGCTGATATCAGGCGCAAAATAACGATCTTGATCATAAAAGCTTACCCGCTCACGCAACCATGTTTGTGCTTGCTCTACCGCCGGCGAAGCTAGCAGTGGACGGCGAAAATCAAGTGCTTGGGCTGCCTCTAACCATTCAATCGCAACGATATCACGAATATTTTCAGCAATGTCGGTCAAGCGCCGAGCCGCAAAGGTTGCCATCGACACATGATCTTCTTGGTTGGCCGAGGTTGGCAAGCTATCAATCGAAGCCGGATGAGCCAGTGTTTTGTTTTCTGACGCGAGTGCCGCAGCGGTCACTTGAGCCAGCATAAAACCCGAGTTAACGCCGCCATCATTGACCAAAAACGGCGGTAAATTGGTTAGATGTTTATCGATCAATAGCGCGCAACGACGCTCTGATAATGCACCGATTTCGCTGGCAGCAATGGCTAAGATGTCGGCTGCAATAGCAACCGGCTCAGCATGGAAATTACCCCCGGAAATAATATCGCCATTGTCACTAAATACTAACGGATTATCAGTAACACCATTGGCCTCACGGCGTAAAATTGAACTAGCATGCTGCAACTGATCGAATATCGCCCCCATCACCTGCGGTTGGCAGCGCAATGAGTATGGATCTTGCACCTTGTCACAATCGATATGCGAGGCGGCAATAGCAGAACTCTCACCCAACAAAGCACGGAAACTTTCCGCCACCTTGATTTGTCCTGGTTGGCCTCGCACCGCATGAATGCGGGCATCAAACGGCGCCCGTGAACCTAACGCTGCTTCCACGGCGGTAGCGCCGACAACCAAGGCGGCATGAAACACCCGCTCAATCTGGAACAACCCGTGTAAGGCCAGTGCCGTTGATGCTTGGGTGCCGTTTAATAGCGCCAAACCCTCTTTCGGCGCCAAGGTAAGCGGCTGCAACCCCGCCTGTGCTAAGCCTTCCGCGGCACTCATAAGTTGCCCGCGGTAGCGCACTTGGCCTTCACCCAGTAATGGCAATACCATATGCGCCAGCGGTGCCAAGTCGCCCGAGGCACCCACGGAACCTTTGCTCGGTACACAGGGGTAAACTTCATGATTAAGTAGCGCTATTAACGCGTCAATAACCTGCCGCCGGACACCGGAATAACCTCGGCTTAAGCTGTTTATCTTCAACAATAGCATTAAGCGTACTACCGTATCACTCATCAACGCGCCGGTGCCGGCGGCATGAGATAACACAATACGGCGTTGCAAATCTTCCAGTTTGTCATGCGCAATACGGGTGTTAGCCAATAGCCCAAAGCCAGTATTAATTCCGTACACCACTTTGCCAGCGGCTAGCACTGCTGCTACCGTGGCGGCTGATTCGGCAATAGCGCCCGCCGCATCTGCATGCAGTTGTAACTGCTGTGGCTGCTGCCACCAACTGCGCAGATCATCGAGGCTTAATTCACCTGGGCGTAACACAAAACTAGCAACCATTAGTCAGTCTCCAACATCGGTAGGTCTAAGCCCTGCTCACGGGCACAATCAGTGGCAATTTCATAACCGGCATCGGCGTGACGCATGACTCCAGTGCCGGGGTCATTCCACAGCACTCGCGCCAACCGCTTCGCCGCCGCTTCGCTACCATCAGCAACAATCACCACGCCCGAATGTTGGGAATAGCCCATACCGACGCCACCACCATGATGCAAACTAACCCAGGTGGCTCCGCCAGCAGTATTTAACAATGCATTTAACAGCGGCCAATCGGATACCGCATCGGAGCCATCTAGCATCGCTTCGGTTTCGCGATTCGGGCTTGCCACCGAACCCGAATCGAGATGATCGCGACCAATAACAATAGGCGCTGATACTTCACCGCTGCGCACCATGTCGTTAAAGGCAAGGGCAATACGTGCGCGATCTTTCAGACCAATCCAACAGATTCGCGCCGGTAACCCTTGAAAAGCAATTCGCTCGCGAGCCATATCAAGCCAATTATGCAGATGGGGATTATCAGCAATTAACTCCTTCACTTTAGCGTCGGTCTTATAAATATCCTCGGGATCGCCTGATAGCGCCACCCAACGGAACGGGCCGATACCTTGACAAAACAACGGCCGAATATAGGCCGGCACAAAACCAGGAAAATTAAATGCATCAGCGACACCAACATCTTTGGCCATTTGCCGAATGTTATTACCATAATCTAAGGTCGCCGCGCCGCGTTGTTGCATGGTTAGCATGGCTTGCACTTGCACTGCCATGGCTTGTTTGGCGGCGATCACTGTCGCTTGTGGGTCACGCTGTTGCTCGGCTAGGTAGTGTTCTAGGCTCCAGCCTTGTGGCACATAACCATGCAGCGGATCATGCGCCGAGGTCTGGTCGGTGACAACATCTGGAGTGATCTGGCGCTGCACTAATTGCGCATAAACATCTGCCGCATTACCTAACAGTGCGACTGAAATCGCGCGACCGTCATTACGGGCCGCAGTAATCAGCGCTAAGGCTTGATCCAAGTCGGTCGCTTTATGATCGACGTAGCGCGTGCGCAAACGAAAATCAATGCGTGATTCATCTACTTCAACGGCCAGCATGCAATAGCCTGCCATAGTTGCCGCCAATGGTTGCGCACCACCCATGCCGCCTAAACCACCGGTGAGGATCCAACGCCCTTGGGCAACCCCATCAAAATGCTGTTTAGCAACCGCTACAAAGGTTTCGTAGGTGCCTTGCACAATACCTTGCGAACCAATATAAATCCACGAGCCGGCCGTCATTTGCCCATACATCATCAAACCGGCTTGATCGAGCTCATTAAAATGCTCCCAAGTTGCCCATTGTGGCACCAAATTAGAGTTCGCTAGTAACACCCGTGGCGCATCTTCATGGGTCGGAAATACCCCAACTGGCTTGCCCGATTGAATGAGCAAGGTTTGATCGGGGCGTAAACGGTCCAAAACCTCAATAATCTTGTCATAACTTTGCCAATTACGCGCCGCCCGCCCAATACCGCCATAGACCACCAGCGCATGGGGGTGCTCGGCCACCTCAGCATCAAGGTTATTCATCAGCATCCGCTTGGCCGCCTCAATTTGCCAATTAGCCGTGGTTAATGTGCTGCCCCGGGCGGCGCGAATGGTACGGCTAGTATCTAAACGATCGCTACTCATGAATTATCCTTACTGCGTGGATTAGAAAAATGTAAATGACCACCCAAACTAAAGCGCGAACCGGGATGGGTAAGCACCGCATAAGTGACCACGCCAGCGTCACTCCAGGTGCGCCGGTTGATGCGCAAACAGGGCTCAGGCTTACTCAAACTCAGCCATTGGCAGACTTGTAACGACGGACTCACGGCTTCGATTTGGTGACTCGCTTCCGTCAACGGTGAAACCGCGCAGAGATATTCGTGCGGGGTTATGCATTGATAATCTTGCTTTAAATAGTCCGGCACCAGTACTGGGTTAACAAAACGTTCTTCAACCTGCACCGGTAAATCATTTTCGAAGTGGCTTATGACCGAATGATAGACCCAGCCATTGGGCGGCAACCGCAATAACTCGGCAATCTGCACCGTGGCAGCTTCGCGGCGCAAAACGTGCACCTCGGCACGATAATCATGCTGACGGCCACGCACTTCATCAGCAATATTACGAATTGCCATAAATGATGTTTGTGATTTAATCGGCGCCACATAGGTACCTGAGCCTTTACTGCGAATGACTAAGCCTTCATCAGCTAATTCTTGCAGGGCTCGACGAGCGGTCATACGGCTCACATTAAATTGCTGAGCCAAAGCATTTTCCGAGCTCACTGGATGATGCTCAGGCCATTCACCCGAGGCAATTTTGCTGTATAAATGCTGTTTAATGCCGGAAAATTTAGCCATACCTGCCACTGCGCCCCTGTTGCGAAGCAAATGATGTGCTAAAGTGTAGAAAACCTGAATTGTATATACAAGTTATTTTTGGGAGCCTCAATGTCGAATCAGCCGCAACGTATCAGTAATGTCAGCATCGCCACCATGACCGGCGATGGTTATGGTTTAGTGCCCGATGGGGTGGTCGATTTTGCTGATGGTACGATTACTTATGTTGGTAGCAGAGTTGCAGCACCTAAGCATCATGGTGCGGTTTTCGATGGCGCTGGTGGCTTGCTGACACCTGGCTTAATTGATTGCCATACTCATCTTGTGTGGGCCGGGTCGCGCGCTGATGAATTCAGCCAACGTCTGCATGGCGCCAGCTATGCCGATATTGCCGCTGCCGGCGGTGGTATTGCCGCAACAGTGCGAGCAACCCGCGCGGCAACTTTAGCAGAACTGATTGCGGTAACTGAACCGCGATTACAAGCGTTGATGGCTGAGGGTGTTACCACCATTGAAATAAAATCAGGATACGGGCTATCACTGAGCGACGAACGCAAGCAATTGTCAGCCGCCCGAGCGCTGGCTGAGCGCGCTGCGGTATCGGTACAAACCACGTTACTAGCGGCACATGCGCTGCCGCCTGAATTCAAACAACGCCCCGATGACTACATCGATCACATTGTTCAGGTAATTTTACCCACCCTCGTTGCTGAAGGCTTAGTTGATGCCGTTGATGCTTTTTGTGAATCCATCGGCTTTAGCATCGCCCAAACCGAACAGCTATTTGCTGCGGCGAAAGCACTCGATATTCCGCTCAAGTTGCATGCGGAGCAATTGTCGAATCAGCAAGGCAGTGCGCTAGCAGCGCGCTATCAAGCGCTCTCGTGCGATCATTTGGAATATTTGGATGAAGCCGGTGTGCGAGCCATGGCAGCAAGCGGAACGGTGGCAGTGCTGTTGCCCGGCGCATTCTACTTTTTGCGTGAAACCCAGCTACCACCGCTGGCATTACTGCGTGAATACGGTGTGCCAATTGCCCTCGCAACCGACGCCAACCCAGGCACTTCACCGTTATTAAGCTTACAATTGATGCTGAATATGGGAGCTACGCTATTTCATCTAACCCCCGAAGAATGCTTACGCGGTGTTACGGTGAACGCAGCAAAAGCCCTCGGCTTAAGCGATCGTGGTCAGCTAAAAGTCGGCCAACGGGCTGATATATGCTGCTGGAAATTTTCTGATGCGGCTGAACTGACGTATAGTTTTTCATCCCAGCGCTTAGCCGCCTGCTGGCATCACGGGGTTCTTCGACAGTAGCCTTGCAGGTAAGCAAGCACTAACTCACTGAGCACTTGTGCAGTGACTAAATCACCACTGCTGCGACCGTGCGGATGCAAACTTGGCGCCGCCTCAGCGAGATGCAGATAGCGGGCCTTATTATTGCTCGCTAAGGTACTGATCAAGGTCGCGGCATGACTAACTGATAAGCCAATAAAGTTAATTGCGCTAGCCGGCACCCCGTATAACGCATCGACATCGATCTCCAGCCCAAATGAACACTGCCAGCTTTCACTCAACTGCTGCAGCTGGCAAAGTTGCTCTGCCCATGGCTGTTGCCATAACTGCTGCAGGGTGACCCAACTAAAACCGGCCTGCTGCATACGCTGCAGGCTAACAGCATTATTTTTAGCTGGGTGCAAACCAACCACATGGTAATGCGCCAACGCCCCCTGTTGCTGGGCATAACTAAAGCCATTGCCGCTATGGCGCCCTTCACAGGCACGAAAATCAGCATGCGGATCAAGATTAATAGCACCAACTGCATTCTCAACCGCTGCGGCCAAACTAGTTATCAGCGGATAGGCGTTATTATGACCACCACCAATTAGAATGACCGCAAAACCTTGCGCAAATGCCGGTTGTAGTATGGCTCGAACACGCTCATCCAATTGCCGACAGAGGTCACGTAACTGCTTGATTTGCTGGCTATTACTCGGGTCTAAGTCGGCACTTTGTTGCTGCAAATCAGCGGTAATAACAGCGCCTGCAAGCAGCAGTAAATCGCTAGCCACCAGACCATTTGCCTGCAGATTGAGTAGGCCTTTGAGGGCTGCATACCAACCATCTTCTGCACCAGCACGGCCTAAATTAGCGCGCGGACCAATCGATTCGGGTACCCCCAGCAGCATGATCCGCTGACCACGCTGCCACGCCGCTGCTAAGGCCTGTTGATACTGCTGTTGATCGTTGACTACGGGGAGCTGTGCCAGCACTTCACCAAGCCGTTGCTCACCGGCTCGCGCGGTGAACAAGGTGTGAGAATCAACTGGCTGCAGCAGCATGAATTATTCGATATCGAGTGGTTCTGGTGACAGGATAACGCCGGTGCTATCAGCATACAGATGGTCTTCCGGCAAGAAGGTAACGCCACCGAAATTAACCGCAGCATCGACTTCACCAACCCCTTCACTTGGCGCACCGACTGGAATAGAGGCGAGTGCCATAATGCCAATTTCAAGCTCATCGAGGGCATCTACATCGCGCACCGCGCCGAAACAGACAATACCTTCCCAACCGTTGTCGAGCGCTTGCTCAGCGATGCCAACATCGATCAAGGCACGGCGGGCTGAACCACCACCATCAATCAATAACACTTTGCCCGTGCCCGGTTGCTGTAGCACCTGCTCGATCAAGCCTTTATCTTCGAAACACTTGATGGTGACAATTTGGCCGCCAAACGAAACCAAGCCGCCGTAGTGGATAAACATGGGCTCTACCACGTCGACCATATCGGGGTATAAATCGCAAAGTTCAGAAGTATTGTATTCCATCGCCGTTCCCCTACCTGTGAATTAGCTGCATCAGTTACCCGCATAAGTTACCCACACAGTATAGCGGGTAACTGCACTGGGCAAAAGCAAGGGTTACAGAATAAAACGACTTAAATCTTCGTCTTGCGCCAGTTTACCTAAATGCTGGTCAACGTAGTCGCCACTTATGACGATGGTTTCACCGGCCAAATCACTGGCTTTAAAGGAAACTTCCTCCATCAGTCGCTCTAATACCGTATGTAAACGGCGCGCTCCGATGTTTTCAGTGGTTTCGTTGACATGAAAGGCAGTTTCCGCAATGCGTTGAATACCATCTGCAGTAAATTCAATGGTTACCCCTTCAGTGGCCATCAAGGCTCGGTACTGAGTCGTTAGGGAGGCATTCGGCTCGGTCAGGATGCGGACAAAATCATGGCTGGTTAATGCATCCAGATTGACTCGAATCGGTAAACGCCCTTGCAGCTCTGGAATTAAATCAGAGGGTTTCGACATTTGAAAAGCGCCAGAGGCGATAAATAGAATATGATCAGTCTTGACCATGCCGTGCTTCGTGGCCACCGTGGTGCCCTCAACCAGCGGCAATAAATCACGTTGTACGCCTTCGCGCGACACGTCAGGTCCACTGACATCGCCACGCTTACAAATTTTATCAACTTCGTCCAAAAACACGATGCCGTTTTGCTCCACTGCATGCAATGCTGCAGTTTTTACATCTTCTGGGTTCAGCATCTTGCCAGCTTCTTCGTCGACCAATTGCTTAAAGGCATCTTTGATCTTGAGCTTACGCGCTTTGCTCTTACCTTGGCCGATGTTCTGGAACATGCTTTGTAATTGTGAAGTCATTTCTTCCATACCTGGCGGCGCCATAATTTCAACACCCATGGCAGGTTGCGCAATATCAATTTCGATTTCTTTGTCGTCCAGCTGACCCTCGCGTAATTTTTTGCGGAACACCTGACGGGTATTGCTTTGCTCGCGCGGCTCCGACTCATCTGCCCAGCCCTTAGCTGGCGGTAATAACGCATCTAAAATACGCTCTTCAGCCGCCTCTTCCGCGCGAAAGCGAACTTTTTTCATCATTTGCTCGCGCGTTTGTTTGAAGGCAATATCAGTCAAGTCTTTGATAATACTTTCAACTTCTTTACCGACATAACCAACCTCGGTGAACTTGGTCGCTTCAATCTTGATAAACGGCGCATTGGCAAGCTTCGCTAAACGTCGCGCAATTTCCGTTTTACCGACCCCGGTTGGGCCAATCATGAGGATATTTTTAGGCGTTACTTCGTGACGTAAGTCACTGCTCAGCTGCATCCGGCGCCAACGATTACGCAGCGCAACAGCAACCGCTTTTTTAGCATTGTCTTGGCCAACAATATGCTGATTTAACGCATCAACAATTTCGCGTGGGGTCATCTCAGACATGCTCAGCGGTCTCCAGCAGTTCAATCGTTTGGAATTGGTTGGTGAACACGCAAATCTCACCGGCAATAGTCAGCGATTTTTCGACGATATCGCGGGCACTCAGGTCAGTATTGGCCAACAATGCGGTGGCTGCCGCTTGGGCATAGCCACCACCTGATCCAATCGCAATTAAATCATGTTCAGGCTGCACCACGTCACCATTACCAGAAATCAACAAGGAGACGTTTTTATCGGCCACCACCAGCATCGCCTCGAGTCGTCGCAGCATGCGATCGGTGCGCCAATCTTTGGCCAGCTCGATGGCGGCACGCATTAAATTACCTTGGTGTTTTTCGAGTTTCACTTCCAGCCGCTCAAACAGCGAGAAAGCATCAGCGGTACCACCGGCGAAGCCAGCGATGACTTGATCTTGATAAAGACGACGAACCTTGCGGGCATTGCCTTTCATTACTGTATTGCCGAGCGAAACCTGGCCATCACCACCAATCACCACCGCATTACCGCGGCGCACTGAAACAATTGTAGTCACTGTTGCATCCTCATGTTGCTATCACCGATAGATGAGGACGCCAGCAAGCTATTTCAATGGTAACTTAGAGATTCCAGTTCCAAATCTCACAATAATGAATTTTCGCACGTTGCAGTTTGTGCCGATCACGCTCGGCATCACGTTTAGTTGCATAAGGACCAAGAATAACTCGATACCATACGCCATTGCGCCCTTCCGAGCGACGAACTTGGGCTTCAAGACCATTCAAAGCGATACGTGCACGCAAGGTTTCGGCATCACTTGAACTACGGAACGAACCACACTGCATGAGTTTGGGTTTACCCGCTTCACGCTCTGGCACGTCCACTTCAACCTCTTCATTTTCCAGCATATCAAGGTAGCTATACTGCTCATCAGGTAGTTCAGGAATAGCTTCTTTATCGATCTGCTGTTGCATCTTGGCGCTGATTACTGGCGCTGGTTGTGGCGTCTGGGCCTGTTGCTCCTTGCTACCGGCAATGCTGTACAAAAACCATACCAAACCAGCAACTAAACTCAGAGTAAACACCACCAACTGCCAAGACACCGGGGCTTTGGCTTTAGCAGCGGACTTTTTCGCCGATTTACCGGTCGACTTTTTCTTAACCGGCGGACGTTTACGATTCGCGTAATCCATAGCTCACATCTTCTCGAGGGTTTCAATACCCAATAGTGACAAACCGGTCTTCAATGTTTTCGCCGTTAGTGCGGCTAATTTCAGACGACTCAAGCGACGATCTTCACGCGGCTCAGCTAAAATTGGACAGGCTTCGTAGAAGGTCGAAAACGCGCCAGCCAAATCAAACAAGTAGCCGCAGAGGAAATGTGGCATGGCTTTATCGGCGACACTGTAAACAGTTTCATTAAAACGCACTAATAGATTCGCAAGCGCCAGCTCGCGCTCGTCTTCCAGCAGCAATGGCGCACTAATGCTGGCCGCCGCAATATTGGTTTTGTTAAACACGCTGGTCACGCGGGTGTAAGCGTACAACAAATAAGGTGCGGTGTTGCCTTCGAAGCTGAGCATGGTATCCCAGTCAAAAATATAATCGCTGCTACGGTTCTTCGATAGGTCGGCATATTTCACCGAACTAATACCAATAACCTTAGCCACATGCTGTTGCTCGGCCTCAGTTAATTGCGAATTTTTGCTCTGTAATAATTCAAAGGCGCGCTTCTCGGCTTCATCAAGCAAATCAGCCAGCTTGGTGACACCCCCATCACGACTCTTGTACGGGCGACCATCTTTGCCCATCACGGTGCCAAAACCATAATGGTCCAGTTGTACCGAATCGCTGACAAAGCCGGCCTTGCGAGCTAGGGTGAAGATTTGCTGAAAGTGTAAACCTTGGCGTTGATCGACAAAATACATCACCTGATCGGCGTGTAATTTATTCTGGCGATACCGAATAGCGGCGAGATCAGTGGTGGCATATAAGAACCCGCCACCCGATTTTTGCACAATAACCGGCAACGCATCGCCTTCTTTGTTACGAAATTCATCTAAAAAGACGCATTGAGCGCCTTGGTCTTCGACTAACAAGCCTTGTGCCTGTAGATCGGCAACAACTTGAGCCAAATCATCGTTGTAGGCACTTTCGGCCATTACGTCGGCACGGCTGAGTTGCACCCCAAGGCGATCATAAACTTGTTGGCAGTGGCTCAACGACACCTCAATAAACTGCTGCCAGAGTGCCCGACAGGTGGCGTCACCTGACTGCAATGCGACCACCAACTCACGCGCTCGAGTGGCAAACGCCTCACTCTCATCGAAACGCTTTTTAGCGGCTTTATAAAACGTTTCTAAGTTACTCAACTCCATTGCCATGGCGTCGCCTTCGAGCGCTTCCATATGCGCCAGCAACATACCGAATTGAGTACCCCAATCACCAACATGATTTTGCGCTATCACGGTATTACCAATAAAACGCTGCACCCGCGCCACCGCGTCACCAATAATGGCCGAGCGTAAATGCCCAACGTGCATTTCTTTGGCAAGATTCGGAGATGAATAGTCAATCACCACCGTTTTAGCCGTGGTTGCTAACTCAACCGCGAGCTTATCGTCAGCATAGGCGCGCTCTAATTGCTGCACTAATTGCTGCTGACTGAAGGTGAAATTAATGAAACCTGGCCCAGCAACATCGGCTTTCTCAAGCAATGTATTGGCTGGAATAGCAGCAATAACAGCCTCCGCCAACACCCGCGGATTCATGCTTGCAGGCTTAGCCAACAACAACGCTAAGTTGGTAGCAAAATCACCATGGCTTTTATCGCGTGGACGATCCAACTGAATGCGCACCGGCAGATCGGTCGGTAACGTCTGTTGTGATTGTAAGGTAGCAACAGCGGTTGCTAGTAATTGTTCCAACGCTTCTTTCATGGAGTTCCTTGACGACTGGCTAGGTGATTGCTCGCTCGTTGAGCTTATCTGCGCCTAGTTTACTGGTTTGCTGGCAGAAAAAAAACCGCTATCGTGCGGCTACAACTAGCTAAAATCCTGCGGATCAACATCAAGCGACCAACGCACCCGACGTAATTCGGCAAGTCCCTCTAAACGTGGCAAAACATGCCGCAGTAGTTGCGTGCGCAGCGCTCGATCGCGGCACTGCAGTAACAATTGATAACGATATTTGCCGGCACGCCGCTCCATCAGTGCTGGCATCGGGCCCAACACCATGACACCGTCAACCGCAGGAAACAACTGCGCGATAGCCTTTACCGCCTGTTCAGCTGCTTGCGCTTGGGTGGCTTCAGCGCGGAATAATGCTAACTGCGAAAACGGCGGTAATTGAGTTAATCGCCTTTCCTGCAGCGCAGCGCTGGCGAAATGACCATAACCATTGTTAACCAAATCTTGCACTAGCTCATGCTCAGGATGGTGCGTTTGCAGTACCACCGTACCTTGCTTGCTGGCACGTCCGGCGCGCCCAGCTACTTGCGTATAAAGCTGACCAAGCCGTTCTGCGGCACGAAAATCAGCGCTGTATAAGGCGCCATCGACATCCAATAACGCAACCAAAGTCACTTCCGGAAAATGGTGACCTTTGGCGAGCATTTGGGTACCCACCAGCAATTGATATTTATTCGCCCGCGCATCACTCAGGTGCTGCTGCAGGCTACCTTTGCGACGCGTAGTGTCGCGATCAATCCGCAATACCGGAAATTCCGGGAATAGCGCTTCTAGCGCTTGCTCGAGCTGCTCGGTTCCGGTTCCGCGACCCACTAACTGGGTTGAGCCGCAGTCGTGACATTGCTTTGGCATGCGCTGCTGCGAACCACAGTGATGACACTGCAACTGCTGCGCCTGATGATGCACGGTAAAATAAGCATCACAGCGGGAACAATGGGCCAGCCAGCCGCATTCATGGCAGAGTAATGCAGGGGCAAAACCGCGCCGGTTGAGAAACAACAACACTTGCTGACCCGCGTTCAATTGCTCGCGCATCATAATAATCAGCGGCGCCGATAAACCAGCTTTCAACGGCAGCCCTTTGACATCAATAATCACATGCTTAGCCGGCTTCGCATGACCAGCGCGCTGCGTTAAACGCAAATGCACATAACGCTTTTGCTGAGCGTTATTAATGGTTTCTAACGACGGTGTGGCAGAGCCCAGAATAATTGGCACGCCTTCCTCGTGAGCGCGTAACACGGCAACATCGCGAGCATGATAACGAAAGCCATCTTGCTGCTTGAGTGAACCATCATGTTCTTCATCAATGATTACCAGACCCAAGCGCTTACATGGAGTAAATACTGCCGAGCGGGTACCAATAATTATCGCCGCGCTGCCGTGGTGGGCATCAAGCCATGCATCAAGCCGCTCGCGGTCGGTCAAGGCTGAGTGCAACATCACCACCGGCACGCTAAAGCGTTGCTGAAAACGCCGCAAGGTTTGTGGCGTTAAACCAATTTCTGGTACTAACACTAATACTTGCTTACCGTGGCGCAGCACTTCGGCCATGACTTGCAGATACACCTCAGTTTTGCCGCTGCCAGTCACCCCATCGAGCAAGTACGCCTGAGCTTTCTTGGCGGCGGCAATAGCGGCAACAGCAAGCGCTTGTTCAGGGTTTAGTTGCAATGGTTCGGCATCAAGCCCAAAGGCCCAATCGCTCTGCTGTTCAGGCAGATGGCGCTGCTTACTAATCAGGTTTTTCTGCTGTAACGCGCTGATAGCGCTGCTACTGTAGTCGCCAACCCGCACATCACGCGCCAGCAGTGGCTGCTGCTGCAAAGCAGCCAACAGGCGCTGCTGCTGCGGCGCCCGGGCCAACTCACTGAGCGCCAGCGCAGCACCTTGCGCAGTCACCTCATAACGTTCAGTAGCTTGATAACTAAGTAATTCACCTTGGCGCGCCAGCACTGGCAAACCATGATGCAATACCTCGCCTAACGGGTGCTGGTAATAGTCTGCTGCCCAGTGTAGCAAGCGCCATAGCGCCGGCGGCCACACCGACTGTTGATCAACGATCTCGATGATCGGTTTACGCGCAAATCGCGCGTCGGGCTGAGTCGTCTCACCAACACAAATACCGACCAGTTGGCGATTGCCAAACGGCACCCGCACGCGCGCGCCCACCGCCGGTAACACGTCGCTATCGTAATCAAAATTACGATACAACGGCAGCGGCAGTGCAACCTGAATAACGTAACGATAGGTCGACACCGATGGTACACTCATAGTTGCTATTGTGCGGTGCCTTGCAGCGCCACGCAAGGACTGCGCACAACGCTTGCGATACACCACAAAGTTACTTGATCAAAACCACACCGTGCAGTACAATTCGCGCCCTTATTAACATTAATCACGCATGGTGTTCGGCAAACGATCGGATGGCGATGCGGCCTGACTAGAGGTAATCCCATGAAAGAAGGTATTCATCCTAACTACACCGCCATGAAAGTAACCTGTGCGTGTGGTCACTCATTTGAAACTCGCTCAACCAAAAGCGGCGACTTACACTTGGACGTCTGTTCAGAGTGTCACCCGTTTTATACCGGCAAACAACGTATCATGGATACCGGCGGTCGTATCGAGAAATTCAACAAACGTTTCACCGTGTTAGGTAAAAAAACTGAAGCGTAAAACTAAGCGTTTGTTCAGAATGATTGCTAAAGGCGCCCATTGGCGCCTTTATGCTATCTAGCCATCGCTATTTTATAGCGTTCTATCAGGTATGATTTGTTAAACGCCCATTAGCCTCTACAATGGTCACCTTATTCAGCAAGGTTATAATCGTTATTCTGTTGCATTTATCATTGCAAGGTGCCCCATAAAATGTCTGATTTTCGCAAGCAAGCACTTGATTACCATGAATTTCCGAAGCCGGGTAAAATTACTATCGAACTAAGTAAACCGGCTGAGACCAGTAAAGATTTAGCGCTCGCTTACAGCCCGGGCGTTGCCGAGCCGGTGCGTGCTATTGCTGAAAACCCCGATGATGTGTACCGCTTTACCGGTAAAGGCAATATGGTTGCGGTTATTTCCAACGGCAGTGCCATTTTAGGCTTGGGTAATCTTGGCCCTATGGCGTCTAAACCGGTGATGGAGGGAAAGGCGCTGCTGTTCAAGCGCTTTGCTGGCATTGACTCGATTGACATTGAAGTGACCCACAATACTACCGAAGAATTTATTAACACAGTGGCGAGTATTGCTGACAGTTTCGGTGGTATCAATCTGGAAGACATCAAAGCACCGGAATGTTTTGAAATTGAAACGGCGTTGATTGAGCGTTGCGATATTCCGGTATTTCACGACGACCAACACGGCACCGCAATCGTCACCGCTGCCGGCTTGTTGAACGCCTTGGAAATTCAGGGCAAAGAACTACACAAAGCCCATATTGTTTGTTTAGGTGCCGGCGCTGCCGCTATTGCCTGTATGGAGCTACTGATTAAATGTGGCGCCCAGCGCGAAAATATCTACATGCTTGATTCTAAAGGGGTTATTCATACCCGCCGTGACGATCTCAATGAATACAAAATGGCGTTCGCCAATAATACCGATAAACGTACACTTGACGAGGTGATCACCGAGGCTGATGTATTTATCGGCGTATCTGGACCCAACCTGCTTAGTGCCGAAGCATTAAAACTGATGGCGCCAAAGCCGATTGTATTTGCCTGTTCTAACCCGGACCCAGAAATTAAACCAGAACTCGCTTGGGCCGTGCGCAAGGATCTCATTATGGCCACCGGGCGTTCCGATTACCCCAATCAAGTCAATAATGTACTGTGCTTTCCATTTATCTTCCGCGGCGCCCTTGATGTTCGCGCGCGACGCATCAATGATGCGATGAAACTGGCGGCAGTAAAGGCCATTCGGGAATTAGCAAAACTGCCCGTACCGGCAGCTGTGCTAGCAGCCTGTGGCGTTGATGAACTAGAATTTGGCTGTGACTACATTATTCCGAAGCCGCTTGATCCGCGCCTGAAAACGCATGTCGCTCGCGCTGTTGCCCAAGCGGCAGTTGATTCCGGCGTAGCTCGAATTGACATGCCATTGAAATATCTAGAGGATTAAACCTTGTTCTAGAGAGGCAACACCGTGCAACGCATTATCAATCACGACCATAGCCCGAATACTATCCTCATTATCGCCATGAGCGTTGCTGCTATTGCGGTGAATTTCTTTGGCATTGCGTTGTTTGATGATAATCAAATTGTGCTGGGTAACGCGTTTGCCATCGCTTTGACCATTATTTACGGCTTGCGCGTTGGTTTGCCGGTAGCATTTATCTGTAGCTTGGTCACTCTGTATCATTGGCAGCACGCCTTCGGCATTGTGCCATTTGTGGTTGAAGTGATTGCTATAGCCATGGCCATGCGGCGCGAGAAAAGTATCCTGCTGTTTGGCGTGCTTTACTGGTTGACACTTGGTTGGATGCTGGTTGCACTGCTATATGGAGGCTTTGGCGATTACTCCTCGGTGATGTTATACGGCATTATGCTGAAATACGTGCTTAACGGCATGTTTAACGTGTTATTGGGTTTTGCGTTATTTCATATATTACGGACCATCCAGGCTGAACCGCGCATCAGTTTTCATACCAAAATGCCGCAAATGCTGGTCAATACAGGCCTATTTATGGTGCTGTTTGTTGCCAGTGTGGTGATTTATTTTTGGCTTCGCGCAGTCACCGTAGAGTTATATAGCCAAACTGAAAAACAGACCAACGTGGTGGCACAGCTGATTGCTGATCGCACTGAGGCTCATTTTGCCCAGCATCTTATAGCGCTTGGCGCCGCCTCCAAACAATTATCAGCTGAGCCGTCTGTAACAGAATTACAGCGCGCTATTAGTGCTGTTCATGCACTCTATCCCGAATTCATTAGTTTAATAGTGACCAACGATCGCGGCGATATTATTGCCACCTCGCCGGCTGGTGCGCTCGGCCAGCAAGCGATTAACGTGGCTGACCGCGACTACTTTTATACTGTCAAAGAAAGTCAGCAACCGTTTATTTCAAACGCCTTTCGCGGACGGGGGTTTGGTAACGATCCGATTGTCGCAGTGAGCGTACCCTTCTATCAACAACAGAGTTTTTCCGGCATCCTTGAGGGGTCATTGGATCTCACCTTGCTTGCTGATTTTGATGATAACTCGGCAGAACAGCAGCATTACTACATCATTACCGACAGCGCTAATCGGGTGGTGTTCGCTTCGCCGCAATTTGGTTATGATTTTCTTGATGATCTGAGCAGCTCAAACCTATTCAATATCGAAGCCAAATCACTGATGATCGACCTCAGTAGTGGTTTGCAAGATTTTATTATGGCTCGACAAACCATCCCTAGCAAAGGCTGGCAAATCATTACAGCAGGCTCGATGGCGGGTTATGAAGCGCAACTGAGTAAATATTTACTCGGCTCGATGCTGCTATTGGTGGCCTTAGCTTGGCTCAGCAGTTGGGCTATTCATAGACTCACGGCCAAGTTGACCAAGCCAATTACCGAGTTGACCAGAAAACTACAACAACGCGATGACCCCAGCGCACTGTCAGCACTGACTGCAACAGTTACCTCGCGTTACATAGAAGAACTCACCGTGTTACAGCAAAGTTTTGGGTTATTTGCTAGCCGTTTGCGTGAAACCTTGGCTGACTTGCGCCGCAGTAATAGCGTGAATAGCGAGCTGAACATGCGTCTGCAGCAAGCTAACGAG
This sequence comes from Pseudidiomarina sp., assembly GCA_023260975.1. Taxonomy (GTDB): domain Bacteria; phylum Pseudomonadota; class Gammaproteobacteria; order Enterobacterales; family Alteromonadaceae; genus Pseudidiomarina. The sequence continues at coordinate 37,225 of JALQTK010000006.1, read as the reverse complement.
TTACTCGAAGAGCGCGTACAACAGCGTACCGAGCAGCTCGAAATTGCCTTGCATTCAGCCAGCGCCGCCAATAATGCAAAATCACAGTTTCTCGCCAATATCAGTCATGAAATACGCACGCCTCTGCATGGTGTATTAGGGCTGACCGAGCTGTTGCTCCACGACCCAAACGCCGCGCCTTTTTTTGATAAATTAAAATTAATTGAGCTATCTGGTCAGCACCTATTACACATTGTTGATGACATTCTCGATTTCGCCAAAATTGAGTCCGGTAAGTTGCCGCTACAGGCCACAGATACAGACATTGTTGCGTTAATCAGTCAGCTACTGAGTAGCTATCAAAACCGCCTTCACTCAGCTGACCTGAGTTATCAGCTTGATACCACTGATGTTCCTGCGTTGCTGCAAGTTGATCAAACGCGATTGCGACAAATTGTCGATAACTTATTGAGTAATGCGGTCAAATTTAGTGGTTCAGATGGAACCATTACGATCCACATCAGCTATAGCCTGCCGCTACTTTCGATTGCCGTCAGCGACACTGGTATAGGTATTGCGCCAGAGCGAATTGAGGCGATTTTTGCAGCCTTTGAACAAGCCGACTCATCAACCACCAAAACCTATGGCGGCACTGGCTTAGGCTTAACTATTTCCCGCCAATTAGCACGCTTAATGGGGGGTGATTTAAACTGTGTTAGCCGACTCGGCGAAGGCGCCTGCTTTACCCTCACTGTTCACGCTCCGCCGTCAGCGCTTTAGCGCTGACTATCAGCACGATTAATAACGCGATTAATTTAATACTTATGCTTGTTAAGTGAATTTATATTCACTATACTAAGGCCACTTTAAGCGCTGCTAGGCGCTTTTTTTAATGGTCAGTTTACAACGCATAAGGTAGCACTAATGCTTCATGATACGCCGATAAACAGCAATTCACTGCCGCAGCATGCAGGTGTTCGCTGTGCCGTATTTGGTGCCTCTGGCTACAGTGGTGTTGAACTGGCTTGGTTGCTGCATAATCACCCACAATTCGAGTTGACTCACATATTCTCTTCCGGCGCCCGCGAGCCAGAGTGCTTGACGAGCTTATACCCAGCGCTTGCAGGGCGGCTTGAATTAGCGCTAGAGCCATGGCACGAGAGCTTGCTCAGCAATCTCGCAGCAAGCGCGCAAGTGGCATTTTTAGCCTTACCACACGAAGCGAGCGCGGAGCTGGCGCCACAATTAATAGCCGCTGGTTTAGTAGTATTTGATTTGTCCGGCGCATTTCGTTTACACCATGCCGAAGTGCATGAAAAAACCTACGGCTTTCGTCAACCCATGCTCGCACAAGCAGCGCCTTACGGGCTTGCTGAATGGACGCAACTGACCGGTAATGAGCCACTGATTGCGGTGCCCGGCTGTTATCCAACCGTTGCCAGTTTGGCGCTTAAACCAATCATGCCGTTGCTGGCGTCTGGCTGTACCCCAATCATTAATGCGGTTAGCGGAGTATCGGGCGCCGGACGTAAAGCCCATGCACATACCAGTTTTTGCGAAGTGAGCCTACAAGCCTATGGCGTTGCCAGTCATCGGCATCAGCCTGAAATCAGCCAAGCGGTGGGGCGCCCAGTATTGTTCGTACCGCATTTAGGCAATTTCAAACGCGGTATTTTAGCCACCATTTATGTGCAGCTTAGCGGCCAGGTTAATGCCGCACAAATCAACCAGGCCTATCAGCAGGCCTACGCCACACAACCACTGGTGCGTTTGTGCGCTAAACCGCCTGCGATTGCGCATGTGGTCGGTACGCCATATTGCGATATCCATTGGCAACAAGCAGGCGAGCAACTGATTATTTGCGCAGCCATTGATAATTTACTGAAAGGCGCTGCGGCCCAGGCGCTGCAATTAGCCAATCAATATTTTGGTCTACCGAGTGCGCTCGGGCTTGGCCAAACCGGAGCGATTGTATGAGCACGCCATTAGTGATCAAGCTTGGCGGCAAAGTGCTGACCGACGCGGATAGCCTTCACCATCTGCTTACCATTATTACCAAGCTGGCGCAGATCCGTGCACTAGTTTTGGTGCATGGCGGCGGTGAACAAGTACAGCAATTACTTGAACAGCTAGGTCAGCAAAGCGTTAAATCAGGCGGCCAACGTATTACCCCAGTCAGCCATATCCCGATTGTCGCCGGCGTATTGGCTGGCGATGTAAACTCACAGCTGTGCGCGCAGGCACAATTGCATGGCTTGAATGCCGTTGGTTTGACACTCTTCGCTGGCCATAGCGTGCGCTGCCAAGTCGATAGCCAGCGCGGTGCGGTCGGTATTCCGCAGCCCGGTGAAAGTAAGTTACTCCAACAGCTAATTGATCAAAACTTTGTGCCGGTGATTAGTTCGGTCGGGGTCAGTGCCAGCGGGCAACGCCTGAATGTTAATGCCGATCTTGCCGCAGCGAGTATTGCTCAGCTATTACAAGCCGATCTAATTTTACTCACCGACGTGCCAGGTATTTTGGATCAGCACGGTCAGCTCATAGAGCACATCCATGCGGAACAAGCCGCGGCGTTAATTGCTGATGGCACCGTTCGCGATGGCATGCAAGTCAAACTCGAAGCGGCATTACAAACCGCCCACGCATCGCGACGAAGTATCGCGGTAGCCGGCTGGCAAGATGCCAACGCACTCACTCGGTTGGCCAAGGGTGAAGCCGCCGGAACCCGCATAAGCGTGTAATTGCTGCGCTTACAATTCATCGCCACGAATTAATTTTTGCTACTAATTGGAATAAACAGATGCATGATTTTCTCTTGATGGGTGATTTAACCCCCTCACAAACCGCCGAGCTACTGCAGCTTGCGCATACCATTAAGCAACGCCCTGCAGCGTGGTCACAGGCCTTGGCCGGTAAAAGTGTGGCGCTGTTATTTGAGAAGCCATCATTACGTACCCGCGCCAGTTTTGCTGCTGGTATTAACCGTTTAGGTGGTCACAGTATTTACCTTGATGCCGCTAATTTAATGGGCGTTCGCGAACCAGCAAAAGATGTCGGCGCTAATTTAGCACTATGGCACGATGCGATTGTGGCCCGGGTATTTAGCCAAGCCACCTTGGTAGAACTGGCCGACGCCTCACCGAAGCCGGTGATTAACGCGCTCAGCGATATTGACCATCCATGTCAGGCTATGGCTGATCTATTGACGCTACAAGAGCAGCTCGGTGACTTATCACACGCACATCTGACCTATATTGGCGATGGTAACAACGTCTGCCATTCCCTGATGCTCGGTGCTGCACAAATGGGTATGGCCATGCAAGTGGTCACGCCCGAGGGTTATGGCCCGGATGCCACGGTGTTGGCGCAAGCTCAGCAGATCGCCCAACAAACCGGCAGCACAATTACCGTGACGCATGATTTAACCGCATTGCAATCAACCGATGCTATTTATACCGATACCTGGGTATCGATGGGACAGCAACGCGACAGTAATCAAATTATGCGCGATTTTGCCCCCTATCAAGTCAATTGCCAGTTGATGAAACGCTTAGGGGCGAAATTTTTCATGCATTGTTTACCAGCCTATCGCGGCCGTGAAGTCACCACCGAAGTGCTTGACGGTCCACAGTCATTAATTTTGCAGCAGGCGGAAAATCGCATGCATGCTCAAAACGCCATCTTAGTGCAGCTATTACAAGGAGCCAGCCATGAATAAGTCAGTGAAAAAAGTAGTCCTCGCCTATTCAGGCGGTCTCGATACCTCAGCGATTGTGCCGTGGTTAAAAGAAAATTATGACTGTGAGGTGGTCGCATTTGTGGCCGATGTCGGTCAAGGTGATGAGGAGCTGGCGGGTGTTGAAGCCAAAGCCATCGCCTCTGGCGCGAGCAGCTGCTACATCGCTGACTTGAAAGACAAGTTTGCCGAACAGGTGATTGTGCCAGCACTGAAAGCTGGGGCTATTTATGAAGGGCAATACCTGCTCGGAACCGCGTTAGCACGGCCAATCATCGCGCAAGCACAAGTCGAATGCGCGTTGGCGGTAGGAGCTGATGCGCTCTCTCATGGCTGCACCGGCAAAGGCAATGACCAAGTACGCTTTGAGTCGTGCTTTGCCGCGTTAGCCCCGCAGCTCAAGGTTATCGCACCGTGGCGCGAGTGGAGCATGCGCTCACGCCCGCAGCTGCTTGCTTACTTGGCTGAACGCAACATTCCAACCAGCGCTTCAGCAACTAAAATTTATAGCCGCGATGCCAACTTATGGCACATCTCAACCGAAGGCGGTGAACTAGAAAACCCCTGGAATGAGCCGTCTGAACAAGTCTGGACTTGGACCACATCGCCAGAAGCAGCGCCAGATAAACCGGAGTATTTAAAGCTCAGTTTTAGCAACGGCGAACTCAGTGCGGTGAATGGTGAACAGCACAAATTTGCCGATGCGATTGGCTTGCTAAACACCATCGCTGGTGCACATGGTGTCGGCCGTCTGGATATGGTGGAAAACCGCCTGGTTGGCATGAAGTCACGCGGTTGTTACGAAACCCCAGCCGGTGCTGTGCTGTTAGCCGGCTTGCAAGGCCTCGAAAGTTTGGTACTCGACCGCAGCGTACTGGATTATCGGCTGCGCCTCGGTCATGAGTTTGCGCAGTTAATTTATGACGGCCGCTGGTTTACTCCATTGCGTGAAGCCATGGTTGCAGCAATCAATACTATTGCCGAACCATTGACTGGCGAGGTGGTGGTGAAACTTTACAAGGGCAATGTCACAGTAACTCAGCGACGCAGCCCGAATAGTCTGTACTCAAACGCTTTCGCCACCTTTGATGAAGACGAAGTCTACAATCAACAGCATGCCGAAGGGTTTATTCGGTTATATAGCTTGGCGGCGCGCATTCGTGCTCTGCACCAAGCCGGTGGTAACGACAACCACGGTGGAGACGCCTAAATGAGCTTATGGGGTGGACGTTTCAGTGAGCCGAGTGCTGCTGAATTCAAACAATTTAATGACTCACTCAGTTTTGACTATGTGTTAGCGCCGTTTGACATCCAAGCATCGAAAGCCTGGGCGCAATCACTGCTGCACGCCAAACTGCTGACCAGCGAAGAAAATCAGCAGTTACAAACAGCCTTGAGTGAGCTCGCCGCCGCAGTGGCTAAAAATCCACAACTGCCATTACAAACCGATGAAGAAGATATTCATAGTTGGGTTGAAGCGCAGCTCATCGATAAGATTGGCGCAACGGCAAAACGATTACATACCGGCCGCAGCCGCAATGACTTAGTGGCCACCGACCTGCGCTTATTCTGTAAGAATTTTGCCCAACAATTAGTCACCACCAATTTGGCGGTCGTGCAGGCACTGCTTAATTTCGCCGAGCAACATCAGCAAAGTCTGTTACCGGGCTACACCCATTTGCAACGCGCCCAACCTATTGTGGCCGGTCATTGGGCATTGGCTTATGTCAACATGCTGCAACGCGACGTCAACCGTTTACGTGAAGCGCTAAAACGCCTCGATGTGTGTCCGCTGGGCAGTGGCGCTTTAGCTGGCACCACCGCCAGTATTGACCGACAGGCACTGGCGCATGAACTCGGTTTTCGTTCAGCCGCAGAAAACAGCTTGGACGCTGTATCCGATCGTGATTTCGCGCTTGATTTACTCAATGCTGCTGCCACCGGTATGCTGCATTTGTCGCGCTTGGCGGAAGATGTGATTTTCTATTGTTCGGGCGAATCCGGTTGCTTCAGCATGAGCGACAAGATCAGCAGCGGCTCATCATTGATGCCACAAAAAAAGAATCCTGATTTATTTGAGTTATTACGCGGTAAAACCGGTCGGGTGTTAGGTCATCAACATGCCCTGCAAATCACCCTTAAAGGCTTGCCGCTGGCGTACAACAAAGACATGCAGGAAGATAAAGTCGGCTTATTGGATGCGCTACATACCTATCAGCAGTGCTTGGCCATGACCGCATTTGCAATTCCGGAGTTAACCGTGAACGTAGCTCATGCTGAAAAGCAAGCGGCTATGGGCTACAGCAACGCCACCGAATTGGCTGATTACTTAGTCAGTAAAGGAATTCCGTTCCGCGATGCACACCATATTACCGGTGAATTAGTGGTGAAGGCGCAACAAGCTGGAGTGCCACTTGAGCACCTGCCATTAGCTGATTTCCAGGCAGTTAACGCAGCCATCGATGCGGATGTCTACCCGGTGTTAGAATTGCGCTATGGACTGAATAAGCGTACTGCATTGGGTGGAACTGCACCGGCGGCGGTTAAAATTGCACTGAAACAGGCCCAAGACTGGTTGCTGGCCGCCGAAGCAGCAAGCAAACACGTACGCCAAGCGCGCTTAAGCGATGTCGACAAAATCTGTGAACTGATTGCTTACTGGGCTGAGCAAGGTGAAAACCTACCGCGTAATAAGGCCGATATCATGCAAGCCATTCATGGCTTTGCTGTTGCCGAGATTGATGACCAAGTAGTGGGCTGTGCGGCACTCTATGTCTACAGTAGCGGCTTGGCCGAAATTCGCTCGCTCGGCTTGTTCCCGGCGGCGCAAGGTAAAGGCTTAGGTGCTGAATTAGTCTCTTGGTTACTCTGGAAAGCCCGCGAACTGGGTATTACTCGCACCATCGTGTTGACTCGGGTGCCAGAGTTTTTTGGGCGCTTAAACTTCCGTCTCACGGTGAAAGAAAAGTTACCTGAAAAAGTGATGAAAGACTGCGAAATCTGCCCTAAAAAGCACAATTGCGACGAAATTGCACTGGAATATTACTTGTAACTTGAGCTTATAGTTGGTCGTCGGACTCGAGCGTTGGCAGCGGTAAACCGCGGCGCTCGAGTTCGTCACGCACTGAAGCGGGAATGCGTTGTAGGTTATCTTTGCGTAAATCGTCGTCGGTCGGCAGCGGCTGGCCAGTGAACGCATGCAAAAAAGCTTCACACAGGAGCTCGCTGTTCGTAGCATGGCGCAGATTTTTAACCTGGCGGCGAGTGCGCTCGTCAGTCAATACTTTCAACACGCGGGTCGGAATCGAAACGGTGATCTTCTTCACCCGCTCGCTTTTTTGTCCGTGTTCAACATACGGATAAATGTATTCGCCATCCCACTTCATGCTGCACCTTCGCTATTCAAATGGTGTAAAAACCCTGCTTAATGTGATGGATTCTACTAGCCTCAGCGCCACAGTCAACTTTATCCGTATAGACAGCTATGCGGCTTAATTAGCAAACACAGCAAGCAACTCGTCAGCATGCAACGGTCGATACGCACCCAAATCTAAATCGGTCGGTAATTGCAATCCGCCAATGCGTTCACGGTGAAGCTGTTCAACCCGATTACCTAGCGCAGCGAACATACGTTTAACCTGATGATAGCGTCCCTCATGAATGGTTAGCAGCGCCTCATGACTATCCACCAGCTCAAGTTGTGCTGGTTTAGTCGGGCTCGGCTCGTCACGCAGCACCACCCCTTGCTCGAACTGTGTCACGGCAGCAGCGCTAATCGAGTCGGCAGTCCAGACCCGATAGGTCTTAGCAATATGATGACGCGGCGAGCTAATACGATGTGACCATTGGCCATCGTCAGTAAGCAGCAGCAACCCGGTGGTATCGACATCTAGCCGGCCGACACTATGAATTTTTTCAGCCGCCGGCTCATCCAGTAAGCTGAACACTGCTGGGTGATGGGGATCATCAAGTCCACACACATAGCCTGCTGGTTTATTCATGACTAAGTAGCGCAGCCCAATTGGGCTGATGCTTTCGCCGTCGAGTTGCACCTCATCAGCAGCGCTTAGCTTCATTGCCGCCTGCTTCGCCACGTTGCCGTTCACCGTGATAGCGCGTTGGCGAATCAACTTGCCGGCTTGATTACGAGTGAGTCCAGTGCAATCACAAATATATTTATCGAGGCGCATAGGGCTCCATGAAATTTAAAGAATCTCGCTAGTGGTCGTGTATAATTATCACTGTTGATGCCACTTACCACAAGGAGAACGCACACGCATCATGACCGTTGAGGTGACCGCAAGCCCAGAGCAAATTGCTACCGTAGCAGATACCGTGCAAGTACATAAATTTGGCGGCAGCAGCTTAGCTGATGCCTATTGTTATCGGCGGGTGGCGCGCATCGTCACCGATTATGCCGGTGCCAGTGACTTAGTTGTGGTTTCTGCCGCAGGCGATACCACCAATCGTATCTTGGCGATTATTGATGCCAAACACAATGACGATGTTGGCATTGCCGAAGTGCTCCTCAAGCAACTTGAGAAGTACCAGTACGGGTTGATTAACGATTTACTCAGCGGTGATTACCACCAGCAGGTTATGGCACTGTGCCAACACGATTTTGCGCGCTGGCATGATTGGTTGCGTGGCGCTGAAGTCATCGATCACAAACCCGAGTTGCTATCCTACGGTGAGCTCTGGTCAGCTCGGCTATTAGCGCATTTATTGCAACAGCAGGGCAGCCAAGCCGATTACCTAGATGCCCGCAGTTTTCTGCTGGCCGATGATGCTCCCGAGCCACAAATTCATACCGCGGAATCACGCTGCGGTTTGCTCAATCGTATTGCTGCACATGCCGGCACTCGCTTTATTGTCACCGGTTTTATTTGTCGCGACCCAGCGGGTCGTTCATTGATTTTAGGCCGTAACGGGAGTGATTACTCGGCCACCTTGGTCGGCAGCTTGATTGATTCTAAGCAAGTCACCATTTGGAAAGATGTCGCCGGGGTTTACTCCGCCGACCCGCGCAAAGTAGAACGCGTGGTCAGTTTGCCGCTACTTGATTGGCAAGAAGCTGAAGAGTTGGCCCGGCTGGGCAGCCCGGTGTTGCACCCACGCACCTTCCAACCAGTAGACCGCGAGCGTATGGTGATTGCGGTACGTTCAAGCTTAAAAGTAGAAAATCAGCAAACGCGAATTGGCCAATATCACGATACCGAAGCTACCGGTAAAGTATTAACCGCACTTTCTGAGGTGGTGCTATTTCGCGCTAATTTAAGTAATGCGGCGCTGATTGACCAATTTGAACAACTCGAGTTGACGCCGCTGCTGAGCTGGAACGACCTAACTCATCAACACGCCTATTACGCTTACCACCAAAATCATAGCGATTTCATGAGTAATTGGGTGGAGCAACTCAATGATGCCGCTCACGTTGAGCTCATGACTGGCTTCTCCATGATGGCGCTGGTCGGTAACCGTGTTCAAGAAACCCCGCAGTACGCAGTGTTTAAACGGGAACTGAGCGAACAGAATTTACGTCAACTGAGCTTCAGTCCAGACCAGACCGCTGTGATTGCCATACTTGAGCAGAAGTTAGATAACCGGCTACTCAACCGTGTTCACAGTCAATTGTTCAATTATCGCCGTAGCTTAGGAGTGCTAGTGATTGGCCGCGGCAATATTGGTAGTGCCTGGCTGGCTTTATACAAACGCTTACGCCAACGCATTAATGAGCAAATGGATGTGCGCATCATTGCCATTATGAACTCAAAGTATTGCTGGCTCGATTACGATGGCGTGGAATTGAATGACTGGGAAGCACAGTTTGATCAGTTGGCGCAGCCCTACGAACTCGGTCAGTTAATTAGTAACATGCCGCATGCACCCTATGACGAATTGGTCGCACTCGATCTGACTGACGCCGATGCGGTGGCGCAGCAATACCCAAGTATGTTTGCCAATGGCCTGCATATTATTAGCGCCAACAAACGCGGTGGCTCGGCCAACAACAGTATGTATGATGAAATTCGTACTATTCAGCATGAGTATGAGCGCGAGTGGTACTACAACACCACGGTCGGTGCTGGTTTGCCGCTGAATTATGCACTGAATGATTTACGCAACTCGGGCGATACCATTCGCAGTATTTCCGGCATTTTCTCGGGCACCATGTCGTGGTTGTTCGAGAATTTCCACGCCGAAGTAAAATTTAGCGACCTAGTGCGCGAAGCCAAGCTGCAAGGCTTAAGCGAACCAGACCCGCGTGAAGACTTATCTTGCCGCGATATTATTCGCAAGTTACTCATTTTAGCGCGGGAAATTGGCTTGAAACTTGATTGGCATGATATTGATGTGGATAGCTTGCTACCCGAGCAGCTGGCTGACATTCCCATGGATGAATTCATGCAGCGCCTACCCGAGCTTGATGCCGAGCTCGACGCACTCTATCACGATGCGCAGCAGACCAGCAAAGTGCCGCGTCTATTAGCCAGCTTCGCGGTTCGCGACGACGACAGCGTGCAAGCCCGGGTTGGCATCGAATATATTCCAGAAGGCGATATGCTGGCTAATTTGATCCCCGGCGAGAATATCTTCGTGATTTATACCGATTGGTATCACCAAATGCCGCTGGTCATTAGCGGCCCTGGCGCTGGCAAGGAAGTGACTGCGGGCGGCGTGCAATCTGATCTCAATCAGCTACTCAGCCGCCTCAGCCAAGTTAAACGAGCGCTGTAATCGCTGCGACTAAAAAATACTATCGTCGTCATCGAACGGATCCGGTGACGACTTTTCTTCGCTATATTGGGTCGGTGCGGTACCCGGTAAAAAATATTCAAAACGGCTGGTATGGTCGGTGTTACGACTCAATAGCCCAGTGTCCAAATCAATTCGCGCCGAGACTAAACCTGGCGGTACTTGGAATGCTTCAGCCGCAACATCTTGGCTGGCTATCTCCATAAATTTAATCCACATTGGTAAGGCAGTCTTAGCGCCACCCTCAGCCCCGGAAACCTCTTGTTCACCCTCACTTAAATTGCTGTTGAGAGAGGTGCTACCGAGAGCCCGCTCAAGGTTATCAAAGCCAACCCAGGCGGTAGTGACCAAGCCGCTGACATAGCCAGAAAACCAAGTATCTTTAATATCATTGGTGGTACCGGTTTTACCCACCACATTGCGCCCAGCATGACGCACTAATTCGGCCGAACGCTGGATACGCCAGGCGGTACCATTCCAGCCGGTGCGGTGCGCCCAACTGCCACCACCCCACACTGCGGAATGCATCATCTGGGTCAGCAAAAAGGCGTTCTGCTCGCTAATGACCTGCGCTGCCTGCGTTACATCACGACCACTTTGTTCACACTCCATGCACGCCACCGCCGGCCGAGCGCGATAAATTTCTTGGTCAAAACTATCGGTAATACGCTCAATCAAATAAGGGTTCACCAAATAGCCGCCATTGGCAAATACCGCGTAACCACGCGCCATTTCCAGCGGAGTCAGTGAGCCGGAACCTAATGATAATGACTCATTGCGTGGCAGATCATTGATATTAAAACCAAAACGCGTCAGATAGTTGACCGCAGTCTCGATGCCCAGAGCCCGCAGCAGACGTACCGACACCACGTTCTTCGATTTCGCCAAGGCTTCACGAACCGTAATCGGGCCCTCGTAAACATCGGGAGAATTGCGTGGTCGCCAGGCAATACCGCTACCCGGGTTCCACTGGTTAATCGGTGCATCGTTAACCAAGGTGGCGAGGGTAAAACCATTTTCAAGTGCCGCGGAATACAGGAACGGCTTGATATTCGAGCCCGCTTGTCGCTGCGCCTGAATGGCACGGTTGTATTGGCTTAAGGTGAAACTATAACCACCCACTACCGCCGCAATACCACCATCCTGCGGGCGTAATGCAATAATCGCAGCACTGGGCTCAGGCACTTGTGCCAAACGCCAGCGCTCGCCAACTAAGCGGATGCGGATTTGCTCACCGACCGCTAAAATTTCACTCGCGCTAAGCGGCGCTGGACCTTGTCGCTCAGCATGCATATAGGCGCGCGCCCAGTTTATATCAGTCCATTCCAGTAGCTGTTCTCGACCATCACCAAGCAATACCGTTGCCTGCTGCTCGTCAACTGCCAGCACCAGCGCCGGCAAGGTCAAGCCAATGCTGGGTATACTGCGCAAACGTTGCACTAACTCAGCCCGCTCGGGGGCCGCCGCATCGGCTTGCCACCAAACGGCCTCAGCGCCGCGATAACCATGACGCTCATCATAAGCATGAAGATTTTCTTGCACGGCCATCTGCGCCGCACGCTGTTGCTTAGCATTGGCGGTGGTGTAGACCTTCAGACCACTGGTATAGGCAATTTCTTCACCGTAGATACCGACCACTTCAGCGCGCGCCATCTCAGCTAGATAAGGTGCATTCATAGTCACTTCAGGCCCATGAAAACGGGTTTCTACTGGCTCAGCAAGCGCCTGACGATACTGCTCGGTGGTGATTTTTTTCTCATCGAGCATACGACCCAGCACCACAGCGCGACGTTCGCGAGCGCGCTGCGGATTAGAAATTGGATTCATGGTTGACGGCGCCTTTGGCAACCCGGCAATCATCGCCATTTGCGCCAGGGTCAGATCCTTCACATCGCGACCGTAATAAACTTGGGCCGCTGCACCGACGCCATGGGCACGATGACCAAAGGTGATTTTATTTAAATACAGCTCAAGAATTTCATCCTTGCTCAGCTCACTCTCCATCCGCAGCGCAATAAACGCCTCTTTAATTTTGCGCGTGAACGTCTGCTCAAAACTCAAATAGAAATTACGTGCAGCCTGCTGGGTAATGGTTGAGCCGCCACCTTGAATATCACCGGTGAGGATAAGTTGCACCACTGCACGGGCTACACCAATTGGGTCGATACCATAGTGGCTATAAAAACGTTGGTCTTCGGTGGCCAGAAAAGCGTCTATTAACGGTTGCGGGATGTCGTCTAATTTCAGTGGAATTCGACGCACTTCACCAAACTGGGCGATAAGCTCACCATCAGCTGAGTAAACTTGCATAGGTGTCTGTAAACGAACATCTTTTAACTCCTCAACTGAGGGTAATTCGTCTTTGAAATAAAGATATAGCGCAGCCGTCGTCAGCAATCCCGCGGCAATTAAGCCGAGAACACCATAGCATGACCACTTTATCCATTTCACCAGAGGCACCTTGGGCAGTTGTTACCAATCACTACCTATTATAGAAAGTTAACGTGCAGATTGATAATACTTAATTGCTGGGAGAAATTTATGCAACGCTTTGGTTTCGCCACAAAACGGGCACTGGGTATCGATATCGCGGGTGATGCCATTCATGCGGTTGAATTACTCGCCAACGCAGATGGTTACACTGTAACTGGCTTGGCCACCGTACAATTACCTAATTTGGTGATCGTTGATGACCAGGTCAGTGATTTAGCAGCGCTGGTTAAAGCACTTGAACAGCTACGCAAGCGAATCACCACATCAATGCATCAGGTAGTTGCCGCGCTACCAACTAGCCAAGTCGCCTCCAAGCAGCTATTCATGTCAGCTGATTTAACCGACGCTGCCATAGCGGAAAAACTAGAAGCCGAAGTAGAGACACTGATGCCGTTGCCGAGTGCTGAGGTTTGCTATGACTTTGAGAGTTTGGGTGCGGATATTGGCACGCCAGATCAGCAGCGTATTTTACTCACCGCAAGCCGAACCCTGAGTGTTGATAGCCGCATACAAGCACTTGAGCGTGCTGGGTTTGAAACCCTGGTGATGGATGTCAATAGTCAAGCAATGTTGCGGGTGTGTAACCACTTACTACCGCATTTAGCGCCTGAAATTTCTGCTAGCCCATACCCAATCGTCGTCCTCGATATGGGTGCTGAAACGCTGCAACTGATGGTCATAGAGCATGCTGAAATCAGCTTTACCGAACGCCACAATCGTAACGCAATAGGTGCTGTTTGTATCGCCGCTGTGGTCGATGAAATAACCAGTCGTATCGATATGCTGCAGAGTCACTCTGGCAACCAACCGCTGGCCGGCTTGGTGATGATAAACACGGCGGCAACCTTACCGCAACTAGCGGAAGCTGTTGGTCAGCAAATAAACCTGCCGGTTGTGGTATTGAACCCATTCGAACATTTTGCGCTACCTGAGCGGTTGAGCCAGCATCAGCAGCAAGGGCCGATTTTTGTTGTCGCTATGGGCTTGGCGCTGCGAAGTTTTGTACCATGGCACAGGTAAACTTGCTGCCCTGGCGTGAAACCGAGCAACAGCGCACTAAGCAGCGGTTTTATCGGCATATCGCTGCGGTTATTGGCGTCACTACGGCAGTTATTCTTGTTGCCTACTTCAGTATCAGTGCGTTGCAGCAGCAGCAAAGCCATCGTAATCGTTATTTACAGCAACAAATTAGCCTGCTCGACAACCAACTAGCTGAACTCACTGAAATTACTGAGCAGCACGATCAAGTCAGCAACCGCATAAAATTGATTCACCAGCTGCATCATGATGGTACCACTGCCATCGCTATCTTTAATGAACTAGCTGCCCGCACACCGGGTGGCATTGTGCTCATCAGTGTCGACAAAAAAGACCGCGTACTGACCCTTCACGGGCAGAGTGCAGCCAATCACCAGGTGGCAGAATTTTTACGCCTATTGAATGCCTCACCACAGTTCGAGCAGGCCGATATTCGTCAACTGGTCAGTACCGACGACGTGGAGGGTGAAGTTGCAAGTACCTTTACGGTTATTGTCGGAATCAGCCAGGGACCGTCGCTATGAGCGAGCTCAGTTGGAATGACTTGGATATCAGCGAACTGCCCTTTTGGCCAACACCGTTACGCATCGCTGCGCTAGTTATCATGGCAGCGAGCGTGCTTTGGCTCGGCCATTCCTTCATCATTGCTGATGCCATGAACAGCTATCAGCGCGAGCAAACGCTGGAGACGTCGCTGCGCAATGACTACCGCAGCAAGTACCAAAGCGTAGCGGATTTACCGAGACAGCGGTACCAGCTGAGTCAACTCGGCGCTGATCTGGCGGCCTTGTTAGTCAGGTTGCCAAGCGATAATGAAACACCAACGCTGATTGAACAGAGCACCGCCATCGGCAGGCAAAGTGGTCTCATATTTGACCGTATCGAATGGGTTACACCGCAGCCGCGGGAGTTTTATACTGCCTTACCGATGCGTATGAAACTGGCCGGAAACTATCATCAAATCGGCAGCTTTTTGAGCAAGTTGAGTGGTCTTGATCAGATCATTAGCGTGACCGATTTTAACCTTAAGCGCTCTCACCATAATGGTCATTTAAGCCTCTCAATCAGCGCCGAAACCTATCATCGACAAACCTTACGAGCGCAGCCGTGAAAGCGCAACCTACTATCGTATTGATGATGACTGGAAGCGTTTTTCTTAACGCCTGTCATACCCCCCAAGTTAACGATCTTGAAGCGTATATAGCAGCGCTACAAGGCACTCCCGCGGCAGCTACTGCACCGCGGCCTGAGCTACTAGAGTCATCCCAGCTGTTAACTCAGATGCCCTATCATGGCGAACAGTATCGCAACCCCTTTGAAGCAGGCCTAACTCAACTCGAACGCAACAGTAACCATCGATTGGCCTGCGAACAGCCTGATTTACCACGCCACCATCATGGGTTAGAGAATTTCGCGCTCGACCAATTAACCTTCATCGGCACCCTAACCACTGCCAATGGTTCTGACATCGCCCTCGTCATCAGTGAAGACGGGCGTTTACATCGAGTCGCTGAGGGCGATTATATCGGCGCGAGTTATGGTCGTGTGATTACATTAGAGCGACAAAAACTGACCATCCGCGAGTGGCTTCGCCGCGCTGACGGCTGTTGGCAGCAAGCTGATGTCGAACTAAACCTCAGTCTTTCGCCAAGGAGTTTTTAATGATGAACCAGCTAGCTGTGCTGCTGTGGCTCGCACTACTTGCGCCAATCACCGCTGATAGTGCCGCTGATAGTGCCGCTGATACTGCAGATCATGGCGCCGATCTGGAAAAACCAATTTCACTGAATTTCCAAGACGTGCCGGTACGCCAGTTATTGCAAATTCTCGCTGACGAAAACCAGCTGAACTTGGTCGCCAATGAATCGGTCAGCGGCAACATCACCTTGCGTTTAGATAACGTGCCGTGGCAGCGAGCATTGCAAACCATACTGCAAGTCAAAGGTTTAGCGAGTCGTATTGATGACTCTATTCTGCTAGTAGCGCCAGCAACCGAGCTGGCACAGCGTGAACAGCAGCAACTCGAAGCAAGCAAGCGGATGAGCGAATTAGCACCTTTGGAGTCGGCGTATATCCAAATTAACTACGCCAAAGCGTCGGAAATTGCGGCAATTTTACGTACCGAGCGCGCTGATTTATTATCCCAGCAGGGTGCGGTGAGCGTTGATGAGCGCACCAATATCTTGCTCGTTCGTGATACCGCTGCGCAAATTAATGACCTGAAAACCATGATAACCGTTCTCGATGTGCCAGCGCGCCAAGTAGTAATTGAAGCACGCATGGTCACGGTACGCGATAACGTCAGTGACGACCTTGGTATTCGCTGGGGTATCGGCTTCAATGATGACAGCTCAGCTGCGCTAGGCGACGCTCAAATCACTGGCGCCAGCACCTTTACTATCAACCTACCGGCCTCGACAGCGGCTGCCAGCATGGGTATGCAGGTGGCTAAGTTGGCAGATGGCAGATTGCTTGATCTGGAGCTATCGGCACTAGAACGCGAAGGCAAAGGCGAAATCATTGCTAGCCCGCGAATTACTACAGCAAACCAAAAACAAGCTTACATTGAACAAGGTACTGACATTCCCTATGTGGAAAGCGCAAGTTCAGGAGCAACCTCGGTGAAATTTAAAAAGGCCGTGCTGGGGCTGCGCGTCACACCACAAATTACCCCAGACAACCGCGTTATCATGGACCTTTTCATTACCCAAAATACCCGTGGTGAAACAGTAACCACGCCCACCGGCCCAGCCGTATCGATTGATACCCAAGAAATCGGTACTCAGGTACTCATAGAAAATGGGCAAACCATTGTGTTGGGTGGTATTTATCAGCAGCAAATCTTAAATACTATTCAAAAAGTGCCGCTGCTCGGCGATATTCCCTATGTTGGCGTGCTATTCCGCAATGAAAGCCGGATTAACGAGAAGCGCGAACTACTCATTTTCGTGACTCCACGAATTGTTAACGCGGTGCCGTAATCCTTGCGTAAATAGCTGTGACTTGCGATAATCGCCCATCTTTTTTTCGTTGGGTTAAGGAAGGTCACCAGACACTCCGGATTCCGTGAGTCACAGCTAGTTAATTGAGTGAAGTAAAGCAACACTATGGCTGAAAAACGTAATATCTTTCTGATCGGCCCTATGGGTGCCGGTAAAAGTACCATCGGCAGGCAACTAGCCCGCCAACTCCACCTTGAATTCTTTGATTCTGATACTGAAATTGAACGTCGCACCGGCGCCGATATCGCCTGGGTATTTGAACTTGAGGGTGAACAAGGCTTTCGTCAGCGCGAAGAAAAAGTGATTGAGGAGCTAACCGAAAACACCGGCATCGTGCTCGCTACCGGCGGCGGATCGATTCTCAGTAAAGAGAGTCGTAATCGGTTATCTGCCCGTGGTATTGTGGTGTATCTGCAAACCACGATTGATAAGCAATTGGCGCGCACCCAGCGTGATAAACGCCGGCCACTGATTGCCGAGGCCGAAAATCCGCGTGAAGTGTTAGAAGAGTTAGCCGATTCACGCAATGCGCTGTATGAAGAAATAGCCGACATCGTGGTTCGCACCGATGAACAAAGCACTAAAGTTGTGATTGACGAGATTATCGAAAAAATCGGCTTATAGGCCGCGGAGGCGCTTATGCATAATTCCACGCAACAGATAGATCAGGTTGTTACCGTGGGTTTGCATGAGCGCAGTTATCCAATCATTATCGGTAGTCAGCTACTCACTCAACTCACCACGCATTTCCCTGCGCTACCAAAACAGCTATTGGTGATTTCCAATGCGACCGTGGCAAAACTTTATTTACCTGCTCTGCAACAGGCACTCGCTGCTCATCAGCTGGTGGTGCACCTGATCGGTGACGGCGAGCAATACAAAAGCCTACAACACTATACCGAGGTCATGGATACCCTGATTGCACAGGGCTTTAACCGTGATTGTGCGATTATTGCGTTAGGTGGCGGCGTGGTCGGCGACCTTGCCGGCTTTGTCGCGGCAACCTATCAACGTGGCGTCAGCTTTTACCAAATTCCAACCACGCTGTTAGCTCAAGTCGACTCCTCGGTTGGCGGTAAAACTGCGGTCAATCATCCGGGCGGTAAGAACCTCATCGGCGCCTTTTATCAGCCCCAGGCCGTACTCATTGACCATCAATGTTTGCACACCCTCAGCGACCGCGATTATGCCTGCGGGCTCGCCGAAATAATCAAATATGGCATTATTTATGATGCCGAATTCTTCAACTGGCTTGAGCAGCAAGCAGACCAATTAGTCGCTCGTGATGGCGCCGCGGTAAGTTACGCTATCGCCCGCAGTTGTGCGATTAAAGCGGCCATTGTTGCGGCCGATGAGACCGAACAAGGCGTGCGAGCACTACTCAATCTCGGTCATACCTTTGGTCATGCCATAGAGGCACATGATTATCACCAGTGGCGCCATGGCGAGGCCGTAGCGGTAGGCATAATCATCGCTAGCCACTACATGCTGCAGCAAGGCCAGTTGCAACAGCTTGATGTTGAACGTATTACTGCGCTGGTGCGGCGCTGCGGTTTACCGACCATGGCACCGACTCTGCCGATTGAACGTTGGCAGGGCTATATGCAACGCGATAAAAAGGTAAAAGCCGGGCAGCTGCGCTTAGTGCTACCAACCGCTATTGGTGCCGCCGAACTGCGTGTAGTCACTGATTGGCAGGCGGTATACCAAGCAATTTTGGCTGTGAGTCATGGCTAAGCATCGGGCGTTCTTGAAATGGGCCGGCGGCAAATTTGCCCTAGTGGAACCAATTAATCGGCTGTTACCGGCCGGGGAAAGGCTTATTGAGCCCTTTGTTGGAGCTGGTTCGGTATTTCTGAACAGCAACTTCGAAAGCTACTTGCTGAATGATGTGAACCCCGATTTAATTCATCTATTCAACATTGTTAAACGCAAGCCACAAGGCTTTATTACCGATGCAGCGGCGTTATTTTCACCGCTCAATAACAATGCTGCGGCTTACTATGCCTTGCGCGCTGAATTTAACCGCAGTAACGACCGTTACCAGCGCGCATTGTTATTTTTATACCTCAATCGCCACGGCTATAACGGACTTTGTCGCTACAATCGTAGTGGCCAATTCAACGTGCCGTTTGGACAATATTTACGACCGTATTTTCCGCAAGCAGAAATTGAATTTTTTGCTGAGAAAGCCCAGCGGGCCAGCTTTACCTGCCTCAGTTTTGAAAAAGTATTTCGGCGCGCACGGCAGGGTGATGTGATTTATTGCGACCCACCCTATGCACCGTTAAGCACCACCGCAAATTTCACCAGCTATGCCAGTAGCGGCTTCAGTCTTGAGCATCAACACGAACTCGCTCGGCGCGCTGCCCATACCGCTCATAAGCGCAACATCCCGGTATTGATTAGTAATCATGATACTGAATTAACCCGCTTACTGTATGCCGATGCCAACTTGCATAGCCTGCAAGTAGCCCGCTTTATCAGCCAAAATGGTGCAAAGCGTGGCAAAGTCGCTGAGTTACTGGCGCTCTATAGCTCCAGTGCGGCCAGCAATGTGGTACCGCTGGCTCAGGCGCAACGGAAATTAGCCCAATGATTTGGCAGGCTAAACCATTTAATCAGCTCACTACCCGCGAGCTTTATGACCTGCTGCAACTGCGCCAACAGGTATTTGTGGTAGAGCAAACCTGTGCTTATTTAGATGCCGATGGTAACGATTTATATGCTTGGCACCTATTTGCCTATAACAGCGACCAGCACATGGTCGCTTGCGCTCGGCTATTTTTACCCGAGGTACTTAGTAACGTAGCGCGCATTGGCCGCGTAGTGAGTTCGCCGCTAGCACGTGGGCAAGGGGTTGGTCGTGAACTCATGCATCAAGCCT
>JALQTK010000006.1:0-17324 GCA_023260975.1 Pseudidiomarina sp. | reverse complement strand
AGCGCGCATTGGCCGCGTAGTGAGTTCGCCGCTAGCACGTGGGCAAGGGGTTGGTCGTGAACTCATGCATCAAGCCTTGGCCTTTTGTGCGCACCACGCCCCAACCAGCACGATCGTCTTGAGCGCACAAACCTATCTGCGCGAATTCTATGCCAGTTTTGGCTTTCGTGAAGTCGGCGAAGAATATCTCGAAGACGATATCCCGCATATTGATATGGAACGCCGGGCATGAGCTTTGCGCTTGAGCAAACGGCTGAAGGCTTAGCCCTACGTTGGCTCGAACAGCCGAAAATGTTACCGCTACGAATCGATTTTTGCAGCGGTAAAAGTGCCTATCGTGCCGCTCAAGCCACCCGTAAAGATGAGGCGATTGCGCGGGCCTGTGGGCTCGGCAAGATAGCTAATGTGCATATTCTCGATGGTACCGCCGGGCTTGGTCGCGATGCTTTAGTGCTCGCTCAGCTGGGTGCCAAAGTAGGGCTTAATGAGCGCCACCCGATCGTGGTTGCATTGCTGCACGATGCCTTGCAGCGCTTGCAGCAGGCTGATCCAAAACTAGCCGAACGACTGTATTTTGCCGGTACCGATTGCTTCACTCGTGCCGATAGTGTCGGCAGTTATGATGTGGTTTACCTTGATCCCATGTATCCTAAGGGTGACCGCAAAGCAAAAGCTGCCGTAAAAAAAGACATGCAAATGTTTCAGCAGCTCATTGGTAGCGATAACGATGCCGATGATTTGTTAACACCGGCTCTGGCTATTGCCCGCAAACGGGTAGTGGTTAAACGCCCGCAGCATGCCGATTTCTTAAACCAACATAAGCCAGATTTACAGGTGATTGGTAGTAAACACCGTTTTGATATTTATCTCACAGGAGTACAACATGATTAAAGTAAACGATCGTATTGCCACAGGTAATCTCACTGCATTAGGCGAGTTAGGCCTACAAAACCTCAATCCAGCCGAACTATTTGCTAACGGTAAGCACATTTTATTCGCCGTACCGGGCGCCTTTACCCCAACCTGTTCAGAAAAGCACTTACCGGGCTTTTTAGCCCACGCTGCTGACTTCAAAGCGGCTGGCATTGATAGTATCAATTGTGTTGCCAGCAACGACGCCTTTGTTATGAAAGCGTGGGGCAAAGCCTTGAATGTGAGCGATAGTGTACGGTTATTGTCAGACGGCGACTGCAGCTATCACCAGACTCTTGGTCTCACCAAAGAAACGGGTAGTTTCGGTGGCTTGCGTGCTGAGCGGTATGCCATGGTGATCGACAACGGCGTGGTCAGCCAGCTGTTCGTTGAAGATGAGAAGAGCTTTGGCGTATCCAGCGCTGAGCACGTTCTGGCCGCGCTTAAAGGCTAGTGCGCCAATTTGATGTAGTGGTTATCGGCGCTGGTGCAGCGGGTCTGCACTGCGCCGCAATTGCGGCAGCCCGAGGCCGCTCGGTGTTGGTACTTGATCATGCTAAACAAGCAGGTAAAAAGATCCTCATCTCCGGCGGTGGGCGCTGTAACTTCACCAATATTTACGCCAGCCCAGAAAACTATTTATCGGCTAATCCACACTTTTGCAAATCGGCACTGAAGCGCTATACCCAGTGGGATTTCATTGCCCTGGTTGGCAAGCACGGTATTGGCTATCACGAGAAGACTCTCGGCCAACTATTTTGTGATGACAGCGCCAAAGATATCGTCGCTATGCTACTGCGAGAATGCGCCGATCATGGCGCTGAGGTGCAACTGCGTACTAGCATAACCAGTGTCCAATATGACCACCATGGGTATTTGCTCAGTACCAGTCACGATAGCATTCGGGCGCAATCAGTGGTGGTCGCCTGTGGCGGTTTATCGATGCCGGCTTTGGGCGCGACGCCATTTGGTTATCAATTAGCCGAACAGTTTGGTCACCGCATTTTACCGGTGCGTGCAGGGCTGGTGCCTTTTACCCTCCACGACACCGATAAACAGCACTTTGCTGAACTCTCTGGCCTCGCCGTTGATGTGGTCGCTAGTAATCAACGCGCCAGCTTCAAAGAGGCTATGCTGTTTACTCACCGTGGCTTGAGTGGCCCTGCCATGTTGCAGATTTCATCCTATTGGTGGCCGGGCGAGACGTTACAAATTGACTTACACCCACAAGCTGACTTATTGCACGAGCTGCAACTGCTGCGCCGCGAACGCCCCAAAATGGGCTTACGCACCGCCTTACAACAATGGTTCCCCAAACGCTTAGCACTGATCTTAGCCGAGCAATTTCAGTGGCCGGATAAAAACCTAGCCGACTGTAACAACGCATTATTGCAGGCTGTCGCCGGCACCCTACACCAATGGACTATCAAGCCCAATGGCAGCGAGGGCTATCGCACTGCAGAAGTCACCCTCGGCGGCGTCGACACCGACCAAGTCAGTTCCAAAACCATGGAAAGCAAGCTCCAACCCGGGCTGTTTTTCATTGGCGAAGTGCTCGATGTCACCGGCTGGCTCGGTGGCTACAACTTCCAATGGGCCTGGAGTAGCGCATTCGCCTGCGGCGAAAGTGTCTAATTGGCGGTGAAAATTGACTGTAAACTGGCCATTAATAGGCCGCGTGAGATGGGTTTTTGTAAATAGCCATCAATCATTGCAGTAACATGTTCAGGTAGATCGGTGGCACCGCTAATTGAGGTGATCAAAATGGGCGTGCGCGGCTTGTCATGGTCTTGCTCTAACTGACGAATCGCCTCAATGGTGGCTATGCCATTTAAAACTGGCATGTCGAGATCGACAATCACTGCATCATAAGCTCTTACTTGCAGCGCCCGCAGCAACTGCTCACCGTTATTAACAACCAGCGAACGCATGCCTACATCTGCAGCCAATTGCTTCATTAAAATTTGAAAAACCGGATTATCGTCCGCCACTAAAACCTGTTTATCGGGAAAGCGGACACTACCGACATTACTTGGATTAGAAACCGTATCAAACATGCGTATCTCGCTCTGTCACGATTAATAACTGAGGTGCGCAAGCCACCAACGCACAAGAATACCTGGCGGCGCACTAAACCCAGCGGTAAAACTAACTATACGGCCGTTCTTCACGATTGCCAGCGCGGGAGTCATGGTCACACCCCACTGCTGCGTTAATTGTCCAGTACTATCATGAATTGTAGTAAAGCTATAGCCTTTTTGCTGCATATAGCGTTGTAACTGCTCATCACTACCCGAGCGCAAGGCGATACTAACCACCGGCAAGCGGCCATCAAGCCAGTCGATAGACGGCGAAACACTCGGGCACACCGGGCACCAGCTGGCCCAGAAATACACCAACACTGGCTGCTCGCTGCTCAGCGCATGCAAATCAATGGCCTCACCGCTTAACGTATAGAGTGGTACCTGTGGTAATTGCCCAGCCGGAATAGCGCGGCTGCGCCACCAATCGACAGCCACAATCACCATTATCATGAGCAATAAATACAATGCAGCAGTAGCGATGAAGCGGCGCCACTTAAATGGTTCTTTACTGCCCATGATCAAACTCGCTAGTAATAATCGTAGCCGCAGCTGCGGCCCACAGTGGCGTGGCTTGAGCCGACGGATGAAAACCGTCACTGGCCATAAAGTCAGCCTTAAATGGTAACTCGAGGGGAAGCAAGCGCGCCTGCGGTTGTTGCTCTACAAAGCTCCGTAATACGCGGTCCAAGCGCCGCGCTTTGTGCCCTAAAAACCACCGTAGCGGCTGCGGTAGCGCAGGAAACTTGTGCATTGGTGGTAGGCTGGTATAAATCACTATTTGCGCCTGATAGTCAGTCAACAGGCGTTGCTGCAATTGCTGCAGATGCATTGCAAAATCATTGCTGGTGGTGCTGCGCGTCACATCATTCACGCCACACGACACCAGCACCACATCCACTGCTTGCGCTGGTAAACCATCTAATAGGCTAGTTATGCCGGCGGTGGTCAGGCTTGCTTGCGCAAGTAGCTGCCAGTGCAGCTGGTAATGTGATGTAAGCGCAGCCTCCAGACAGCCACTGAGGGCCTGCTGTTGCGTGATAATACCAACCCCAGCAGCTGCCGAATCACCCAAAATCAATAAGCGCAGCGGCTTGCCACTACCTGCCGCACCCTGGCGCGGTCCAGCCGCTTCGGGTAAGCGCGGGGTAATGCGTCGCACCCGCTTGCCCTGATAGATCAGTAAGGGTGCCAACAGCAAGGTTGCTGCGTTGTGCAATAACTTACTGATACGCATGTGCGCCCATTAGCAGTTGCTGTAATTGTGGCAAACTCGACACTTCAAAGGTCGGCTGTAAATGCACCGGCGCCTGCTTACCGTGATGATTGAGCCAACAGGTATCGATGCCTGCATTACGGCCACCGAGTACATCCGTTTGTAGATTATCGCCAACCATGAGAATGCGCTCACGGCTGGGATTATTCATCCGCGCAAAGGCATGCTCAAAAATATCAAGGTGCGGTTTTGCCACGCCAACTTGTTCGGAAATAACCAATAATTCAAAATGCAGGTTAAAACCTACCCGACGCATCCGGCGATCTTGCAATTCGGTAAAGCCATTCGTAATGATACCAAGCTGTACCCGCTGACTTAATGCATGCACCAAATTAAGTGCGCCGGGCAATGGTTCACATAAATCCGCCATAGCATCAATAAAATCACGATTTAACTGCGCGGCAGTTACTCCAAAACGCTGCGCCAACGGTTCAAAGCGTCGAATCTGCACCTCTTCTGCACTAACCAAACCCTGTGCATAACGCTCCCACAATGGCTTATTCAAGGCTTGAAATTGCTCGAAATCAGCGGCGGTAAACACCGCATCAAAACGCTGAAATAGAGCATCTAAACCTATCGCTCCATCAAAATGAAAGAGCGTGTCGTCGGCATCAAATAGTATCCAGTCATAACGATCAATCATACCAAGCTGTGCTCCATATGCTCATGCTAGTGAGCCAATTTACGTAAAAAATCAAACCAGTGCTACCATAATGCATCTACCTTACGACAAGGAGCTTGAAATGACCATTTGGGTTGATGCCGATGCCTGCCCCAGCGTGATCAAAGATATTCTCTACCGTGCCGCCGAGCGCCGCGCACAGCCGCTGGTGTTAGTCGCCAATCAACCACTTAAGGTGCCCGCCTCAGCGCATATTCGAGCACTACAGGTGGCTGCCGGATTTGATATCGCCGATAATGAAATCGTACGACTGTGCCAGCCTGGTGACTTAGTCATTACCAGCGATATTCCATTGGCCGCCGAAGTCATTAGCAAAGGCGGGTTAGCATTAAGTCCGCGCGGTGAATTGCTCAGTAAGGATAATATTGGCCCACGCCTTAATGTCCGCGACTTTCTTGATACCATGCGCGCCAGCGGCGTACAAAGCGGTGGGCCACCGCCGCTAGCGCAACGCGATCGGATGAATTTCGCCAACCAACTTGACCGTTGGCTGGCACAACAACGACGTTGATAACCACTCGCGGCTGGTTAAAAACCTGGGTTTTAACTGCTCTACACAGTTCATTTGTGCGCCAGTGGTAGTATACTAACAGACAAATTATTGAGCAGGATCATGAAAAAAGTATGGCTAGTTTGACTTCGCACATTCATTGTCAAGATTGCAGCATGAGTTCTCTCTGTATCGCGCAACCGCTTGATAACGACAGCATGGTCCGCCTCGATACTATTATTCAGCGGCGTAAACCACTACAAAAACGTGACTTATTAACAACTGCTGGGGCGCCATTACAGTTCTTGTACGCTGTCCGTAGTGGTTCGCTAAAAACCTATACCCTAGATGATAAAGGCGTTGAGCAAATTATTGATTTTCATTTGCCGGGTGATTTAGTTGGCTTTGACGCCTTAGCTGATGGTCATCATCGTAGTTTTTCACAAGCATTAGAAACCACCATGTTGTGCGAGATCCCGGTGCAATCGCTGGATGATTTAGCGTCACAGATGCCAACGCTACGTAAACAAATGATGAAGCTGATGAGTAGCGAGTTATTTGCTAGTAAACAATTGCTCGGTGATTTGAATAATCGCTCGGCACAACAGCGCTTGGCTCACTTTTTATTGACCTTATCGCAACGCTTTGCCGAGCGTGGCCTATCAGGTAAATCTTTTCGTTTGACTATGACCCGCGCCGATATCGGCAATTATCTCGGTTTATCGGTGGAGACCATCAGCCGCATTCTTTCTGCATTACAAACCGATGGCACCCTTGCGGTGAAAAATAAACTGGTCGAGATTCGTTCGCTCGATCAATTAAATAGCTTAGCCGGTCATTAAACCATCATGACCGAATTGTTGCGGATTATGGTGTGGCGCAGTATCGCCCTGATATTTCTGTTGCTCGCTTTAATTGGTATCGCTCTGCCAGTTATGCCTACCGTGCCGTTTTTATTAGTTGCGGCATGGGCCGGCGGCAAAGGCTGGCCAATACTTGAACAAAAGCTTTTAGCACACCCAACCTATGGGCCTCAAATCAAGCAATGGCGAGAATTTGGTGTGGTGCGGCGAACGCCGAAAGTTATCACTACGGTAATGATGGCGGGTAGTTGGATTATGCTGACGTTCAGCCCGATTGTGTTGTGGTTAAAACTTGCGGTGATTGGAATTATGGCCACCATTTTAATGTGGTTATGGTTACGACCCGAGCAAATCCCCGAGAAATTCCGTAAATAACTGCCTTCTTTGATTAAGATCAAACTTATCATAGGCTCTAGCACGCGTGTTTTCGACTGATTCAAGTAAACTAACCCCAGTAACAATTTGAGGGTTAGCACGTGAACATCAATGCGGTCAGCTGGAATCAAGAATTAATCGACAAATACAATATCAATGGGCCGCGCTATACCTCCTACCCAACCGCACTGGCTTTGCGTGACGACTTCGCCGTCAACCAAGTTGCCGAAACGCTAGCCACCGGTCAGGCCGAACTCAGCTTATATATCCACATTCCGTTCTGTCACAAACTCTGTTTTTATTGTGGCTGCAATAAAGTAGTTACCCGCCACCAGCATAAAGCCGATATTTACTTAGACTACCTAGCTAAAGAAATGGCTATGTACCAGGCCATGCTCGGTTCACGAAAAATCAATCAAGTCCACCTTGGTGGCGGTACCCCAACGTTTTTGACCGAGCAGCAGTTATCGCGCTTGATGAGCTTATTGCATCGTAATTTTCATATCACTGGCGATGCTGAAGTAAGTATTGAAATTGATCCGCGCAGTTGCAGCGAAATTAAACTGCGGCATTTGCGCGCACTCGGTTTCAATCGAGTCAGTTATGGCGTACAAGATTTTGACCAACAAGTACAAATTGCCATTAACCGAGTGCAAGATGCCGAGCTCATTAGCAATCATGTTCGCCTTAGCCGTGAACTTGGTTTTGACTCGGTCAATTTAGATTTAATTTATGGTTTACCCTATCAGCAAGCGACTAGCTTTAACGCATCGATAGACCAAGTTATTGCCTTGAACCCGGATCGCGTGTCGTTGTTTAGTTATGCGCACCTGCCGTCACGCTTTCCGGGTCAACGCAAAATAAAGGATGAATGGCTGCCTAACGCGCCGTTAAAGCTCGACTTACTGCAACTTGGTATTGGCAAGTTTACCGAGGCTGGTTATCAGTTCATCGGTATGGACCACTTTGCCAAAGCCGACGATGCACTTGCACTGGCCCAGCAGCAGGGGCGTTTGCAACGTAACTTTCAAGGTTATACCACCGCCGGGCAAGACTGCCTGATTGGCCTTGGCGCATCATCAATTAGCCAAGTCGATGGCGTGCTGTGGCAAAACGCAAAAGACCTGAGCGATTATTATGCGGCGATAGATAACAACCAGCTGGCAGTGGTCAAAGGCTTTGTGCTGAGTCAGGATGACCGTTTACGCGCAGCTCTGATTTCACAGCTAATTTGTCACTTCACACTTGATATTGCTGCGTTTTCGAAGCAGTGGGCACTCACTTCATCTATCTTAGATTTTTGGACCTATTTCGCCGCAGCCAAGCACAAACTGCAACCCTTTATTGCCGATGGCTTGGTCACTATCACGGCCAATCGCATCGAAGTCACCGCGCTTGGGCGCTTATGGGTACGCAGTATCTGTGCCTGCTTTGATGCCTACTTAGATGACGCGGCAACCGCGCCGCGCTACTCCAAAGTAGTTTAACTGCTAGAGTTTGCGACTGAGGGCTTTATGCTCTTTTTTCATAGCATCATCGCTCGGTTTTACCTGTGCTAATAATAGCCGCGCTTGATCGGGTTGCTGCGCCAACAAATGCAGAGCGGCTAAGCGCAAACGCGCCCAATCATGCGGGGCATGGCTTCGATGCAAATTGTCAACTTGCAGATACTGCTGCAAAGCAGTAATACCAGTCTCTAAATCGGTCTCACTTAGCACTGCTGTCCGGCCAATTTGATACAAGCAATTCAATCGCGCCAGCTCCATCATCTCGGCAGTGTCAGGGTAAACGGTAATCTGTGGGTTCGCCAATGCACGATCAACCGTATCGTCGTCTATGCAGGCAGAAAAATGCTGTTGTGATTGACTATAATCTTTGGCGTTTTGAGCACTCATACCCAAACGAAATAGCAGTCTGGGATCAAGCGGATAACGCTGTAATGCATCGACGACTAAAGCTTGGTACCGGGTTTTATCGTCATCAGCTGCCCAAAAAGTTAATTCCAGTTGCATAGCATGAAACGGGTCGATGGCCTTTAACGCTTCAACTTGGCGCCAAGCTTCTTCAAGATTACCACCAGCAATACTCGGTGCTGCAAAATGAAAACTAGCCAGTGCCAGTCGATATTGATGATGCTGAGGATCCAATGCGACTGCCTGTTCAAAGCTAGCGAGCGCTTTACCGGCATAACTCAGCGCCCATATGGTGCTATTACCAGCTTGTGCAGCCATAATATTACCGCGATAAAAATGCCCTTGGGCATGCTCGGGGTAGCGCTTAACATGTTCATCAATAAAATCTTCGGCGTCATCGAGGCCACCCTGCACCAACTCATCTAACGGCGGCAGAATCGGCTCTGACGCCTGCAAGGGGCAGGCAGATAACAAAGCTGCCAACAAAACAATCTGAAAAAACATACGCATGCGTTAATCCTTTTATCTTACTAGTTAACAAGACCATGAAATTCTGGGTACTATAACCCACTAAAAGAGACACTCAAGGTGTCAAAAGTAACTTTTGTTTAGCGCTGATTTTCGGTAATCTAAGCACACTTTGTGTATATAATTCTGTGTATATAATTCGCACACTCAACTTATCGACAGGTAGCATCGGAGTTCTCATGGCACGCCCAGTATTTGATTGGCAAGATCCGTTTCAGTTCAGTAATTTGTTAACCGAAGATGAACGCATGATCCGCGATACCGCCCATGCTTATTGTCAAGATAAGCTGATGTCGCGGGTGCTTTTAGCCAATCGCAACGAACATTTCCACCGTGAAATCATGAATGAACTCGGTGAGTTGGGGCTGCTTGGGGCAACGTTACCAGAAAAATACGGCTGTTCAGAAGTCAACTATGTGTCATATGGCCTGGTCGCTCGTGAAGTGGAACGGGTTGACTCGGGTTATCGCAGCGCCATGAGCGTGCAATCAAGCCTAGTGATGCATCCAATTTATGAGTACGGTAGCGAAGCGCAACGGCTCAAATATCTGCCAAAATTGGCGACTGGCGAATGGGTTGGCTGCTTCGGCTTAACCGAGCCAGACGCTGGATCAGACCCAGCAAGCATGCGCACCACTGCACGTAAAACCGATAGCGGCTATGTCATCAAAGGCAGTAAAATGTGGATCACCAACTCACCCATCGCTGATGTGTTCGTAGTTTGGGCCAAACTTGATGGCGAGATTCGGGGTTTTATCTTAGAAAAGGGCATGAAAGGCCTTTCAGCGCCAAAAATTGAAGGCAAATTCTCTTTACGCGCTTCGATCACCGGCGAGATTGTTATGGATAACGTCGAGGTTCCAGAAGATGCCTTGTTGCCTAACGTGAGTGGCCTCAAAGGCCCATTCGGTTGCTTGAATAAAGCGCGTTACGGTATTGCTTGGGGCGCGCTCGGCGCCGCTGAATTCTGCTGGCATGCAGCACGTCAATACACCTTAGACCGCCATCAATTCAATCGGCCATTAGCAGCAACGCAGCTGGTGCAGAAGAAACTCGCCGACATGCAAACCGAAATCACTATTGGTTTACTCGCTTGTCTGCAAGCTGGACGCTTGATGGATGAAGATGCATTGCCACCAGAAACCATTAGTTTAATTAAGCGTAATTCATGTGGTAAGGCACTGGATATCGCTCGAGTAGCACGTGACATGCACGGTGGTAATGGCATCGCTGACGAATATCATGTGATCCGCCACGTCATGAACCTGGAAGCGGTTAACACCTACGAGGGTACCCATGATGTTCATGCGCTGATCCTTGGTCGTGCGCAAACTGGTCTGCAGGCATTCGGTTAAACTGCTATGGCCCTGCTCAATCAACAACATCCTGCGCTGGTGGAGATCCTTCAGCGCATTGCCACCGAACAGTTACCGCCAGCAACAAACGCTGGCGGTGTGCTATCTGACGCTGACTTTTTCGAACTATTTGAATCGCAGCTCAGCAGCCGCTTATTAGACTTGCAATCGCGTCTGATGCAAGCAGCTGGGCAAAGCTTTTACACTATCGGCAGCGCCGGTCACGAAGGTAACGCAGCGGTGGCCAAAGCGCTGCGAGTAACCGACCCAGCTTTTCTGCACTATCGCAGTGGCGCGTTCTTCTTGCAACGAGCGAAACAGCTGCCAGGTAGCACGCCAATCTATGACATGCTATTAAGCTTCGCCGCCTCAAGCGACGACCCTATTGCCGGTGGTCGGCACAAGGTACTCGGTAGCTTAGCGCTGAATATTCCGCCGCAAACCAGTACCATTGCCTCGCACTTACCCAAGGCCATGGGCACAGCGTTTGCGATCGGCTTATCAAAACGGCTAAACCATCAGGGCAAGTGGCCGACTGATGCCATTGCGCTATGTAGCTTTGGTGATGCGTCAGCCAACCACTCTACCGCTATAGGCGCCATCAACGCCGCCAGCTGGACCGCTTATCAAACTATTCCGATGCCGCTGCTGATGGTGTGCGAAGACAACGGCTTAGGCATTTCCACCCATACTCCAAATGGCTGGATCCAGCAGCAGTTAAGCCAGCGCCCAGCCCTGAAATATTTTCAAGCCGATGGTAGCAACTTAGCTGAAACCTATTTAGTTGCGCAAGAAGCAGCCGATTACGTCCGCCACAAGCGCAAGCCAGCGGTGCTGCATTTGCGCACAGTACGTTTATACGGTCATGCTGGTGCCGATGCCGAAGTGTCGTACCGCAGCAAACAAGAAATTGCCCGTGATGCTGACCGTGACCCATTATTACACGGTGCCGCAGCCTTGATTCAGCGCGGGCTTTTCAGTGCTGCTGAACTAGTGACCTATATTACTGAGCAACAGCAGCGTATTGCTCGCGTTGCAGCGGTGGCGGCGCAGCGACCGAAGTTAGAAAGCGCTGCTGCAGTCATGGCATCAATTGCGCCGGAGTATGCTTATCTGCCTTCCCCTCAACGTGGATGGCCAGCGGATAAACCGCAGCACCTGGCGAAAATGCTTAATCTTGCGCTGCAAGAAGCGATGGCAGAACACCAGCATATTGTGATGTGCGGCGAAGATATTGCCAAAAAAGGTGGCGTTTACGGTGTCACCCAGCACCTGTTCGAAAAATTCGGTCCGAACCGCGTGCTGAATACCTTGTTAGATGAACAAAGCATTTTAGGTCTGGCAATTGGTATGGCCCAGCAAGGTTTTTTGCCAATTCCGGAGATTCAATTCCTCGCCTACGTACATAACGCCGAAGACCAAATTCGTGGTGAAGCGGCAACCTTAAGCTTCTTCAGTAATGGCCAATATCGTAACCCGATGGTAATTCGCATCGCTGGTTTAGCTTATCAGCGTGGCTTTGGTGGACACTTCCATAACGACAACTCGTTCGCTGTATTCCGCGATATTCCAGGGGTGGTTTTGCTCTGTCCATCGAATGGTGTCGAAGGGGTGCGGTTAGTGCGCGACGCTGTGCGGCTCGCCCATGAGCAACAACGGGTAGTGATTTTGCTCGAGCCGATTGCCCTATACATGACCCGCGACTTGCATCACGAAGGTGATAACGGCTGGCTATTGTCCCCTGAAGATACGCAAGGGGCAGGCAGTTATGCCAGCGAAGCTTATCTGCCTGCCCCTTATGTGTTTGGTGGTGGCGAGCAGCTGGCCATTGTGACCTATGGTAACGGTTATTATTTGAGCCGACAGGCGGAGAAACTGCTGGCTGAGCAAGGTTACCAAGTACGAGTCATTGATCTGCGCTGTTTGATTCCATTGCAAACTGAGGCGCTGATTACGGCGCTGGGCAACTGCCAGAAAGTGCTGATTGTCGATGAATGTCGTCGCCGCGGCTCGCTCAGTGAAGAGCTATTTACCGTATTACATGAAGCCAAGCCGGGCCATTTCAGCATACAACGCTTATGCGCCGAGGATAGCTTTATTCCGCTCGGTAAAGCCGCCTATATCACCTTGCCATCGCGCGACCAAATCGTCGCTCAAGCTGTGGATATGTTAGGAGGACAGCAGGCATGAGTCAGCAGAAAAAAACCGCTTTAGTGGTCTGCCCTGGCCGCGGCACCTATAATAAGAGCGAGCTGGGAAGTATCACAAACAACGCAAATGGCGACATAATTAAGCATTTTATCGACCAAGTTGACCATGTTCGTGCCGAATTAAATCGGCCCACGTTGACTGAACTTGATCAGGCGCCGCTATTTAAAAGTAGTTTGCACCAACATCCTGATAACGCAGCAACACTGATTTACGCCGCTGGCATGGCCGATTTTATGGCGATCGATCGGGACCAATTTGATGTGGTCGCTATCACCGGTAATTCAATGGGCTGGTACACCGCGCTGGCTTGTGCTGGTTGCTGGAGCGTCGATACCGGCACACGACTGGTCACCAATATGGCCGAGCTCACCGCCAAAGGTGAAGGCGCACAGTTTATTTATCCGTTAACGGACGCCGAGTGGCGCCCAGACCCAGTGCGTATTGAGCAGGTTCAAGAGCAATTGCATAAGCACCGTGGCGACTTATTTATGTCGATTAATTACGGCGGTTATGCGGTCTTGGCAGGCACTAGCGCAGCCTGCACTGCTGCAATGGCTGAGTTGCCGCGAGTCGACGAGCGCTTTCCGCTGTTGTTGCACGGTCATGCCGGTTTTCACACCATATTAATGCAACAAGCGGCCACGCAGGCTCAGCAAAACTGGCCAGCCAGCTTATTTAAAGCACCACATACAGCATTAGTGGATGGCCGTGGCCATATTTGGTCGCGCAGCATCACCGACCAGCAGGCTTTACAACACTACACGCTCGAACATCAGGTCACCCAAACCTACGATTTCACCTGCGCAATTACCGCTGCAGTGAAGGAGTTTGCTCCCGACCATATCATTTTGCTTGGCCCCGGCAGCGGCTTGGGCGGCGCCGTAGCACAAGCGCTGATTGCAACTGGCTGGCAAGATTTGCAGAGCAAATCTGACTTTACCGTGCGGCAACAGCAGCCCATGCCTTATGTGCTGAGTATGGGCATGCCGGAGCAACGTAAGCTGGTGACTGGCAGCGCTTAAGACTCGCTTAAGTTGGCGACGGCATAATGCTGCAAGGCAACAGGAGCACTGACATGAAACCAGACCAAAAAGGCATATTGCGCATAGTACACGCCACCTTTAACTCGTTAAGGGGCTTCCGACTTGGTTGGCAATCGGAAGCAGCGGTGCGGCAAGACATTGCGCTATGTATTGTTCTAGCAGCTGTTGCACTGCTCGTGCCGGTAAGCACAGTCGAGAAAATTTTGATGTTCGGTTCACTGCTGCTGTTGTTGATCGTGGAGTTCCTCAATACCTCGGTAGAAGCTGCCATTGATCGCATTGGTCCTGAGCGTCATGAGCTCAGTGGCAAAGCCAAAGATACCGCCAGCACCGCGGTATTCTTCGCACTGGCGAATATCGCCTTAACCTATGGCCTGATCCTCTGGCAATTCCTGTAAGGGGCAACGAATCCAACCAACGAGGCATCTCATGAAAATTACCCTCATCAGCGCGCTGACCGCACTAGCAGTGCTCAGCAGCGCCGCACAAGCTGCCGACCGTATCACCGGTCACCACTTTGCCACCCGTTCTGAAGCCATGGCGCCGCATGCTATGGCGGCCACCAGCCAACCACTAGCGACCCAAGTAGCGCTCGATATTATGCGCGACGGCGGCAACGCTATTGATGCTGCCATTGCCGCCAATGCGGTGTTAGGGCTGACGGAACCGACCGGTAATGGCATTGGCGGCGACTTATACGCCATTGTCTGGCATGCGAAGACGCAAAAGTTATACGGTTTGAACGCGTCTGGCCGCTCACCGAAGTCGTTATCGCTGGAGTACTTTAAGCAAAACGGCTACAACAAAATTCCAGCGCGCGGGGTGTTACCAATAAGTGTACCAGGCGCGGTAGATGGTTGGTTTGAATTGCATGGTAAATTTGGCGCGAAGCCAATGCCGGAAATATTGCAGCCCGCTATCGATTATGCCCGTGATGGTTTCCCTGTAACCGAAGTGATTGCTTACTACTTTGAGCGCAATGCCGCAGTTTTGGCCGACCAGCCAGGCTTCAAAGAGGTATTTATGAAAGACGGTGTGGCGCCACAAAAGGGCAAACGTTTCCGTAATCCAGACCTCGCCAACACCTACGAAGCGATCGCCAAAGGTGGTCGCGACGCTTTTTATAAAGGTGACATTGCGCGCACCATTAGCGACTTCGTCGCCGAGCACGGTGGCTTCTTAAGTTATGACGATTTAGCCAGTCATTTCTCGTTGTGGGTTGACCCAGTTTCGAGCAACTATCGTGGCTACGATTTATGGGAACTGCCGCCAAACACCCAGGGTATTGCTGCTCAACAGATCCTCAATATGTTAGAGAATTACGACATTAAGAGCATGGGTTTTGACAGCCCTGAATACATCCATTTATTTGTTGAAGCGAAGAAATTGGCCTTCGAAGATCGGGCAAAATATTACTCTGATCCAGCGTTTAATGACGTTCCAGTGGAGGGTTTGTTAGACAAAGAGTACGCCCGTGAGCGCGCTAAACTAATCAATTCAAAGCGCGCCGGTCGTGCCTACGAGCCCGGCAATCCGCCTACCCGCGGCGACACTATTTACCTCACCACCGCCGATGCTGAAGGCAACATGGTCAGCCTTATTCAAAGTAATTATCGCGGTATGGGCTCGGGTGTAACACCAACTGGGCTTGGCTTTGTGCTACAAAACCGTGGTGAACTATTCAACTTAGACCCTAGCCACAACAATGTGTTTGCGCCTGGCAAGCAACCGTTTCATACCATTATTCCAGCCTTTGTGACCAAAGATGGTAAACCCTGGTTAAGCTATGGCGTAATGGGCGGTGCCACCCAGCCACAGATGCATGCGCAGATTCTGATTAACATGATCGATTTTGGCATGAACCTGCAAGAGGCTGGCGATGCGCCGCGTATTCTGCATGAAGGCTCTTCTGAGCCGACCGGCGAAATCATGACTGATGGTGGCGTGGTGTATCTGGAGAACGGCTTCTCTGCCGCCACCCGTCGCGAACTGGTGAAAATGGGGCACAAAATTAGCGAGACCGTGGGGCCGTTCGGCGGCTACCAAGCCATCATGCGCGACCATGATGAGAAGGTCTATATCGGTGCCAGCGAAAGCCGCAAAGACGGCCACGCTGCGGGGTACTAAACTGAGCTAAGGGGCAGGCAGTTAAAGCTTCAGCGCGCGGAAGCGCTTGCCCTTGATCTTGTCGGCGTTTAGCAGTGCTAGTGCATGTTTCAACAGCGGCACGCGAACAGCGACAAAACTCCAAGTCGGCTGCAATTTGATCTTACCGATATCATTCACGCCCAGCACACCATCGCGGGTTAGAGCGCCGACAATATCGCCGGGGCGCAGCTTGTCCTTCTTGCCACCACTGAGCTGAACGGTGACAAAGTCGGTTTGCAACGGCTTGGCTGCAGCGACTACAGCCGGTAGCGCCTGCAGTTGTAGTGGTGCTGATAAAGTATCTTCTAGTAAGCGTAGCTTATAATCATCTTGTGGGCCGACCAGACTAACTGCCTGCCCCTCAGCGCCAGCACGACCGGTGCGGCCAATACGATGAGTATGGGTGTCGAGGTCATGGGCCATATGTACGCTGATGACTAAATCCAGCTCGGCAATATCCAACCCGCGCGCGGCCACGTCGGTGGCTACTAGCACGCGCGCGCTACCATTGATGAACTGCACCATGGCTTGGTCACGATCCTTCTGCTCTAAATCACCATGCAGCTCCAGTACGCTGTGGCCCTTGGCTTTTAGATCAGCGGCAATACCCTGCGCTTCAGCCTTGGTATTACAAAACACCATGCAATTTCCCGGCTGCAACGCCAGCAGCAGCGTGTTAACTGCCTGCCCCTTGAGGGTGTCGCCGAGCTGGTAGAAGCGCTGGGTTATCTTAGTCGGAAGCGCAACCTCATCGTTAGCGGCGCTGATGCGCTGAGCATCAGGTGCCACGCGTTTAGAGAGCTGCGCAATGCCGGTAGGATAAGTTGCACTGAACAACAGCGTCTGCCGTTGCTCAGGTACCGCCGCGATAATTGCATGGATTTGATCAGCAAAGCCCATTTCCAGCATGCGGTCAGCTTCGTCAAGCACCAAGGTTTGCAGCGCTGCCAACTTGAGTTCGCCCTGCTGCAGCAAATCTAACACCCGGCCTGGCGTACCCACCAACACATGCGCGCCATGCTGCAACGAGCCAATCTGAATGCGCATTGGTACACCGCCACACAAGGTCAGCACCTTCACATTACCGATACCGCGCGCCAGCAGCCGTATCGCCTCGGCTACTTGCTCTGCCAACTCGCGGGTTGGGCACAGCACTAACGCCTGCGGCGCAAAACTACTGACATTCAACGTAGCCAATAACCCCAGCGCAAAGGCGGCGGTTTTACCCGAACCCGTGGCAGCCTGCGCCAGCACATCGTTGCCTTGCAGAATCAGCGGCAGGCTCTGCGCCTGAATAGGAGTCATGCTGGTGAATCCGGCATCGGCGAGGCTAGTCAGCAAGGTGTCTGGTAAGGGCAAGGAACAAAAATCAGTCATGTGCGGGTCTTCTATAGCGGTGTGATATCGCCTGCGAGTATAACAGAGTTAAGGGGCAGGCAGTTAAGCG
>JALQTK010000069.1 GCA_023260975.1 Pseudidiomarina sp. | reverse complement strand
GGCCATAACTACTGCTCCTTAACCGGGCTATTTAATAACACCTGTTGCACCCACGGGCGATGCAGCTCCTGCCGCAAAATTTCGTGGCGCAAGCGTTGGGTAATAAATGCTGCGGTCATTAACATAAAGCCAAAAATACAAACAAAAAGAGGAATATACATTTCCGGCGGCATCGACGGTTTGGCGAATTTGGTAATGGTGGCGCCCTGATGCAATGAATTCCACCAATACACACTGAAATGAATAATCGGAATATTAACCACCCCGACTAAGGCCAAAATACTCGCCGCTTTGGCGCCCGTGCGACTGTCATTGAAGGCATGATAAAGCGCCAACACACCTAAATAGAGGAATAACAGAATCAGCTGCGAGGTCATGCGTGCATCCCATTCCCACCAGGTGCCCCACATTGGCTTACCCCACGCCGCGCCAGTAATCAGCGAGATAAAGGTCAATACCGCACCGACTGGAGCTATGGCCGCAATCGACCATTCCGCGGTACGAATTTGCCACACCAACGCCACCAGCGCGGCAATCGCCATAGCGGTATAGGTGCCCATAGACAGCATGGCCGAGGGCACATGAATAAAAATAATGCGATAACTATCACCTTGCTGGTAGTCTGGTGGCGCAAATAACAGCCCCCACACCAGACCCACCGCTAATACCAGCAGCGCACTGCCAGTCAGCCACGGTAACCAACGGCCTAACAATTGATAAGTTGCTTGACCTTTTGCATAAGGATGTAACCATCGCCACATATCAGTTCACACTCACTTTAATAGCCGCCGCCACTGCCACTGGCGCCAAGGTTAGGGTTAATACCATGAAACCAGCAAGAAACATTAACTGGCCAATGGCTGGCATACCCAACAGCGTGCTCTCTACCGCTGCTGTTGCAAATATCAGTAACGGAATAAACAGCGGCAATAGCAATAAGCTCAATAACGCCCCACCACGACCCAAACTCACGGTCAGCGCAGCACCAATGGCGGTCATAGCGCTTAACATCGGGGTACCCAACAGCAGCGTCAGCACCAACGTCAGCCAGCCATCGAGCGGCAGCTTAAGTAATAACGCACAAAACGGCGACAGGATCACCAACGGCAAGCCACTGAGCAGCCAATGTACGGCAATTTTCGCTAGCGCTAACAACTCCAATGGCGCTGGTGATAACACCATCTGCTCAAGCGTACCATCCACATAATCATCGCGGAACAAGCGTTCTGAGCCCAGTAACGAGGCCAGTAAGGCCACTACCCAAATCACTCCGGCGGCAATGCGCCCGAGAACCTCATGGCTTGGCCCCACCGCAATCGGAAACAAAGTCACCACCATCAGCACAAACAACAGCGGATTAATACTATCGCTCTTGCGCCGCATAGCAACGCTCAAGTCGCGCCGCATCAGCGCCCACACTAGGCTGCTGTAACTGGCCTTATTCATACTGCAACCCTGTATCGGTCGGGCTGTGAATGGCGATGCGCTGTAACTGCGGCGGCTGCCAACTCAGACGCTGGTGTGAGGTTAAAATAATTGCACCACCACCCTGCACATGCGCCGCAAAGCGCTGCTGTAATAGCTCAATACCACGGACATCGAGCGCAGTGAAAGGTTCATCAAGAATCCATAATTGCGCGTGACTAGCCCATAACCGCGCCAGCGCAATACGCCGTTGCTGACCAGCCGATA
The DNA here is from genome assembly GCA_023260975.1 of Pseudidiomarina sp. GTDB lineage: Bacteria > Pseudomonadota > Gammaproteobacteria > Enterobacterales > Alteromonadaceae > Pseudidiomarina. The sequence goes on along the minus strand of JALQTK010000069.1, from coordinate 1,323 downwards.
ACTGCTGCGCCGGAATATCTTCTAAGCCCAACAAGCCAACGGTTTCCAATAACTGCCACGGATCGGCAATCACCGCACCATCGAGTTGTGCTTGAATAGCGAGATTTTCTAACGCAGTGAGTTCGGCTTTAACGGCGGCTTTGTGGCCAATGAACAGCAGTTGCCGACGCCAGTAATCCGGGTCGTCGTGACAGTGTTCGGGGAATAGCATCAGCTGCCCAGACTGGGCGGGTAATAGCCCGGCAAGCATCCGTAATAAGGTCGATTTACCGGCACCATTGGGGCCCTCAACGTGCATCACGTCGCCGCCATGAAGCTGCAACGATAAGTCGGCAAACAACACCCGACCGGCGCGAATTGAGGTTAAATGCTGTGCCGTGACCAGCAGCGTCATGCCGAATTACACCCTACAACGATTACCTTTGAATGGCCGAATAATAGCACAACTGCGCAGCGCTGGAGAACCAAAACCGCTCGCTTAAACTATGCTTTTGATCATTATTGAGTGAGGTTAGCACTGGCTGCCAACCAGAATTGCCGGGTTACGCTTCGCTCAGCGCCGCCGCGCTCGCGCCACTGCACGCTGATATCAATCACCTTAGCTTGGGCCCAGGCCGGTAATGACGCAGCGCTTGCAGTAACCTGCCAACTCAGCCGATAGTCGGTGCCATCGCGGTGCTGGGTTTGTGCGCCATCAGTAACTGCAGCAACACCCGCAAAGCGCATGTTGGTTAACTGCTGCTGTAGCAGGGTTAACGCGGTAATCTGCGCGGCGGCACGACCGGAACTTTGTAAAAAGCGCTGCTGCAAACCCACCAGTGCGGCCACGCCAACGGCAATAATGACCAACGTAATGAGCAGCTCGATCAAGCTAAAACCGCCTTGCCGTGCAGCTGTCGGAAGCCGCCGTGAATCAAAAATCATGCCAGCTCCCAGCAACTCGATACAGCCGCTTTAATGCGTCGCTGCCAGCCAGCGTTGCTAAAATACTGGCACTACGGCGCAGCTGCGGCTCAACCGCAGCGACATCGGCGTGATTTGCCAGCACCATGCCATCAATCAGCGCATCATCAGTAAGCTGCAGACGCGGCTCGGTGAGCGCGCCGGGGCTTTTGAATAACACCGCCAAACCAAACAGTTCGGCGCTGCTGGCCAGGCTCAAATCAGCGTCTTGAATAACTAAAAGCACTGGCTGCTCGGCAGAGCCGATAGTCAACCCCGGCGCCAACCAACAGGGCCCATCAACCCAGATCAAACCGTGTGAACTGGGTCCGAGACCATAACAATTGCTGGAGCTGGCGTTAGCCATAGCTTTCAGCTGCG
>JALQTK010000068.1 GCA_023260975.1 Pseudidiomarina sp. | reverse complement strand
CCACCACTGCAGTAGCTAAATCACCCGCATCAACTGCCTTACGCGCTAATTCCAGCGCCGCTAAGTGGGCATAGGTGTTGCTGCTATTGGCTTGCAAAAAGGCTTGCGCGTCGACAGTGGCGGTCTCGGCGTCGCTAGCGAGCGCAGTCATCACTTGGGTAAATTGCTCTGACATGGCTTCTTTGTCAGCCATGACTTTGGCATCGTAGTAGCGCCAGCCGTAAAAAATCGCGAAACCAATCACTAAACCGGCGATGATGCCTTTACCGTGTTCATTCCAAAATTCTTTAATACGCTCGACTTGTTGATCTTCGGTTTCCACGCTCATTCCTCTTATAAATAGCTGGTTAACTCATTAATATCGGTAAATTCTACCGCAGCCGCATCGCGCTCGCGTAAGTTTTTCAACTCAAACCGCAGCCCCTGCTCGCTACTGAATACCACCAGTGCCCATGCAGCACCGGATTTATCGGCTTTTTGTAATTTTTTCTTCAACGCTTGGCTGCCGCTATGATTCTGCACGGTCAGCCATGGTGCTTGGTCGCGAACTTGTTCGGCAACGCTTGGCGTCAGAAGTTCCGCCGCGTCATCGCCACCGAGCAGGTACAAATCAACACTCGGCAGTGCCGGTAGCTGCTGCAGTGTCTCCAGTAATAGCACGATACGTTCCATGCCCATGGCAAAGCCAACTGCTGCGCTCGGCTTACCGCCGAGCTGTTCGACCAAACCATCGTAACGGCCGCCGGCCAGCACCGTGCCTTGCGCACCTAAGTCGGTAGTGACCCACTCGAACACCGTGCGATTGTAATAGTCCAAACCGCGCACCAAGCGCTCGTTGAGCACATAACGCACACCAGCGTGGTCAAGGCGCTGAGTTAAGCCGTGGAAATGTTCGCGCGAGGCGTCATCCCAATAATCGCTCAGCTTCGGGGCTGCAGCCAACAGCGCTTGAGTTTGCGGCGATTTCGAATCGAGCACGCGCAGTACGTTGGTATCGAGGCGGCGCTTGGAGTCTTCGTCGAGCGCCTCTTCGTGGCTGCGCAAAAACTCGCGCAAAGCGCCACGGTAAGCGGCACGGGCTTCATTCGACGCCAACGAGTTCAACTGCAATTCAACATGATCGCGCAGACCTAAATCACGCAATAACCGCGCCGAAAATAAAATCACTTCGGCATCAATGTCGGGGCCTTCCATACCAAAAGCTTCTAAACCAAATTGGTGGAACTGGCGGTAACGACCTTTCTGCGGGCGCTCATGGCGGAACATCGGGCCCATATACCACAGCCGTTGGGTTTGGTTATACAGCAAGCCATGTTCGTTGCCGGCGCGCACGCACACGGCAGTGCCCTCGGGGCGCAGGGTCAGGCTGTCGCCGTTGCGGTCAGCGAAGGTATACATTTCTTTTTCAACAATGTCGGTGACTTCGCCAATCGAGCGCTTAAACAGCTCGGTGCTTTCCACCACCGGCATGCGGATCTCTTGGTAGCTGTAGGCCGCTGCTAACTGGCGCAGAATGCCTTCAACGTATTGCCACGCTGGGGTCTGGTTGGGCAGAATGTCGTTCATGCCCCGAATTGCTTGAATGGTTTTCGCCACGATGCTCTATGTCTTTACCGTAAGTGAATGTCGCTGCCTAGTATAGCGCAGCTTTAGCTGCTCTTCACTGGAATCCGTTCGGCTTCAAGGCGTTTTATCTTGGCGCGAATTTGCGCTTCGAGCTGATTGACGATGTCAGCGTTATCAATGCGCAGTTTTTGCCGCTCGCCATCCAAATAAAAGCCACTCATTTTTGCTGCGCCAGCGAGGCCAACATGTGAAATCAGCGCCTCACCGGGGCCATTCACCACACAGCCGATAATTGATACGTCTAAGGCGGTGGTGACATCCTCAAGTCGCTGCTCCAGTGCATTGACCGTGGCAATAACGTCGAATTCTTGCCGAGAACAGCTTGGGCAAGCAATAAAATTGATGCCGCGGCTGCGAATTTTCAGTGCTTTGAGAATATCAAAACCGACTTTTATCTCTTCCACCGGATCAGCGGCCAGGCTGATGCGAATGGTGTCGCCAATGCCTTCGCTGAGCAATAAGCCCAGCCCAATGGCGCTTTTCACCGAGCCACTGCGTAAGCCGCCAGCTTCGGTAATACCCAAATGTAAGGGTTGGCTGATTTGCTTGGCCAATAAGCGGTAAGCATCGACGGCGAGAAACACGTCGGAGGCTTTGACGCTGACTTTGAAATTTTGGAAATCCAGGCGGTCGAGAATATCGACATGGCGCATGGCCGATTCCACCAGCGCGGCACCCGTTGGCTCGCCATATTTTTCTTGCAGATCTTTTTCCAGTGAGCCGCCATTGACACCAATGCGAATAGGGATATTTTTGTCGCGCGCGGCATCGACAACGGCGCGAATACGCTGCTCGTTGCCAATGTTACCCGGATTGATACGTAAGCAATCGACGCCGTATTCAGCCACTTTTAGCGCGATACGGTAATCGAAGTGAATATCGGCGACCAGCGGCACGGGGCTTTGCTGTTTGATCAGTTTGAATGCTTCGGCGGCGTCCATGGTCGGCACACTGACCCGCACAATATCGCCACCAGCGGCGGCTATGGCTTTGATTTGCGCAACCGTGGCAGCAACATCGGTGGTCTCGGTGTTGGTCATGGACTGCACGGCAATTGGCGCACCATCGCCAATCGGCACGTTACCTACATAAATACGCCGCGACGGGCGACGAATGATTGGGCTTTCATGAGCAGACATGCAAAGTTCCTACTAGCAATTATTCGAGCCGCAAGGTGACTGAGCGGTTGCGGCGATATTGACTGAGGTCAACGGCGCTGCCGTTCAAGGTCATGGTTAAGGCTTCTGGTTTGCATAAAATAATATCAAATGGTGCGCGGCCAGTCAGCGGCATTTCGTAACCGGGTTCTTTAACGCCAATGGCGATTTCAGCGCCGCTGGCATCACTGACTTTCACCCAGCAGCGTTGGTTGAATGCCAAGGTTAAGCGGT
>JALQTK010000067.1 GCA_023260975.1 Pseudidiomarina sp. | reverse complement strand
AGCAGTAATAGCACCGGTAGGGTCAGCCAGGCCTGATTAAAGGGTGCATAAGAAAATACCAGGCTCGCACCCAGCAGCAACGGCACCAGGCGTTGGCTCAGATGACTAGTCAGCATCAGCACTTGGCATAACGTCCGGAACCGTTACTTGCAGTTGCTGAATGCGGCGCTTGTCGGCGGCGGTTACTTTGAAGATAAAGCCGGCTATGGTGATTTCTTCACCGAGTTGCGGCAAATGGCCAAAGCCATTTGCCACCATGCCACCAATGGTATCGTATTCTTCATCACCAAAGCGGGTATCAAAATAATCATTGAAGTCTTCAATGGTGGTTAAGGCTTTCACCGTATAGCGGGATTTGTTGATGCGCCGAATATCGGCTTTGTTGTCTTCGTCGAAGTCGGTTTCATCTTCAATCTCACCAACAATCTCTTCTAAAATATCTTCAATTGTGACCAACCCAGACACACCGCCATATTCGTCAACGACAATCGCCATATGATAGCGTTGCTCACGAAATTCCTTGAGCAACACATCGACTCGTTTACTTTCAGGAACTATGACTGCGGGGCGAATTACTTTATCCAGTGAAAACGGCTCGTCGGTCATGCCAAAGCCATAAGCGATCAGATCTTTGGCCAGTAAAATGCCTTCAACATGGTCTTTATTGTCGTTGACGACCGGATAACGGCTGTGTTGAGAATCAATCACGATGGGTAAGAACGACTCAACGCTTTGGGTAATTTGAATGGTCACCATCTGCGAGCGTGGCACCATGATGTCGCGAACTTTGAGTTCAGCAACATCGAGCACGCCCTCAATCATTTCCTTGGTGTCGTTGTCGATCAGATCACGTTCTTCGGCGTCTTGAATTAGGTCAACTAATTCTTCGCGGCTGCTCGGCTCTCCGGTAAAAAGTTGTAGCAATCTATTTGCCCACGATTTACGCGAAGAGCCGGAGGTCGAGTGGGGATTATCATCGCTCATACAAGCTGAAGCTCCAGTTAGTTCAATTCATCAGGATACGGATTGGCAAAACCGAGAGCCGCCATAATAGCAACTTCAAGGTTTTCCATGGTATCCGCATCGTCATCATTCATATGGTCATAACCTAGCAAATGCAAGCAGCCGTGTACAACCAAATGTGCCCAATGGGCGCTCACAGCTTTCTCTTGCTGCGCCGCCTCACGGCTAACAACCGCCGCACAAATTACCAGGTCACCCAATAAATTCAGCGGTAATTCAATCGCTTCATCAAATGGAAACGATAATACATTGGTAGCGTAATCGCGTTGCCGATAGTCACGGTTAAGCGCCTGACCTTCCTCTTCATCAACAATACGAATGGTCAATTCTGCTGGTTCATTATAGGCTGCTGCGGTTAAGGCTGCCTGCACCCACTGCTGCAATTGTTCCGCACTGGGCAAATCGGCGGCAGCACTGGCATACTGCACATCTAATTCAATCATGCATGCTTCTCATCAAAGGCTTCATAGGCTTGCACAATGCGCTGCACCACCGGGTGGCGAACCACATCGCCGGCTTGGAAAAAGGTAAAACTAATAGCGTCAATGTCATGCAACACGTCAATGACTTGTCGTAGCCCAGATTTGGCGCCGCGCGGCAAGTCGACCTGAGTAATATCACCAGTAATCACTGCCCGTGAATTAAAGCCAATGCGGGTGAGGAACATCTTCATTTGCTCTGGTGTGGTATTTTGGCTTTCATCCAGAATAATAAACGCATCATTCAAGGTTCGGCCACGCATATAAGCTAACGGGGCAACTTCAATGACATTGCGTTCAATCAGTTTTTCAACTTTTTCAAAACCCAGCATTTCAAACAGTGCGTCATACAGCGGGCGTAAATACGGGTCGACCTTTTGTGCTAAATCACCCGGTAAAAAGCCCAATTTCTCGCCCGCTTCAACCGCTGGGCGGGTAAGCAGAATACGGCGAATCTCTTGGCGCTCCAGGGCATCGACGGCGCAGGCCACAGCGAGGTAGGTTTTACCGGTACCGGCCGGGCCAATGCCAAAGCTAATGTCGTGACTTAAAATAGCCCGTACGTAGGCGGCTTGATTGGGATTGCGCGGCTTGACCACACCACGTTTGGTTTTGATATGGACCATCTTATCGTGCTGCAGATCAGCCATAGTCTGGTCAGTCGGCTGCTGCTCGAGCACCTTAGCTTGCTGAATAGCTAAATGCACTGCATGCGGGTCGATCGGTTTGGTCTGCCCTTGCACGGTCGCTGTTTCAACATACAGCTCGCGCAGAATAGTGGCAGCAGCGTTGGCAGTCTGGTTGGCACCAATAATACGAAAATCTTGATTGCGATAGCTGATTTCCACCCCTAAACGGCGTTCAAGCTGTTTCAGGTTGTCATCAAACGGCCCACACAAATCAGCTAAACGACGGCTATCGGCGGGCTCTAGGGTAAGTTCTACAGTACTAATTCGGTTCAAAAAAACCTCGTTATTGGTTATTGATTCAGCGCTGGTTTGGCAGGCGCTGGGACAAAGGTTGACACCCCAAGTTCATCGGGCTGGTGACGCTGCTGGCGCGCTAAAATAGCTTGTGGTGCGGTATCCACCCGTAAGCCCATCTCCGCTTCGGTACGGATCACGTCACCACGCAGTGAATTAGCAAACACCGAGGTAATGCTGACATCAACAAACTGGCCGATGAGGTTAGCATTGCCAACAAAGTTGACCACTCGGTTATTCTCGGTGCGGCCACTGAGTTCCATCAAATCTTTTTTCGATGGTCCGGTTACCAGTACGCGTTGCACCGTGCCGAGCATGCGCCGCGCATGATTATGTGCTTGTAAATTAATCCGTTGTTGCAGTAATTGCAGACGCTGCTTTTTGGTCTCTTCACTGACATCATCGGGTAAATCAGCGGCTGGTGTGCCTGGCCGTGCACTGTAAATAAAGCTGAAGCTAAGGTCGTAATCGACTGCCTGAATCAAATCCATGGTGGCTTCAAAGTCGGCATCTGTTTCACCTGGGAAACCAATAATGAAGTCACTCGACAAACTAATGTTCGGGCGAATTTTCTTCAGCTTACGCATTTTAGACTTGTATTCGATTGCTGTATGGCCACGCTTCATCAAGTTCAATATACGGTCAGAGCCACTTTGAACAGGCAAATGTAGGTGGTCTACTAACTCCGGAATA
>JALQTK010000066.1 GCA_023260975.1 Pseudidiomarina sp. | reverse complement strand
TAGCCTTTGGTCTCCAGCCGGCGACAGAAACGGTTCACCGTCGGCTCGCTGACATTGGCTAGTTTCGCCAGTACCGCGATACTCTTATGGATGGCGGCGGGCGGGTCTTGTAAGATCACGCTGGCAACTTTGCGCTCCGATTTGCTTAGGCGCGGCAGTTCACGCTGCATTTTGTCGATTAGGTTCATACCGGTATTCCACGAATTTTTTGTAATTTAATTACATTTATTGGATTTGTGGTGAGTTCACTGATAGCATCCTACCCGATTTGTTGGAAAATTACATAATCACGAGGAAATTCATGATCAGCGCTGCTCCGTGTGATGTTATTTTATTCGGCACCTTGGGCGACTTAGCGCGCCGCAAGCTGCTGCCGGCGCTCTATCAACTTGACCGCGCTGGGTTGCTGCACGAACACAGTCGCATTGTCGGCGTTGCCCGTGAGGGGCTGGCAGTTAACGAATACCAGCAACTGGTCGCCGACACCTTACGTAAGTTTATTACCAAAGAGCCGATTGATGATGCTGTGCTGCAACGTTTTTGCGGCCGCTTGAGTTATTGCGGTATCGACCTTGCCAATCTCGAAGCCTACAACGCGTTAACTGATCATGTGGATAGTTCCAGCCGAACAGTGGTCAGCTATTTCGCTACGCCGCCGGCGTTATTTCCAGTGATTTGTGATGGCTTGGCTAGTGTTGAGCTGACCAAAGCACCGGCTCGGGTGGTGCTGGAGAAGCCGTTGGGGCATGATTTGGCCTCGTCTAAGCGCATCAACGCGCATGTCGGCCGCTATTTCAGTGAGTCGCAGATTTATCGTATTGACCACTATTTGGGTAAAGAAACAGTGCTGAATTTATTGGCGCTGCGCTTTGCTAATTCATTGTTTTCTTCGCATTGGGACCACAGCGCGATTGATTCGGTGCAGATCACTGCAGCCGAGCAGGTTGGCGTGGAGGGCCGCTGGAGCTATTACGATGATGCCGGGCAGTTGCGAGACATGGTGCAAAACCATTTGTTGCAGGTGTTGTCGCTGATCGCCATGGAGCCGCCAACGCGCTTGGACGCCGACAGTATCCGTGAAGAAAAGCTGAAAGTGTTGAAGAGTTTACGGCCTATTACTGTGAGTAACGTACGGGATGATACGGTGCGTGGGCAGTACACCGCTGGCTTTGTTGATGATCACAAAGTGCCGGGTTATCTGCAAGAAGAGGGCGCCCGTGCGCAAAGTACTACTGAGACCTTCGTCGCCTTGAAGGTGCATATTGATAACTGGCGTTGGTCGGGAGTGCCGTTTTATTTGCGCACCGGCAAACGGATGCCCGAGAAGCGCACCGAGGTGGTAATTAGCTTCAAACCGCAGCCGCATAATATCTTTCATGAGACCTTAAGCGAGCTGCCTGCGAATAAGCTGATTATTCGGCTGCAGCCGGACGAGGGCGTGGAAATTCAGATGCTCAACAAAGTGCCTGGCTTGGGCCAGCAGATGCAGCTGAAGACCACCACGCTGGATCTGAGTTTTACCGATACCTTTGAGCACAATCGTATTGCCGATGCCTACGAGCGGTTATTGCTCGAGGCGATTTGCGGTAACCAGTATTTGTTTGTGCACCGCGATGAAGTTGAGCATGCCTGGCGCTTTATTGACGGGGTGTTGGCTGCGTGGCAAAGCTCGGCCGAGGCACCGAAGAATTATCAGGCTGGTAGCTGGGGCCCGGTGGCGGCGGTGAATTTATTGGCGCGCGATGGCCGCCAGTGGGATGAATCGTAATGGCCGAGGTACGGCGTTTTACTAGCGATGATGGGCTATTAGCGGAGTTTGTGCCGCTCCTTGTGGCGCAGTTGCAAGCGGCGATTGTGGCACGTGGCCAGGCTTATTTGGTGGTGTCGGGCGGGCGCACGCCGTTACCGTTATTTCAGCAGTTGGCGCAGGCGCCGCTGGATTGGTCGCGAGTCACCGTCTGCCTTGCCGACGAGCGCTGGGTCGCCGCTGATCACGACGCCAGCAATGAGCGGCTGGTGCGCGAGCATTTGGTTAATGCCAAGGGGCAGGCTAAGGGGCAGGCAGTTAAGCCTTAAGATAAAAATATGCATGAGACCTCACAGAATCCGGCCCTTCACCAATCACTGTTGCAGATGCTGCGTGATCTTGATGCTCTGTGCGTTGCTCAGCAACTGCCTTATCAATTAGCCGCTGGTACCTTATTAGGAGCTATTCGCGAGCAGAATCTCATTGGTTGGGATAAAGATGCCGATATTTGTTTACTAAGAAGTGACTTTGATCAGTTTATGCGGGTCGCTGAAGTGTACTTACCGGTACACTATTTTTTGCAACATCACGCTAGTGAGCCAGCATTTTATTCGCTAGTCACCAAATTACGTCTTAACGGCAGTCGACGTATTACTGATGGAGTAACTAAATCATCAAGTATGCACGAAGGTATTGCGGTCGATATCTTTCCCTTTGATGCAGTGCAGCCAGCCACCTTGGTTGGCAGAGTGCATATGTGGTTGTGCGCGAATATCAACATTTTTCTAGTATTACGCACCGTTGGTGAGGACCAGCGGCTATGGTCTATCAACCGATCCAAGTGGCAACAACTCATTGCATGGCTGGCTTATCAACCGCTGCGATTAATTAGTAAGAAGCGTTTTATGAAAAGCTATTATTGGTTAGTCACCTATTACTCACGCAAGGCCCAACCAACCGGTTTTGTTGCTTGTTTAGTGTCGATGCCACGATCCGCAGCAAAGCGACTGCCGCGTATTCGACCCCTGCATTCTTTTACCCAGCTTACTAGTGCCACCCTTGCGGGTTACTGCTTTCCGGTTCCGCATAATTATCACGATGTGCTGACCAACTTGTATGGTGATTATCGCTCACCACCCCCAGTTGCTGAGCGTCAGCTCGGTATGCGTGTTGAATTTGACGGCGCGCCAACTAACGCTGCTGCCACTGTCGTACCGAGATAATGCGCGGTTTGCCGTTGCTATCATAACAGCCAAAACCCACCCAAGGTTGCACCACCGACGTTTGACACGAGCCAATATGCACACTCAAACTTGCTTTTTGATGACTGAGTTGAATGTGGCTTCCAAATTTATTGAAATTACGTCGTTCGGGTATGCTTTCCATCGCCTCACACAATAGCGCCGACGTTCGCGGTGACTGCTGCGCACTATCGACCAGATTCCGCTCGGCGCTTGCCAATGCTTTTGCCACCGGCTCGGTACCAGCCG
>JALQTK010000065.1 GCA_023260975.1 Pseudidiomarina sp. | reverse complement strand
ATGCTTATGTAGTGAAAGTATTATATCAAGAACGATTAGAGCTATTAAAGCAAAATTCCCACAAATGTTTATCGTAACTGACTTATGTTTTTGTGAATATACAGACCATGGACATTGTGGAATACTAGATCCAAAAACACAAACTGTTGATAATGATAAAACATTAGAAATTTCAGCACAACAAGCAATAGTTCACGCAAGGGCTGGTGCAGATATGATAGCACCTTCAGGGATGATGGATGGAATTATCACAACACTTAGAACTGCTTTAGATGAAAATGGATTTAGAAATCTGCCAATAATGGCATATTCAACAAAATTTGCAAGTGGTTATTATGGACCATTTAGAGATGTGGCTGAATCAACTCCATCTTTTGGTGATAGAAGAACATATCAAATGAACCCAGCAAATAGACTTGAAGCTATTGAAGAGTCACTTGAAGATGAGACCCACATTGAAATCATTGACGGTATTGCGCTGGGCGAGCAAATCGTCATCAGCGGTCAGGCCAACCTTAAAGATGCAGCCTTAGTTGAGGTTATTCGTAGCGAGCAACAATCATGAGCCTAGTGCGCTTGGCCGTGCGTCGGCCCGTTACCATCTCAATGATCACCTTGGCGATTTTGTTATTCGGTTTTGTCGCCTTAGGCCGTATTCCGGTTACCTTATTACCCGACTTGGCTTACCCCACTCTCACCGTGCGCACTGATTATCCCGGCGGTGCACCGGCTGAAGTAGAGCAACTGATTAGTAAGCCCATAGAAGAAAACCTCGGTACTGTAAAGGGTATTCGCCGCATTGAATCGGTATCGCGTGCTGGGCAAAGTGATGTGGTGTTGGAATTCGCCTGGGGCAGCAATATGGATATGGCCAGCCTTGATGTGCGTGAAAAGCTCGACTTGGTGCCGCTGCCGCTGGATATCGAGAAACCGACTCTGCTGCGCTTTAATCCAGCCGAAGAGCCGGTAATCCGGCTGGCTTTGGGAATTAACGCCGCTAATGCAGCTGCTATCAGCACTGAGCGGCTTAAACGCCTGCGCAGCTATGCTGAAGAGGATTTAAAGCGCCAACTGGAAGGGGTTGAAGGGGTTGCCTCGGTACGTTTGGGCGGTGGCTTGGAAGATCAGATCCAAGTGCTGGTCAATGAGCGACGTGCCAGCCAGCTACAAATCCCGATGACACTAATTATCAGCCGTTTACGTGAAGAAAACATCAATTTATCTGGTGGCCGCATTGAGTCGGAACGGGCCGAGTATTTGGTTCGTACGCTGAACCAGTTCCAAAATTTGGATGATATACGCGCTATTTATATCACCAGTCGTAATGGTCAGCCGGTGTTGTTGCGCGATATTGCTACCGTTAGCAATAGTTTCAAAGAACGTGATTCTATTAGCCGAGTGGCCGGTCTTGAGGCTGTTGAAGTGTCTCTTTATAAAGAGGGTGATGCCAATACTGTTGCGGTATCCAAAGCGGTGCAAGCGCACTTAGCGCAAATTCAAAAGGCGCAACTAGTGCCCAATGAATATGAAATCAAACCCATATACGACCAAGCGGTATTTATCAGTGCGGCTATCAATGAAGTGCGTGATGCGGCGCTAATGGGTGGTGCGTTGGCCATGGTGATCATCTATTTGTTCCTGCAACGGGTGTGGCCGACGGTGATTATTTCACTGGCTATTCCGATTTCGATTATTGCTACTTTTAATTTGATGCACGGCTACCAAGTGTCGCTGAATATGATGTCACTCGGTGGCATTGCTTTGGCGGTTGGTATGTTGGTTGATAACGCCATTGTGGTGCTGGAAAATATTGCTCGCCGGCAAGCCCTTGGCGATGATTCCACTAGCGCCGCAGAAACCGGTGCCAGCGAAGTGTCCGGCGCTATTACCGCGTCTACCTTAACCACTATGGCGGTGTTTTTTCCGCTGGTATTCGTTGAGGGTATTGCTGGGCAGTTGTTCCGTGACCAAGCATTAACTGTGACTTTTTCACTGGTTGCCTCGTTGCTGGTGGCGCTCAGCATTATTCCCATGCTATCGCGCAGTAAGAGCGGCAATGTTGGCGCTACTGATCCATTTTTACCGGCACCCAAACCAGCCCCAACCCGCTGGTGGCAAATTGCCCTGGCCTTTCCCGGTCGCTTAATATTCCGTTGGCTGCCGTTCGCTGTGGTTAGCCTCGTAACCTTGCTCTGGCGCGCTTTAGGGAAAGGCTTCAGCCTCATCAGCAAGCCACTGCTCGTTGCTTTTGACTGGAGCTATCGTAGTTTAGCGGCTGCCTATGCGCGCTTACTGAACGCCGCCTTAGCGCATGCTAAAGCCACCTTAGCGGTGATTGTGCTGGCCGCAGCGGGCTGTTACACCCTGCTGCCACTGTTGCCAGTGTCACTCCTGCCAAGCATGGCACAAGGCGAGTTCTACGTTGAAATTGAGTTGCAACCAGGTGCCACCATCAGCGAAACCGATGGTGTTTTAGCCGGCTTATCGGCCACCATTGCCAATGATGCTGAGCTGACCGCATTGGTCGATCGCTATTACAGCGTCGCTGGCACCGGTAGTTTGCTCAACGCTGCGCCGGGTCAAAGCGGCAATCAATGGGGCCGTTTCAATGTGGTAATGGCCACTGGTAGTGGTGCTGACGCTGAACAACGGGTGCAAGCCGCACTGCGCGCTCACACCAATCGTATTCCCGGTTTAATGGTGACCGTCGGTCGCCCTGAACTATTTAGTTTCAATAGCCCGATTAGCGTTGAGCTCAATGGGTATGATTTAACCTTGTTGCAAGCATCAGCAGAGCAACTGGCAGCGCTGTTTGAAGCCAATCCGCGCTTTACCGATGTGCGTGTGAACATGACCGATGGTCAGCCCGAATTAGCGGTCGATTTTGACCATCAGCGTTTGGCCCAATACGGACTAACTAGCGCTGAGGTGAGCGAGTTGCTCGCCATCAAGATTGGTGGCCGGGTAGCCAGCCAATTTAGTCTAGCCGACCGCAAAATCGATATCTTAGTGCGTAGCGAGCAAGCTGATCGTGATTCACTGCAAGACCTTCGCTCTATGATTATCAACCCCGGTGCTGAGCGCGAGATCCCATTAAGCGCCGTGGCTTCCGTCACCGCCATTGTTGGACCGAGCGAAATTACGCGGGTCAATCAGCAACGTACCGCTATGGTCGAAGCCAATATTGGCTTTGGCGACCTCGGCGCAGCAGTGGCTGAAGCGCAGAGAATTGTTGCCAACACTCAGCTACCGTTAACCAGTACTGGCTATGTGGCGGGGCAAAATGAAGAAATGCAGCAATCGTTCCAGTCGCTGCAATTTGCCCTAGTGCTGGCGGTGTTCTT
>JALQTK010000064.1 GCA_023260975.1 Pseudidiomarina sp. | reverse complement strand
TGATTCGACGGCATGGTCGATACCCGCACATCGACGGCGCGGCCAGCAATCAATAAGCTAATGCGGCCATCTTGCGGCACGCGTTTTTCGGCGATATCGAGCTGCGCCATGACCTTGATGCGCGACACCAGCAGTGAGGCCAGTTTGCGCTGCGGGCGAATAATCTCACGCAAGACGCCATCGATACGAAAGCGCACCACCAATTCTTTCTCAAAGGTTTCAATATGAATATCAGACGCGCCTTCTTTGATCGCCTCTGACAGCATGGCGTTAATGAGCTTAATAATCGGCGCGTCGTCTTCGCTTTCCAGTAAGTCTTCGGTTTGCGGTAGCTCATCGGCCAAAGAGAATAAGTTACTTTCGTTACCAATATCTTCCATCAGCTGCTTCGCTTCAGACGAATCACGCTGATAGGCTTGGGTTAAAATCGCTTCAAAATCAGCACTATCGTGGCGCACCACAGCGAATGCCTGACCGAGCACGCGGCGCACTTCTTGTAGCGCTTGCACACCGACATCGCTGCGCGCATGCACGGTATAAGCGCCATCGGCAGCTGTCGCCACCACCACGCCAAAACGCTTCGCAAAAGCAAACGGCAGTCGCCGTGGTGCGACGCTCGCGGCGACTGCGGCGATCTCAGTCATTACCGCCCCCAGCTTTCGCCTCGCCTTTTTCCTGCAGGTACTGGTCAAAGCCAGGTGGCAGGGTTAACGGGCCATCCCACTCGGGGATCAACGGCGTCACAGTATTCGGCATTAAGCTGACACCGTCTTCTTGACGTTTCAATTGTTCACCACGAATGTAATTGTATTTGCGGCTGCTGAGCACCGAGGCGGTGTCGGAATCACGCACAATAGTGGGTTTAATAAAAACCATCAAATTACGCTTTTGTTTGGTGGTTGAGGTGCTGCTAAATAGTTTGCCTAAAAATGGAATATCGCCCAACAGCGGCACTTTTTGTACGCTTTCTTGCACGTCTTCATCAATCAAGCCGCCGAGCACAATGGTCTCGCCATCTTCGGCGATCACGGTGGTTTTTAGCTCACGCTTATTGACGATAATATCCACTGAGGTGGCGCCGCTTAAGCTCGACACTTCCTGCTCGATAATCAGCTGCACGGCATTACCCTCGTTGATTTGCGGGGTCACTTTGAGCTTAATACCGATATCTTCGCGCTGCACCGTTTGGAATGGGTTTTGGTTGTTGCTGCCCACCGTCGCGCCAGTAATGGTTGGCACCGATTGGCCGACCAAGAACTGCGCCTCTTGGTTATCCAGCGTCATAATGCTTGGGGTGGCGAGAATATTTGAGTTGGTGGTGCTGGCGACCGCTTGCAAAATCGCGCCCCAATCGTTACGTATCACGCCGACCATCATGCCATTCACGCTGCCCAGTAACTGGGCTAGTAAATCGACGTTGCCACGCTGGGCAGGCTGACTGGTCACCAGCGGGTTGCCGGCGTTATCAATTTGGGTGGTAGTGGTGCCGTCTTGCTCTTGGGCCAAATAGGCCGATGCAGCGAGCTGACCAATCGGCACCTGACGGCCGTTACTGTATTGCACCAAGCCGCCATCTTCAGACACCCACTGTAAGCCTAAATCAATGCCGTCGCCTTCAAAAATCTCGACGATAATGGCTTCAACGTGCACTTGCGCGCGGCGAATATCGAGCTGACGAATGACGTTCTCAAGATTGGCCAACAGATCGGGCTGGGCAGTGATGACCAGCGCGTTACTTGGCTCATGCGCGGTAATGCTGATGTCATTGTTGCTGCTGCCGCGCCGTTGCTGCGCTTGGGCAGCACCTGGAATCTGCTGGGTTTCGGCCTTGATGGTATCGCTCACGCCTTTGAGCACATCGACCAGCTCTTTGGCCTTGGCGTACTTCAAATACACCACCCGGGTGTTGCCTTGGGTTTTCAAATCTTGGTCAAGCTGCACAATCAGTTTGCGCACTCGCTCACGCGCCCGCGGTTCGCCGCTGATAACTACACTGTTGGTGCGCTCATCCGGCACAATACGCGGGATCAACAGTGGTGGCGTGCCATCGGTGGTTTTTTCATACAACGCGCTGGCAATCCGCACTACTTCTGAGGCCGAGGCATACTCTAACTTCACCACTTCGACATCTTGGTTGCCGGCGCGGTCCACCCGCTCAATAATTTCCACTAAGCGCTGCACTGTCTCGCTGCGGCCGGTTAGCATAATCACGTTGGATGGGTCGTACGACACCACGTTACCGCCACCACTTTGGTCGTTAAGTAAGCGCAGCAGCGGCGCCAATTCACGCACACTGACGTTCTCTACCGTGACCACGCGGGTGACCAAGGTATCGCCACCGAGCACATTGCTATCGACCACTGGAATGGCGCCGTTGCGGGCATCTTTGTCGCGCATCACCTTAATCACCCCAGATTCCATGGTGATGGTGGCAAAACCGTAGACTTCCAACACATTCAAGAAAAACTGCCAGTACTGCGCTTCGTTCATGACATCGTAGCTGCGCACATCAATGCGGCCGCGCACGTCGGGGTCGATGATCATGGTCTTACCCAAATTACGCCCGACCACCTGAATAAATTCGGTGATATCGGTGTTTTTAAAGCTGGCGGCATACTCGACCGGCTGCGCGACTTGTTGGCTTTGCGCCACGGCACTGCTGGAGGCGGCGATAGTTAACGCCAGGCTCATGGCAACGCTAGAGAGGATAATAGTTGAGCGCATGCTTATTCCTTGATTGCTAGTTGACCGGCAGACTGGCGGGTACCGCGAGTTCCAGTTCAATTGTTTTGCCCTGCCGCAGCACCGTTACGGTAATAGTGTCCATAGTACCTAAGCTGCGGGTGAGCGCCATAGCGGTGTTCATATCGGTGAGGCTCTGGCCATTAATGGCAATGGCGAGGTCACCGTTTTGAAAACCGGCGGCGGTAAATAGTTGCGGATTTTTCTTCGCTCGTAGGCGATAGCCCTGAATACCAGCGCCTTGGCGCACCGGGCTGATACTCACATAATCGAGAATGCTGGCGGCCATGGTTTCGGCGCTAATCACTGGCTCTGTCGCTGGCTGCTCGGCTGACTGAGCGGCGCTTATGGCACTGCTGGCGCTGAGCTGCGCGCTCATGGTGAGCGATAAGCCTGGGCTCAGTTCGCCGATGCCCTCTAATTCGAGCGTTTCGCGTTGGCCTTGGTTTTCTAGAATCACCCGGTCGGCATAAATTTCCAGCACTTTGACTTGGGTGTTATTCAGTATGTCGCCGGCGCTGTAGGTATTTTGTTGGCCAGCTTGCTCAATAATGGCGGCACTACGAGCCGGCACTGAACTTGCGGATACGCCCAGTAAGCGCAGATTTAAGCGGGTTAACGGCGCCTGTTGCTGACGATTCTGGATGACCGGCGCGCTGCCGGCATTGCCAAAAATGTTACGCGCTTTTAAGGCGCCTAAATCGACCACGCTGCTGCCGCTGCC
Source organism: Pseudidiomarina sp. (assembly GCA_023260975.1). GTDB lineage: Bacteria > Pseudomonadota > Gammaproteobacteria > Enterobacterales > Alteromonadaceae > Pseudidiomarina. Next base: position 82 of record JALQTK010000064.1, on the reverse strand, counting down.
ACTAATTTTTAGCGGACCACTGGCAATTTGCGCGGCGGGGCTGAGCAATTGCCAGCTCAGCTGCGCGGCGAGCACCACCGTT
>JALQTK010000063.1 GCA_023260975.1 Pseudidiomarina sp. | reverse complement strand
ATATTCGGTTACTTCAATGTGGCGGGTGCCGAACAGCATGGCGAATACTGCCATAATTGCCGCAGCCAGCAGTTCATTAATAGAAAACTCAGTAAAGGCACTGACTTCTTCGGTGAGCACCACAAAGGTTAAACCGACTGCTTTGAGCTGCAGGGCAATATACGGAATGGTGGCCAGCGCCGCGATTAGCGTGACGAAGAGGGCCAGGCGCTGGCGCTTGCCATAGCGGCTGGCAATAAAATCGGCAATGGATGTGACATTTTGCTGTTTCGATACGCTGACCAGTTTTTCCAGCAGCGGCAAGCCAAACACAAATAATAAAATTGGCCCCAGTAGAATTGGAATATAGGCCCAGCCACCGCTGGCGGCGTTACCGACTGCACCGTAATAGGTCCAGCTGGTGCAATAAATGGCCAGTGACATGCTATACACCAGTGGCTTATAACTGAGCCGATTGGCGGCTGAATTGGGCCGATCGCCCCAGTGCGCAACGCCAAATAATAGCGCCATATACGCAAGTGAAACGGTAATTACGATCAGTGTCATGCGTGAAGTCTCTTCGCTACCTACGACCAAAGTCCAATTTCTGTATTGCATAATGCCGACTAGATTCGTAGCTGACAACAAAAGTAATCGTCACATACTAATAATTAGAACAACTGGAGGATGTATGGCTTTTAAAAGCGGGGACCTCGCGAAAGCCTACTGGCGTGACAACCTAAGCCTAGTACTCAAACTACTAGCAGTTTGGTTTATCGTGTCATACGGGTTTGGCATTTTATTGGTTGATGTACTCAACCAGTTTACTTTCTTTGGCTTTAAGTTGGGCTTTTGGTTTGCTCAACAAGGCTCAATTCTTACCTTTATTGTGTTGATCTTCGTCTATGTGAATCGCATGGCGGCGCTCGATAACAAATATGACGTTCACGAAGAATAGGGGCTGAGCCATGGATATTAAAACGCTTACGTTTATTATCGTCGGTCTGACCTTCGCGCTGTACATTGGTATTGCGATTTGGTCACGGGCCGGCTCAACCTCAGACTTCTACGTTGCTAGCGGTGGTGTGCATCCGGTATTAAACGGTATGGCCACGGCGGCAGATTGGATGTCAGCGGCATCGTTTATTTCAATGGCGGGTATTATCGCTTTTGCTGGTTATGACGGCTCGGTGTATTTAATGGGCTGGACTGGCGGCTACGTGCTCTTGGCACTGTGCTTGGCGCCGTACTTGCGCAAGTTTGGTAAGTTTACTGTGCCAGACTTCATTGGTGATCGTTACTACTCACAAACAGCGCGCACCATTGCGGTTATCTGTGCGATTTTGATCAGCTTTGTTTACATTGCTGGGCAAATGCGCGGCGTTGGCGTGGTGTTCTCGCGCTTCTTAGAAGTTGATATTGCCACCGGGGTATACATTGGTGCGGTGATTGTATTCTTCTATACCGTGCTTGGTGGTATGAAAGGCATTACCTACACCCAGGTTGCGCAGTACGTGGTGTTGGCTTTTGCGTACTTGGTACCGGCCGTATTTATTTCGTTCTACATGACTGGTCACATTTTGCCGCAAACTGGCTTTGGTGCGACCATTGCTGAGGGCGTGCCAGGTTCAGGTGAGTATTTGTTGCAGCGCCTTGATGGCTTGTCAGCCGAGCTGGGCTTGGCCACCTATACTGAGGGCACACGTGCCACGATTGACGTATTAGCGATTACCTTTGCGTTAATGGTCGGTACCGCTGGTTTGCCACACGTGATTGTGCGTTTCTTCACCGTACCAAAAGTGTCTGATGCACGTTTGTCAGCCGGTTGGGCGTTGGTGTTTATTTCTGTGGTTTACCTCACGGCGCCATCAATCGCAGCCTTTGCTAAGACCAACCTGATCAACACGATCAATGGCCCTGATCAGCAAGGTGTGGCGTATGAAGCGGCACCGGGTTGGGTGAAGAACTGGGAAAAAACTGGCTTGCTGAAGTGGGAAGATAAAAACCAAGACGGCAACATGTTCTACTCAGGTGATGAGCGCAATGAGATGGTGAAAGTAGACCGTGACATCATGGTACTAGCGAATCCAGAAATTGCGAACTTACCAGCTTGGGTGGTTGCTCTCGTGGCCGCTGGCGGTGTCGCTGCTGCATTATCGACTTCAGCAGGCTTGTTGTTGGTTATTTCGACCTCGATATCGCACGACCTGTTGAAGCGTACTTTAACGCCGAATATAACCGACCGCCAAGAGCTATTTTGGGCGCGAGTTGCGGCAGGTGTTGCGGTGGCATTATCAACCTGGTTCGGGATCAATCCGCCGGGCTTTGTCGCCCAGGTGGTGGCCTTTGCCTTCGGTTTGGCGGCAGCGAGCTTCTTCCCAGCCATTATCATGGGCATTTTCTACAAGCGCATGAATAGCACGGGAGCCATTGCCGGTATGTTGGTCGGTATCGTGTTTACCTTGGCCTACATTATTTACTTCAAGTTTGTTAGCCCGGAGCTGAATACGCCGGCTAACTGGTTGTTGGAAATTTCGCCAGAAGGTATTGGTACGGTCGGTATGTTGCTGAACTTTGTGGTTGCCTATGCGGTGCACAAAGTCACTGGCGACGCGCCACAAGCGACCCAAGACTTGGTCGAATCAATTCGCTATCCGCGCGGTGCGGGTGGTGCCAGCCACCACTAACCGTGGTATAACTCAAGGGGCAGGCAGTTAACTTAACTGCCTGCCCCTTTTTATTTTAGGAGGCCCCAATGCAACCGGATTTCGCTGAGCTGAAGCGATTTTTGCAGGAATGCCCGCCGTTTGACCAGCTCGATGATGAGCAACTCAGCAGTGCCAGCCGGCAGATGCTTGGCTTTTACCTTACCGAACATACCGTGGACCAGTTATTTGCGCAGCATAGCCCAGCGCTTTATATCGTGCGCTCTGGCGCGTTTGATTTGCTGGCGCCCGATGGTCATGTGATTGAGCGCCTGGAGCAGCACGATTTGTTCGGTTACCCGTCGTTGCTTAGCGGCCGTGCGGTGATTAATTCGCTGAAATTGGTCGAAGACGGCATTATTTATGTGTTACCGGCAGCGGCGTTTAATCGGCTGCGGCAGCAGCAACAAGAATTCGAACGTTATTTTATTCGTGCCCATGGCCAGCGCCTGCTGGAAGAGCAGGGGGCACAGACGCCCGCGCGTAATGGCGCTGCGGTGGCGTTAACCGCGGTTGATAGCAGCTTACAACGCAGCGTGGCTGAAGTGATTCAACGCGCACCGGTGATGTTGCCAAGCCACACCAGTATTCGCGCAGCGGCTGAACGCATGCGTGACGAGCGGGTGTCGTCGGTGATGATTGTTGATCAAGATGCAAATAAACTGCCTGCCCCTTGTAGCTTGGTGGGGATTTTGACTGACCGTGATTTGCGCAACCGGGTGGTGGCGCAGGGGTTGTCGGGTGAGCTGCAGGTCAATGCGGTGATGACCCAGGCACCGGCTACCGTGTATGGCCGGCAAAGTTTGATGGATGCGCTGGCGGTGATGATTCAGCACAACATTCACCACGTGCCGGTGCTGGACGATAACGAGCAGCCGCTGGGTATGATCACCAATACCGATTTAAT
>JALQTK010000062.1:1948-3616 GCA_023260975.1 Pseudidiomarina sp. | reverse complement strand
TGTAGTGGAGCGCTAACTCATGCTTAGACTTGCTCTGGCCAGCTTATGGAATCGGCGCGTTAGCGCCTGCTTAACGGTTTTAGCCATTGCGGTAAGTAGTTTACTGTTAGTGGGAGTAGAGCGGATTAAGACCCAAACGCAACAAAATTTTGCCAATACCATTTCAGCCACCGACCTGATTGTGGGTGGTCGCACAGGCTCTACCCAACTGTTACTCAGCAGTGTATTTCACATCGGCAATTTAACCAGTACGGTCAGTTGGGATGCCTACCAATATCTGCAAAATCTGCCTGGCGTGACCTGGTCAGTGCCGTTGGCGATGGGCGATAGTCTGCGCGGTTTTCCTGTGGTGGCAACCACCAGTGATTATTTCCAGCACTTCCGCTATGGTCAGCAACAATCTCTTACGCTGACAACTGGGCGGATCTTTAACGCTTACCAAGAAACCGTGTTAGGCGCTGAAGTTGCCGCTCGTCTGACACTCACGGTCGGTGACCAAGTTACCGTAGCACATGGCTCCGGTGGACCGAGCTTTAGTGATCACGACGATCACCCTTTCCGAGTGAGTGGCATTCTTGAACGCACTGGAACCCCCGTTGATCAAGCTCTCTATATTCCGCTTGAAGGGCTCGGCTTGGTGCATGGCGAATATATCGCCACGACAACGAAGCACACGGAACAACACGAACATCAGCATGAGCACGAGCACGAGCATAAGCATGAACATCAATCAACGCCACCAGTCTACACGCTCAGTGCAGTGCTACTCGGGCTGCAAAGCAAACCGTTAGCACTGCGTTTACAACGGGATATTAACAGCTATCGGCCAGAACCGATGACAGCCATTATGCCAGGCGTTGCTCTACAGGAGTTCTGGCGGACTATGCAGTTATTTGAGCGGGCCTTGTTCGGCATTTCGGTACTGGTAGTCATTACTGGGCTTATTGGTATGCTAACTATGTTGTTAGCAAGTCTGCGTGAACGGCGCCGTGAAATGGCGATTTTGCGCGCGGTTGGTGCTGGGCCACTACAAATTTTCAGTTTACTGGTTAGTGAAGCGCTATTATTGACACTGTTCGGCTTACTGCTTGGTATTGCCGGATTATTTGGGATGATTTGGTTTGCCGGCGAACTGCTGCAGCAGTGGTTCAGTCTGAACTTAACCGCAACGCCTCTTACGGCGGCCGAATGGCAATTAATCTGTGCTATTCTGCTAGCCGCTTTGTTACTTAGCTTGGTGCCTGCATGGCGTGCTTATCGGCTCGCCTTGGCTGACGGATTATCGGTAAAATTATGAGCTTATTAAAATCTATACTAACTGTTGTTCTGCTCAGTCTCGCAGCATCAGCTTCCGCCGACGACTATGTTTCAACGCAATGGCGAGAACTGGTGCCTGAAGGCTACAAACCGCCCCCAGTTCGCAGTCAAGCGTTTTACGAGAGTAATCCTGATTTAGCCATGCAGCCGGAACTTGATGCACCCATGGTAGCCAGTCTTGATGGCAAGAAAATAAAAATTCCGGGCTACGTAGTGCAGTTAGAAGGTGATGCTGAAAAGGTGACCGAATTCCTTTTGGTGCCGTACTTCGGGGCCTGTATTCATGTTCCACCACCACCACCAAACCAAATTATTTTAGTACGTTCGTCAACAGGCGTGCCCTATGAACAT
>JALQTK010000062.1:0-1939 GCA_023260975.1 Pseudidiomarina sp. | reverse complement strand
GCCTGTATTCATGTTCCACCACCACCACCAAACCAAATTATTTTAGTACGTTCGTCAACAGGCGTGCCCTATGAACACACCTTCGATGCAGTCTGGGTGGAAGGGACTATTCGAGTAGAACGAGCTGAAGGACAGGTGGCAGTAGTCGGCTACCAAATGGAAGCCGTTACTGTCACACCCTATTATTAGAAGTGAATTTCTAAACCTAAATATGGCCCTTTAAAACTCATATCTGAATAGATACCATCTAAGTTATCAAGCTCGATGGTAATATCCCGATAACCTATCTGCAAATTAACATCAAGGGCTATGTTTTCAAGCAAGCGATACTCAATTCCGGCTTCGATATCACGGATACTGCTATCACCAATACTGATCGCATTCGCTAAAGCATAAATAGTCACATCGGTCGCTGGAATACCAACTCGACCATGTGCATACAAGGTCGGCACCCAACCGTCGGTGGCCAATCGGGCAGTTTGGCTGGCATCGCTAACCGCTAGTTGACCATCGATACGTTTCGCCGTAGCGCCTAAGTCGAGTGACACCAGGTCATTGTCTAACAGCTCATAATATAAAGTGAAATCGGTGTGACTAAGATCAACCATAGTCCGCACGGCAGAGCCTGCAGCCCAACTAGCGTTGGCAAAATTAAACTCTCTAGCGAGTGTTGTTGATCCGCTGACCTCAAGTTGATTTTGTCTGATTTTGAGATTAGGAATCAACGGAATTGGATGCTCAATAGCAACGTAAGCACTAGTTTGCTGTTCACTATCAAAATCAGATTCACGTAGGTTTCTACTGGTCGCAAAACTACCATTAGCATCGGTACGCCAATATTGACCGCCAGCATAAACGCCGAAGATAGTATCGGCACTAACGACAGATGGCAGCATAGCGGTGGCTATAAAAAGTGCGGAGAGCGTTTTTCTCATGGTTAACAACCTTATTTGATGGCCCGAACGTCACCACGAATGAGCATGGTATCGCCATTATCAAAATTCAATGTGAAGTCGACTTGCTCTCCGACCACTAATGGCTTTTTCAAACCAAATAGCATTAAATGGTAACCACCTGGCTTTAACTGGATAGTCGCTGCTGGGGCAATTTCTAACGCTGGAACTTGCTGCATACGCATCATACCGTCGCGCATAACATGTTCGTGGACCTCAACAACGCGTGCTGCTGCGGTTGTTGCACCAACTAAGCGGACTGTTTCTGTATGTTGATTGGTGATAGTAAAATAGGCGGCTCCGTTCTGGGAACCGGGAATAGTCTCGCGCAACCACACATTATCAATACCAACATCTGCAGCGTGTGCAAAATTAGCAAATATCAGGGTAAATAACCCAACTATCCAAGTAAAACGCATGCAAAGCTCCTCGTCGCTCTTACACTTAGGTGTTTAGTTTACACCGCATCGGGACGCTTTCGCACTATTAAATACACAATCAAAGCAAGAATGATTAATGGCCACAAGGTACCAAGCGCTGCAATAGCTACGGCAAAGACCGCTACCCCAGTAGCAACTGCGACACTACCACCGACTAACACCACCAATGCAAAAGCCGCGGCGGCGACTGCAAACAGCACAATACCGGTAATACCAACCGCAAGAATGGCGCCGAGAACTGAACCGATGATGGCAAAAATCGCATCACCAAACAAAATTAAAGCCAACACAATACCAACGATCCACCATAGGGTATTTTTAGATGCTTTTGTCATGTTAAAACTCCAACTAGTTAATGTATTTAAGTATATACAAGAACCATGCCAACTATTAAATTATTGTTTTAATTGGTTTTTTATATATCTAGATAGTGTGTGGTAATGGTGAGAAGCACCAACTAATGGTGTATTTTTAAAACCCCAAAAGAAAAAGCCCCGGCGGGTTACGCAGGGGCTTGTTCAGAATAGGTGCCTGGCAATGTCCTAC
>JALQTK010000061.1 GCA_023260975.1 Pseudidiomarina sp. | reverse complement strand
TGAAGAAAGAAAAAGCTGAAGAGCATAAATGCGGTGAAGGCAAATGCGGCGAAGGCAAGTGCGGGGCAGCGTAGGTATTGGTTTACGGCGGGAGTTTTTAGCCGATGTGCTGGCTCAGCAACCGGCGGTTGGTTTTTGGGAACTCGCGCCAGAGAATTGGATTCCACGCGGTAATGAGGCCTATCGGCAGTTAGATCAATTACGTGAGCGTTATCGATTGACCTGTCATGGCCTGTCGCTATCCATTGCCAGCCCTGATGCGCTCGATGAAAGCTTTGTGTTGCAGATTAAGAGCTTTCTTGATCGCTTTCAAATTCCGCTATACAGCGAACATTTAAGTTATTGTTCGGTACAAGGCCAGCTATACGATTTATTACCGATTCCATTCACCGAGGCGGCAGCGGACTACGTGGCTGCCCGTATTAGGCGGGTACAGCAGTTGCTGGAACGCCCTTTAGTACTTGAAAACATTTCGTACTATGCCGCGCCCGGCCAACAAATAACTGAGCTTGCGTTTATTCAGCAGGTGCTGGAACAGGCTGATTGCCAGTTATTGCTGGACGTGAATAATGTCTATGTCAACAGCATCAATCATGGCTATGACGCCAAGCAATTTATTGCTGGCTTACCGAGTCATCGTATTGTCTACGGGCATATTGCTGGACACACCGAAGAAGCCCCGGATTTATTGGTTGATAGTCATGGCACTGAGGTGTGCGATGCGGTTTGGCAATTGCTCGATTACGCTTATCAACAACATGGGGTATTTGATACGGTGTTGGAGCGTGATTTTAACATTCCGCCATTGACCGAATTACTGCAAGAGGCTGCGCAAGTGCAATTGTCGCAGCAGCGAGCCGATAGTGAGATGGCCTAATGACTGACTTTAAAGCGGTCCAGCAGCAATTTGCCTCATGGCTGCGGCAGCCGGATCAGCAGCCGCTACCGGCTGATATTGAACCACGCCGGATGGCGGTTTATCGACGGCTGGTTGGTAATGCTATTTTTGGTTTCCTGAGTAGTGGATTTCCGGTATTAAAAAAGCGACTGAGTAGTCAACAATGGCAGCACTTAGTCGATGAATTTATTGCTAAGCATACTGCGCAATCACCGTATTTTAGTGATATGGGCCGCGAGTTTGTCGATTTTCTGGCAGTTTATTTTGCCAATACCAGCCTAATTAACTCGGAATTCCCACAATTTACCTATGAACTGGCTTGCTATGAACGTATGGAAGTCGATGCGCAGTTCGCTACCATCGACGATAGCCATCAGCATGTTGCTGCTGATGAGGCTGCTGATCTGCTCCATAACTGTAGCTGGTGGCTCAATAGCAGCGTGCAATTGGCGCAATTTGAACATCCCGTGGCTTGGCTTGGCGGTGCTATTGATGGCGAGCCGCCCCCTCACGATGGTAGTGGTTATGTATTGATGGTGTATCGACCGCCGTATGGTAGTGTGCAGTTTATGCACTTGCAACCGCTAACAGCGGTGTTGCTGAGCAGTTTACAACAGCAGCAGCCGCAATCAGTTAAGGCGCTACAACAGCAATTGAGTGGCATGCTACCGCAGCTTGATAGCACCACTGTCGAGCAAGGTGTTGAGCAACTTTGCCTTGATTTTGTCCAGCGCGGAGTGTTGTTGCGAGCGCTGTAATACAGTATGATCCGCGCCGAAATTTGCACAATTAGATGTTCGTTGGATTCACTAATCGGAGTAGTTAGATGTCACACGATGAAGTATTTCGCGATAGTTCGGGTAAAGGTTTCGGCGTATTAGCTGTGGTCGTTTTTGTCGCGGTGCCGCTGCTACCTGCAGTATTATCCTGGATCAAATTTTTTAGTAATTGAGGTAGCGCAATGCCGTTAAAGTTATTGCTGGTCGAGGATAATCCAGCGACGCGACTGGCTTTGCTTGATGTGCTCGAGCAATCAGCCTATTGCGTTACCTGCGCCAATGATGGCTTAGACGGTCTCAATCAAGCCAAGCAGAGTGACTTTGATGTGGTTATTGTTGACCATAAAATGCCGCTAATGGATGGCCTGACGCTGTGCCGCAATTTGCGTGAACTTAATCACTACCAACAAACCCCGTTACTGCTGCTGACCACGCAAGATCTTAGTCAGGTGGAGCCTTTGGCTGTTAAGGCGGGGGCCGATCTGTGTTTGGCGAAGCCGGTTGAAGGTGTACGCTTGCTGGAGTTATTAAGTGACCTCAGTGCAACGCAAACACTATACCCTGTGAACGATTTGCGGTAACGTATCGACATTGTTTATCGATGTTTTGACGCATAGGAATAGTGCATGAGTTATCAGGTACTCGCCCGCAAGTGGCGGCCACATACGTTTGCCCAAGTGGTTGGTCAGCAACACGTGTTAAAGCCGCTTATCAACGCCTTGCAAACGGGTCGTCTACATCATGCTTGGTTGCTGACTGGTACCCGCGGGGTCGGTAAAACCACCATTGCCCGAATTCTGGCGAAAAGCCTCAACTGTGAGCAGGGCCTTAGCGCTGAACCATGTGGTCAATGTGGTGCCTGCAAAGCGATTGAAGAAGGTCGGTTTGTGGATTTGTTAGAGATTGATGCAGCCTCACGCACCAAAGTGGAAGATACTCGAGAGCTGCTCGATAACGTACAGTACAAGCCAACGCAAGGGCGCTACAAAGTGTACTTAATTGACGAAGTACACATGCTGTCAAAACACAGTTTTAATGCGTTATTGAAAACTCTTGAAGAGCCACCGCCACATGTAAAATTTCTGCTGGCTACCACCGATCCGCATAAGCTCCCAATTACCGTGCTATCGCGCTGTTTGCAATTCAATTTGAAGGCGCTTGGGCGGCAGGAAATTGCTAGCCATTTGGCCACCGTACTGAGCGCTGAAGCTATTCCTTTTGATGAGGCCGCATTGGCGCTGCTGGCACGGGCAGCCCAGGGTAGTATGCGTGATGCGCTGAGTTTAACCGACCAAGCGATTGCCCAAGGCGAACAAGCGGTTACCCTCGAGGCGGTGCAGCATATGCTCGGAGCGGTGCCGAGTTTACAGCTAGTGAAGATACTGCGCGCGATTATCAGCGCTGATGCGCAGAGTATGATGGGTTTATTAGATCAGGTTGCTGGGCATGTGCCTGATGTTGCTAGCTTGCTGCCTGAATTGCAGAATTTAGTCCACCAACTGGCACTATTGCAGGTACTGCCAAGCAGCGCTGAGGCGCTCGGTGTCGGTGCCGCTGAAGTGGATTTAGCAGAGCAGTTACCGGCCGAGCTGATTCAGGTGTATTACGATATTTTGGTGCAAGGCCGTCGCGACTTGAATTACGCTGCAGATACCCGTGCCGGAGTCGAAATCACCTTATTAAGGCTGTTAGCGTTTCGCCCACAGGCCATTCAGTTAGCTGAAATGACACCTGGTCAAGCGCTGAATGCGTCTCAGCAAGCTGTCAGCGAGGTCACTCCAGCACCGCGCCCAAAGCCAACAGCTGAGCGCGCAGCAGCACCACCAGAGCCAGAGCCACAGCCAGAGCCAGAGCCGCAGCCAGAGCCACAGCCAGAGCCAGAGCCAGAGCCAGAGCCAAAGCCAGAGCCAGAGCCAGTTGTTGTGACGCAACCTGTGCCAACGACCGCGCCGAAAGAGGCTACTCCGTCCAAGCCA
>JALQTK010000060.1 GCA_023260975.1 Pseudidiomarina sp. | reverse complement strand
GATAACGCTGCGGGGCTTAAGGGGCAGGCACTTAAGCCGGAGCGCTTGGCCGGTTTGGAAATATTGAATGCCGCCGGTGACAAGGTGCCGCTGGCGCAGCTCGGTGAGTTGCGCGTCAGCTATGAAGAGCCAGTAATTCGGCGTTATAACCGTGAAAATTACGTGAATGTTTTGGCTGATGTACGCGGTGCGCAGCCGAATACTGTGGTGGCGCAAATTCAGGCGCAATTACCGCGTGATTTGCCGCTCGGCTATTCCATTGTGGTCGGTGGTTCGGTGGAGCAATCGAGCAAAGGCGAAGGCTCGTTGCAGAAATTGCAGCCGGTGATGGTGGCCTTGATGCTGATTTTCATCATGCTGCAAATGCGCAGTTTCAGCGGTACTTTTATGGTATTTGCCACGGCGCCACTGGGCTTAATTGGTGCGGTGCTGGCGCTGTTGATTTTTTCCCAGCCATTTGGCTTTGTCGCGCTGCTTGGATTAACTGGCCTAGCCGGTATCTTAATGCGTAATACGCTGATTTTGACCCAGCAAGTGGCGGATAACTTCGCGGCAGGTATGCTGCCGCTTGATGCGGTAGTGGAAGCTGCAGTGCAGCGGGCGCGGCCGGTGGTACTCACCGCGGTGGCGGCGATGTTGGCATTTGTGCCGCTCACCCAAGATAGTTTTTGGGGCCCGCTAGCCTATGTGCTGATTGGTGGTGTTGGTGTTGGTACGGCGATTACCCTGCTGTTTGTACCGGCGTTGTACGCGCTGTGGTTCCGTATCCGGTAGGAGCAAAGGGGCAGGCAGTTAAGGATTTTGGTGCTTGGGGCAGATACCGCGGATGTTGCCGGCACCGCACCAAGAGCCAAGGGGCAGGCAGTTAAGCTTGAACGCTTAACTGCCTGCCCCTTACCGATCACCAGCGGAAGTGGTAGCGGCCGGCTCCATCAGGCTGACCGATAAACCGCAGCAACTCAGTAATGCTGCGCGGCGCTTCTAGAGTCGGCAGCATATGCCCCTCAAAACTCACCCGCGGCGGCATGCCATTCAGCTCACCAGTCACCGTCAGCCCCATCACATTCTGACCATCGATGCTAAAGCCAATACCGTTGCGCTCATTACACGCCAACAGCGCCTGATAATCGCCTAGCGCACTCCAAACATTATTCAGCAGCACCTGGGCGCGGCTTACTTGCAGGGTTCCTTGCAGTGCATCGCACCACTGGCGAACGCTGAAATCGTTGTAAGCATATTGCGTAATATCAAGACGGAATTGCCCTTGCATCGACACCGGTACCGGCAGATTCAACTCAACAATGGCGCGCCCAACATCACCACGCAGCACCCCGCTCAAATGCTCAATACCACCGCCATTGGCTTGCAGAGTCATGCTGCCATCGAGTAAATTCGCGGGTAATTGGGCGATCTTCAGCTGCATATCAAGACCACCCGTCAGCAACGCCCACGGGTTAATTTGGTAGTCAATTTGCTGCAGTTCCAGCTGAGTACCGAATTGCGTGACAACTTGCAAGGCGCCGATACGGCCCTGCCACAAGCGGCCCTCCATCTGCAGCAACTTGGGCGCATTAATGCCGCCGAAATAGCTGACGCCCCAACTTATTAGGCTGGCCGGCGCCATCAGCAAAAACGCCAGAAAATAAATCGGGATAAGCCAAAACAACCACTTCAATCTCATAACTGCCTGCCCCTTGGCTTAGCGTTCGCTGACTTGCAATTTACGCACCCGCACCACGCCGGCCGCGCCGCCTTCGGCGATATCCAAACTATCGACACGCAGACCGCTGCTGGCTTGCAAGGTATCAAGCATGGTCAGCAAATCATTGAAGCCAACCTGCTCTATCACCACCAGCAAACCGTTGTTTTGTGGCTGCATGCGGGTGATGGTGATGTTATTGCGGCTGGCATAGTCGGTAATGCGCTGGGTAATACTGGCGCCGCTGTTAACTGCCTGCCCCTTGGCAGTGTCGGTGCGCGCCAGGTAGACGCCGGTGGCTTGGCGCGTCCAGTCGAGCAGACTTTGTTGCGCGGTAATTGCCGCTTGACGCTGGGCTATGCCATTTTGCAACGGTGTCCACAGGCCATAATAGATAACCACCACAGCCAGTACGCCAACAGCGCTGCGCACTAAGCGTTTTTCGCGGCTATTGAGTGCTTGCCAGCGTGGTTCAAAAGCGGACTTTAAATTATTGATTAGGCTCATTTTATATCTCCGCTTAATTCATGCGCACAACAAAGCTGCCGGTCACACCGTCGCTTTGATTGTTGACCGGGCCCTGCTCGATCACCAGCACCCCAGTCGCTGCGGCGGCCGTGCGGAACTGCTCCAAGCTATTGAAACTGCTGGCGCGAGCAGTAATGCGCAGCACCCCAGCATCAAAGCGCAACAGTTCTACCTTGATGTCGCTAGCGGCACGAAAGCCTGGCTCCAGCGCGCTAAGCATTGCTAAGGCATCAATACCGACGCTGCCACCAACGCTGTCGAGCCGCTGCTGCAGCTGACTGCGCACATTGACAATCCGCGTTTCGTCCGGGAATGCCGCGCGATACGTTGTTTCGATGGCCTGCTGCAGGGCGCTTTGCTGTTGTCCGAGTTTGACGTACTCGATCACGTTACTTAAGTACGCCATCGCCAGCAAAATTGTCGCCGCAAACACTGCTGGACGCCAGTTAACACCTACGCCAGTGCGACGTTTTTTAGTCGCTTTGTAACGTTGTTGACGTAAATTTATCGGCGCATTGTCGCCATTTCGCACATTGAGTGATTCAGCGACTACCTGCAGTGGCAACTCAATCTCGGCATGTTCAACGACAAAACGCGCGTCCTGCAGCGCCAACGCTTCCGCTGCAGCAACCGGACCATAACAATGCAACGTCACGCTGGCCGCAGCCCCTAACGCGCCAACCGCCAGCTCGGCGAATAACGCCGAATCAACGGTAAAACCGCTGTGCGCGCCACTGCGAACAATCACCTCATCGCCTAGCTGCAACAGGTTCCAGCCGTTTAGCGGTACCGGCACTGCATAGCTATCAAGACACCAAAAGTCCGCTTCAATACCCGCTTCAGTCAGCCATTGCTGCCACTGTTGCATGGCCTTGTGCGCCACCACGGCCACCGCGAATGGCTGCTCCATGCCAGCTGGTTTAGCCGCCGCCGGCCAGGCAAAATGCAGATCGTCAAGGTCGCTAGCCAGCTCATCTTCCAGGCTATTCGGCACCAGGGTCGGCAATAAGCGCTGCGAGCCGGCGGGCAACGCCACCTCGGTCATCAGCACCGCATGGCCCGGCACCAGCACCAGCGTCTCGCGGTTGCGCGCGTGTTCCTGCAGCTCAGACAATTCATCAGGGCCGCGCAACACACCGCTGGCAATCACCTCGCGCTGCTGCGGTTGCCACATCAGCCAATCAATCTGCTGCTCGCCGAGGCGGATAAAAAGCTGCTCCATATCGTCTCTCTTGTTCGCCGTTGGGGCGGTTAATTGCCGATGCCGCGATACAATACGCGCACCTGCTCGGGGGTAACTCGCAACTGCGAGCTGCCGCGGAAAATTAAATCACCGTAAACCACTTCGCTTGTCAGTTCAAAATATTCACTGCTTACGCCAATGTCGTCAAGCGCTGTACCCAAGTTCGCGGCGCCAGCACTTTGCGCGCCACCGCCTAAATTCGGCCGCAGTTGCGCCGCAGCGATAGTGTTCAACACGTTGCTATTGCGCGCTTCTTCGAAGCTGTCAAAGCCGCTGAGGTCACGCGCACTC
>JALQTK010000005.1 GCA_023260975.1 Pseudidiomarina sp. | reverse complement strand
GTTGTAATCAACATGCCAGATTTATTTATTACGGCACGTGTTGCCGAGCTCCGTGAGCAGCTAACGCGTTATAATCAAGAATATTATGAGCTTGATCAGCCATCGGTGCCTGATGCCGAATATGATCGTCTGTTTCGAGAATTACAGCAGCTCGAAGCTGAACATCCGGCATTACGCAACAGTAGTTCGCCAACTGAAAAAGTCGGTGGCCGAGCGTTGCAAGAGTTCGCTCAGGTGGCTCATGAGACTCCCATGCTATCGCTTGACAATGCCTTTGAAGAGAGTGAATTTGAGGCTTTTGTTGAGCGTATCCGAAGCCGCCTAGACACCGACCAAGCGATTGCCTTTTGTTGTGAACCGAAATTGGATGGGGCAGCCGTCAGTCTACTTTATGAACGCGGCCAATTGGTTCGTGGTGCGACCCGTGGCGATGGCCAAACGGGTGAAGATATTACCCTGAATGTACGCACCATTCGCAACCTACCGTTGCAGTTGCATGGTGATTATCCACAGCGCCTGGAAGTGCGTGGTGAAGTATTTATGCCAGTGCAAGCCTTTGCCGCTTACAATCAACAAGCGCTGGCGCTCGGTGAGAAAGTATTTGCCAACCCGCGCAATGCTGCTGCTGGCAGCCTACGGCAACTTGATTCGGCGGTTACGGCTAAACGGCCACTGCATTTTTATGCCTATAGCATCGGTGTGGTCAGTAATGACGCCACTCTAGCTGACAGCCACTATCAACGGCTGCAGCAGTTACGAAGCTGGGGTTTGCCGATTAGTGATGAAGTGCGGCGGGTCGAAGCTGCTCCAGCCTGTCGGCAGTATTACCAGGATATTTTGACTCGTCGTCAGCAGCTGCGTTACGAAATAGATGGTGTTGTGCTCAAAGTGGATGGCCTTAAATTACAGGCTGATTTAGGTTTTGTTGCGCGTGCACCGCGTTGGGCGATTGCTTGGAAATTCCCGGCCCAGGAGGAATTAACTCAGTTACTTGGGGTAGACTTTCAAGTTGGTCGCACCGGTGCAATTACCCCGGTTGCGCGGCTGGCGCCGGTCGCCGTTGCTGGTGTCGTAGTGGCCAATGCGACCTTGCACAACGCCGATGAAATTAGCCGCTTGCAGGTGAAAATTGGTGATACCGTAGTGATTCGTCGTGCCGGTGATGTGATCCCGCAAGTGGTCAGTGTGGTGCTCGAACGGCGTCCTGCAGACGCCAGCGCTATTGAGTTTCCGCGCCAATGTCCGGAATGTGGTTCGCATATTGAGCGCGCTGATGGTGAAGCCGTTGCGCGTTGCACCGGTGGGTTAATTTGTGCCGCTCAGCGTAAAGAAGCACTGAAGCATTTTGCCTCGCGCAAAGCGATGGATATAGATGGGTTAGGCGATAAATTGATTGAGCAGTTAGTAGATAAACAATGGCTGCAGTCACCCGCTGATCTATATCGCTTAGGTGCCCGTGAACTGGCCTATCTGCCGCGCATGGGGGAAAAGTCAGCAGAGAATATTGTGGCTGCAATAAGTGCCAGTAAGCAGACCACCTTGCCACGTTTTTTGTATGCTTTGGGTATTCGTGAGGTCGGCGAAGCGACAGCACTGAATTTAGCTCAGCATTTTTTGACCTTGTCAGCATTGCAGCAGGCCGATATGCCAGCACTAGAGCAGGTGCCAGATGTCGGTCATGTGGTAGCGAGTCATATTTATCAATTTTTCCGTGAACCACATAATCAGCAAGTCATCAGTGAATTGTGCGAACTTGGCATCGACTGGCCGGCAATGACCGCGGTAACGAACCAAAGTGCCAGTTTAGCTGGTCATACCTATGTGTTAACCGGAACCTTAGTCAGTATGACCCGCGATCAAGCGAAGCAGGAGCTACAAGCGCGAGGGGCTAAAGTTGCTGGCAGCGTGTCGGCGAAAACCACCGCCGTTATAGCCGGTGATAATGCGGGGTCTAAATTAACTAAAGCTGAAGAGTTGGGTGTTGCGGTGCTCAGTGAGGCCGACTTGGAGCTGCTGTTAGCCAATTAACTCTGCGAATTAATTCGCGTTACGTCGACATAGAGTTTTAACCGCTGACCTGGCTGCAGATGCTTGCGGCGATTGATTTGATTCCATTTCTCAATATCCGCAATAGTCACGTTAAAGCGTTCAGCAATGCGTGCCAGCGAATCACCTGAACGCACCTGGTATTGAATACTGCGCATAACTGCGCCCGCTGCTTGTTGCTGAGGCAACCAAACCACCAATTTTTTACCCGGTCGCAGTGGGTCGGTCGGCGCCATGCCATTCCAGCTAGCCAGTGAGCGCAAATTAACTTCATATTTGCGACTGATATCCCACAGGGTATCGCCCGCGACCACCTGGTGTTCGATCTTGAAATTGCCACGATTGGTAGCTTGCGTTGCAGCCAAACGTTGATCGGCTGATAAACTGTATTCGGCTAAATCACGCGTGGCCACGGGTATTAGAAGATAATCGCCGGCCCGAATTAAGTTACCGCGTAGTTCATTAGCAGCGCGGATTGCCTCAACAGTGGTGTGATAGTGCTTGGCTATAACCAATAAACTCTCACCTGACTTCACTTGATGCCGCGTCCATTGCACAAATTCACTACGCTCGGCACTAGCCAGCCACTGTTGTAATTGCTGTGCATTGGCAATGGGTAATAGCAAGCGATGAGGACCTTGCGGATCGGTCGCCCAACGATTGTAGCCGGAATTATAATGATGCAGTTGTTTTAAGCTCAGCCCAGCGTGTTCGGCGGCGGTGGCTAAATCGATTTGACTGGCGACTTCGACCACGGCTAAGTAGGGTTGATTATCAATTGGCGTCCAACTGTATTGATAACGCTCGTGATGCTTCAAAATATCCGCCAGAGCTAATAGTTTAGGCACGTACGCTCGGGTTTCGCGGGGTAGATCAAGGGCCCAAAAATCAGTCGCTTTACCGGCGCGCGCATTTGCTCGAATCGCGCGTTCAACTCGACCTTCACCCGAATTGTATGCCGCGAGCGCATGCAACCAGTCACCATCAAAGCGTTTATGCAGTGCTTCGAGATAGTCTAAAGCAGCATGAGTACTGGCCAATACGTCACGACGGCCATCGTACCACCAATTTATTTCCAGACCATAATTGCGCGCTGTGCCGGGGATAAATTGCCAAATACCGGCCGCTCGCCCATGTGAATAGGCAAAGGGGTCAAAGGCGCTCTCGACAATCGGCAACAAGGCCAGCTCTAATGGCATTTGCCGCCGTTCAATTTCTTCAACAATCATATACATGAATGGTGCCGCGCGTTTGGCCACCCGCTCCATGTAGGCTGGATTGCGTAAATACCAATTGCGTTGGGCGACCAAGCGCGGATGTTCAGGAGCGATAAAAATCAACTGGCGCTGAATACGAACCCACAGGTCAGCTTCTTGTTGCGCGGTGAGGATTAGCGCTGCAGTTACTGGCGCCGTATCAAGGTTATCGGCGGCTATTATTTCAGCGTCAATGCTGGGCAATTGCTCGCTGCTTAGGTCATCGACCACTTTGGCATCAGCATAAGCTCTGTCATCAGTTACCACTGGGTTGGTGCTAGCAACAAGCTGGCAAGCGCTCAGCAAGGTGACACTGATAATGGTTATAAGCCAACGAATCATGCATTATTTCCTAGACTATTGTCACCGTAAGCGGCGAAACTTAGCTGCAGTTTACGTGTTTAGAAGCGGTCTTTCCACTCTCGTAAGCGGCCAAATTCTGCTGCCGAGGTAGCACGTAGGAATGGATTTATGGCGTGCTCCTCAGCTAACCGACTTGGTAGTGAGGGTAAACCTTGCTCACGCAGCTGCTGCACGCGCTGCTGCGCAGCGATGACAGCTTGGCTATGCGGCATGACTGCAGCAGCAAAACGTAAGTTGGCAGCGCTGTATTCATGCCCGCAGTAGACCTGGGTAGCAGCTGGTAGCGCTGCCAGTAATTGTAGCGACTGATAAAATTGTTCGACTGTACCTTCAAAGCGGCGCCCGCAGCCGGCTAGAAACAGCGTATCACCGCAAAACAGGGCACCGTGACCATAATAGCTGATGTGATCAAGCGTATGCCCGGGTGTGGCAATCACCTGCAAGGTTATCCCCAGGGCGGCGAAACTGACCCTATCGTGGTGTTGCAGGGCATGGTTTATTTCTCTAAACGGCGAGTTGGCAGGCCCATACACTGGACAGTGCCAGCGCTCCACTAACGCCGCCACGCCTTGGCTGTGATCCCAATGGTGATGGGTCAGTAAGATCGCAACCAGTTCACAGTGTTGATCGTCGAGCCATTGTTGACAGCGATCAGCACAACCCGGATCAACAACAATCACCTGGCGTGGATTAGCCGCTGGCTGAATAGCCCAAATGTAGTTATCATCAAAAGCTGGAATGGCAGTAATTTGCATAAAAACACCTGCTGTTTACGGTCAACAGAGTCGCTTGCACGCCACTGTTAAATCATTGATTCAGAGAGCGAGTTACTAAGCATTATGATGATCAAACCGGCACTTCGCGAATTCACTGTGCCAGCACCAAAGCAGTGGAGTGATCTGCCCCACGGTCATTGGCTGCGCGACCAAGTTAGTCGGGCGCTAGCGCCACATTGTGCGAAAATATTTGGTTATCATCTAGCCCGTGTTGGTGCGCTCGCAGCGGACCTAGCCTTACCTGAACTGCGGGTTAACCACCAGTTTAGTCTGCAAGCACAAGCTCCTGCTGAGGTTATCACTGATCTTCATCATTGGCCATTTGCCGAACATACACTCGACGCCATAGTGATGATTAATCAACTTGAATATGACTCCGATCCGCATCAATTATTGCGTGAGGCGAGTCATAGTTTAATTGCTGATGGCTACTTAATACTGGTTGGTATGAATCCGCTTAGCCCGGCTTTATGGACCGGCATGTGGCCAGGTCGTATTGATAGTTATCCATGGCACGGGCGCTATTTCAGTCGCGCTCGGGTGAGCGATTGGTTGGCGTTATTGAATTTTGAGCTGATTGCCAGCGAGTATATTGCGCCAAGCTTATTAATTGATGCGTTACCTAACCCGACCAGCGGCTTGTCTTGGTTGAGTCGAGCGCTCCCCATGGTCGGTAGTATGTATTTATTAGTGGCCCGTAAACGCCATTATCCGCTCACCATGGTGCGGCAAAAACGCTGGCGTAAAGCACCACAGGGGGCTGCTTTGCCGGTCGCCAATCGCCATGCTGATGGGGTCGACTAGAGCTCAGCTTGATAACCGCTATCGGCGCTCTGTGGGGAGGCTTCCGCGGCGTTTCGTGCTAACACATCGCAGCGCTCATTCTGCGGATGTCCAGCATGCCCTTTAACCCAATCCCAGCGAATAGTATGTGCTGACGTCGCAGTTAACAAACGCTGCCACAGGTCAGCATTTTTTACTGGTTTTTTTGCCGCTGTACGCCAACCATTTTTTTGCCAGCCCTTGATCCAATTGGTAATACCTTGGCGCATGTATTCACTATCTGAGGTAACCACCACGCTACAGGGGCGTTTCAGCGCCTCTAAGCCGACAATCACCGCTAATAGCTCCATGCGGTTATTGGTAGTAAGCCGAAAGCCGGCTGACAGCTCTTTGTGTACTTCGCCGTACTCAATAATAACCCCGTAGCCACCTGGTCCAGGATTACCAAGGCACGAGCCATCGGTGTAAATATGTACGACTTTCTCTCGCATATAAGCGCAGTATCCGTTGAATCATCTGACGTTATCGGTGAAGATAAGCTACACCATCGCAGCCAGTCGAACAATGCTCTATGAATCATCATCGCCAAATTGTACTTGATACCGAAACAACCGGTTTAGACCCAGCCCAGGGTCATCGCGTGATCGAAATTGGCGCGGTCGAATTGATTGGCCGAAAACTTACCGGCAATACCTTTCATGTCTATCTGAACCCACAGCGCTTAGTCGAACAAGAAGCCATTGCAATACACGGGATCAGTAATGAATTCTTGCAAGATAAACCAGTGTTTGCGCAAGTTGCCGATAAATTTATCGACTTTATTGAAGGTGCTGAACTGGTTATTCACAATGCCGCTTTTGATGTTGGTTTCATCGACCACGAATTTAAGTTATGGCGAGCAGACACTGCGCTTACACGCGACTTGTGTTCGGTGTTGGATACCTTGAAATTAGCGCGTGATATGCGCCCTGGGCAAAAAAATAACTTAGACGCGTTATGTCGAGCCTTCGGCGTTGATAACGCCAATCGTAATTTTCATGGTGCCTTATTAGATGCTGAGCTGCTGGCTGAGGTTTATTTAGCCATGACCGGCGGGCAAACTAAATTAGCATTGGCGAGCCAAGGAGCCAATCAAAGTGGGACGAGTTCAAATGGCTGGACGCCGATAACCAATAAGCCGGCATTACGAGTGATTCGCGCCGATGATAATGAACAACAAGCGCATGCGGAACGTTTAAAAATTATTCAGCAAGCACTTTGGCATTCGTAGTTTGTTCACAATTCCAGCAAACAAAATAAATACTGCAAAAAAAGGTTGACGCCAATCAGGCGCGCTCGTAATATTCGCTCCGCACTGCAGGCCACCATACCATTTGGCTTGTTTTGGAAGATTTGGAGCGGTAGTTCAGTTGGTTAGAATACCGGCCTGTCACGCCGGGGGTCGCGGGTTCGAGTCCCGTCCGTTCCGCCAATTTTCCAACAGTGTGAAGAAGGTTATCAAAACCGCTGCGGAGCGGTAGTTCAGTTGGTTAGAATACCGGCCTGTCACGCCGGGGGTCGCGGGTTCGAGTCCCGTCCGTTCCGCCATTTCTTTTGTCTTCCATAATTCTATTGCTGTCGCATCTACGCCGATCGCCCCTCGCCATGCCGTGAATTTGCAGTCTCGGTTGATGGCAGTAATCCAAGTTGCGATAAAGCGCGCAGTCGATTCGGCCTGTTACCCTTGATTGCTGTAATAGAAGTGGCCTAAATGAGCGCACAAATCGGTTCAAGCGCCGGCTTTCTGCTGCGAATGGTGCTTGAGTCAAGCACACTGGGCGAGTACAGTATGAGGTATTACCTAAATACACCAAGGAGAATTGATTATGCGTATGAGCCTCATCGCCATTGCAATTGGCGCTAGTGTTGCGCTGGTTGCTTGTTCAGACAAAGAAGCCACTCAAACCATGAATGAAAGTCAAACTAGCGAGCAGATTGCTGCGCAATTCAACCAAGCCAACCCATTTTATCAAGCCAGCACGTTGCCGTACATGGCACCTGATTTTAATGCGATAAAATTTGAACATTATCGCCCAGCCATATATGCCGGCATGGCCGAGCAAGCCGCCGAGATCGAGGCTATTGCGAACAACAGTGAAGCGCCAAGCTTTGAAAATACTATTGTGGCGATGGAAAAATCAGGCCGTTTGTTGAGTCGAGTTAGTTCCGTATTTGGTAACATTGCCGGCTCGAACAGTAACGACGATATTCGCAACTTACAGGCTGAATTAGCACCGAAGTGGGCTGCTCATCGTGACAACATTATGCTCAATCCGGCTTTGTTCGCGCGTGTAGAAGCAATCTATGCTAATCGTGATTCGCTCAGTGGCGAAGCATTACGCTTGGTTGAAGATACCTATACCAGCTTTGTTCGTGCCGGCGCGCGTTTGAATGAACAAGAGCAAGTGCGGATCCGCGAAATCAATAGCGAGATGTCGTCGTTAACGACGCAATTTTCACGCAACTTGATGACCTTGGTCGATGAGAATCTGATTATCGTCGATAGTGAAGCCGAATTGGCCGGTGCCAGCGCCAACCAAATTGCTGGTTTTGCTGCGGCCGCTAAAAACGCCGGTCATGAAGGCAAGTATGTTATCCGTTTGAGCAACACCACCCGCCAAGCAATTCTTGAAGTGTTAGAGAATCGTGAGCTGCGTCAGCGTATTTGGGAAGCTTCAGCGAACCGT
The DNA here is from genome assembly GCA_023260975.1 of Pseudidiomarina sp. Classification (GTDB taxonomy): domain Bacteria; phylum Pseudomonadota; class Gammaproteobacteria; order Enterobacterales; family Alteromonadaceae; genus Pseudidiomarina. The sequence continues at coordinate 71,973 of JALQTK010000005.1, read as the reverse complement.
GGTTTAGGTAATAGTGCCACTGATAACCGTCCGTTGGTGGCAAAATTGACCAAATTACGCGCTGAACGGGCAAAATTATTAGGCTATGACAACTGGGGTGCGTTCACGCTGGCACAAAGTATGGCGGGTACTCCAGCTGCAGCGCAAAAAATGTTGCGTGATTTAGTCCCTGCAGTGGTCAGTAACGTGGCTGCCGAGCAAGCTGAAATTCAGGCAATGATTAACGCCCAAGGTGGTGACTTTGAAGTACAACCATGGGATTGGTTTTACTACGCCGAAAAAGTACGCGCAGAGAAGTACGCAATTGATCAAAACGAAGTTAAAAAGTATTTCGAATTCAACCGTGTGGTTGAAGACGGTGTTTATTATGCGATGACCGAATTGTTCGGTATTACCTTCCATAAACGCGATGATATTCCAGTTTATGCCGATGATGTCTATGTTTACGAAGTGAAAGACGTTGACGGTAAAACGCTTGGTTTATTCTATGGCGACTGGTTTACTCGCGATGGTAAGCGCGGCGGTGCTTGGATGAGTTCATTTGTTGGCCAGAATCACTTGTTGGGCACTAAGCCGGTTATTTTAAACAACATGAACATTCGTAAAGCGCCAGAAGGTCAACCAACATTACTGAGTTTTGACGAAGTCAGCACCATGTTCCATGAAATGGGTCATGCCTTACACGGCATGTTCTCTGACGTGATGTATCCATCACTCGCTGGTACCTCTGTATCACGGGATTATGTTGAATTCCCATCAACCTTCCAAGAAGACTGGATGTTGGATCCGAAAGTTATCGCTAACTTCGCCAAACATTATGAAACTGGTGAGCAAATCCCAGCCGATTTGTTAGCTAAAGTGTTGGCTGCGAAGAACTTTAACCAAGGCTTTGACACCTTAGAGTACATTTCAGCTGCGTTGTTAGACTTTGAATACCACACCTTGTCGGTTGACGAAGCCAACATTGATGATGTTGCTGCTTTTGAAGCTGCAGCACTGCAGGCTAATGGCGTTGATGTGGCAGCGGTACCACCGCGCTATAAATCAGCATATTTTGCCCACATTTTCGCCGGTGGTTATTCAGCCGGTTATTACGCCTACATGTGGTCTGAAGTATTGGCTGCTGATGCCTTTAAATTTATGGCTAATCGTGGTGGCTTGACGTTAGAAAATGGCCAAGCTTTGCGTGATGCCGTGTTATCCAAGGGCAATAGTATTGATCCCATGCAGCAATATATTAACTTCCGTGGTCAAGAGCCAACGGTAGAAGCGTTACTCGAGCGCCGCGGTTTAACCGCGCCTAAGCTCGATCAGTAAAGCGTTTGTTAAGCGCAGCATGAACAAGGCAGATCTTTATGGTCTGCCTTTTTTTTGCTACAATTTAGCCCAATTTTTGCTGACCTCGCTCAATAGGAATGACCATGTCAATCGATAGTTCAACGATTATTTATACTGAAACGGACGAAGCGCCTCGCTTAGCAACCTATTCGCTACTGCCTATTGTGCAGGCTTTTACCAAAGCCGCTGGGGTTAAAGTAGAAACCCGCGATATCTCACTAGCGGGCCGCATCATTGCCAGCTTTCCAGAGTTCTTACAAGAACACCAACGCATTGGTGATGCACTGGCCGAACTCGGTGAATTAGCCAACAAGCCAGAAGCTAATATTATAAAGTTGCCGAACATTTCTGCGTCAATTCCGCAGTTAATCGCGGCCATTAGCGAACTACAGAGTCAGGGTTATGCATTACCCGATTACCCGGTCGAGGCAACCACTGCTGAGCAGCGTGACATTAAAGCACGCTACGATCGTATTAAGGGCTCAGCAGTTAACCCCGTGCTGCGTGAGGGGAACTCAGATCGGCGGGCGCCTGCCTCGGTGAAAAACTATGCGAAAAAGCACCCGCATCGCATGGGTAAATGGTCGAGCGACTCCAGAACGCACGTTGCCCATATGAGTGATGGCGATTTCTATAGCAGCGAGCAATCGACAACCTTTAGCAACGCCGATAGTTTGCGCATTGTGCTGCGTACCCCAGCCGGTGAGACGGTGTTGAAAGATGGTATCAAGGTACTTGCCGGTGAGGTGGTTGATGCAGCCTCGATGAGTGTGGCCAAGTTAGCTAGTTTTTTTGCTGAGCAGACTGCCGCTGCAAAACAACAAGATATCCTGCTGTCGTTACACTTAAAAGCAACCATGATGAAAGTGTCTGACCCGATCATGTTTGGTCATGCGGTAAAAGTTTACTTTGCCGAGTTGTTTGGCAAGTATGCCGACACCTTTAAACAGCTTGGCGTAGATGTTAGCAATGGTTTCGGTGATGTGGTGGCCAAGGTTGCCACCTTACCGGCTGAACAACGTGCCGCGATTGAGGCGGATATCGCCGAAATATTCAATCAGCAACCGCAATTAGCCATGGTGAATTCAGATAAGGGCATCACCAATCTGCATGTTCCTAGTGATGTCATTATTGATGCTTCGATGCCTGCCATGATTCGTGATGGCGGTAAGATGTGGGATCGCCAGGGCAACACGCAAGATACCAAAGCACTGATCCCTGATCGTTGTTATGCGGGTGTTTACCAAGCCACCATCGAATTCTGTAAGCAGCATGGTGCGTTTGATCCAGCCACCATGGGAACCATTCCAAACGTGGGTTTGATGGCACAAAAAGCTGAAGAATATGGTTCCCATGATAAGACCTTTGAAATCGCCGCAGATGGCGCTGTGGTGGTGCTAAATCAAGCCGGTGAAACGGTCTTTTCACATCAGGTTGCGAAGGGCGATATTTGGCGTATGTGCCAGGTTAAAGACGCACCAATTCGTGATTGGGTGAAACTGGCAGTTAATCGCTCGCGGTTAAGCGGCATGCCCGCGGTATTCTGGTTAGATGCCAACCGCGCCCATGATGCGCAATTAATCAACAAAGTGCGCACCTACTTAGCAGAGCATGACACCACAGGGCTTGACCTGCAAATCATGGCGCCAACCGATGCGACCGTGCACTCGTTGGCACGGATGAAAGCCGGTCACGACACCATTTCCGTCACCGGTAACGTGTTGCGCGACTATCTTACTGATTTATTCCCAATTCTTGAGCTCGGTACCTCAGCAAAAATGCTTTCAGTGGTGCCTCTGATGAATGGTGGTGGTTTATTTGAGACCGGCGCTGGCGGTTCAGCGCCAAAACATGTGCAGCAATTTGTTGAAGAAAACTATCTGCGCTGGGATTCACTCGGTGAATTCTTAGCCTTAGCGGCTTCGTTGGAGCATTTGGCTCAAACCACCGGTAACCAACGGGCGCAAATACTGGCAGATGCGCTCGACAAAGCCAATGCGAAGTTCCTCGATAATGATAAATCACCCGCACGTAAAGTCGGTGAAATTGATAACCGCGGCAGTCATTTCTATTTAGCGATGTATTGGGCAGAGGCACTTGCTGGGCAAACCGTTGATAGCGATTTAGCCGCACGTTTTGCTAAATTATCGGCACAATTGCAGCAACACGAGCAAGCTATTGTTGCTGAATTGCTTGCGGTTCAAGGCCAGCCGGTAGAAATCGGCGGATATTATCAGCCTAATGCGTTGTTGGTTGATAAGGCAATGCGCCCGTCGGCACTGTTTAATAATGCTTTAGCGGCGTTATAAGCTGACAGTTTCGCATGGCAAATAATTTATCGGTAAGGCCCGTGACTAGCGATAGTCGCGGGCTTTTTTTCTGTTAAACTAGCAGCCATTGTGAATTTCACTAAAGTGAGTAAGTTATGAGCGAACAAGAATTTGAGCAAAGCCCGTTAACACAAGCCATCAGTCAAAACGGTCACACCGTGCAAGTAGATATTTATCGTGGTGACCACGGCGGTTGGATTTTGGAGATTGTCGATGCCGCCAATAATTCGACGCTGTGGGAAGATGAATTTGAATCGGATCAAGATGCCTTAGATGAAGCCAAGGCAGCTATTGATGAAGAGGGTATTGAAGCCTTCATTGGTAGCAACGACGAGTAATTGTGATGGCATTGGCAGGGCGCCTCGCTGGTATCGATATTGCCTGGCGCGCTGGTAATAAATCAGCACTGGCTTATGGCCAACTGCACGCCAATCGGTTATTCATTGAGCGACTGGTTCATGGGTCTTTCAGTGTTGCTGATATGGCTCAGCAACTGCTTGATGAGCAGGTTTATGGTGTTGCCATAGATGGTCCCACTATAATCACCAATCAAACCGGTATGCGTGCTTGTGAACGGGCGATTATCAGCGCTTATGGAAGTCGTGGGGTTGCCTGTTACCCGGCCAATTTAAATCTTTGGGCGGATTGTCAGAGCCTGCAGTTAAGCCACAGTTTATTGGACCATGGTTACCAGCATGCCGGCACTCGTCCGGCGCGCGTGATTAGCCAGCCATGGCAAATTGAATGTTACCCTCACGCAGCGTTATTAGAGCTATTTCAGCTACCTTATCGGTTGGCCTATAAAAAAGGCGATGTTGCAGCGCGCCGCAGCGGTCAGCAGCAGCTCGCTCGGTTGCTGCTCGGTTTGCAGCACAATAGCCCGATCAAGCTCGATTTCGCGGCGCCGATTAAACAACAACTGCTTGATACTGCTGGCAGTGTTCGACTCAACGGGGCAGCCCTCAAGGCTAATGAAGATGGTTTGGATGCACTGCTGTGTGTGCTGATTGCGGCGTATCACCAAGTGCAGCAAAGTCTAGTTTTTGGTGCTGACGACAGCGGCTTTATTGTCGTTCCACAGCTAACAGGTGCTTGCAGGTAAAGCCGTCAATAAGTGTGTCACTGCTAATGACAAGCTGGTGACCATGCGGCACAATAGCTCATTCCTTGCAGCCACTACAATGTTGATAGCGTGATATGACTGAATCCCCCGAGCAAACCGCCACTGCTGCGCCAGCATTTGTGCATTTGCGCGTGCATAGTGACTTCTCCATGATTGATGGCCTGTACAAGGTCAACGCCATTTGCGAGGCCAGTGCTAAGCTCGGTATGCCGGCGCTGGCGCTAACCGACCAAATGAATTTATGCGGTTTAGTACGGTTTTATCGCAGCAGTCATAAACTCGGTCTAAAACCAATTATTGGTTGTGATCTGTGGGTATTAGATGCTGACGAGCCCGATGAAGGGCTGACCAGATTGACCGTACTGGCGATGAATAATAATGGCTATCAGCAGCTCACTCAGTTGATCAGCCGCGGTTATTTGGCCGGCCATCGGCATGGTCGAGCCTGTATTGATCGGCACTGGTTAGCACAACATAATGATGGCTTGATCCTGCTCTCTGGCGGACGTGACGGTCAGATTGGGCGCAAATTATTGCAGCATAAGCAAGCTGAAGTGATGGCTCTGGTGGAATTTTATCAGCAGTACTTCAGTGATCGCTTTTATCTCGAACTGACTCGTACCGGGCGCCCGCAGGAAAATGACTATATTCACGCCGCGGTGATGTTAGCTGGCGAAACTGGATTACCGGTCGTTGCTACCAATGAGGTGGTGTTCTTGCAGCCCAGCGAGTTTCATGCCCATGAAATTCGAGTCGCAGTATCGGATGGTTACACCCTCGATGATAAGCGACGCCCAAAGCTTTACAGCGAGCAGCAATATCTGCGTAGTAGCGAACAAATGTGCGAGCTTTTTGCTGACCTTCCCGAAGCACTCGAAAATACCGTGGAAATTGCTAAGCGTTGCAATGTCACCGTGACATTGGATGAATATGTGCTGCCGGAATTCCCCACCGGTGGTATGACGCCCGAAGAATTTTTGGTCGTTAAATCGCAGCAAGGGCTCGAGCAACGGCTGCAACAATTATTTCCAGAGCCACAGCAGCGACAACAACAACGCGGTGAGTATGACCAGCGCTTAGCCATTGAGTTGGGTGTCATCAACGATATGGGTTTTGCCGGCTATTTTTTGATTGTGATGGAATTTATTCAATGGTCAAAAGATAACAATATTCCGGTTGGTCCGGGTCGTGGTTCAGGTGCTGGTTCCTTGGTGGCTTATGCGTTAAAAATTACTGATCTAGACCCGTTGCAATTCGATCTGCTATTCGAACGATTTTTGAATCCAGAGCGGGTTTCCATGCCTGACTTTGATATCGATTTTTGTATGGATCGCCGTGATGAAGTGATTGACCACGTGGCTGAACTTTACGGTCGTGAGGCGGTATCACAAATTATCACCTTCGGTACCATGGCCGCCAAAGCGGCGATTCGCGACGTTGGACGGGTACTTGGGCATCCGTACGGCTTTGTTGATAAATTAACGAAGTTGGTTCCTAACGACCCGGGTATGACCCTTGAGAAAGCCTTTGAGGTTGAACCGCGGCTGCAAGAAATGTACGAGCAGGACGAGGATGTGCGTGATTTGATCGATATGGCGCGCACGCTTGAAGGTTGTACTCGAAATGCCGGTAAGCATGCTGGTGGGGTAGTGATTGCACCCACCAAAATCACCGATTTTTCCCCGCTCTATTGTGATGAAGAGGGAAAACAGCCGGTCACCCAATTTGATAAAAACGATGTTGAGGCAGCCGGTCTGGTCAAATTTGACTTTTTGGGTCTACGCACTCTGACCATTATTCAATGGGCGCTGGAAATGGTCAATCAACAGCGTCAGCAACAACAGCTGCCTGCAATTGCTATTGAAAGCATTCCACTCGATGATCCAGATTGTTTTAAATTGCTGAAAAAAGGCCAGACCACAGCGGTATTTCAGCTTGAATCAGCCGGCATGAAACAGCTGATTAAGAAGCTTTTACCCGACACCTTTGAGGACATTATCGCACTGGTTGCATTATTCCGTCCGGGTCCATTGCAATCGGGTATGGTGGATAACTTTATCGACCGTAAACATGGTCGTGAGGTGTTGTCGTACCCCGATAAAGACTATCAGCACGCTTCATTGAAGCCAATTTTGGAGCCAACCTACGGCGTCATTTTGTACCAAGAGCAGGTTATGCAAATAGCCCAGGTATTGGCAGGTTATTCGCTCGGTGAAGCCGATCTACTGCGTCGTGCTATGGGCAAGAAAAAACCTGAGGAAATGGCCAAGCAACGGGCGGTGTTTGAACAAGGCGCGAAGCAAAATAATATTGATCCGGAACTTGCCGTTAAGATCTTCGACTTGGTGGAGAAGTTTGCCGGTTATGGTTTTAACAAATCACATTCAGCCGCCTATGCGTTGGTGTCTTACCAAACGTTGTGGTTGAAGACTCATTATCCAGCCGAGTTTATGGCTGCGGTAATGTCGGCTGATATGGACAACACCGACAAGATTGTGACCTTAGTGGATGAATGCGAGCAACTCGGCTTGCGGCTATTGCCACCGGATATTAATAAAGGCCAATACAAGTTTACTGTCGCTGATGATGGCACCATTATCTATGGTATTGGCGCCATTAAAGGCGTTGGCGCCGGTCCGATTGAGGCAATTTTGCAGGCCCGCCAGGACGGTATTTTCAGTGACCTGTATGATTTTTGTGCGCGGGTTGATTTAAAGCGTTTGAATCGCCGCATTTTAGAAAAGTTAATTAAAGCTGGGGCACTCGATTCACTTGGCATACACCGAGCGGGACTGTTTGCTAATCTTGAACAGGCCATGCGTCAAGCCGAGCAAACCGCCCGTGCTGCAGAAGTTGGCCAAAGTGATTTATTCGGCATGTTCGCCGACCCGGTTAATACCGCCAGTAAGCCAGTTTATCAGCAGGTAGCGCCGTGGTCAGAGGCAGTGTGGTTGGAGTTTGAGCGCGAAACCTTAGGCCTCTACTTAACTGGTCACCCAATTAATCGATACCGTCGTGAATTGCGCAACTACGTGCCTTGTGTGTTGGCTGATGTGAAGCCTACCGCGCGTGATCAAGTGACTACCGTAGCGGGTTTGATTATTGATGTGCGCACTATGGTAAATAAAAAAGGCTCACGTTGGGCAATAGTCACCTTAGACGATAAAACCGCGCGGTTTCAGGTTCGTTTTTATTCGCAGGAATATGATTTACACTATGACCTGCTGCAAAACGACCAGATCATCGTGGTGAAAGGAGAGGTCAGCTTTGATGATTTTGCTGGCGCGAATACAATGACCGCACGAGAGGTGAATACCTTGCTTGGTGTGCGTGAGCAATATGCGAAGGGGTTGTTGCTGCAACTTCGCCAAGAGCAGCTGCAAGGCAATGGTTTAGCGCGCCTGCAAGCGCTGTTACAAGCGCATCAGCACGGCACCACTCCGGTACGTATTCATTATCAGCGTGACGATGTGCAGGCTGAATATAAGTTAGGAACAGCATGGTGTGTTACCCCAGCTGATGAATTACTGCACGAATTGGCGGTCCAATTCGGTGATAAGCATGTTGTGCTAGAATTTTGATGGCAAACAGGAGCCATAATGAGTCTGCATTTTTTGGAATTTGAAAAACCAATTGCTGAGCTACAAGCCCAAATTGAAGAATTGAAGGCGGTTGGCGCGCGTGGTGGGTTTGACCTCAACATTGAAGAAGAAATTGGCAAGTTGCAGGAAAAGCGTGAGCAGCTAGTCGATAAAATCTTCGCTGACTTAAATGCTTGGCAGGTGTCGCAGTTGGCGCGTCATCCTGCGCGCCCCTATACCCTTGATTATATTAATCACATGTTCACCGATTTTGACGAATTAGCGGGCGATCGCACATTTGCCAATGATCGCGCGATTGTCGGTGGTACGGCACGTTTAGATGGTCGCCCGGTCATGGTTATTGGCCATCAAAAAGGGCGCGAAACCAAAGAAAAGATTCGCCGCAACTTTGGCATGCCAAAGCCAGAGGGCTACCGCAAAGCATTACGTTTAATGGAAATGGCAGAGCGCTTTAAAATGCCGATCATCACCTTTATTGATACTCCGGGTGCTTACCCAGGAATCGGTGCCGAGGAGCGTGGTCAATCGGAAGCAATTGCGCGTAACCTAAAAGTCATGGCGCGCTTGAAAACTCCAATCATCTGCACCGTAATCGGTGAGGGCGGATCGGGTGGTGCGTTGGCTATTGGCGTTGGTGATCGTGTCAACATGCTGCAATATTCAACCTACTCGGTGATTTCACCTGAAGGCTGCGCGTCGATCCTCTGGAAAAGTGCAAGTAAAGCCGAGTTGGCTGCTGAAGCTATGGGCGTCACCGCGGATAAAAGCAAAGCATTAAAGCTGATTGATACCATTGTTGAGGAGCCGATTGGCGGAGCTCATCGTGACCATGAAGCGATGGCGGCGCGCTTGAAAAATCGTATCCTCACCGATTTGAGTGAATTAGAAGCTCTCGATGCGGCCAGCTTGCTCGATCGCCGTTATGCCAAGCTGATGTCATTTGGTTACTGCTAACGCATCATCCATGACCGACCTCTACCCGGCTTTTGCACAACAGCTGCAGGCGTTGCAAGTGCAGCCGGGTCATCTTTTTGTTGCCTGTTTAGGTGGCGGTGCCGATTCTCAGACCATTCTTGATTTACTTGACCGTTATCGTCAGCAACACCCACAGTACCGTTATTTAGCGATTCATTTAGACCATCAGTTTCATCCCAACTCGGCTGCCTGGGCACAGGGTTTAGTGGCTGACTGCCAGCGCCGTGACATGCCGCTGCTGCATGAAGTATTGCAGGTTGCCGCCGGGGCTGGTGTGAATAAGGAATCGGCAGGTCGCGATGCGCGTTATCAGCGTCTTGCTGAACTAGTGCAGCAACAGGCTGAGAATAGCAATGCCAGTTGTTTGTTGGGCCATCATCGTAATGATCAAATTGAGACCGTGTTATTGCAATTAAAGCGCGGCGCCGGACCCAAGGGCTTGGCTGCTATGGCGCGCCAACAAGGCTGGCAGCAGATCGAATGGTTGCGACCGTTATTGCCGGTTAGCAAACAAGCAATTTATAGCTATGCCGAACAACGCCAGTTGTTTTGGATTGAAGATGACACCAATTTTGACACCGATATTGAACGAAATTTTTTGCGCCATCAGGTGGTGCCATTGCTAGAACAACGCTGGCCACATTTTGGCCAAGCAGTGCTGCGAAGTGCCGCCTTATGTGCTGAGCATAATGCGCTATTGGAGCAATTACTGGCAGACTTAGTCACCCCGCATATCAATGCACAACAGCAATTATTTGTTGATACCATTGCTAGCTGGTCGGCTGCACGTCAGCGCGCGGCGCTGCGCTATTGGCTGCAACTGTGCCAGGTACCGATGCCGAGCTATGCCCAATTGGAGCAATTACGGCAGCAGTTCTTGCATACCAGCAATGATGCCAAGCCACTCTATAGCTGTCGTTGGTATCGCATTACCCGCGGTAACGATCGCTGGCTTACCTTGTCTGCTATTCAATCTGATCGTTGAGGTATTATGAAGGTGGCGAATCAACGCAAGGCATTAATGCTTGGCCTGTCTGCAGTGCTGTTGTGGGCAACCGTTGCCACGGCTTTCAAAATTGCTCTGCAATTTTTGACACCAAGACAACTGGTACTGATAGCAGCGCTAACCAGTGTGGTTATTTTTGCTGGCTTTATTAGCTGGCAACGGCAATGGCCTAACACCTTTCAATTAGCACGCACGCGCACACGCTTTTATGTGCTGCTGGGGCTACTGAACCCGTTCGCTTATTATTGGGTGCTGTTTATCGCCTATAGCCAATTACCAGCGCAACAGGCCCAAGCGATTAATTATACCTGGGCGATTACCATGTCACTGCTGGCGGTGCCTATTCTTAAGCAAAAACTCAGCAAGCGAGAACTGCTGGCTATGTTGGTGGCCTATGCAGGGGTGTTTTTAATTGCCACTGGCGGCAACTGGGATTTCAGCCAAACTAATTGGTTAGGGGTGAGTATTGCACTTGCCAGCACGCTGTTATGGGCTAGTTATTGGTTGATCAACATTCGTAATACCGACCCACCGGTGCCGGCACTATTTTGGTGTTTCTTGTGGGGCAGCCTGTGGCTGCTGGCGGCGGAATTGCTGTGGCCATCACCGTGGCAACTCGATTGGCGCGGGTTAAGCGCAGGTATTTACGTTGGTATTTTTGAAATGGGCTTAACCTTTCTGTTGTGGCTGCTGGCCATGCGCCAAGCAGAAAAGACGAGCCAAATTAGTATGCTGATTTTCCTCAGCCCGTTTCTCAGTTTAGTGCTGATTTATGCTATTCTCGGTGAAGCCATACAGACCACTACCCTGATTGGTTTATCATTGATTTGCTGCGGACTGTACTTGCAGCGTAAATAGCCTATATCGACCTTCACCACACGGAGAACGCCATGAACGGATATTTCATCGACATGCTGTTATTGCTCGGTGTTGCAGTGATGCTGGTATGGGCGTTTAGAGCACTCAAATTACCCGCTATTTTAGCCTACCTAAGTGCAGGTGTTATTGCCGGACCTGACGTATCTGGCTGGATAACCTCACCGCATGACTATGAATTTGTTGCAGAACTAGGGGTGGTTTTGCTGCTGTTTTCGTTAGGCCTAGAATTTTCCTTAGCGAAAATGATCGCGATGCGTAAATTAGTTTTTGGCTTGGGCGCAGGACAGGTGGTGATATCGACTTTGGTGTTTACCCTGGTTAGCTATGTGCTGCTAGAGAATTGGTCTGCTGCGTTTATTATTGGTTCGCTGGTTGCTTTATCATCCACCGCGGTGGTGATTAAACAACTTGGTGAAACGGCTCAGCTGACTTCCCGTAAAGGGCAAATGACCGTCGCAGTGCTATTGTTCCAAGACATTGCGGTAGTGCCGATGTTGATCATTATTCCATTATTGGCAACCACTTCAGTCGGCAACGATCAATCTATTTGGCTCAATTTGGGTTTAGCTTTGCTGAAAGGCTTGATTGTTGTGGTCGCGTTAATGGCCGCTGGAAAATGGTTACTACCATTTATTTTTCGTGAAATTGCCCGGCAACGTACCGATGAATTGTTTGTGTTAGCCACCTTGTTAGTGGCGCTGGTTGCTGGCGGCATAACACATATGTTTGGTTTATCTATGGCGTTAGGGGCATTTTTGGCCGGCATGATGCTCGGTGAATCGAAATATAAACATCAGCTTGAGGCCGATATTCGGCCTTTTCGCGATATTTTGATGGGGTTATTTTTCATCACCGTCGGTATGCAACTGAACATTCCGGTATTTGTTGCCAACCTGCATTGGATTATTCTCGCAGTAGTTGCTATCGGCGCACTAAAGTTAGCCATTGTGTATGCGTTAGCGCGTTTGATGGGGGAGCGTTGGACCGATAGCTTAGCTGCAGGCATGATGTTATTTCAACTGGGTGAGTTTGGTTTTGTCTTGATTGCCTTAGCATCGAGTTACCAACTAGTCGGTTCCGATGTTGCTGCTTTGGTGGTCGGTGTTGGGGTGTTTGGTATGGCCCTAACGCCGTTGGTGATTCAACGAGCCAATCAGTGGGTGAGCGCACTGCTAAACGACGATCGTGCGGTGAGCGAGACGATCGCGGCGCAGCTACCGCAGCTGCCGGATCATCAGAGTCAGGTGTTGATATTCGGTTATGGTCGTGTCGGGCAAACGATCAGTCGGTTCTTGCGGCACGAAAATATTGATCATTTAGCCATTGATCATGATGCGCGGCGCGTTCAAGAAGCGATTATTGGCGGAGCTAACGTATTTTATGGTAGTGCTGAACGGCTCGATTTGTTAAAGGCTGTTCACGCTGAACAGGCTGAGTTGATTATTATTAGCTTCGCTGATGATGAACGTTCTATCAGCATTATTAAGCAATTACGGCGGTTAAATGATCACGCCGAAATTATTGTCAGAAGTCGTGATACCAGACATCTCGATCAGCTGCTTGCTGCAGGCGCTACGCAAGTTGTTCCAGATACCTTAGAAGCGAGTTTAATGCTGGTTTCGCAAGTGTTATCGCGATCAGGGGTGCCGATTCGTAAAATTTTAGCGCGATTGGATCAAGCGCGACGATCGCATTATGGCGATATGCACGGGTTTTATCCGGGTGAGACCACGATGCTGACGGCTGAAACAGCGACCACCTTACTGTTTTTGCATGCGGTGCCGTTGCCCTGCGATGCTTATGCAATTAACAAAACACTGGCAGAGTTGAAGCTCGATGATTTGGATGTTTCAGTGCGCGCAGTGCGCCGCGATGACCAAGAAAGCACCTCAATTAGCGGTGATTTTTGCCTACAATGCGACGATGTTCTGGTGTTAGCGGGGCGCCCTCACGCCATTGAGGCAGCCGAAGCATTTTTACTCAACGGCTAATTGAAACAAATCGCAACACATCGGTGCTGTTCGAGTTCCTCGCAGTGCTTCATACTATTGCTATCTGAGTTATAACGGAAATTAATCTCATGGCTTTTCAAAAACGCAAACTAGTGCCGCCACTTATTATCGTGGGCGCAATTATTCTCTTGGTCTTGCTTTCAGCAATGCGGCCGCAACCGCCGCAGCGCCAGAATGAGCGCCCGGCAGTATTAGTCGATGTGCTTGAAGTGTATGCGCAAGACGTCAATTTTCTGGTTGCCGGGCAGGGTAATGTTGAGGCCAAACACGCAACCATGATGATCTCCCAGGTAAGTGGTAAGGTTATCGAATTATCGCCAAATTTTGTCGCCGGTGGATTTTTTAAAGCGGGTGAAGTGTTGGTGAAAATTGACCCAGCCGATTATCAAGTGGCGTTGAAAACTGCCAAAGCCAATTTAGCCCAAGCCAAGGCGCAATTAGCGCAGGAGAGCGCGCTGGCTAAAGTTGCTCGTAGTGAATGGGAATCATTGCAGATGGGCGAAATCCCAGCGTTAGGTATTCGTGAGCCACAAGTTGCCAGCGCAGTTGCCGCAGTGCAGTCGGCCGAAGCTTCGGTTGCCAGGGCTGAACGCGATCTCGAACGAACAGTGATTCGCGCGCCTTATGATGGCTTGTTGCAAAGTAAAAATGTTGACCTTGGTCAGTTTGTCGGTATTAACAGCCAAATCGCCCGCATCATGAGTACTGAAACTGCAGAAATTCGGGTGCCATTGAGCGATCGTGATTTAGCTTACATGAACCTCCCAGCGCCGGGCGATGATCCTACTATGGCGCCAGAAGTGCAGTTAAGCTCTGAAGTGTCGGGTCAACAAGTGACTTGGTATGGCCGTTTGGTGCGCACCGAAGGCGTACTGGATATGAATAGTCGGGTGGTTTATGGAGTGGTTGAAGTTGCTGACCCGTATAACCGGGTCGCGGCAACGCATGAGCAGCCGCTGCGTTTCGGCCGCTTTGTACAATTAACTATTGCCGGGAAATTGGCCACAAATTTATATCAGATACCGCGTTATGCGATTAACCAAGACAATAAGGTTTGGACTGTTGATGAGCAACGTCGGTTGCAATTGAAAGCCGTCAATGTGGTCCGTGCTGAGGCCAATCAAGTATACGTTGATCAAGGCTTGAGTAATGGCGATAAAGTAGTTTTAACTCAACTTGCCAATGCACTGCCGAGTATGAAAGTACGTTTGCCGGGCGATCCATTGCCGCTGCAACAAGAAACTGTAGCCGGCAAGCAAGCCGATGATACTGCGGTAAAACCGGATTAACGAGGACTACCACCCATGTCTGATGCTACAACTCCACAAACTGGTTTGATTGCCTGGTGGGCGAGAAATCCAGTCGCAGCCAACTTGCTGATGATGTTAATCATTGTGGGCGGGTTATTCGGTTTGAGCAAAGTTCAAAAGGAAATGTTTCCGGAAATTGAACTCAATATTATCAGTATTCAAGTGCCATTTCCTGGTGCCGCTCCGCAAGAAGTTGAGCAGGGTGTCGTGGTATTAGTCGAAGATGCGATCGAAGATATTGATGGAATTAAACGCATTCGTTCGACCGCGCGTGAAGGTATTGCATCGATCAGTGTTGAAATAGAAACTTCCTATGATCCGCAAGTGGTCATGGATGAAGTGAAAATGCGGGTAGATGCTATCCCCAACTTCCCGAATCAAATTGAAAGCCCCAATATTTACCGGGCTCGCCCGCAACGTCAGGTCATTTGGTTGTCGATCTATGGTGATGTTGATGAGCGCACTCAGAAAGAGTTGGCGAAAACTATTCGTGATGATTTAAAGAAAGCCAATGGCATTACTAAAGTCGATTTAGTTGGTGCACGCGATTATGAAATTGCTATCGAAATCTCAGAGCAAGATCTGCAGCGCTATAATTTGACCTTTCAACAGGTGGTTACTGCTATTCGTGGTACCTCAATTGATGTTGCTGGTGGCTCTATTCGCACTCCCAACGGCGATATTTTATTGCGTGCTAACAATCAAGCCTATGTTGGTGATGAGTTTGAACGTATCACCCTGATCAACCGACCGGATGGCACGCGTTTAACCCTAGGTGATATTGCTACCGTCAAAGATGCCTTTATTGAGCGTCGCCGCTTTAGTGAGTTTGATGGTAAAGCAGCCACCTTTGTACGGGTTAATTCGGTTGGCGAGCAGAGTGATCTGCAAGCTGCGGCTACTGTACGTAATTATATTGAACGCAAGCAAAAAGAGCTGCCGCCAGGAGTGCAAATTGCTTGGTGGGGCGACTCGTCGTATTACTTGCAAGGTCGTCTTGATCTGATGACCAACAATATGATCAGCGGCAGTATCTTGGTATTTATTTTACTGTCATTGTTCTTGCAGTTGCGGCTTGCGTTTTGGGTGATGATGGGGATCCCAATTGCCTTCCTCGGCACTATTATGTTGATGCCAGTGCTGGGTATTTCCATCAACATGATTTCATTGTTTGGCTTCATTTTGGTGCTTGGTATTGTTGTCGATGATGCCATAGTGATTGGCGAAAGTGCCTATTCCGAGTTAGAAAAACATGGCAAGTCGGTAGAAAACGTTGTGCGTGGAGCACAACGTGTCGCGATGCCGGCAACCTTTGGGGTATTAACCACTATGGTGGCATTTATCCCGATGTTAATGGTGGGTGGTGCTCAGGGTGCTATTTGGGAATCGATTGCCTGGGTGGTGATTATTGCTTTGGCGTTCTCGTTGGTTGAATCAAAAATGATTCTGCCGGCGCACATTGCCACTATGAAGTTTTCTCGCCAGCAGCCGGAGCGTTTGAATGCCTTTCAGCGCGCTCGTAATAAAATATCAGATGGCCTTAAAGTTTTTGTGGAACGCCGATACACGCCGTTTTTGACCCGCTGTTTACGTAATCGTGGCATTACTTTGGCTGCCTTTATTGGTCTATTTATTGTATCAATTGGTTTAATTTCTGGCGGTATTGTGCGCTGGGTGTTTTTTCCGAATGTGCCCAGCGACTTCATTCAAGCACAAGTTTCTATGCAGCCAGGCACTTCAGAGCAGGCAACTATTGATGCAGCGGAGATTGTGGTTACCCACCTCAACAAGTTAAATGCTGAGATTACTGCTGAAACCGGTGAGCCGGTGGTGAAACATACCAACGTATGGGTTAACACGGGTAATGCGACTGTTTTTGCTGAATTAGCCAAGGGTGAAGAGCGCGAAGTAGATGGCTTTGCCATTATCAACCGCTGGCGTGAATCGGTGCCGGAAATTGCTGGTGTGAAAGCGCTGAACTTCCAAGGCAGCATTGGTATGGGTGGCGGCTTCGATGTGGAGTTTCAATTTACCGGTGATAATTTACCAGAACTGGCTGCCGCTGCTGCCGAACTGCGTCGTGAGTTAGCGACCTTTGCCGGGGTGTTTGATATTGAAGATACCTTTGGTGAGGGGAATAACGAAGTGGTGGTAAGCCTTAAGCCGCTCGCAACGGCGATGGGAATTAGCTTGTCTGAATTAGCCAGCCAGGTGCGTTATGCATTTTATGGTGCTGAAGCGCAGCGTATTCAGCGTGGTGATGAAGAAGTGCGCGTAATGGTGCGCTACCCTCTGGATGAACGCACCTCTATAGGCGATTTGGAAAATATGAAGCTGCGCACCGCCAACGGTGCCTTGATCCCCTTCACTGAATTAGCGGATATTCAATTCACTAAGGGCTATAACTCGATTGTTCGGGTTAACCGTGAGCGCTCAGTGAACGTGCGCGCGCGGGTTGATAAAGCCAGCGTACAACCATCAGATATCGTACGTCAGGTACGCGCCGAACGTATCCAACCGATTCTTGATAAGTACCCTTCAGTTGGTTTTAAACTTGAGGGCGCATCACAAGATGAAGCGGAAGCCACCGATTCATTAGCGCTTGGTTTCTTGTTGGCATTACTGGCTATTTATGCGCTGATGGCGATTCCATTGAAGAGTTACAGTCAGCCGTTCATCATCATGTCGGTAATACCGTTTGGTATGATTGGTGCGGTGGTAGGGCACTGGGTACTCGGTATGCCTATTTCTATTCTTAGCTTGTTTGGTGTTATTGCCTTAGCCGGTGTTGTGGTCAACGACTCACTGGTTATGGTGGATTATGTCAATCAAGCGCGGCGCGAAGGAACACCGTTAGCAACTGCTGTGTTAGAGGCAGGTGGGCGGCGCTTCCGAGCGATTATTCTGACCTCGCTGACAACCTTCTTCGGCTTATTACCGATCGTGCTAGAGAAGAGTATGCAAGCGCAAATGGTGATTCCAATGGCGGTGTCATTAGCTTTTGGTATTTTATTTGCCACCGTGATCACCTTGATTTTGATTCCGTGCCTTTATCTGTTGCTCGATGATTTTAGTCGCTGGCTGCGAAAAATTTTGTCGTGGTATGGTTTGGCCGAGCGCTCAACCAATGAATTAGACCCAGATAACGTACTAAAATCTTAAGGTCATATTTTTACCATTCAATGGTAAACTAAAGCTCATAAGCTAACCTCATGAGATACCGTAGCACGGTGCTACGGTATCCATTTTCTGGCAAGGACAGTCTTATGAATTTAGCCTTCAACGATTTGCTGGCATTATCATTCTTCGTGCTAGTCTGGTTTAGTTATACTTTATTTGCTCGCATTCGTGCCCGTTCAACCTACAGTCTGTCGTATATTTTACGGCAGCTACGTATTGATTGGATGTCTACACTTACCCGTAAGGATCATCAAATTGCCGATGCCGCCTTACTTGGCAACGTGGAACGCACGGTAACATTTTTCGCCTCATCGACCATTTTAGTATTAGCTGGTGTGCTGACCTTGCTTAGCTCGGCAGAGAAGGTGGTCGACGTACTAAACTCAATCCCTTATGCGGCAATTACCTCACCAGAAAAAGTGCAAACCAAGCTCGCTCTATTTGCCTTTATATTTGTTTTTGCATTTTTTAAATTCACCTGGTCAATTCGCCAATTTGGTTTTGTCTCGGTATTAATGGGGGCGGCACCGCAGTACCGTTCGCCGGATATTAGCGATGAACAACGCACCGTGTTTGCGCATCAAGCTGCCAAAGTAATTGATCAAGCGGGTCACGAATACAACAATGGTTTGCGCGCCTATTATTTTGCCCTGGCCTATTTGTGCTGGTTTTTACACCCCTATTTATTTTTAGTGTCTACGGCGGTGGTAGTGATGGTGTTGTATCGCCGCGAATATCAGTCACGGGTACTGCGAGCACTGCTGGCAACCAAGGGGCTAGCGCCTGGCCGTATTCCACCAGAGGGCCGATAGACGATGCCGACCAGTGATTTTGATGTCATTGCTTGGACGCTCGGGCAGCAATCGGTAAATCAGGATTGTTTCCGTGGGCACACTGGGCAACTCGAACTATGGGATCGCGGCGTGTTAATGTGGCAGCCGCTGCAACCGGCTGGTAAAGATATCGTATTGTCCTGTGGTATACACGGTAACGAAACTGCGCCGATAGAGATTGTTCGCGATATCGTGCACGATATTCTGCGCCGTCAGCATGAACCGCTGCAGCGCGTGCTGTTTATCTTCGGTAACCCCGCGGCGATAAGCGCTGGTGTGCGTGAACTTGACTATAATATGAACCGCTTGTTCAGTGGCGCACATCAGCATGGTGAAGCCCCGGAACAGCGACGGGCAGCCCAGTTAGAGCAGTATGTCACACGATTTTTTGAGCACGCAACGGGCGGTCAGCGCGAGCGTTTACACTACGATTTACATACCGCTATTCGTGATTCCTATTACGAAAAATTCGCTATCTACCCATTTCAACATGGGCGTCCGTATAGCAAAAAACAGCTGAGTTTTCTTGCCCAGTGCGGAATTCATACTATTTTGTTGAATCAAGCGCCGACTACCACATTTTCGTATTACAGCGTTAACACCCACAAAGCACAGGCGTTCACCGTCGAATTAGGCAAAGTTCGGCCATTTGGTCAGAATGACCGCAGTCGCTTCGCTGACACTGAAGGCATGCTGCGTAGCTTGTTAATGCAGTCGGAGTTGCAGCTACCAGAGTTTACCGCGGAGCAGCATCAGGTGTTTGCCGTTGAGCGAGTCATCGACCGAAAACATCAGCAATTCCAGTTGCATTTCGCTGATGATGTTGCCAATTTCACCGAGTTTCCGCTGGGCTATCGACTCGCTAGTGATGGGGCTCAGCAGCATTTTATTGAGCATGCTGGCGAACGTATTATCTTCCCTAACGCGAACGTGGCGATTGGCCAACGAGCGTTGTTGTTGGTCAGAGAACAACCATTGGCAAAGTTGGAGCTGGTCTGACAAGCGGCTTGTTACGGCGGCTTTACGCTAGTTTGCGACGAATTTTAAGCATGGCTATTTGCATGTACGTTGACGTAAAGGTAAAGTGAGCGCAATTTTATCGGCCGCTTCATTTATCGATAGTAGTTTAACGAACGGACAGAACGAGAGAATTATGGCGAAGGACACGAAACACCAGCTGGATATCGTCAGCAAAGCGTCATTTTTAGACGCCAGTGCGTTAACTATTCCCATGCTGCAAATCCTTAAAGAGGATGGCACGCTGCATAAGGGTGCCGAAGCACCTGATCTGGACCAAGCTACGGCGCTAAAAATATTCCATACCATGCAGTTTATCCGTATTTTGGATGAACGCATGATTGCTGCTCAGCGCCAAGGGCGTATCAGTTTTTACTTGTCTTCATTGGGTGAGGAAGCCGCCAGTATTGGCTCTGCCGCAGCACTGGATAGTGCTGATATGATCATGGGTCAATATCGCGAGCAGGGCGCCTTAGCCTATCGCGGCTTCACTATTGAAGAATTCATGAATCAACTATTTTCCAATGAACGTGATTTGGGTAAAGGCCGGCAGATGCCAGTGCATTATGGTTGCGCGCGGTTAAATTTTATGACTATAGCTTCGCCATTGGCGACGCAAATTCCGCAGGCTACTGGTTATGCCTACGGCCAGAAAATGGACCAATCAGGTACTTGCACCATCTGTTATTTCGGTGAAGGTGCAGCATCTGAAGGCGATTTTCACGCTGGCTTGAATATGGCAGCGGTGTTTAAAGTTCCGGTTATTTTCTTCTGTCGTAACAATGGTTACGCTATTTCGACGCCATCGCAGGGCGAGCAATATGTCGGTGATGGCATCGCTCCTCGCGGTGTAGCCTATGGCATGAAAACTATTCGGGTTGATGGTAACGATGTGTTAGCGGTGTATCACGCGACTCAACTGGCCCGCAAGCTTGCCGTTGAACATAACGAACCGGTGTTAATTGAAGGAATGTCCTATCGTTTGGCTGGTCACTCAACCTCGGATGACCCCAGCGGTTACCGCAGCCGTGATGAAGAGGCTGGTTGGCGCAGCAAAGATCCGCTGGAACGTTTTCAAAAATGGTTGGTGAGCCAAGGTTGGTTGAGTAACGATGAGGCTGTAAGTCACTATGCTGAGCAAAAAGCCATGGTGTTAGAGGCATTAAAAGCTGCTGAAACCATTGCGGTTCCGCCTATCGATGAACTCATTGAGGATGTTTACGACACGCCACCGGCGCAGTTACAACAGCAACTGCAGCAGCTCAAAGCGCATATTCGCAAGTATCCTGAAGCCTATCCGAAAACGGCTTCGCGGTTGGATCAGGAGCGTTAATCATGGCTAAAATGAATTTACTTCAAGCAATTAACAACGCTCTTGATATCGCCATGACTAACCATCGCAATGTGTATAGTTTTGGTGAAGATACCGGTGCTTTTGGTGGGGTATTCCGGGCGACGTCGGGGTTAACCGCGAAATACGGCCGCGAGCGTAACTTTAATACGCCATTAGTCGAGCAAGGAATTTTAGGCTTTGCTAACGGTTTAGCGTCACAAGGCAGCTATGCCGTTGCAGAGATCCAATTCAGTGATTATATCTTTCCGGCGTTTGACCAAATCGTTAATGAATCGGCCAAGTTTCGCTATCGCTCAGGTAACGAGTTTAACGTTGGTGGCCTAACTATTCGTACTCCATACGGTGGCGGTATTGCCGGTGGTCATTACCATTCGCAGTCGCCCGAAGCCTATTTTGCTCACACGCCAGGGCTAAAAATTGTATTACCACGTAACCCGTACATGGCTAAAGGGCTATTGCTGAGTTCAATTTTTGACCCGAACCCGGTGCTGTTTATGGAGCCGAAGCGGCTCTATCGTGCTTCGGTGGGTGAGGTGCCAGAACAAGAGTATCGCTTAGAAATTGGTAAAGCGGATATTGTCAAAGCAGGTAAGGATATTACTGTACTGGCCTGGGGTGCGCAGGTTGAAATCGCTGAAAAAGCTGCTGAACTAGCTAGTCAAGACGGTATTGATTGCGAAGTGATTGACTTGGTAAGTATCTTGCCCTGGGACATTGATACCATTGCCGCCTCGGTGCAAAAAACCGGGCGCTTGGTGGTCACCCAAGAGGCGCCACTCACCAATGGTTTTGCCAGCGAGATAGCTGCCAGTATTCAAGAGCGCTGTTTCTTATATTTGGAATCGCCGATTGCCCGGGTGTGTGGTTTGGATACGCCCTATCCGCTGTGTCATGAAAAAGAATATTTTGTCGATCACCTGAAAGTTTATGAAGCCATTAAAGCTTCAATGAGCTACTAAGAGGCCCATGCGCATGAGTAAAGATTTTATCTTACCTGACATCGGCGAAGGCATCGTTGAATGTGAAATCGTTGAGTGGTTGGTCAAAGAAGGCGACAGCATCAAAGAAGATCAGCCAGTCGTTGACGTAATGACTGACAAAGCCTTAGTGCAAATTCCAGCCAAGAGCGACGGCGTGGTGGCAAAGCTGTATTACGCCAAAGGCGACATCGCCAAGGTGCATGAGCCGCTGTTTGCTATTACTGAAACCGGCGCTGCAGAATCAGCTCCAGCCACAAAAGCTGAGTCAGTAGCACCAGCGGCAAACACCAGTATGGCTGAGGTGGTGGAAGATTTCATTCTGCCTGACATTGGCGAAGGTATTGTTGAATGTGAGATCGTTGAATGGCAGGTCAAAGAAGGTGATGTCATTGCCGAAGACCAGCCAGTAGTCGACGTAATGACTGACAAAGCCTTGGTACAAATTCCTGCTAAAAATGCTGGCGTGGTAGCGAAACTGTATTATCAGCAAGGTGATATTGCTAAAGTGCACCAGCCGTTGTTTGCCATTCGTCGCAATGATGCCGGCGCTGCTGAGACAGCCGTTGTGGTCACCCCGTCAGCTCACGCCGCACCAGCAACAGATTCAACCAGTACCAGCTCTTCAGCGCCAGTAGCGAGTGCTGGCAAAGCCATTGCCAGCCCAGCGGTGCGTCGTCGCGCCCGTGAGTTGAGCATCGATATCGCTCAAGTGCCAGGCTCTGGTGCGAAAGGCCGCGTTATGAAAGACGATGTTGAAGCCTTTGCCAAAGACGATTACCTTGCGCCGGCAGCGGTTGCCGCAGCTAGCCCAGCAGCAAGCATAGGTGGTAAGCGGGTTGAGCCTATCCGTGGGGTGAAAGCCGCCATGGCCAAAGCGATGATGAATTCAGTCAGCACTATTCCGCATTTTACCTATGCCGAAGAGTTTGACCTCACTGCGGTAATCGCGCTTCAGCAACAATTGAAGCAGCGTTATGCCGAGCAGGGCGTGCGCATTACTATGATGCCGTTCTTTATTAAAGCGATGTCACTGGCACTGAAAGAATTCCCGCTGATGAACGCTCAGGTCAACGACGATTGCAGCGAATTAACTTATTTTGATGACCATAACATTGGCATGGCGGTGGATACGAAAATTGGCTTGCTGGTACCGAATATTAAGCAAGTGCAAAACAAGAGTATTATTGATATCGCCAATGAAGTGACACGCTTGACCCAAGCCGCCCGCGAGGGCCGTGTGGCTCAGGAGGACATGAAAGGCGGCACCATCAGCATCTCCAACATTGGGGTGATTGGTGGGACCGTAGCCACGCCTATTATTAACAAGCCAGAGGCAGCCATTGTGGCGCTTGGCCGAGTGCAAGAGCTACCGCGCTTTGATGCGCAAGGCAATGTAGTGGCTCGCAAGATCATGGTCGCCAGCTGGTCGGGTGATCACCGTATCATTGACGGCGGCACCATTGCTCGCTTCAACCAGCGTTGGCAGCAGTACCTCGAAGACCCGACCAGTATGCTCGTGCATATGGTGTAGGTGTTTATCAGCGCTTGGCAATCATGCGCCGCACCAGGCCTGGAAAGAAACGTTGTAGCAGCGGTGCTAGCTTAGACAGGCCTGAACCAATCACCACTTCGGCTTTGCCAGCAGCAATAGCGCGCAACGACTGCCGTGCGCACTCTGCGGCCGAGATACCACCGGCATTATCTGGATCTTCATGGCCGAGCGCCGAGCCGTCACCGGTGAGCGAATTGTGTGCTACTTGAGTATTGATAAAGCCGGGCAGAATAGAGGTGATAATCAGCCCATATTCGGCGCTTTCAGCGCGTAACGAATCCATAAAGCCAATTACGCCAAACTTAGCACCGTTATAGCCACTGCGTAGTTTGGTGCCAATTTTCCCCGCAACTGACGATACCGTAACGATTTGTCCGCTGCGGCGCGCGACCATACCGGGTAGCACTAACTTGGTCAGTGCCACTACGCCGAAATAATCGATTTCCATCAGCTTACGGTACACAGTAAGGTCAGTATCTAGAATCAATGAGCGTTGCGATACCCCAGCGTTGTTGATCAGAATATCAATGCCCTGATCGCCAAGAGCTTGGGCGGCTTGCTCGGCGGCCTGCTCAGGTTGCGCAAGGTCAAGTGCGAGCACCCGATGTCGCTCAGGGTGGGCCAGGCTCAGCCGCACCTGTTCCAGAGCGTCGGCGCGGCGTGAAGTGAGAATCAGATGCGCACCGGCTTGCGCCAGTTGCTCTGCCATTGCTAAACCGATGCCACTTGAAGCACCGGTTAACCACACAGTTTTACCTTGAAAATACATACTCACCTCACGCAACAATCAACTTAGCCCGCTGCCGGATAGCTATAACTTGCACCTAAACCAAGCGGAATTCCCAGCATCCAGTAGATAATCAGGAATGCCGACCAGGTCACCAGCAATACCACCGAATAGGGCAGCATCATGGCAACTAACGAGCCAATACCGGTGCTCTTCACGTAACGCTGACAATACAATACGATCAGCGGGAAGTAGGGTAGCAGTGGCGTGATGATGTTACTAATCGAGTCACCGACCCGGTAAGCCGCTTGAGTCAGATCAGGTGAGTAGCCCAATTGCATCAGCATCGGTACAAAAATAGGAGAAATTAGCGCCCATTTAGCCCCTGCAGAGCCAATAAACAGGTTAATAAAGGCAACCAGTAGGATCATGCTGACCATGGTTACACCGCCGCTCAGTTGCAACGAACTGAGGAAGTTGGCGCCTTTCACCGACAACAAGGTACCCAGATTCGAATCAGCGAAGGCTTTAATAAACAGCGCACAGAAGAACGCCATGACCATATAATAGGCCATACCTTCCATCGATTTGGTCATGGCATCGATGATATCTTTTGAGGTGTTAAAGCTGCCGGCCACATAGCCATGCACAATACCTGGAATAACGAACAGCAAGAAAATCAGCGGCACAATCATTTGCATCAATGGTGCACCGAACGATGATAGCTCGCCGGTTTTCGGATCAGCTAACGGCGTGCCCTCCAGCAACGACACATAGGTCAACAAACCGATACCGGCCAGCATCGCCACACCGGCCCAACGGAATGCTTTACGGTCACGTGGGGTGACATCGTCTAAGGTTGGCATATCGTCTTGATCGCCATCAAGCTGTACTTTTTTCAAGCGTGGCTCAACCACTTTATCGGTGAGGAACCAGCCCACCGCAATCACTACGAACGATGATGCGGCGGTGAAGAACCAGTTATTTAATGAGTTCAGCTGTACTGCCGGATCGAGAATATTCGCTGCACTCTGGCTCAAACCTTGCAGCATGGGGTCAATAGCGGATGGTACAAAGTTGGCACTGAAACCACCGGATACCCCGGCAAATGCAGCAGCAATACCGGCCAAAGGATGACGGCCAGCGGCATAGAAAATCACGCCACCCAATGGAATCACCAATACATAGCCAGCGTCTACCGCGGTGTGGCTAACAATCGCCACTAAAATCAATACTGGAGTGAGCAGCATTTTCGGCGTGACGTTTAGCATTAATTTGATAGCAACGTTAATAAAACCGCTGCGCTCCGCCACGCCAACACCCAACATGGCTACCAGCACCACGCCAAGCGGGGTAAAGCTCATGAAGGTAGTCACCATCTTCGCGAAGAAGTCGGCCAAGGCTGGGCCAGCCAACAGGTTATTTACGGTCACGTCAACGCCGGTAAGCGGATGTTTGGCATCAAAGGTCACGCCAGAGAGTGCCCAGCTCAGAACCCAAACGATGATCAATAGACCAAAAAACATGACCGCCGGGTCGGGAAGCTTATTACCAACTCGTTCAACGCGGTCGAGAATACGATAGAGCAAGGTGGATTGTTCAGACAATGGTTCAGACATGAAATGCCCCTTGTTGTGTTGTTATTATCATGTGCACGCACGTATCATACCCACAACTTAACTGATAACCAAACACGGAACACTATGATTTGTGGAACAGACGAGGCAGGCCGCGGGCCAATCGCCGGGCCAGTGGTTGCCGCAGCAGTTATTCTAGACCCGCTAAGGCCGATTGCTGGTATTAACGATTCGAAAAAGTTATCTGAGAAGAGGCGCCAAGCACTCAGTGATGAAATTAAGCAAAACGCTTTGTATTGGGCCATTGCTCAGTGTGATGCCGATGAAATTGATGCGATCAATATCCTGCAAGCGTCACTGTTGGCCATGAAGCGCGCGGTTGAGGCACTGCCCGTGCAGCCAAGCGAGGTGTTAGTGGATGGCAACAAACTACCAAAATTGCAGGTGCCGGCACGGGCGATTATTGGTGGTGACGGCTTGGAATTGTGTATTGGCGCGGCGTCAATCTTAGCTAAAGTCGAGCGTGATCGGCAGTTGCTGGCGTGGCATCAACGCTATCCACAGTATAACTTCGCGCAACATAAGGGCTACCCCACCGCAGCGCATTTAGCCGCGCTGGTGGAATATGGCGTATGCCCTTTGCATCGCCGCAGTTTTGCGCCAGTGGCGAAGCTGTTAGTTAGCCAGGATTAACTCGCTAGGCACAGTGACCGAATCAATCCACTGAGTTGGCTTAACGCCGGTTTAACTTCGCTGAGCTGAAGATATTCATCGGGTTGATGCGCCTGAGCAATCGAGCCCGGGCCCATAATAATGGTGTTGCAACCAAGCGCCTGAACAAATGGGGCTTCAGTACAGTAGTTGGCTGGCTCGGCGCTATTGCCAGTGAATTGTTCCGCCAGCTGGACTATTTCGGCTTTGGGGTCACACTGGTAACCGGGAATCGGCTCATGCATGTGGGCCAAACACACCGAATTCGGGTAAATAGCATTAACTTCCGCCAGTCGCTCATCAATCAGCCCGTACAGCTCAGTCATCGCCATACCGGGGAGTGGCCGCAAATCAATATGCATTTCACAGCACGCGCAAATGCGATTCGCGGCATCACCGCCGTGAATATTGCCAAAATTCAGGGTTGGGTAGGGCACGGCAAAATTGGCATTGTGATAATGCTTTTGAAAATGCTGCTGCAGTTCACGCAAACGGGTAATCACCTCATGCATGACTTCAATTGCATTGATTCCTGCCGCTGGATTGGAGCTATGACCGCTGCGCCCAGTAACCCGGATCGCCTCGGTCAAGTGACCTTTGTGACTAGTGACTGGGACCATTGAGGTAGGCTCGCCAATCACTGCAAAATCAGGCGTGAGCAGATCAAATTCGGCCAGTTCGCGAGCCCCGGCCATGGTAGTTTCTTCATCAGCAGTGGCGAGAATATATAACGGTTTGCGCAGCTGTTTTAGGTCAATATCGCGCAAGGCTTCGAGTACAAAGGCAAAAAATCCCTTCATGTCGGCAGCGCCAAGGCCATAAAGTTTGCCGTCTTGTTCATGTAGGGTAAATGGATCGCGACTCCAACGACCTTCATCCCATGGCACGGTGTCGGTATGGCCAGCTAACAGTAAGCCCCCCGAGCTACCTGCCGGCACATAACTCGCCAGTAGATTGTATTTGTTGACCTGGGTTTTTAATCGGTTAATCGTCACCGTAAAGCCGAGTTGTGCAAACCAACCTGCGAGTAAATCGATAACTGCTTTATTACTGGTATCCCAATGCGGATCCAATGCTGATACCGAGGGGGCGGCAATCAACTGACGATACAATGATAGAAACTGCGGTAGTTGTGACATCGGCGATTCCTGCAGGTCAACCAATAAAGGCCACAGCATAGCGCATTTTGGTTAAACTGATCACTAGCTTTCGCCATTGTAGTTGTGTTTAGAGCGTTAAATTTATAGCATAGACATCTTTCTAGCCACACTTGCGGGTCAGCCTATTATGAAGTCCATTCCTCACATTGACATGAGCCTGTACAACCAGGATTTCAACGTATTTGCCAAGCATGTTGGCGAGGGTTACGAAGCGAATGGCTTCGTAGCGCTGACCAAACATGGTGTTGAACAGCAGCTGATCGACGATGCGCTGGATAGTTGTCGGGAATTATTTGCTCTGCCGGAAGCGGTAAAACGCCAGTATCATATTCCAGGTGGCGGTGGTGCGCGTGGTTATACCCCATTCGGTACTGAAATTGCGAAAGATGCCAAGCATGTTGATTTGAAAGAATTCTGGCACATCGGTCGGGAAGTTCAAGGAACACCGCCGTACCCGCAGTTAACGCCGAATGTGTGGCCAGCTGAACTGCCGCAGTTTAAAGATAAAATTATGAAGCTATATAACGCGCTCGATGCACTTGGTTTGCAGGTGCTTGAGGCATTAGCGGTCTACTTGCAGCAGCCACGCGACTATTTCAATGACAAAGTAAACTGGGGTAACTCGATTTTACGGCCATTGCATTATCCGCCGATTATCGATGAGGGCACACCTTCAGTTCGCGCCGGGGCCCATGAAGATATCAACGTATTAACGCTGCTAATTGGTTCACGTGAGCCAGGTCTGGAAGTACTCGCCAAAGATGGTAGCTGGATCCCGGTGAGCATAATTGAAGGTGCTATTATTTGTAATGTCGGCGATATGCTGCAGCGCCTGACCAATGGTGTATTACCGTCGACCACTCATCGTGTGGTGAACCCGCCAGCGCCGTTTAGCAGTAAATCACGCTATTCCATTCCGTTCTTTTTGCATTTCAATCCGGATGTCATGATTGACCCGCTCAGTAGCTGTATCAGCGCTGAAAATCCGCAGCGTTATAGCGCGATTAGTTCACATGACTATTTAATGGAACGCTTACGTGAAATTGGGTTGGTGAAATAGTGTCGGGCTGGAATGGTTTGTGGCGCGGGTGTTTAGCCCTTACTAGTGCAGTACTTTTGAATAGCTGCGCCGCCCAGCATGAGCAGCCAGCGCCATTTCAGCTTAGCATTGCCCATATCAACGACCATCATTCGCATTTACTGCCAATGCAGCGCTCCAGCATTAATGTAAATGGCGAAACAGGGCAGCTAGAAACCGGTGGTTTTGCCCGCGTCGTCACCCAAATTGCTGCAATTCGCCAGCGTCATGACAATATTTTAGCGCTGCATGCCGGTGATGCGATTACCGGTACCTTGTATTACACCTTATTCAATGGTGCCGCCGATGCAGCGCTGATGAATCAAGTTTGCTTTGATGCCTTTGCGCTCGGCAACCATGAGTTTGATAACGGCGATGCCGGGCTGAAACGCTTCCTTGACTATTTATCCTTAGGCGATTGCGATACTGCGATACTTGCAGCGAACGTCAAGCCGCGAGTCGGGGTTTCGCCATTAACGCCAAAGACACCGTGGGATAGCTTTAAGCCCTATGCAATTTTTTCTTTGAATGGCGAAAAAGTAGGGCTTATCGGGCTTGATATCGCAATAAAAACCAAGCAATCGTCGATGCCTGATGCAACTACTGAGTTTGCTGATGAATACACCACTGCGCGCTATTATATCGACGAATTACAGCGCCTTGGTGTCGGCAAGATAGGGTTATTGACACACCTACAACATAACAATGATTTAGCCCTTGCGGCGCGTTTACCGGCGGTGGATTTTATCGTTGGTGGTGATTCGCATACCTTACTCGGTGATTATGCCCAGTATGGTTTACCGAGCGCTGGGCCATATCCTATGCAGGTGAATAACGCCGACGGCGATCCGGTGTGTATTGCGCAAGCGTGGCAATACAGCCAAGTGGTTGGTGAGCTGTTAATTGAATTTACCGGTGACCGTGTGCGCTCTTGTGGTGGGCAAGCGCATTTGTTGCTGGCTTTAGATGCACCGTCTGCGCTGACTGAATTACCACAGTTTACCGCGGTAGCAGAAGATCAAAACAGCCTTGATATACTGGCACAGTATCAAGCTCAGTTAGATGAATTAACCAGTGCTATTGTTGCCCAGGTAGACGAGCGAATTTGTATTCGCCGAGCTGGTGTAACGAACAACCCAGACTGCGGCTTGGGGCGCCAATCTGATGCCCACCGACTAGTTGCTGAAGCCTTTCTAGCCAGTGTTCCACAAGCTGATTTTTCTTTGCAAAACGGCGGTGGCGTGCGCAGTGAGATAGCGGTTGGCCCGCTCAGCATTGGCGATGTGTATCGCATATTGCCATTTTCGAACACCTTAGTTGAAGTTCAAATAACCGGCGCCGAACTAAAACTTGTGTTGGAGCAAGCGCTGACTTATGCCATGTCCGCCTCTGGTTCCAGCGGCGCCTATCCGCACGGCGCTGGTATTCAATTTGATATTGATATGACCGCTGCAGATGGTCAGCGGGTCAGTGAGCTGATGCTGGTCACCTCGAACGGGCTGCAAGCCATTGTGCCGGAGCAGACTTACACCATGGTGACCAATAGTTTCTTGGCAACTGGTGCTGATGGCTGGCGCTTGCTGGCCGATATTCATGCCGCTGGACGAATCAACGACACCTACATAAGTTATGCCCAGTCGTTTGTCGATTGGCTGCGGAAGAATCCTCGGGTGAAGCGCCCAACTGGGCACAGCACCCGTTTCTATCGCGACTAAGGAGCCGGATAGTAGGTTGGTGTGCCCCAGCCAACGGGTAATTCCAAAGCAAACACCCAAAGCATGAAAAATGCGGTCCAGCCAATAATAAATACCAACGTATAGGGCAGCATCATGGCAATCATGGTGCCAATACCCGTGTCTTTCTTGTAACGCACCGCAACGGCCAAAATTAAGCCAAAATAGCTCATCATCGGGGTGATAATATTGGTCACCGAGTCGCCAATACGGTAAGCCGCCTGAATCACTTCTGGGGCGTAACCAATCAGCATCAACATCGGCACAAAGATCGGTGCGAAGATTGCCCATTGGGCTGACGCTGAACCGAGTGACAGATTCACAAACGCGCACATGAGGATAAACACGACAAACAAAAATGGTCCGGTTAAGCCGATATTTTGCAAAAATTCAGCACCATTGACGGCGAAAATCGTACCTAAGTTAGTCCAACCGAAAAATGCCACAAATTGTGCAGCAAAAAATACCAGCACAATGTACATGCCCATAGTACTCATGCTGTCAGACATCGCGTTAATGACATCACGGTCGCTGCGCATGACTTTGGTGATGCGCCCATAGACATAGCCGGGAATCGCAAAGGTGATGAATATAAATACCACAATACCTTTTAAAAATGGCGAGTTAGCGACTAAACCGGTGTTTGGATCACGTAAGATTCCATCCGCTGGTACAACCGTCCAGGCGAGTAGTGCAGCCAACACTAAAAATGCCAGAAAAGCGCCCCATAAACCACGTTTTTCAAGCGCAGTTAAGGCTTCAATACGTTGTTCATTGAGGTTAATGGTTGCCTCTTTTGGGTTGTACTTGCCAAGCTTCGGTTCCACAATTTTTTCGGTAACCACGGTACCCATCAGCGCAATCAGAAAGGTTGAAGCTGCCATGAAATACCAATTTGCTTCAGCTCCGACCACATAGTCAGGGTCCAGTAGCTGCGCCGCTTGGGTGGTTATGCCGGCCAGCAGTGGGTCGACCGTACCGATAGCTAAGTTGGCGCTGTAGCCGGCCGATACACCGGCAAATGCTGCGGCAAGACCAGCCAAAGGGTGGCGCCCTAAGGAGTGAAAAATCATCGCTGCCAGCGGCACCAACACCACGTAACCGAGTTCAGCCGCGGTGTTAGAAATAACCCCAGCAAATACTACAGCAACCGTGACTAAGCGCGGTGGTGCGTTCATCACTAAACCACGCATCATTGCCGCCAGCATGCCAGAACGCTCGGCAATACCGACTCCCAGTAACGCGACCAGTACCGTGCCCAGCGGGGTAAAGCCGGTAAAGTTAGTGACTAAGCCAGTTACAATACGTTGTAAACCCTCGGCATTAAGGAGATTCACCACTTCGATAACACCGCCACCTGGGCGCGGATCTTGTGCGCTAACACCAAAATAGCTGGCAATGCCACTGCCAATCACAATGGCAATCGCAAATAGGGCGAATAGCGTAATCGGGTGGGGTAATAGATTACCGAGATATTCAACCGTATCAAGGAAACGGGTAAAACCACTGCGCTTAGCGCTTTCTGGTTGTTGCGGTGTATGCCTCATGCAGACTCGACTCCATCATCACTTTTATAATTTAAGCGCCGATTGTACACCAAAAAAAACGGCGCTACAGGCGCCGTTTTGTATTTATTGAAGTAGGGGTTGATTAACCCACGTATGCATTACGCTGCATCGGGCGCTGCTTTAGCTGCTGCTTTCGGTTTCTTCGCTTTGCTGGCTAAGGCATAATCACGCGCTGCTTTGCCAGCCATTAGGTCTTCATGGGCAAAGTCATCGACATTGATAGTGCGTAAGCGACCTTCTTCAGCACGCAGTAGCAAGGCCACTTCGTCGTCGTTGAGCACGCCCAATTCTTTACCTTTTGCCGCAATTTTATCTAGGAAGATAAAACTCATGCGGTGGTTAGCCGCTTTTCGAACACGGTCAAACAAGGCTTCCGCGGCAATGATATCGCGTAAGGTAGTTTCCAAGTAGCCAAAAGCACCTTCTGGGCTTAAGAACTGGCCTGCACCTAAGCGCTCACGCGAGGCATTCGGTTTCAGCAGTAGCTTGGCCACTTTGTGATCGAGCTTATCACTCGGCCGGCGGGCAATACGTCCAAATGGGTACATGACCAATTTCAGCGCCTTACCAATAGCACCGAAGTTCTCTAACAAGGCTAACTGACTTTCTTGCAGCTTGTGCAGAGTGTCTTGCAAGGCCCAATGCACCAGTGGCAAGTCGTCATGCTGACGGCCTTCTTCATCAAAGCGCTTGAGCGTTGCGGAAGCTAAATATAAGTAGCTTAGCATGTCACCTAAACGTGCAGAAATGCGTTGCTTGCGTTTTAGTGAACCACCGAGCACGCCCATCGCGACGTCTGACAATAACGCTAAATTGGCGCTAAAGCGGTTCATTTGCTGGTAGTACTTGGCGGTACTATCGCTTACTGGAGCCGAGCTGAAACGCCAGCCACCAAAGCCCAATACCAACGAGCGCACAAAGTTACTCATGGCAAAGCCAATATGGCCAAACAGCGCTTTATCGAAACGGGCGAGGCCTGCGGCAGTATGTTCTGCTGAGGCAAGCATTTCTTCTAACACATAGGGATGACAGCGAATTGCACCTTGACCATAGATCATCAGGTTACGGGTTAAGATATTTGCACCTTCCACAGTAATTGCGACTGGCACACCTTGATAACCACGACCCAGATAGTTGTTCGGGCCTAAACAAATACCTTTACCACCATGAATATCCATGGCGTCATCCATGCGCGCCCGTAACTTCTCGGTCATATGGTATTTGGCAATCGCTGAAATGACCGACGGCTTTTCGCCTAAGTCGATGGCTTTGGTAGAGAAGCGGGTAACCGCATCCATCAAGTAAGCATCACCTGCTAGGCGCGCGAGCGGCTCTTCAACACCTTCCATTTTACCAATCGGCAATTTGAATTGGCGACGAATATAGGCGTAGGCACCGGTCGCTAGGGCAATCGATTTAACCCCACCAGCACTGTTTGATGGCAAGGTGATAGCGCGACCGACAGACAAACATTCGACCAGCATGCGCCAGCCTTTACCGGCCATTTCTTGGCCACCGATAATGTAGTCAAGCGGCACAAATACGTCTTCACCATGCAACGGACCATTTTGAAATGGCACATTCAGTGGGAAGTGACGACGGCCAATGTTTAAACCTTTGGTGTCGCGCGGAATTAGCGCTGCGGTAATACCAAGCTCATCTTTATCGCCGATTAAATGATCTGGATCATAGAGTTTGAAGGCTAAACCAATCACCGTGGCGACTGGTGCCAGAGTGATATAGCGCTTGTTGAAGTTGAGTTTGATACCAACAATTTCTTTGCCTTCCCAGGTGCCTTTGCAGACTACCCCAGAATCTGGAATAGAGCCGGCATCAGAACCCGCTTCAGGGCTAGTCAGGGCAAAACAAGGAATTTCATCGCCCACGGCTAAGCGCGGCAGGTAATAGTCTTTCTGCGCTTTGGTGCCATAGTGTTGCAGTAATTCACCCGGCCCTAAAGAGTTTGGTACCCCAACAGTTGAGGCCAAAATAGTGCTTACCCCAGCGAGCTTTTGTAGCACCCGTGACTGCGCATAGGCTGAGAATTCTAAGCCGCCATATTCTTTTTTGATGATCATGGCGAAAAATTTGTGATCTTTCAGATACTGCCATACTGGCTCTGGCATATCAGCAAGCTCATGAGTGGCTTCCCAGTCGTCGAGCATTTTACAGATTTCTTCCACCGGACCATCCAAAAAGGCTTGCTCTTCGGCGGTTAACTCAGATTTTTGGATACTATGTAATTTTTTCCAGTTCGGAGCACCGCGGAATAAGTCACCTTCCCACCACGTGGTACCGGCGTCGATGGCGTCGCGTTCAGTGTCAGAAATTTCTGGCATAATTTTGCGGTAAACCGCCAAGATCGGCTTACTGATAACATTTCTTCGAAAGGCAGAAACATTCAGTGGTAGCAGCACAGCCGCTAATAACAGCCATAGCACCGTGCCAACGACACCAACGACAGTGCCGATGGCAAACATGCCGATCAGCACCAAGCTGGTAACTAGCAACGAGCTGCGGTAATAGAGAAGGCCAGCGAATAATGCTATCGTGGCGATGATCCAAAGCGTGGTAAACATGTGCTTACTCCATCTTATCTTTAGAGGTCTGACCAGTATTTTATGTCCCTTAAAGGTAGTCGCTTTACTGCCATTTTTCAAGTGAAATTTGAAACAACTGTTTGAAACTGTAAACCAAAGCATAGATTGGTGGTCATAGCATTACCCGCTGACCAATAATCGTCCGCCAGAGGATAAAACAACCGATGAAATTAGTGATGATTAGCTTAGCTGTGTTGTGGTTCAATGCGGTCGCTGCAGTTGCCAGCGCCAGCGAACTGACGGCCTACCATGCGCAATACGATGTATTGCGCGATAACGCTGAATATGGCGGGGCGATACGCAGATTAGAGAAAACGAGTGACGGCGTGTTCGCGCTGTATACGGAAACCGAAATAGCGTGGCTATTTTTAACTGATCGTCGCCGTTATTGGTCAACCTTTGCTTGGCTTGATAACCTGGCAGTGACGCAAGAATTTCGCTTCAAACGCTCAGGTACTGGAAAAAATAAAGAGTTTGCGGCCCGCTATTCAAGTGACCAGGCGGTGCTCGATGAAGCGGCCATGCTCGAACAGTTGCGCTTTGATTTACTCGACCTCAGTCGCAGTGAATTTCGCTATAGTATGATTGATGAAAACGGCAAGCTGGATCAGCATGTCTACCAGCGTGGTGATAGTGAAACGCTGCAGTTACCTTATGCTGAGGTGCTGGCAACCAAGGTGCTGCGTGTGCGTGAGCATAGCGCTCGGGAGACTTATTACTGGTTTGCGCCAGCATTAAATAACGTGATGGTTAAAATGCAGCAACGCGAAGATGGTGATGAAGTCGCTACGCTGGTGCTACGCAAATTACAGTTACAACCGTAAATTAAGTGAATTAGTCAGCGGCGTAGCCGTGTGGGCCCAAGCACTGTCCATCTAACTGAGCACCGTCTGCAGTCAAACATAGCCGACCGCTGCATAACCAGTTTACCACCAGCGGGTAAATACCATGCTCTTGAACTTGTACCCGTGCCTGTAAATCGGCTGCGGTATCGTCGGCAAACACCGGTACTTTAGCTTGCAATATGACCGGGCCACCATCCAGTTCTTCGGTAACAAAATGCACGCTAACACCATGTTCAGTGTCACCAGCGGCTAGCGCCCGATTATGCGTATCGACACCTTTGTACTTAGGTAATAGCGATGGGTGTATGTTAAGCATACGACCATGGTAATGCTGGGTGAATGCGGGGGTGAGAATACGCATAAAGCCGGCCAGCACCACTACATCGGGGCGAAAACTATCGACCAGTTGCTGCAAGGCGTGGTCGTATTGTTCACGGCTCGCGAACTCACCATGAGCGAGTACTGCCGTGTCTATACCAGCGGCCTGTGCTTTAGCAAGACCAGCAGCATCTACTTTATTGCTGATCACCGCCACCACGTGGCCGGCAATTTTACCGGCTTGACTGGCAGCAACCAAGGTTTGCATATTACTGCCCGAACCGCTAATCAGAATAACAATGCGCTTGTTACTCATGCGCTGATTTCGACTCGCGCATCCTGCTCATTGGCAGCAGCAACATGACCAATTACCCAGGCTTTTTCACCGTGCTGTTGCAAAATATGCAAGGCTTGATCAACCTGTGCGCCGGGTAGGGCAATGATTAAGCCGACGCCGCAATTAAAGGTACGGTACATTTCGCGGGTGGTGACATTGCCATGCTGTTGCAACCAATTAAAGATCGCCGGCCATTGCCAGCTGTCGCCATCAATGACTGCTTTGGCTCCGTGCGGTAACACCCGCGGAATATTTTCCCAAAAACCACCACCGGTAATATGTGAGATAGCATGGGCATCGCATTGCTCAAGCAGGGCTAAAACTGATTTCACGTAGATGCGCGTTGGCGCCATTAAGTGGTCAGCTAATAGTTTATCGCCAAGCATTTCGCTGCGCACATCGACACCACTGACTTCAATGATTTTCCGGATCAGTGAGTAGCCGTTCGAGTGCGGGCCGGATGAGGCGAGGGCAATTAAGGTATCACCGGGTGCAACTTTACTGCCATCAATGATGCGCTGCTTTTCTACCACACCGACACAAAAACCGGCGATATCATAATCACCGTGCTGGTACATGCCCGGCATTTCGGCCGTTTCACCACCAATCAGTGAGCAGCCGGCTTGCAAACAACCTTCGCCAATACCGCTGACCACATCAGCAGCAACATCAACATCAAGTTTGCCGGTGGCGTAGTAATCAAGGAAAAACAGAGGTTCTGCGCCTTGCACAATTAAGTCGTTAACACACATGGCGACTAAATCGATACCAACACTGTCATGTTTCGCCAAATCAATCGCTAAGCGCAATTTGGTACCCACGCCGTCGGTACCTGACACCAGCACCGGCTGCTTATATTTACTCGGTAACTCACACAAGGCACCGAAGCCACCAAGGCTACCCATCACCTCTGGGCGTTTGGTGCGTTTGCTAACGCCCTTGATACGTTCCACCAAAGCATTCCCCGCATCGATATCAACGCCGGCATCTTTGTAACTTAACGAAGGTTTTTGCTCGCTCACAGGGGGTCCTCGGTTGCTGCATCAGTTGCTGCTAAAAATTGCGCGCAAGTTTAGCACTTTTGTTGATGTTTCGCGATATCTGAAACAAAAATCAGCGGTTAAATGCCTATGCCAGGCTGATACCATTGAAATAACTGACAGCGTCGCCATATAAGCGTATAATCAGAATTGCTTTGGGGCTGATTAGGATTCGACGGGATACACGAAACCCAAGGTGCATGCCGAGGTGAGGCTGGCCTCGTAAAAAGCCTCAACATAATAGTTGCAAACGACGACAACTACGCTTTAGCGGCTTAATAACCCGCTATGCCCGACCCCTAGCGCTTTGTCTGTGAGACTAGGATCAGTCGGCTAACCCTATAGCAGACTCGCGTGGAGGCTTCGCCCGTAGCCAAAGCGTTAAAACCAATCGGGATCGTCACCTTAAGGAGCCTGTCTGTCGGCGACTTGGTGATTAACTAAATGACAGACTAAGCATGTAGTACCGAGGATGTAGGTATTGCGGACGGGGGTTCAACTCCCCCCAGCTCCACCAAATCCACTGAAAGCCGCTCTTTGAGCGGCTTTTTTATTGGCTAAGACTGATAATTTAAAAAGCGCAGGCGATTAGTTGACCTAGATCAGTAAACGGCGGCAGTAGTTTGGTTACGCTATTACCATCCGTGACCTAGGAGGGTATGGCTATGTGGGTATTAAAAGAGTTTTTTACTGATCCAGTACTATTTTTCTCGTTTACTGGCTTGGCAGTATTATTGGGCATTTGTGTGTTTTATGTGGTTTATTTCATTCGCAATACCATGAATAGCGACAGCTAGCTTCGTTACTGAAAAAAATTGTCGGC
Organism: Pseudidiomarina sp.; assembly: GCA_023260975.1. Lineage (GTDB taxonomy): Bacteria > Pseudomonadota > Gammaproteobacteria > Enterobacterales > Alteromonadaceae > Pseudidiomarina. The sequence goes on along the minus strand of JALQTK010000005.1, from coordinate 33,965 downwards.
TTTTACATCGAATTTACTGCGGCTGCCGTATAAGTAGCTAAGTGCCAAGAAAGGAGTGTGTTCGATGTATGCGTTAACTGTATTCTACGATGGCCGCTGCCCGCTGTGTGTGCGCGAAATGCGTCAGTTAAAGCAGCGTGACCACGCCCAGGCAATTCAACTCATCGATTTACACAGCGAGCAATTCAGCGACTATGCTGATCGTATCGATGCGCACGCCGCCAATCAGGTACTGCACGGGCTGACCGCCGATAATCAACTGTTACTTGGTCTTGATGTTACCCATCGTGCGTGGTCGCTGGTTGGTCGCGGATGGTTGACAGCGCCATTACGCTGGCCGCTGCTTGGTTGGTTCGCCGATCATGCTTATCGATTCTTTGCCCGCCATCGTAGCCGTATTGCCTATGTGATGACCGGGGAGAAAGAATGCCAACAGTGCAGTTTAGATAGCCCCTCGCAGCGTGACAAAAGTAAAACTGACAAGCACAACTAGGTGTTTATTGACTTAATTGCTGTAACAGTCGCTGAAACTCTGGATGGGTTTGCAGGAGCTCACGGCCAGCAGTAATCACCGCATCAGCTTGTTCAGTAGTTAACGCTAGTCCGGTTGGAATTTGGTTTAGTAGCAAGCGCTGCTGTTGCTGTTGTACGCCGGCAAAACTGAGGTCGATAAAATAGGGCTCAACCGGTTGCCAGAAACTGGTTAATTCATTACTCCATCGCGTCACCGCCTGATTCATCACCGCAATGGTGGCAGCGTTATAACGGTGTAATTGAATATCGGTAACGGCGCTAACGGTATTATCGATGCTCGGTACCTCTTTACTGGCTTCAATAGTCGATGCTGGTTTCACCGCCGCATTGACCGAAATGACCACCAGCTTTGAATTTGGTTGGCCACCGAGGCGTTGAATAAACGGCGCAATACCGCCGCCAATCTCAACCATTTCGTACAACGCCATAAGACCAAGATTGTCGGTAATACCACCATCGACGAGATGAATATAGGGGCGTTGTTGTTTATCTTGATACTGGTTTAAGGTGTTAATGGTGGCGAGTAATCCCGGCGCCGCCTGAAATTCCTTGAGATCGTTCTGCTCAATCTGTTCTAAGTAGGCTTGGGTTGGATTCAAGCAGCCACGGTGATTTTTCAGCACCACCGGGTTGAGCATGATAGGCACTGCTGATGATGCCATAACTGCTCGAGCAATAGGGTAGCTGGCCAAATCAGAACAGAGTAAATCAAAGTATCCTTGTAAAAATGAAAAGCGGGTCCCGCCGCCAAGGTCAGTGGCATTGATCACCACCAAGGGGCCATTCGCTGCATGCAAATCGGCAAAGGTAGCGCCCCGGAATAATCGCTCCTCGAACAGTTGTGTCGCGACATCGGTGCGATCGCGGCGTGAGAACCACTGCAGTGGGTTTAATAGGCCGCCTAACCATTCGCTTTGATAGTTACGCCGAATAAAATCGTTTTCAAAATCATCAAACAATCTATTGCCGTACAAACCATAGTAGGCTGCGGTGAAGCTACCGCCAGACACTGAACTAATCATATCCACTTCGTCGAGTAACCGCCGTTGTTCGCCATTACTAAAGAAGGTGGTGTCCCGCAAGCCCTGCATGACACCATAGGCGAGCGCTGCAGCACGAGCGCCACCGCCGGAAAAGGCTAAAACAATAGTGACCTCATCGTTACGAAGATGGTCCTGATGAACACCGCCGAGGCCATAGCGCACCGCGCTGGTCTGGCTGACCACCGATTGATTATCGATGATTGTCGAAGAGCTACAGCCGCTCAGCCATATCAGCATCAAGGTGATGATAATCGTCTGTGGCTGTTTGCTTAGGAGTGTGTTCATAGGCCGCGGAGTTGCTTTATTGGTTGGCTAAAATGTTACTCTAGTGTAGCTGAAATGGTGCTACCATCAATGTAATTAACGTTTGAGGTGCAACAAATGGTTCAAGTGTTCACTCGTCTCGTGCTTTTCATGCTTGCAGTAATGTTTGTAAGTACGCTAATGGTGCATTCCGCCAAAGCCGAAAATAATTACACTTGGTACTTTGTTCGGCATGCCGAAAAAATGCCTGTGAAGGACGATCCAGAATTGTCGCCACGCGGTAAACAGCGTGCTCAGCTGCTGGCCGTATTGCTGAGCGACGGCGCTATTGAAGCAATTTATAGTACGCCGTTCCGACGCACTGAACAAACCGCTGCAGCGTTATCGAGCCAATCTGGTGTGGCTATCGAATTCTATTCAGCAGCAGCTCCAGAGCAACTCATTGCAAATTTACGAAAACGCCAGCAAACCAGTTTGATAGTTGGTCACAGTAACACCATACCAGAATTGGTAAGATTAGCTGGTGGTACGGCATATGATCTTACTGAAGAAGATTATGGCGATATCTTTGTGGTTGAATTACGCCAAGGTGTGGTTATTGGCAGCCACCAACAACAGGTGGAATTGCCATGATGCGCCCAGCAATTAGTTATATTACCCTCGGTGTGACTGACTTAGCGCGCAGCGTGAACTTTTATCGTGATGTGTTTGGCTGGCCAACGGCAGGTATTGTTGGCACTGAATTGACTCATGGTGCGGTGGCGTTTTTTAAGCTTCAGCACGGTTTAACGCTGGCGCTTTGGCCGCGCAACAGTATTGCTGCTGATGCCGGTATTGGCTGCGGTGAGCCAGATCAGTGTGGCTTATTGTTGGCTCATAATGTTACCTCAGCGGCGGAAGTTGACCAGCTGATGAGCATCTTAGCCACCGCTGGAGCAACTATTCATAAGCCGGCCCAGCCTTTAGTTTGGGGCGGTTATGGCGGATTAATCGCCGACCCGGATGGTCATTTGTGGGAAATTGTATATAACCCCAATTAGCTCTCCCAATCGCTATTGTTAAGCAATAAAAAAGCCGCTCATTGAGCGGCTTTTGCATTGTGCTTCAATTATTCAATTGGCTTACCGTCGGCATCTAAAATCACCACATCAGCTAAATTCAACGAGCGGATGGGTTCTTCAATAACGCTCAGGTCACCAACTATGACCCAAGTTAATTGGTCAGGCGTTAGGTATTGCTTCGCAGTAGCTTGAATTGTGTCAAGTTCCAGCGCTTCAATACGTTCACCATATGACTCGAGCCAAGCCATGTCTTTATCTTTATTGAGCGTACTCACCACTGAGCGCAATAGTGCCGCTTTGGTTTCGTAAGCACCAGGTAAACGCGCAGTTTTGTTGGCTTTGGTTTTCGCCAACTCGTCGGCAGTGGCTGGTTTGTCAGCCATGTAACCGTTGAATTCAGCCAATAGCTCTTGCACAGATTCTTTCGCTTTATCGGCTTGTACCGGGGCGACAGCGAGCAACAAGCCGGCAGCATCAGCGCCAAACCAGCTGGTGCGGGCACCGTAGGACCAGCCTTTATCTTCGCGTAGATTCATATTGATACGACTGGTGAAGCTACCACCAATAATGGTGTTCATCACGTCGAAAGCTTCTGCTTCCGCGACATCACTGCTTGGGGCAAACTGGCCGGCAATGATCATCGCTTGTGGTGAACCCGGCTGGTCAATTAAAAATACCCGCGCCGTTGCTGGTACAGTGACTGCTGGGAATTGCTTGGTTGGCTTAGCGCTTGTTTGGGCATTCCAAGTGCTCAATGCCTGCTCAAGCAGTGGCTTAATCTCAGCTTCACTGGTCGCGCCAACAATCACTAAGCGGGCGTTATCTGGGCGTAACCAAGTCGCATGATGAGCAATTAAGTCATCACGGGTTAAGCTATTGATTGACGCTTCGGTACCTGAGCCAGTTAACGGCGCGTTATAGGCATGCTCATCACTAAACATCAAACCCGGCAAAATACGCAGCGCTTGTGATTGTGGCGAGGCTTTTTCACGCTTGATGGTTTCCATCCAGAGCCCGCGGCGACGATCAATTTCTTCTTGTTTAAACGCCGGATTCATCAACACGTCAGCAAAAATATCTAAGCTGGCGGCTAGGTTGGTCGATAAGCTATCCATGGCAATGGTCGCTGTATCGAGTGATGCGCCTGCATTCAAATTGGTACCCAAGGTATCTAGCTCAAGATTTAACGCCAGCGCATCTCGGCTGGTGGTGCCCTCAGTGAGCATCGCCATGGTGAAGCTGGCAGTACCAAGTTTAGCATTTTGGTCAGCAGCATAGCCGCTATCGATCACCAGTTGCATTTGTACGGTTGGCACGTCATGCCGCTCAGCAAGATAAACCTCGAGGCCGTTGGACAGGCTAAACTGGGTCAGTTCAGGTAGATCTAATTGCGGTAATTCACCGACTTCTGGCAACTTGCTGCGGTCGGCTTTCGCTTCCGCGGTGGTGAACTTAGGTTGTGGCACCACGTTGAGCACAAAGGCTCCATCATCTAACCAACGCTGTGCGGCTGCCTGAACATCTGCAGGGGTTGCATTGCGCAGCACCTCGAGTGATTGACGATAAGCCCCCGGGTTGCCTTGGTAGACTTCACCGGCTGCTAAAATATCTGATTTTCCGCCAAAGCCGCCGATACGCTCCGCGCCGCGAACAAAGCTCGCAACATTGCTAAAGCGCACGCGATCTAATTCTGCCTGAGTTGGGCCTTCAGCCAGAATTCGGGCAACTTCTTCGTCGATAATTGCTTCGATTTGGCTCATTTCAACACCTGGTTTGGCATCGGCAACCACAAAGAATTGGCCGGCCAGCACACGGTCATACTGAAATGCGAATACACTGCTAGCGATTTGTAGGTCGTAGACTAAGCGCTGATATAAGCGTGAGTTCTTACCACCCGCTAAAATATCATTCAGCAAGGTCAAATAGTCGGCATCGGTCGTGCCCATTTCGGCGGTATTCCAAATTTTGTAGATACGCGCAGCAGGCACGTTATCTTCCATAGTGGCGCGCTTGGTGCCGGTGCGTTTGGCTACCCAGGCATCGAGTTTTTGCAGTGGCTTGCCGGCTGGAATATGGCCGAAATAATGATTCATCTTGGCTTTTGCGGTTTCAACGTCAATGTCGCCGGCCAACACCACTACTGCGTTAGCGGCACCATAGTAGTCATTAAACCACTGGTGAACATCGTCAAGCGAGGCGGCGTTCAAATCCTCCATTGAGCCAATGACTGACCATGAATAAGGGTGCCCAGCCGGGAACGTTTCACTGGCGATGAAACTAAAGGCCCGCCCATAAGGCTGCGATTCGCCTTGGCGCTTTTCGTTTTGCACCACACCACGTTGTTCATCGAGCTTGGCTTGGGTGACTGCACCGAGCAAATGTCCCATGCGGTCAGATTCCATCCACAGTGCCATATCTAGGGCAGGGGTTGGTACGTTTTGGAAGTAATTGGTGCGATCGTTATTGGTGGTACCGTTTTGGTCGGTGGCGCCAGCACGTTCGAACGGACCAAAGAATTCATCATCGTAGTTCTCAGTACCGTTAAACATTAAGTGCTCAAATAGGTGGGCAAAACCAGTTTGCCCTGGCTTTTCATCCTTTGACCCCACCGCATACCACACGTTTACGGCAACAATAGGTGCTTTACGATCGGTGTGCACAATCACCCGTAAGCCATTATCTAAGGTAAAGCTGTCATAGCTAATAGCGACCTCAGGCAATTGTTGCTGAGCGACCGCTGCTGTCGCGCTAGTGCTCGATTGATTCGGTTCTTGGCAGCCGCTTAGCAACAATGATGCTACGGCAAGTGCGGTAAGAGATTTAGTCAGGCGCATAATGTATGTCCGTTAGTTGTCAATAATAGTCGAGTAGCACTCGATAGAAAGTTAGTCATTCAATAATAGAGGGTTGGGCGCAGGATACAACGCTCACTGCAGCTTAAAATGTAACAAGATTGGTCAACTAGCACAGCTACTTCCAATTACTACATGAATAAACGATAATTGCCCATCGATATCGCCTAAACAAAGACTCATTCGCGTGGAAAAAACAACCATCATTGCTATCGCTGGTGCCTCCGCTTCGGGCAAAAGTTTGTTCGCCTCAACGGTTTATCGGGAATTAGTGGCTGAGCTTGGTGGTCAGGGTATCGCCATTCTTGCTGAAGATGCGTACTATCGTGATCAAAGTCATTTGAGCTTTGACCAGCGTCAGCTCACCAACTACGACCACCCGTCGGCGTTTGAACATGAGTTATTAGTGCAGCATTTATTGCAGCTACGGGCCGGAGATTCGGTGCAGATGCCGCAATATAGTTATAAAACCCATACCCGTGTCAGCGAAACCATCAAAGTCAACCCAGGGCGGGTGATTATGGTGGAAGGAATTTTGTTGTTGAGTGACCCGCATTTGCGTAAGTTATTCGATATCTCGGTATTTATGGATACACCATTAGATGTCTGTTTGCTGCGGCGTATGATTCGTGATGTGGAAGAGCGCGGTCGCACCATTCAGTCTGTCGCTGAGCAGTATCATGAAACTGTGCGCCCAGCATTTTTTGAATTTATTTTACCGTCGAAACAGTTTGCTGATTTGGTGGTCACGCGCGGTGGTCAGAACGAAATTGCCATCGACCTGATTAAATCGAAAATTCGCCAACTGTTGGCAGAATAACAACAATAACGGTCTAACTTTATGCATAGTTTTTTTGGCATTATCATTATTCTTCTCGTCGCTTATGCCTTCTCCAGTAATCGCGGCGCGATACGTTGGCGCACCGTTGCTGGTGCTTTTGCCATTCAATTAGCCTTAGGTGCCTTTGTTCTCTATGTGCCATTTGGCCAAGATGTGCTTTATGGCGTAGCGTCTGGAGTTGCCAGCGTGATTTCCTTTACCAATGCCGGCATTGATTTTATGTTTGGCGGCTTAGCTTCAGCAGATTTTGGTTTCGTGTTTGCCATTCGGGTGTTGTCGGTCATTGTGTTTTTCTCATCGTTGATTGCGGTGTTGTATTACCTTGGCATCATGCGTTGGATCATCATGATTCTTGGCGGTGCATTACAAAAAGTAATCGGCAGTAGTAAGCCTGAATCGATGTCAGCAGCTGCCAATGTATTTGTTGGCCAAACCGAAGCGCCCATGATGGTGCGGCCGTTTATTCCAAGCATGACGCAATCGGAATTATTTGCTGTCATGGTTGGCGGTATGGCCTCGGTGTCTGGCTCAGTACTAGCCGGTTATGCTGGCGTTGGGGTGGAGCTAAAGTATTTGATCGCCGCCAGTTTTATGGCCGCTCCAGCCGGTTTGTTGATGGCTAAAATGATCATGCCGGAAATTGATAAACCGCGCGATGATATCGACAGTATTATTGACGGTACTGCTAGTGATGGTGACCAAGCGGCGCAAAGCCTAGTGGCTGAGCGTGCGGTGAATGTCATTGATGCCGCGGCAACGGGTGCCAGTAGCGGGATGAAATTAGCCGTTAACGTGGGCGCAATGTTAATTGCCTTTGTTGCGCTTATTGCGCTGATCAACGGCATTTTTGGCTGGGTTGGTGGTTGGTTTGGTTACCCTGATTTGTCACTGCAATTGTTGTTTGGCTACGTGTTCCAACCAGTCGCTTATGTACTGGGTGTTAGTTGGGATGAGGCGCAGCTGGCCGGTAGCTTCATTGGGCAAAAATTGGTGATTAACGAGTTTGTCGCCTATTTAGATTTTGTTAACTATAAAGACCAGTTGAGCCAGCATAGCCAAGTCATTATCACCTTTGTGTTGTGCGGTTTTGCCAACTTTTCATCAATTGCTATTTTGCTTGGTGGTTTAGGCGGAATGGCGCCAAGCCGTCGGCATGATATTGCACGACTCGGCTTAAAAGCGCTGTTAGCAGCCACTTTGGCCAATATGATGAGTGCGGCGATTGCCGGTTTCTTCTTTACCCTCGGCTAAAATGACTGCGGGTGCGCTATTTGCGCACTCGCATCACACCCTCTTGCATTGTTGATGCGACTAACGTGCCGCTGCGGGTAAAGAATTGCCCGCGCACCAGGCCACGCGAGCCGCACGCAATGGGGCTATCAATGGCATACAGTAGCCAATCATCCATACGAAAATCATGATGAAACCACATTGAATGGTCAATAGTGGCTATTTGCATATTGGGTTGGGCGAAACTTACCCCATGAGGTTGTAGCGCAGTCGGCAGAAAATTAAAGTCTGAGGCATAGGCCAACAAGTATTTGTGCACCCGTTGATCGTCTGGCATTGGCCCATTAGAGCGGAACCAGACATAGCGTTGCGGTTTGTCTACATGTGGCTTAAACGGATTGTTCGCGGTAACAAAACGCATTTCTATTGGTTTTTCCGAAATAAATTTATTGCGAATGGGTTCAGGAATGAGCTCGGCATGTTGGCGATAAATGTCTAAATCAGATACCAAGCCTTCGGGACCAGGAACGTCTGGCATGGTGGTTTGATGTTCAAAGCCGCATTCATCAATTTGAAATGAAGCCGTCATATAAAAAATCGGCTTACCAAACTGAATGGCTTGCACCCGGCGTGTCGAAATACTTCGACCATCGCGAATGTTTTCAACATCATAAATGATTGGTTTGTGGGCATCACCGGGTCGTAAAAAGTAGGTATGCAGCGAGTGCACTTTACGATCTTCGGGTAGTGTCTCTTTTGCCGCCGATAGCGCTTGGCCAATAACTTGTCCACCAAATACCGCGGCATAGCCTAAATCTTGGCTTTGGCCGCGATAAATTCCGTGCTCAATGGTTTCCAGCTTTAATAGGTTCAAAAGGTCAGTTAATACCTGACTCATGGTGTATCCTTATTAGCATTGATGGTTTAGTGGTCTATTATAATAGTGATGTTCAGTGACTGCATAGCTACGAGGAGTAAGGCATGACCAATAAGGACAGTTTTAACACCCATCAGACTTTAGTGGTGCAGGATAAAATCTACCACTACCACAGTATTCCAGTGCTGGCGCAACAATTAACCAAACACGGTGATATTGCCACATTACCGGTGTCACTGAAAATATTACTGGAGAATTTACTCCGTCATGAAGATGGCAACACGGTAGTCGCTGCTGATATTGAAGCGATGGCTGCGTGGCTCGGCGAGCGTCACTCCGAGCGCGAAATCCAATTTCGTCCTGCCCGTGTGTTAATGCAAGATTTTACTGGCGTACCGGCGGTAGTTGATTTAGCAGCAATGCGTGATGCGGTGGCCAAAGCCGGCCATGATCCAGAACAAATAAACCCTTTATCGGCGGTTGATTTGGTTATCGACCACTCGGTGATGGTGGACAAATTTGCCACCGATGAGGCCTTTGCCGAAAACGTCTCCATTGAAATGCAACGTAATTTTGAACGTTACCAGTTTTTACGCTGGGGCCAAAAGGCCTTCAAAAACTTTCGGGTGGTGCCACCGGGTACCGGTATTTGCCACCAAGTTAATCTCGAGTATCTGGCGCAAGTCGCTTGGACCGAGACTGTTGCCGAAAACACCTATGTTATGCCCGACACCTTGGTTGGTACCGACTCACACACCACCATGATTAACGGCCTCGGGGTTTTGGGTTGGGGCGTCGGCGGCATCGAAGCAGAAGCGGCCATGTTGGGTCAACCGGTGTCGATGTTGATTCCTGAAGTGATTGGTTTTCGCTTGAGTGGTCAACTCGCCGAGGGTGTCACAGCGACCGATTTGGTGCTGGTGGTGACACAAATGCTACGTAAGCACGGAGTGGTTGGCAAGTTTGTTGAGTTCTATGGTCCTGGTCTTGATTATTTGCCGTTAGCCGACCGCGCCACTATTGCCAATATGGCGCCAGAGTATGGTGCGACCTGCGGTTTCTTCCCGGTTGATAATGAAACCTTACGCTATTTACAGTTAACTGGCCGCGATGCGCATACCATTGCGCTGGTTGAGGCTTACAGCAAAGCCCAAGGTTTATGGCGAGATAGTGCTGTTGAACCGGTATTTACCGATACCTTAGAGCTGGACTTAGCGACTGTTGTGGCTTCATTAGCTGGGCCCAAACGCCCTCAAGACCGAGTCGCTATGGCGCAACTTGGTCAGCAGTTTGATCTCTATTTGCAAACCCTCGGGCAACAGCACCAAGTAGATACCGAGTTTGCTGTAGCGGGTGAGGATTACTCACTACGCCATGGCGATGTGGTTATTGCTGCGATTACCTCCTGTACTAATACCTCAAACCCAGGCGTTATGATGGCCGCTGGATTACTCGCTAAGAATGCTTTGGCCAAGGGCTTGCAGCGTAAGCCATGGGTGAAGTCGTCATTGGCACCGGGGTCTAAAGTCGTGACCGACTATTTAGCTAAATCTGGCCTGAATGACGCGCTCGACGCACTTGGTTTTAATTTGGTTGGTTACGGCTGTACCACTTGTATTGGTAACTCAGGGCCACTGCCCGACGCTATCAGTAAAACCATTCAACAGCATAATGTAACTGTGTCGTCGGTATTGTCAGGTAATCGAAACTTTGAAGGCCGCATCCATCAGGATGTCAAAGCAAACTGGTTGGCATCACCACCGTTAGTGGTGGCCTACGCACTAGCGGGAACCACGCGTATTGACTTAAGTCATGATCCACTGGGTCACGATGCGCAAGGTACAGCGGTGTATTTGCGTGATATTTGGCCTTCAAATCAAACTATTGCTGATGCAGTTGCGTTAGTTGACGATGCCATGTTTAAGACGCAGTATGCCGCGGTCTTTGATGGCGATCCGCAGTGGCAGGCTATCCCGATTGGTGGCGGACAAACCTACAGTTGGAACAATGAGTCCACCTATGTCAAAAACCCGCCATACTTTAATGCGATTGACCAGCCGCTGGAACCATTGCGGGAAATCATCGATGCACGGGTATTGGCGTTATTTGGCGATTCAATTACCACCGATCATATTTCGCCCGCAGGGGCTATTAAGCCATCATCGCCAGCCGGTCGCTACTTGCAGCATCATGGCGTTGCCGTAGCTGACTTTAATTCATATGGTTCGCGGCGCGGTAATCATGAAGTGATGATGCGTGGCACTTTTGCCAATATTCGTATTAAGAACCAGATGCTCGATGGGGTAGAAGGTGGCTTTACTATGCATCTTCCTAGTGGCGAGCAAATGGCTATTTATGATGCTGCTATGCGCTACCAGCAAGAGCATACCGACTTAATCATTCTGGCCGGTAAGGAATACGGTAGTGGTTCAAGCCGTGATTGGGCTGCCAAAGGCACTAGCTTACTGGGTATAAAAGCAGTCATTGCTGAGAGTTATGAGCGTATTCACCGCTCTAATTTAGTTGGTATGGGGGTACTACCACTGCAATTTATTGATGGTAAAAACGCCCAATCATTGGGTCTCAATGGCCATGAAAAAATCAGTGTTGTTGGTCTTAATGATGATTTAAAACCGGGTCAATTACTGACGGTTTACGCCAGCCGTGATGATGGTTCGGTATCAGAATTCCAAGTCCTCTGCCGAATTGATACCGGCAACGAACTCGACTATTACAAACAGGGTGGGATCTTGCATTACGTGCTGCGCCAGATGCTAAATATTTAACGCTCGACCGCCATCAACCTTGATTGATTCACCGGTCATAAAGCGGTTATCGCGAAGAAACCGCACGGTATCAATCATCGGTTGTAGGCCACCCTCGAGTTTTAGTGGCGTCTGCGCTAAAACCTGTTGGCGGTGCGCGCTATCATGTTCGGGCAGAAATAAAATTGGTCCCGGTTGAATGGCGTTCACCCGCACTGTCGGGGCCAGCTGCTTGGCAAAAGCCAGGGTCAGATTGGCTAGTGCAGATTTTGCTGCACAATAGGCAATATAGTTGGTGGACGGGCTATCCACATAGATATCGGTGATATTGACGACCAAACCATTATCGGCTGCTTGTAACAGCTCGGTTAACCCATGAATGAGTAAGTAGGGCGCCACCGCGTGCACCTGAAATACTGCTTGTAAAGCACTCAAATCATTATCAACGTGCTGGTTATTGAAGAAACATGAGGCATTATTCACTAACAAATCAAGCTGCTGATAACGTTGCTTGATGCTTGCAATCATGGCTAGTACCGCTTGCGGATCAGCCAGATCAGCGGCAATTGAATGCGCGCCAAGTTGCTCCAATTCCGCCACACCGTCACGTGAGGTGTGGTAGTGAGCAATAACCTGATAGCCTTCAGCAAGCAGCGCTTGAGCGAGGGCAAAACCAAACCGACGGCCGGCTCCGGTGATCAATGCGACCTGTTGCTGTTGCTTCATTGCACCGCCTCAAGTTGGTTATAAAGTTGCTTTAAGCCGGCACTGCTGCTGGCTAAATAGTCGGGCACCTGTTGCCAGACAGCAGCGCTGTGGTCAGCAGTCAGTTGGCCAATAATGTCGATATCCATGGGCCGATCTTTGATGGCGCTGAGCGGATCGCTGCGGTCACGCCCTAATTGTTGTTCAATGGCATTAAATTGCTGTTTGAGGCTGGCGGCGTCAAGCTCAGTGTGCAAGATAAACAACGCATTGAGAAAATCATGAGCACTTTGCATGGCTACCGGTTTGGTATAGATGGCGCGCGAATAATAGGCTTCGCCGAGGTTTATCAAGGCACTGCGTGCTTTGGCAAAATTGAACTCAGGCTGCAGGTTGGCGCCCATACTACATAAAAACCAATTAGCCATGCGACCCCTCACTGAAGTAATGACATTAACAACATCTGCATACGTAGCGCTGGCAAAGATAGATCGAATTAGTCTGCGTTCGCTATCCACTTAGCCTTACTGTTGTTGTATCAGCTCCATTAAGCGTTGGCCAATTTCAGTATTGTCTTGGTAGCCACGGAATTTTTCCGCGCCTGGGCCAATTGCCAATACCGGCACATCAACCGCAGTATGACCGGTGGTGGTCCAGCCAGTGCGAGTATGCTCACTGATTATCTCTACTAACACCCCGGCAAACGGCGCTTGACGAGCCCGTCCAGTTAATTCGGCAGGCACTTGCACGGACTCGATACGCTGCCATTGTGCATCGTTAAGCGGTAAGTTAAGTAATGGCGAGAGATAGTCGCGGAATTCATTTGGCTGGCGCTCTAACAAGCCACGAGTCATCACTTCGAGTGAGCCCTTTATTGCCATCACTTTGTCGCTGTGCCAGGCATATTCGCCACCTTGACCTAAGGTAAGGCCACCAGTGGAATGGTCGGCGGTAATAACAACCAGGGTATTTGGTTGCTGTCGCTGATAATTTAGAACCACCTCAATGGCTTGCGCAAAATCAGCCATTTCATGCACGGCACAGGCGATGTCATTAGCATGTCCGCACCAGTCAATTAAACTACCCTCGACCATCAGTGCAAATGGTTTGCCGGTGCTTTGCTGCTGCTTGCTGAGCAGCCGTAACGCGTGTTCGGTCATGGTGGCTAACTGCGGCTCTGCATCAATACTGTGGGGTAATGCGAGTGGCGCGAAAAGACCTAACACAGGGGTCTTCTCAAGGCTGTCGAGTTGCTCTACCGAGGTTGCAATCTGCATGCCTTGCGCACTTAACTCAGGCAGCCAATTTTTGTCGTCACGATCAAAATGACTGTAGCCGCCGCCGAGTAATACGTCAAAACTCCATTGTCCGGCGCTCACTTGCTGGGCGTAACTATCAGCAATTTCATCATACATACGCCGTGACGGGTGGTGAGTAAAAAACGCCGCTGGAGTGGCATGAGTAACTTGCACTGAAACGACTGCACCAGTACCCCAGCCCTGTTGTTTAGCCAGCTCCATTAGGGTGGTAATCGGCTGCTGCTGCGCATTAACACCGATTGCGCCATTATACGACTTAACTCCGGCAGCCAAGGCGGTTGCTGCTGCGGCTGAATCGGTTACCCAGGTAGCATCGTCAGGGTAGGTGGTGGCAGCGCCAACCAGTAAATCATCAAATACCGTTGGCGTTAATGCTCCAGCACCTAATTGACTGTGCGCGTAGCGATACGCTGAGATAAATTCAAAACCCATGCCGTCGCCAACCATAAATATGATGTTCGGCGCTTCAGCGGCTGTAGCTGTTGCTTGCGGTTGTGGTTGACAGCCACTCACTAGGCTAATGCTAGTGGCGATAAGGGCGTATTTGAACAGATTAGACGGAGCGCGCATAAAACCTCTATAGAACTGTTTATATGCGCACAAGGTTAGCACAAAGCGATGACATTTGAATGACAATTGTCAACTATCAATCTACTACACAGGATTGTTCGGTGACTTTCCACACCACCGGTTCCCAATAGTCTTGATTAACCCGTTCATAGCGCTGGGAATCAATAAAGTGGGCACCAAGATGATATTTTTTATTGGCCTCGATCACCACCGATAGCAGCTTTTCACGAGCCACGCTGCTGCTGCGTTTAAGCCCCGCATGATTGATTAATTCAATCACCCCAATGATGTGTTCGCCAACTGGAAGCACCAGATTTGGGTTCAAACTTTTATACAGCTCACCATTAATGCTGTGAATGCGGACCGGGTAGTGGTCATTCAGGTTGGGTTGCAAAAACACACTTAAGCGGCCGCAGTCGTCAGTATTCGGGGTGATCCCGGCAATGCTATCGCGCCGCGGTAATTCAATCTGCAAACGCCAACCAGGTACTACGGTGGCTAACACCTGACCGCTTAATTGTTGGCTTTGTCCGGCCCGCTCTACCGTGGCAGTGATCTGGCTACCATGGTCTAAGCCAGCAAGATAAGTCAATACTTCGGCCAATGAGTCACCAGTCAGCTGTCGATTATTAATCGCCATGACCTGATCATTAATCTGTAAACCCATACTCGCTGCTACCGAACCGGCGCGCACTGAGAGCACTTTGCCGTCAGGTCGAATAATGGCACCCCAATCAAAGTAACTGCGAGCGGCCTCTTCAAAGCTAGCCTGCTCTTGATCGCCAAGTTCCTTGGCGAGTTCGGTTGCCGCTGCACGGGCCAGATCAATACCTTGTTGCGCCGCTGCATGGCTGCTTAATAGCAGTAGCGCACCGAGAGTCACTAATCTGCTTGGCTGAAATAATTGGCTCATTGGCTCCACTCCTGATTAAGGCGATGTTGTTCAGTCCAGTACTGGCGTTGTTGCCATAACTGCTCGATAGTTTGCTCATCAGCACCGCGCAGATAAGCCTGTTGTATGTGTTGGTCCAGTGCTTCTAAATGATAGTGTTCCGCCATCAACATTGGCGGAATAGGCGTCTCATCGGGCGCTAATGGCAACCGCCACAGTGAATAGTCGGCCAGCAGCAACCATGCGATAGCCGCAGCGCTGGCCACCGGCAGTAATGACCAGCGCCACCACCATCGCGGCGCAACGACTGGCCACGCCAGTGGGGCTTGGTTTGCCGCTTGTATCGCCGCAGCGTGCTGCAAGCGCTCGGCAAGTTGTTGTTCGGTGACAGTTATTGTGTGTTTACTCATACGAGGATCCTTGCAGTGCCGCCTGTTGTAATTTTTTCAGTGCGCGGTGATAACGTTGACGAATGGTCGCTGCGGGCAATGCGTACATCTTAGCGAGTTGCTGATGGCTATAATCTTCGACCAAATAAAGCCAGACTAATTGTTGCTCGGCAGCAGTTAAACACTGCATCAATTGGTCAATATCATCGCAGCGACTGAGCCAATCAGCTTGCTGATAATCGATTTCAGTAATGGCATTTTCATGCTCATCAGTTGGCAGTGATTGCCATGGTTGTTTGCGTAAATGGGCTAGTGCAGTATTCACCGTGAGTTGCTTCAACCATCCACCAAAAGCGCTGGTATCGCGCAATTGGTGCAGCTTAGCAAACACCTGAATGAAAACATCTTGGGCTAAATCACGCGCTACATCGGGATTACGGCAGATACCGATGAGACTGGTTAAGACGATGTGTTGGAAGGCTTCGAATAGTTCTCGCTGAGCATCACGGCGACCCTGCTGGGCCTGCCGAATGATGCGAGCAGCGATAGGTGTTCCAAAGCCTTTGTACACAGCATGGGTCCTGTTGCGGTGATGTTTCTCAGTTATAGCTACAGATGACGCGATGCCCTCAGTTGTGACAGCAAGGCCAATTAAAATTGTACATCGAGATAAACTGGATCGTGGTCAGACGCGCGATAGGGACTTGCGTCGACCCAATTGGGGTTGATCCGATGCATATCGTACTGCAGCGCAGTGGGTTCGTCGGCATTAATCGACCAGTGACGTTGGTTAATAACCCGATCACGTAGCGCGGTCGATACCAAAATGTGATCTAAGCTACCGGCAAAGCCATTAAAAACATATGAATAACCCAGTGGTTCGAATTGCTCGATGAGGTTATGAAAACCATTTTGCTTGAGCACAGCGATCGGATCTTCCATGGCATAGGCATTAAAATCGCCGAGCACAATGGTGTGTTCAAGCTTATCTAAAGGCGCGCTTTGCATTAACTCGACAAGTCGTTGCGACGATTCCACTCGGATTGGGTTCCAGCAGCCTTGTCCGTCAGCTTGGTCGGCATTAGCGCGATTGTTATCACGCGGACAGGAGCCTTTTGATTTAAAATGATTGACCGCTACGGCAAACAGTTGATCGTTCTGTAGGGTGTAAAATTGTTGTACCAGCGGCGGTCGGCTGCGACTGCCGAACGGGGCTTGTCGTGAGGTGATTGCGGCACTATGCGGGCGCACGCGGTCGCCTCGATAGAGCAATCCATTGGTAATTGAATCACCGCCGAGGCGACCGTTATCGAGTTCTTGTGCGGCATTAATAAACTGCCAATCTTCGCCACTATACTGGCGCAGGGCGTTGGTTAATTGCACGATAGCACTATGACTTTGGTAGCCATCGTTCTCGATTTCCATGAGCCCAATCACATCGGCCTGCAAAGCGGCTAATGCGGCGACAATTTTTGCTTCTTGGCGGGCAAAATCGGCAGCTGTTTTGGCACCTCGCCCGGTCGGAAACTGCTTTTCAGCACCTTCGCCATTAAAATAATTCAGTACGTTAAAAGCGGCGACACGCAGTGTTTGTTCAGCTGGCTGAGGCGGCGCTGGCGGCCGTGGGTTGGTGTTAATAAAGGTCGGTTGCTGTAACGGTTGGAGCTGATAATTACCATTGAACTCACTGATCATGCCGAGCAAACCGCGGACACTATCACCACTGCGCAAACTATTGCTGGCGCTGAGTTGTGGGCTGGGATAGATGATCTGTGTTGGCTTTTCAGCGCGATTATCATCCACCACGATGCGCCCCAACAGCGCTTGCTGATTGGCCGCATGCGCGGCAGCGCCGGGTGGGCTGAGTTGGGTTGCTGTATATTGTTGACCGACCGCCAGTTGAAATTGGCCATAGCGCGCTAACGGGAAATGCCCGGTGACCACCAGCGTTTGATCAAATTGCACTGGCATATTTTCTAAGCTCTCGAATACCGCCAATGAAGCAACCGGCAATTGCAGTGGTTGTGGCTTTGGCAGCGGTTGTTCACCGCAATACTGCAGCAGTGTTGGGTCGGTTAAACTGGTGACTTGTTGCAGCTCGTTAACGCTGCCGCGAATGGCGATGACTTGTCCGGCCGTGAGCAGCGGGAAGTTTTCGTCGGTGCGCACAAATAAGCCTTCAGAGGTCAGCGGATTATCGTCACTATCCTGTGCAAGACTATGCAGATAAAAGCCACTAAGTTGCTCATCAGCTTGCCAGCTGGCGGTTACAATGCCGCGCACGGTTACTTGCTGCTCGAGCAGCGGACTGCTGGTGTCGCTACCCTGAATTGAATGGATAGGTGTAACTGCCAGCTCACAACCGACTAGCGCTGGTGCTGGTTGTTGGCAGCCGATCAAGGTAGCGAGTGCAGTAGTAATCATAACAGAGCGAAGCGCGAGCATAAATTTTCCTAACGACATACTGATTAACGACGTGCCGACAATTCAGTTCGGCGAATTTGCACAATTAAGGCGAACTTAGGGTGATCAAAGTAATGGGTTTGATGACTAATGACCCGACGTAACTGATCGAGTTGGTAGCGGCGCAAAAAGATAGTGCTGTTGCCTTGTTGTAGCGCCGCTTGTGCTTGTTCGGCCAAACTGACACTGCTAAATACCACGGCTTGCGGTTCGCGCAATTCTAAGTTGCTGTCGATATGCAAATAGTTGCCAACCAAATAAATATGCAATAAGCCATCTAATTCCCATACCGGTTGCTCAACCAAGGCATTGAAATCGACTCGCGCTGGTGGCGGTGGAGTATCTGCTTGCTGCACCCGAAAGGTGAGTTGCCCTTGTTGCTGCAAGTTCAGTAATTGTTGCAACGGGTCGATACTGTCGCTCTGTTCAGGCTCAATCTGGCTTGGCCGCGGTGGGCGTTGATAGCCACTTGGCAAAAACTCATTGGCGTAATTACGGCCACCAAACAGGCGCACTTGAAAATCGTCAGCACGGTTAAATACGGGTTGTCTATAGCTCAGGTGCAGCAATGGTGTGGCCACGTTGCGGCGCAGCAATTGCTGCCGTAATTCAGTCAATTGATGGGTCGTAGCTGGCATTAAAAATGGCGCACTACTGCGCGTCATATCGCCACCGCCGCCATCAATTACAATCGGCGCTGAAGGTAAACTGGCAAGAATTTGTTGCGGCTGATACCAGGCTTGGCCATCGGGGAGGTTTAACTCGGCCCAATCATGGCAGGGTAGTTGCCCGCTTTGGCTGAGAATAGTTTGCCAATTGGTGGTAGGGCATTCAGGTAGAGCATGCAACATAGCCCAAAAGTTGGGCGCATAATAACCAGTCAGTGGGTCCTGCGCAGTGGCATTGACTGAGCCCGGTGGTAGCCAGTCAAAATGCTCCAGCGGACCATCCTGCTGTTGCTGCTTGATGACCAGCACTTCCACCTCAAACCAGCGTAAATCGGCTGCATTAGTTTGCCCCATAGCTGGGTTTACAGTCATTGCTAAGGCCAATGGCAGTAACCGAGATAACCAGCTCATGATGGATGCATTCCTCTTTTAAACGGTGCGATGTTGGGCAAAATCAGCTAACAACGACTCTACCAGTTTCAGCCGCGCTTGAGTATCGTCAATTTTACCGAGCACGCGTAATCGATTCGGCCCGTCTAAGCGAAACTGCTGCGGCTGTTGCTGCATTAATTCAATGAGATAATTGACCGATACCGTGGTGCTCGCTTTAAATTCAACACTAATACCTTGTGCGTTGCCATCAATTTTGCGAATACCCAGGGTATTCGCAAGTTGCCGCAGCGCAGCAATACGAATGAGTGCCTTAACCGCATCGGGCAACAAACCAAAGCGATCAATCAGCTCAATTTGAATATCATCAAGTGCGTTGCTATCGGTGGCGCTGGCAATGCGTTTATAGACACTCAGGCGCTGATTCACATCGGCAATATAATTATCGGGCAGCAGGGCAGCGATACGCAGGTCAATCTCTGCTTGTTGCTGCAATAATTGCTCAAGCGCCGGTTCACGGCCATCACGCAGCGCTTGCACTGCTTGTTCGAGCATTTCCATATATAAAGTGAAGCCGATGGTTTCGATTTGGCCGCTTTGCTCATCACCGAGCAATTCGCCGGCGCCACGAATTTCTAAATCGTGGGTTGCCAGCATGAAACCAGCACCGAGATCTTCCAGTTGTGCGATTGCTTCAAGACGCTTCAGCGCATCTTTGCTCATGCGCTTCGGGTGAGGAGTCAGCAAATAAGCATAGGCTTGATGATGTGAACGGCCGACGCGACCACGCAATTGATGCATTTGCGCTAAGCCGAGATGATCGGCGCGATCCATAATAATGGTATTGGCTGTTGGTACGTCGATACCGGTCTCTACAATGGTGGTACAGACCAACACATTAAAGCGCTGATGGTAAAAATCGGCCATGATGCGCTCGAGGTCACGCTCGCGCATCTGTCCATGCGCCACGGTGATCCGTGCTTCGGGTACCAATAGTTCTAAATCGGCCGCGACTTTGTTGATGGTATCGACATTGTTATGCAAAAAGTAAACTTGGCCGCCGCGCAGGATCTCGCGCAAAATTGCTTCGCGAATAGTTGCCTCATCGTACTCGCGTACGAAGGTTTTTACCGCTAACCGCCGAGCTGGTGGGGTGGCAATAATTGACAGGTCGCGTACCCCATGCATCGCCATATTCAGGGTGCGTGGAATCGGTGTGGCGGTCAGGGTTAGAATATCCACATCGGCACGCATACGCTTAATCGCTTCTTTTTGGCGCACGCCAAAACGATGTTCCTCGTCGACAATCAGTAAGCCCAAATCGTTAAATTTAATGGAGTCTTGTAACAGCTTGTGGGTACCGATCACCAGGTCCACTTTGCCGCTTGCTAAGTCTGCTAAAATTTGGCTGGTTTGTTTACTGCCTTGAAAGCGTGATAAGGCTTCGACACGCACTGGCCAATCGGCAAAACGGTCTTTGAAATTTTCATAATGCTGCTGCGCCAACAGGGTTGTCGGTACCAGCACCGCCACTTGTTTACCGGCATTTACCGCGACAAAAGCGGCGCGCATGGCTACTTCAGTTTTGCCGAAGCCGACGTCGCCACAGACTAAGCGGTCCATCGCTCGCGCTGCTTGCATATCGCCCAGCACACCAGCAATAGCGCTTTGTTGGTCGTCGGTTTCTGCAAACGGAAAGCCGTTAGCGAAACGCTGATATTCGCTTTCATCAAGCGGGAATGGGAAGCCAGGCTTGGCTTCTCGCTTGGCATAGACGTCCAGCAATTCAGCCGCGACATCACGAATTTTTTCAGCCGCTTTGCGTTTTGCCCGCTCCCATTGGTCGTTGCCTAACTTGTGCAAGGGTGCCGATGATTGTTCGCCACCGCTATAGCGGCTCAAGAGATGCAACGCTGCTACGGGTACATATAATTTGCTTTGATTAGCGTACTCAATGGTCACAAACTCGGTTGTTATGCCGCCTGAATCGAGAGTTTGCAACCCTTGATAGCGACCAACCCCATGGTCGAGATGAACAACCGGCTGCCCGATAGTCAATTCGGCGAGGTTACGGACCAGATGTTCGCTGGCAATGGCTTGTTTTTGTTCGCGCCGCCGCCGTTGTAGAATACGATTACCTAATAGTTCGGTTTCGGTGATGACAACAACCTGCACTTCATAAAGGCTAAACGAATTAACCAGTGGCGCGACCACCACGCTGCTGCGTTGGTCGTTGTGTAGAAACTCATCAACATCGGCTACTTCGGTTAGCGCCAAGCGTAATGGCGCCAGCAGTTCTTTCAAACTTTCGCGGCGCCCGGCCGATTCAACCGCGAACAGCACCCGATAACCGCTCGTGAAACACTGCTCTAGATACTGCCGCAGCGCTTGCAATGGCTCTTTGGCTTGATGGTTTAGCGCAATAGTTGGTACCGCTGCAGTGGCAAACTGCTGTGGTTCTGGTTGCGGTTTATCGGCTGGTATCAGCGCGCGAATGCGCGCGCGGCGTTTGAATTCGCTGTGTAATTGGTCAACGCTGAGAAACACTTGCAGTGGCGCCAGCAGCGGACGTTGCTGATCATAGCGGCGCTGTTCATAGCGCTGCAGAATGTCATGCCAGAGGCCATCAAGAGACCCTTGTATATCACCACAAGTGACGACTAGGGTGTCAGCGGGCAGGTAATCAAATAAGCTGGCGGTGCTGCTAAAAAACAAGGGTAAATAGTATTCAATACCACCGGGAAGCTGGCCTTGCGAGACTTGATAATACACCGAGTCACGTTCGTTCGAGGCGCCAAATAGTTCGCGATAACGCGCGCGGAAATGCTCAATGCCGGCGGCGTCAGTGGGAAATTCGTGAGCCGGCAGTAAGTTAATCGCATCAATGGTGCCAGCCGACAGCTGGGTATCGGCATCAAAAATACGAATGGAGTCTACTTCGGTATCAAAAAAGTCAATGCGATAGGGTACCTGGCTGCCCATTGGGAATAAATCGAGCAGCGATCCACGGGCACAAAACTCGCCGTGCTCCATAACCTGCTGAACATGGCGATAACCGGCACGTTCTAAACGCAACCGTAGGGCATGGATATCTAGTTGCTGTTGTGTGCGAATCTGTATCGCTTGAGCGGCTACATAGTCAACTGGGGCGAGCCGATGCATCAAGGTATTGAGTGATACAATGACCGCGCCATGTTGAACACTCGGTAGTTTAGCCAACACACTTAAGCGCTCTGAGATAATATCGTGATGTGGCGAAAAGCTGTCGTAGGGCAGGGTCTCCCAATCTGGGAAGACCCACACTGGCGCCGCTGAAGCTGGCAAAAAGGCATTGATCTCTTGTTCAAGCCGATGTGCTTGCACCGCGTCTGGGGTCACAATTAATAGCGGCTGCGTTTGCTGCTGAATAAGTTTGGCAAAAGCTAATGCAGCGCTGCTGCCAGCGAGATGTTGCCAACTCATATCATCGGTTGCCGATGATGGATACGGTGGCGAAAGAACGGAAGCCTTGGTCATAAGTGTATGATGATTCTTTATAACAGCGGATTTGTAAGCGTGTAGCAAGTATACCTGAAGTTGTTACTTGGATCAGTGGCAAGATTTCTTTATGCTTGCAGCGCCGATTCGATTTTACTGGAGATACCTTTGTCAGCTGTGATTTTTATTGCTCAGCGTTTCGCTCGCTCCAATTATGGCAACCGCTTTGCACGCTTTATTAATCGCTTTTCACTGGCTGGCATTATGCTGGGCGTAGCCGCGTTAATCGTGGTGGGTTCAGTCATGAACGGTTTCGAGCAGCAATTAAAAGATCGAATTCTTGGTGTGGTGCCGCAGTTATCGGTGTTGCCAACCGAGGGTATTGCGCTCGATCAATGGCAGCCACTTGCTGCTAGTTTACCGCAATTGCCACAACAGCGGGCGTTACTACCGCAAGTCATAAGTACTGGTGTGGTGCAACAGCACGGCCAATTAAAACCAATTTTGATTCAGGGTGTTTATGCTGATTATCCTGATAGTGATGTGCAGCTTGAGCCGCTGCGGCAAGCCATGCAATTGGGTCGTTTTGACGCCTTACAAGCGGGTAGCTATCGGCTTTTAATTGGTCAGCGCTTGGCCCAAGACTTAGAGCTATGGCCTGGTGATAAAGTGCGCATCGTGGCAGCTGCAGGGGGCAGCTACACGCCATTTGGGCTAATTCCTGCGCAGCGCCAATTTGAGGTGGCAGGTATTCTAGCTATGCAATCTGAAGCCGATGCGCAGTTAGTGATCATGCATGGTGTTGATGCCGCTCGGTTACTCGGTTTAGGCGACCAACAAGTCACCGCATTGCGTTATTTCTTTAGTGATCCGTTTGCCGCTTTATCGGGCCAGCAGCAGCTTGATGCGGTGTTAGCAGATGACTACCGCAGTGAAAGTTGGCGGCAACGTTATGGTGAACTATTTGATGCCGTGGCACTTGAGAAAACTATGATAAATCTGATGTTAGGGCTGATTATAGCGGTTGCTGCGTTTAATATTGTGTCGTCGCTGATGATGCTAATTCAAGATAAACGCGCTGATATTGCGATTTTACAAACTATGGGCCTGCGCCGAGCTTCGTTGTATTGGATATTTGTCCTGCATGGTTTGCGTAATGGCGTTGTCGGCGGTTTGTTGGGCTGTGGGTTGGGGGTTGTGTTAACTCTGAGCATCAATGACCTGTTGGCGGTTTTGGGTATTCAGACCGACTTTACCGCGCAAGGTGGCTTACCGGTGTTACTGGTGGCTGCTCAACTTATTGTTATTGTGTTTACAGCCATGCTGTTAACGCTGCTGGCTACGCTTTATCCAGCGTGGCGGGCAAGTCGAATTATGCCGGCGGAGGCGTTACGTTATGAATGATGTGGTATTAGCGTGCCAACAATTAACACGGGTGTATCAAGACGGTGAGCGGCAACTGCAGGTACTTAATAACGTCGATCTAACGCTACATCATGGGCAGATGGTGGCGATTGTTGGCAGCTCAGGTTCCGGCAAGAGTACTTTACTGCATTGCTTAGGTGGGCTCGACCAACCTAGTTCAGGGGCAGTGTTTTACCAAGGCCAAGCGATTAATCAATGGTCGGCCAATCAGCAGGCTGATTGGCGTAATCAAGCACTCGGTTTTGTTTATCAGTTTCATCATCTATTGCCGGAATTTACCGCTCTTGAAAATGTTGCTATGCCGCAATTAATAGCCGGCCGCAGCCAGCGTCAAGCGCTGCAACAGGCGGCAGACATGTTAGCTTTTGTTGGTTTGACGGAGCGGGCGCAGCATCGCCCTGCCGAGCTGTCCGGTGGCGAGCGCCAGCGCGTTGCTATTGCGCGTGCGTTGGTCAATAAACCCCAGTTGGTATTAGCCGATGAACCAACCGGTAATCTTGATGCGCGCACAGCCGAGCAAATCTACACCTTATTACAGCGCATCAATGCTGATCTCGGCACCGCATTTTTATTGGTTACCCACGACCAAGCGTTGGCCAAAAAATTACCGCTGGTAATGCAATTACAGGCTGGACAATTGCAGCCATTTAGCACCGAGCCCGATCGATGCTAAGGCAATTGCGGCTGACCTGGGCCTTGGCACGGCGGTTCCGCGCTGGTCGCGAACGCAGCGGCTTTTTGTCGTTTATTTCAGCTTCATCGACCTTTGGTATTGCGCTCGGCTGTACCGCGTTTATTGCTGGCTTAAGCGTTATGAATGGGTTTGCCGATGTTTTACAACAACGTTTTTTAAGTTTAGTTCCGCACCTTGAATTGCGCGCTGTCAGCGGTACCTTGGCGCAGCCGCAGCAATTGCTGCAGCAAGCGCTAGCACATCCTCAGGTGGTTCAAGCGCAGCCGGTCATTCGTAGCCAAGCGATGATTCAGCAGGGCACTCGCTTTACCCCAATTCAAATGAATGGCATTGCTATTGAGCAACCACAAGCAATTCAAGCGTACCTTGCCGAGGCTGCGTGGCCGGCGCTGCAGCAGCCGCAGAGCGTAATCATTGGTAGCGGCATTGCTAAGCTATTGGGGCTGGCGGTAAACGACCGTATTAACGTATTGGTGGCTGGTAGCGATAACTTCCGCCAACCGCAGCGCAAAACTATGACGGTGGTTGGCATCTTCCACTTTGGCGGAACCGTCGACCACTATTTCGCTTATACTTCGCTGGACAATGCTCGCGAACTGCTGAGCATGAGCTCTGGGGTTAGCGCTATTGAAGTGCAAGTGCGTGATGTATTTACTGCGCAACAGGTGGCAACTGAATTGGGTCGTGATAGTAGCGAATACCTCTACCTCGATCATTGGATGCGTAGTCATGGCCACTTATACCGCGATATTCAATTAGTCCGTTTGATTATGTACGTGGTACTGGTACTGGTATTAGCGGTTGCCTGCTTTAATATCGTCTCAACACTGATAATGACGGTACAAGAAAAGCTACGCCACATTGGTATATTGCGTACTATCGGGCTGCGGCGCGCGCAGATGATCCAGGTGTTTGTCTGGCAAGGCCTACAAAATGGGCTGTTAGGCGTGTTATTGGGGGTGGCCGGAGGGGTGCTGTTGAGTCATGCTATTCCACACTTATTCGGTTGGCTACAACAGCTCACTGGCAGCAGTGTATTGGCTGCTGATGTATACTTTGTTGATAGTATTCCGGCCCGCTTAGTCATCAACGATGTAATTTTCGTTGCGCTAGCGGCGTTGTTTATGAGTGTGGTTGCGACACTCTATCCAGCCTGGCGAGCTGGAAATTTAGCGGTTATTGAAGCACTCGAATAGGCTTAATCACGCCGCTGTTTGAGTGCTGCAAGCATGCGTGCTTTGCGCGCTTGCCAAGCGCTAACGACTGACTGGCGCCAGAGTAAGCTAATGGTAAAATAACCAGCAATACAGGCAACTGTGCCAAGGATTAGGCAGCCCAATAAAAAAGCTGGACCAATAGTCGCAATGCTAGTAGCTAACCACTGCCACGACAATTCGAAATGGAATTGTTGCTCGGGGCTACCAATCAGTGAATTGCCAACCAGATAGCAGACATAAAAAATTACCGGCATGGTGATGGGGTTGGTGACCCAAACTAACGCCACTGAAAGTGGCAAATTAACCCGAAAAGGAATGGCCAGAGCAGCTGCTAATACCATTTGGAAGGGCACTGGAATAAACGCACAAAACAAGCCAACGGCAAAGGCTCCGGCCGCCGAGCGACGATTTAAATGCCATAAATTAGCGTCATGCAGCAGTTTGCCAAATATTTTCATGGCGTTGCTGGCACGAACCGAGTCATGGCTTGGCATTATTCGCTGGATAAACTTTTTTGGCATGACCCAATAAACTCGTTAGTAATAAAAGGTACAACATCCATGGATAGGTGGTTGTGCGTGTTTCTACTCGGCCTCGGGCTGAGTTTTTTTAGTCGTAACATTATAACACCAACAGTAGCGATTGGTCTGCTATTGCTGTTGCTACTCAGCGCGTTGTTTGGTTACTGGTCGCGTTGGCATGGCAAGCCCACTATGCCAGCACGACTGCTATTGGCGTTATTGTGTGGGATAGCCTGGGGTGCTGGCAACGCCTATTCAATCAGTCAATGGAAATTACCGGCTGAATTGATAGGGCAAACCACCACTGCGCAATTGCAGGTAACCGCAATCACCCAAGTGCAGCCCGATTACTGGCGATTGCAAGGTGAATTGCAAATACCACACCCGCAACTGCCCAAACCTGTGTTAGCGCGACTTAATTGGTATCAACCGGCCGCCACCCAACGTCAACCGCAAGCAGGCGAAATCTGGCAGCTACAAGTGCGCTTGCGCCACCCGCAAGGGCAACGTAACCAAGGTGGGTTTTTCTACCATCGTTATTTACTCAGTGAAAAAATTCGTGTGCTTGGCTCTGTTGTCAGCGGCGAATGGCAGCGTGGCGATGCCAATCTGCGCCAACAGCTCTACACGCAATTACAGCAAAGCAGCCAATCGCTGCCGCATGGTGGTGTGCTATTAGCGCTATTAGTTGGCGAGCGACAGCAACTAACTAGTGACCACTGGTGGGTATTTCAGCGCACTGGTTTAGCTCATTTAATTGCTATTTCAGGGTTGCATTTAACCCTCGTTGCAGCGGCAGCCGCACTGTTAGTGCGCGGGCTATGTTGGCCGCTGGGCAAATCACGACGCGGGCGTGATAGTCGTAATCTGCTGCTGTTTAGTTATGCGCTGGCACTGCTGGTCGCTTTGGCTTATAGCTATTTAGCCGGGTTCGCTACGGCAACTTTACGGGCACTTTTGATGCTCAGCGTGGTGTTTGTGCATAAATTGCTCGGCACCCGCACTCCACCGGCTAGAATTCTGCTGCGTGCAGCGACGCTGGTGGTTTTGCTGGAACCGATGGCACCACTGCAAAGCGGCTTTTGGTTGTCGGTGTTAGCGGTTGCGGCGATCATCATGATGAATTGGCGCTGGTCACCGATTCGCGGAAAATGGGCTGGTTTGCGCATGCTCTGGCGGCTTGAATGGGTTCTTACCTTAGCCTTGTGGCCACTCACAGCATGGTGGTTTGGTGGTGTTGCGGTCGTCGCACCAGTAACCAACCTGCTGATGATTCCATTATTCACTTTTTGGATTTTGCCACTGGCATTACTAGCCTTATTGCTGCAGCTAGCGCAGTTGCAATCGCTTAGCGCTTGTTTGTTAGCAGCGGCACACTGGCCACTCGAGTTAAGCTGGATGCCACTGCAATGGGCCGCCGCGCAATCGTGGCAATGGTTATCAAGCGCCTGGATAAGTGGCTCCAGTATTATTCTGTTACTGTTATTAGGATTTATTCCTGTGGCCTTACGTTGGCGCGCTGTGGGCATAGCACTGGTGCTGATAAGCCTGCACTTGGCGCAGCTTTTGCGTACGCACACCAGAGAATTTCACCTACATGTGCTGGATGTTGAGCAGGGCAGCGCTATCGTTATCGAGCGCCAAGGCTTTGCGTTACTCATTGATACTGGGGCTGATTATGCCAGTGGTGCCAATATGGGTGAGCGCACTATACTGCCGTTCCTACAAGCACGTAAATTAACTCCGGAGCTCGGTTTTATTAGCCATCGTGATAATGATCACCAAGGTGGTGCCCGTGCGATCATGGCTCTACACCCTTCAATCCGCTGGTTTGGAGCTGATATTGGCTCATCCTGCAGCGCCGGACAACAAGGCCTGTGGCGCGGCGTGCATTGGCAGGTGTTGCACCCACGTCGAGAAACACGTAACCAACGCAACGATGATTCCTGTGTATTGATGCTGACCTATGGCGCTTTGCGGGTGTTAGTGCCGGGTGATATTGAACGTCGCGGCGAGCGCGATTTACTGGCGTTCGGTGCTGACGTACGGGCCGATATCTTGGTCTTGGCTCATCACGGCAGCAATAGCTCCAACGAAGATTATTTTTTACGTCATGTCGGGCCAGCACTCGCGCTAGCCAGTCGCGGTCGTAATAATCCGTATAAATTAGTCCATCCGGCAGTACGTCAGCGTTTATCTGAATTACAGATTCCGCTACTCGAAACCGCCATTGGCGGGCAGATAACAGTGCACAGTAATGGCCGTCAGTGGTCTGTTGAACAGCCCTGGTCAGCCGCGCTGCGACCTTGGTTTGACGCCGATGTCGAAGCATCGAATCTGTGAAACTAGCCAGTGTTATGACAAAACGGTTAGAATGTCGCTACTTGTTCTTACTAAATGTGATTCATGAGCACTGAAACAGTTAAGCAAACCACCTTCCGGCGCTTACTCGGCTACATCAAACCCTATCGGGCGGCATTTGCGTTATCGATTGTGGGGATGCTTGGCTATGCCGCTGTTGATACGTTTTTCTTCTCACAAATTGAAACACTGATTGATGACGGATTAACTGATCACAATTCAAAGATATTAATTTATGGGGCTATTTTTGTACCGGTGGTATTTATCGCCCGCGGTATCTTTAACTTTATTGCCTCGTATTTTTTGAATTGGGTTGGTTTTCGCGTTGTCACCACGCTGCGACAACAGCTATTCGACCATATGATGCGTTTGCCGGTGTCGTTTCATGATCAGCATTCAACCGGCGATTTAATTTCAAAAATTACCTATACCACCCAGCAAGTAGCCGAAGCAAGCAGCCGAGCGTTGTTGATTTTGATTCGTGAAGGTGCCTTTGTAATCGGTTTGCTGTCGCTGATGTTTTATCACAGCTGGCAATTATCGTTAGTCTTTTTGGTAGTGGGACCACTCATCGCTAAGGTGGTAACGATTGTCTCGAAACGTTTTCGCATGGTATCGAGCCGTATTCAAACCGCGATGGGTAGCGTGACCACCACCGCTGAACAAATGATCAATGGCCACAAAGTGGTGGTCATGTATGAAGGGCAAAAACGCGAATCGAAACGCTTTAGCGAGATCAATAACATTACCCGTAACCAAAATATGAAGTTGGTCAATGCGCAAACCGTGAGCACTTCAGTGATTCAGCTGATTGCGTCATTTAGTTTGTCGATGGTATTGGTGCTTGCTAGTTATCCGCAGATGTTGCAAAACCTGACTGCCGGTGCTTTCACCACCTTACTAACCGCCATGATCATGTTGTTACGGCCGCTCAAACAGCTGACCTCGGTGAATAGTGATTTTCAGCGCGGTATTGCTGCGGCAACCAGCATTTTTGAAGTGTTGGATGAGCAACCAGAAACCGATAGCGGTGCCGACACGCTAGAGCGAGCGCAGGGCAATATTGAATTTGATCAAGTAACCTTTTGTTATGACCAAGCCGATACCCCAGCCCTTGATCAGGTTAGTTTTAGCGTTCCGGCGGGCAAAACACTGGCCTTGGTTGGACGTTCTGGTAGCGGTAAGTCGACCATTTCTAATTTACTGACGCGTTTTTATGCTCCCCAAGCGGGAGTCATTCGGCTCGATGGTGTGGATATTTACGATTACCGGTTAAAATCATTACGTCGTCAATTCGCCCTAGTATCGCAAAGTGTCACGCTCTTTAACGATACTATCGCAGCGAACATTTGCTACGGTGCTCATCAAGCCGTCACGCCAGAGCGTTTACGCGAAGTGGCAGAGCAAGCTTACGTCACTGAATTTACTGATAACCTGCCACGTGGTTTAGAGACTATGGTCGGTGAGAATGGGGTGATGTTATCCGGCGGCCAACGGCAACGAATCGCCATTGCGCGTGCTTTATTGCGTGATGCGCCCATTCTAATCTTGGACGAGGCGACCTCGGCACTGGATACCGAATCTGAGCGACATATTCAAACTGCTTTGAGCCGGTTACAACAGAATCGCACCTCAATTGTTATTGCACACCGACTATCGACTATTGAAAAAGCCGATGAAATTTTGGTGCTAGAAGATGGCAAAGTTATTGAGCGTGGCAGTCATAAAGAGCTATTGGCCAAGCAGGGCGCGTATCATCAATTGCACAGCTTGCAGTTCAACGGAGCAGACCACTAATGTGGTGGCAACGCGCTTGGTATGCTGCCAAGGTGCGACCGGTTTTGTGGTTATTATTGCCGCTGCATAATTTATTCGTGATGGCTAGTCGCAGTCGCCGCTGGCTCTATCAGCGCGGTTGGTTAACCAGCTATAAGGCGCCAGTGCCGCTGATTGTGGTCGGTAATATCACTGTGGGTGGTAGCGGTAAAACCCCCGTTACGCTGGCATTAGTCAAGCATTTACAGCAAGCCGGTTGGCGCCCTGGTATCATTTCTCGCGGCTATGGCGGTAAGGGACCGTTTCCACTGCTAGTAGATGACAACTGCAACGCCAGTGCCTGTGGTGATGAGCCGTGGTTACTGCAACAGCGTGCCGGCGTGCCGCTGGTGGTTGCACCTGATCGCGTTGCTGCCGCTCGCCAGTTATGTCAGTTGCACCCTGAAGTGACCATTTTAGTGGCTGATGATGGCCTGCAGCATTACCGCTTACAGCGTGATATTGAAGTGGTGGTGGTTGATAGCCGCCGGCGTTTTGGTAACGGTTGGCGTTTGCCACTGGGGCCACTGCGGGAGCCACCCCAGCGAATCAAACAAGCAGATTTTTGTGTACAACAAGCAGCCAAAGACGGCACCGCTAGCAGCAATTTTTATCAGATTGTGCCGGCTAAGTGGCGGCGGGTGAGTGATGATAGCGAAGTCGATAAGGTAAATTGGCAACAGCCCATAGCAATTGCCGGCATAGCCGATCCAGAGCGATTTTTCGACACCGTACGCGGGCTGGGAATAAAACCGATAGAATGTCGCAGTTTTGCCGATCATCATCCATTTAGCACCGCTGATTTTGCTGATATCAGCGCTGAGCAGGTACTATTGATGACTGAAAAAGATGCCGCTAAATGTCGCGCCTTGGCCACACCACATTGGTATTATTTACCCATTAGCGCCGCTTTTACGGATGAGTTTTGGCAGCAGATTGATCGCCGTTTAGCGGCGCTCACTAACTTGATAACCACGGAGTAGTTATGGCAGTAGATGCACGCACGCTCGCAATCTTGGCCTGCCCATTATGCAAGGGCAAATTAGTGTGGCTGCCGGCGACCCAGCAGTTGGTCTGTCGCGCCGATAAGCTTGCTTATCCGGTCCGCGACGATATGCCGATGTTGTTGCGCACAGTCGCCCGTGAATTAACTCTCGACGAGCTAGAGCAACTGCCATCATGAGCTTCACCGTTATTATTCCAGCGCGTTTTGCCTCCAGTCGCTTACCCGGTAAACCATTGTCAATGATTGGCGACAAGACCATGATTCAGCGTGTTTACGAGCGTGCTGCGGCAGCCGGTGCTGCCGAAGTGATTGTGGCGACCGATGACCAACGTATAGTCGATGTAGTAGAAGCCTTTGGTGGGCGCGCTATGATGACCGCAGCGCAGCATCAGTCCGGCACCGAACGCATCGCTGAAGTAATTGACTACCTTGCCATTGCTGATGACCACATTGTCGTAAATGTACAAGGTGATGAGCCTTTTATACCACCGGAAATTATTCGCCAAGTCGCCGATAACCTCGCCAATCAACAGTTGGCACAACTGGCCACCTTAGCGGTGCCTATTGATAGCATCGATGAGGTGATGAGCCCACACGCGGTGAAAGTGGTGACCGACGGCAACGGCTATGCGTTGTATTTTAGTCGTGCGCCAATTCCCTACGAGCGCGATGCTCTCGGCCAGCACCAGCTCGGCGCCTTAGCCGATTATCGTCGTCATATTGGTATATATGCCTACCGTGCCGGCTTTGTGCGGCGTTATGTAGCTTGGCCAGCTAGCTCACTTGAGCACATTGAGTCACTCGAGCAGCTGCGGGTGCTATGGTATGGCGAGCGTATTCATGTGGCTGACGCAATTACCGCACCGCCGGCAGGTATTGATACACCCGCCGACTTGCTGCGTGCTAACCAGCAATTACTCGACTAACCGCCTGGCCAGCTTGTTGGCGTAAAGCACGCCAGCGGGCTCGGAGATGCAACAGCCGAACATAGGCATAAGGGACCAGGTATAAGCTAGTCAGGGTTGAGAGCAACAAACCACCGATAATAGAAATCGCCATGGGCGCGTAGGGCGGGCCATCACCACCGATTTGGGTGGTACCGAAAGCCAGTGGAATCAAGCCCAAGATAGTGGTCGATACGGTCATTAAAATCGGCCGAAAGCGGCTCACACTGCCATCAATCACTGCGCGCTCTAGGGTCATGCCAGCAGCTAGATACTGGTTAATGCGATCGACCAGCACAATGCCGTTATTCACCACAATACCCATTAAGATTAAAATACCAATCATCGCCATAATAGTGATCGATTGGCCGGTCAGAAACAGCGCCCAGAATACCCCAACAATAGAGAACAGCAGCGAGGTGATGACCGCAGTCGGCAACAGCACCGATTCAAATAGCGCTGCCATGACAATGTAGATCATCACCACCGCCAGCAGGGTATTCACCAGCATCACGTTCTCAGCTTGTTGTTGGCGCAGGAAGCTGCCATCGAGACTCCACGCATAGCCTTGTGGCAGTTGTACGTTATTCAGTACCGAGGTGAGCTTGTCACGCGCCTCATTGAGGGTCAGATCATTCAATTTAGCATCGATATTTAAGGCAGTGCGGCGATCAACCCGGCGAATTTGCCCTAACCGTGGTTGTTTGGTGACGCTGGCGACACTGCGCAAGGTGACCACCCGACCATTGATTTGGGTAATCGGAATATCCAGCAACGCTTCGAGCGAATATTCGAGCTGTCGATCAAAGGCGATACGCAATTGTATCTCGCCGTTCGGATCACCGCGATAGGAGCGCAATCGCTTGCCACGCAAGGCAGTGCTTAGCGCTTGCGCCACTGCACTGGAGTTTAACCCCAAGCGGTGTACGCGTTCGCGATCAAGTTCAATTAACAGCTCAAACTGACCGGCATCCAGTTCGGTTTGCACATCGGTGAGGCCCTCAATGGCGCTGATTTTCGGCAGTATATCGGCGGCTAACTGTTGCAGCACGTCGGTGGAGTTGCCACTGAGCGTAATACGCACACCATCACCATTACCGCCACCAAAGCCAAACTGTGGTGCGCTGCGCAGTAGCTTGGGAAACTGCTGGCGCATGCGCTCCATCAGTGCGGCGATCTTTTCGTCGCGCTGAGGTTTTAATAAAACCGTCGAAATAGCATAATTTGGGGTGTAATAGCTGTAAACAGCATCGATATAGAAGCTATCCTGATTAGCATACAGAAATGCCTCCATGATGCTCACTTCTTCTTCAACCTCAGCCAGGTTGTACTGGGTGTGTAAATTATAGCTGATAAATAACCGGTCATTGGATGCTTGTGGCTCTTGATCGCCACTTACTCCAGCAAATGGAATAGCGATACTGGCTAACAGTAACAGCGCAAACACCCCGGTCCAACGCGGATGACGGTAGCTCCATTGCAAACTGCGTTGATACCATGACGGCGGCGCTGGCTCAGCATCAGGCTGTTTTTGCTTGCGCGGCGCAGGCATAAAGCGGCTGGTTAGCAGCGGGATCAAGGTTTGCGCAATCAACAATGAGGCTAACAACGATAAACAAATAGCAATGGCGGTGTGTTCAAG
>JALQTK010000059.1 GCA_023260975.1 Pseudidiomarina sp. | reverse complement strand
ATTGCTATCGCTCACTACCTTCACCGCGTGTGGGCTCAACACCTCATCAAGCTCAGTCATTGGCACAGCTAAGGTGGCCATATCAGCCTGATACTGCCGCGCCAGGTTGTTAGCAACCTGACAGATAATCTCGGGGGGTACAAATGGCTCATCGCCTTGCACGTTAACGATGATGTGATCATCAGCCAAAGCTAAGTAGTCAATCACTTCGGCAATACGCTCAGTACCGGATTGATGGTGCGCTGAGGTCATTATGGCACGACCACCAAAGGCTTCGACCACGTCGATAATACGTTGGTCGTCTGTCGCCACAATGATTTGCTCAGCACCGGCTGCAGCAGCTTGCTCATACACCCGTTGAATCATGGTTTTATTGCCAATCAAAGCTAACGGTTTGCCAGGTAAGCGAGTGGACGCAAAGCGCGCTGGAATAATGACCGAAAAGCTCATGATGGCAGGTTATCCAACTCGTCATTAGTGAGTTCGCGGGCGGCGGAACTGAGCAACATGGGTATATCATTGACTACCGGATAGGCTAATTTGTCCGCGCGACAGACCAATTCTTTGGTTTCAGCTAACCATACCAACTTTCCCTTGCACAGCGGGCAGGCTAAAATTGCCAGAGTACGTGCATCAATTGCCATAATCACTCCATTCCTAAAAAATTAACTCACACGGCTCGTTAAACGGCGCTCAAAATTGGCCCAAAATTCATTGCTAAACTCAGCCGTTATGGGCAGATAATACCAATTTGCTAAGGCAAAGGCGCGGCATTTGGCGGCATCTTTTTCGGTCATTAGCACCACCTGTTCGGCACCAATGGCAGCAAAGTCGGCACGATCAAAGCAATAGTGATCGGCAAAACTCAGGCATTCCAGCGGTTCAATACCGAGCTCACGCACTGTGGCGAAAAAGCGCTCCGGATCAGCGATTCCAGCTAGCGCAATGGCGTTGGAAAAATCACCACAAGTTACTTCGCTGTCATCGGCCACGCGGCGCCAACTGCCGCTGACAATCTGATAATTGCTGCTGTCCGTGCTATTAGGCCCTTGCTGCACACAAAAATCTGCCTGTTGTAGTCGACTGATTGGTTCACGCAAGGGCCCTAAGGGCAAGCGCCAGCCGTTGCCAAATCGACGCCGCGCATCAACCACGACAATTTCAATATCGCGCTGCAAGCGATAATGTTGTAAGCCATCGTCAGCCACTAGAATAGTGACCTCAGGGTGCTGCTCACAAAGGCTGCGGGCGGCTTTTACCCGATCGGGTGCAACCACCAAGGGTACGCCAGAACGTTGCTGTAAAAGCCAAGGTTCGTCACCACACGCGCTGGCATTGCAGCTGCCATCAACCAGTAACGGAAATGGCCCACTGCCACCATAGCCACGGGAGATAATACCTGGGCGCCAGCCTGCTTGTTGTAAGTGCTGCACCAGCGCCAAGGTAACCGGTGTTTTACCACTCCCGCCGACGGTGATATTACCGACTACGATAACCGGCACCGGCGCGCCATAACTTGGTAACCAGTGCTGTTGATAGAGCCAACGACGAAAGTTGCTAATCAGCACAAACAGACTATGTAATGGCAACAACAGCCATAGCAGCGGGCGCACCTTGGCGGCATACCAAGCGCGCTGCCACCACATTAGTGATCAACTCCATTAAATTGGAGGCTGTGTAATTGATAATAATTACCCTGCTTGGCCAATAACTCTTTATGACTGCCACGTTCCACCACTTTACCGTCTTCCAACACTAAAATTTCGTCGGCTTTTTCAATGGTCGATAGGCGGTGCGCAATCACAATTGAGGTGCGATTTTGCTGTAAGCGGCTAAGTGCGGTTTGAATGTGTCGCTCTGACTCGGTATCGAGTGCCGAGGTGGCTTCATCGAGAATCAAAATCGGCGCATCGCGCAATAATGCGCGAGCAATGGCAATACGCTGGCGCTGTCCGCCCGAGAGCATCACACCATTCTCACCCACCATGGTGTCTAGCCCCTTGGGTAAATTATCGGTAAATTCGGTCACATAAGCTTGCTCAGCCACTTCGCGCAAGCGCTCGGCGCTGACTGCTTGATGGGCGCCGTAACATATATTTGCGCCAATACTGTCATTAAACAGGGTGACGTTTTGCGATACCAGGGCGAACTGCCGACGTAAGTGCTTCAGTTTATAGTCGTAAATATCTACACCATCGAGGCGAATGGTTCCTGCTTGTGGTGCATAAAATCGTGTCAGTAAATTTGAAATGGTCGATTTACCGCTACCCGAACGGCCAACTAAGGCTAGTGTTTTACCGGCTGGCACGCTGAAACTAACTTGATCTAACGCTGGTGTCTCCGCTTGCTGGTAGCAGAAAGTTACCTGATCAAATTCTAACTGCCCCTCAGCACGCACCAAGCTGCGGCTACCCGAGTCGGTCTCAGCGTGCTGATCAAGCACTTCGAAAATACTACTCGCAGCGGCAATACCACGCTGAAAATCACTGTTAACCGTGGTCAACTGCTTAAGTGGTCGCAGTAACATTATCATCGCGGTTAACAAGGTAGTAAAAGCACCCGCAGATAATTGCTCCAACATCTCAGGATAACTGGCCAGCACCAATACCATCGACAAACTGAATGAAGCAATCAGCTGTATAACTGAGGTACTGACGGTTTGCGCATTAACCAGCTTCATATTCTGGTTACGGGTGGTGTTATTAATATCGCTAAAACGCTCAGATTCGCGTTTCTGCCCTTCGTACATCACCACCACTTTGTGACCGTTAATCATTTGCTCAGCGGTGGTAGTGACGCTGCCCATGGCCGTTTGAATGCGGCTGGAAACCATACGAAAGCGCTTGGATACAATAGTCACCACTTTGGCAATTAATGGGCCAACGATTAGGAATACCAACGATAACTGCCAACTGTGATAGAACATCAGCGTTAACAAGCCGAGCACAAAAGCGCCTTCACGAATCAAAATCAGTAAGGCACGGCTACTCGCCTCGGCAACTTGCTGCGTGGTGTAAGTTATTTTGGAGATTAAGTCACCGGTAGAATGCTGGTCGTGAAATGACACCGGTAAACGCATCATGTGATCAAATAATTGCTGACGTAAGGTCGTAACCACCCGAAAACCAACCCAGTTCAAAAAATAAGAGGCGATAAAATTGAACAAACCGCGGGCAATAAATACCACCGGGACAAAAATCGCTCCATAAATCAAAATTTTCGAGTTACGGTCCGTTAAGCCATCATCAATTAAAGTTTCGATTTGCGAGAAAAAGAAGGTATCAACCGCGGCATAGCCGAGCATGCCCACAATTGAAACGGCAAACGCCGCCCGATAGGGTTTAATGTAGCCAAGTAAGCGCCGGAAGGTCGTTTGCTTTAAAGTTTCAGTGCTCATGCATCGCTTTTTGTTAGTACAATTCAGGACATTCTAACCGTTTTGTTATAACACTGGCTAGTTTCACTTAATGACTGCCTCACTATCCGCGTCGAACCAAGGGCGCAGCGCCGCTGACCACGGTTGCTCAACACGCCAGCTGCTACCATCACTGCGCACCGTGATTTGTCCACCCGTTGCTGTTTCTAGCAAGGGGATGTGCAAATTTTTCAGCCGCTCACGTACTGCCGGATGGACTAATTTATAGGCATTGTTGCGCCCACGACTGGCTAGCGCGAGTGCTGGCCCGACATGACGTAAAAAATAATCTTCATTGGAACTATTGCTTCCGTGATGAGCCAAGACCAAGATATCGGCCCGTACGTCAGCACCGAACGCCAGTAAATCGCGCTCGCCGCGACGTTC
>JALQTK010000058.1 GCA_023260975.1 Pseudidiomarina sp. | reverse complement strand
TGCCGAACCGCACCATCGCAAAGCGGGTTTTGTCCGCGCGGGTGGCTAAATCCTGCACCACCAGTTCAGCCAGCCGCTTTGACGCGCCCATCACATTGGTGGGGCGCACAGCTTTGTCGGACGACACCAGAATAAACCGACTGACCTTGGCCTTGAACGCAGCATCCGCGATTGTCTTGGTTCCCAGAACGTTATTGTTCAGACCTGCGATTTCGTTCTTTTCAACCATTGGAACATGTTTGTACGCCGCAGCATGAAGGACAACTTCGACCTTGTAATCACGCAGGACTTTCGCACAAAGCACCGGATCACACACCGACCCCAAGATTGAAATCAGCTCAATCCCCTGTGTGACGTCCAAATCTTGCAGTTCTTTTTCAATATTATACAGCGCCAGTTCGCTGTGATCAAACAACACCAGCCGCGCAGGTTTACACGCCACCAACTGACGGCACAGTTCAGACCCAATAGACCCCCCCGCTCCGGTGATCAGAATGCAGCGATTGTGATAGCTTTCCGCCACTTCCGGCAGTTCGTTTTCCAGTTTGTTGCGCCCCAGCAAATCATCCAGAGAAACGGGTGTGCTGCGCTTGTTCAGGTCTTTCTGTTGGATCAGTTCGGCAAAGGATGGCAGCGCGTGAACCTCGCACCCCATTTCCCGCAGACGCATGGCAATCCGCGCCTGTACTGCCGGCGTTGCCGAGGGCATCGCCAAAACAACCCTGTCCACGGATTTATTGGCAACCAAATCCTTCAACCGGCTGGGTGCATAAACCGGGGCGCCCGATACTGTCAGGCTTTGCAGGCGCGGGTTGTCATCCACAAACGCCACCAGAACCACAGCGTTATCCGTCCGCAAGGCCGCAGCCAATTGTTGCCCGGTTTGACCTGCGCCATAGACAACGATCCGAGTACGGTTTTTCGCGCTACGATAAACCATAAGCAAAATACTGCGCATGATACTGCGCGTTACCACCACAGAGATCAGGAAAATCATCCCAAACACTGGGAACATTGCATTCACAAAAGGCGAATCAAGGGCGATGTTCAACAACAGCCCTGCACCCGTCAAAATACAGGTCAACAAAGCTGTGGGCTTCATCCCGCCGGTTTCGAACGCATTCAATCGAATACGGGACAGACCCAGCATTAGCGATACGGCGATGCACAAGGCCGCAAGAA
The DNA here is from genome assembly GCA_023260975.1 of Pseudidiomarina sp. Classification (GTDB taxonomy): domain Bacteria; phylum Pseudomonadota; class Gammaproteobacteria; order Enterobacterales; family Alteromonadaceae; genus Pseudidiomarina. Next base: position 2,680 of record JALQTK010000058.1, on the reverse strand, counting down.
AAAACCCAATGTAAGCGCCATGCTTAAGTATTTGGAAAGTTTCAAATTTTGTTGCGAACAATACCGCGGCCAAACCAAGGCTTAGGAGCACCAAAACGGCGTCAATCAAAACAAAAAAATTGCGTTTTTGCTTTGCAGTCAACGACGTGACGATCTGATAGGTGTCTATCCTGTGCTGCATATAAGAACCCAGCAAGATCAATACCCCGCCCAAAACAGTTGAATCTTTTGATAACGAAATGACTCGAATAATGATATATATACACTTTCGATATTGACCGGCAAAGCGTCTTCGCTCAAGCAAGGTTTTCCCTACTTGCTAAAGTTCGTTCTTTACGCAGTTTCGCAGAAATGAAGTTCAGTGAACTTTGATACGCCGAAACACCGTTTTCGCCATAAGCAGCGCATCCAGACACAGGTTTCGGCGTTGTTGGTAGATCAAATCCAACCGCGCCTTTTGCGGCACACAGCGGCGTTCATAAACCGCTTCTGTCTGCTGGGGGGTCTGACATTCAGCCAACAGGGTTTCTTCGTGTCGGTGATACACAAGCGTTGCCAGCCCCGTGATACCGGGACGCGAGCGCAGCACCTTGGCATAGGTATCCGGGAACCGTTCGACGTACCGCCGCAACGGCGGCCGCGGCCCGACAAAGCTGATATCCCCGCGCAACACATTCCAAAGCTGGGGCAGTTCATCCAAACGGTATTTCCGCAAGAATGCCCCCGTTTGGGTAATCCGGCTGGCTTTATCCCCGCCAGACACCCCTGAATCGGTATCCACCACGGTCATGGTTCGGAACTTCCACAGCAGAAATCCCTGTTCGGCGGTTTTCATCCGCTCGGACACATATAAAATCGGGCGTCCTTCGTGGATCAACAACCAGACAACCAAGCCAAGAATAAAAGGCGACAGTAAGACAAGCAGCAGCAACGCCACCACGACATCCATAACCCGCTTTGACCATGTCATTTGCGCCCCTCCAGACCGAACCAATCGCCAATGATATAGGCAGGATCGGCAGATTGTTCGGTTAAACCGGCCAAATCCGCAACACGGGAACATTCCATCACAGCATATTGCCGGGCGGTTTCCGGGGCGGCACGCCATGCCATCGGATGCCCGGCGGCCTGTAACAAGTTTTCCATATGCACCGGATACAAGGCACCGACATTGATAATCGTCGGGACATCTGCAACGGGGCACACCGACAGCCGGATCAACACCCGCGCCAGATCGGATGGCGCAATATAGCTGCGAGCCGGGCCTTTGCCGTCCGCAAACTGATCCAGCGTCACGGCAGACGCCGCCCCCTGCCATCCTTGGCGGATTGACCCCGCCAAACTTTCGGCCCCAGCAACGGACCCAATGCGCAGGATCACAGGCTTTGGCCCGGCGGCGTTTTCCAACGCCTGTTCCATTGCCAGTTTGCCCGCCCATAGGCGTTGGGAGGTTCGGTCAGATCTGTTTCAGCCAGCATTCCATCCTTGGGGGTGTAAACTGCGATGCTGGAACAATGCAGCACGCGGCCCGCCCCTGCATCAGCCGCCAAATCCTGCGCCGCCAGGGCAAGCGTTGTATTCGCGGCCAGTTCTGTTTGCGTGCCATGCGTCACACCCCACAGGGAAATCACAGCATCCAGTTTCCCAAACGGGTTCGGTTGGCCGGGTTCCCAATGCACCCCCGGCCCATTCCGCGACTGGAACAGCAATTCAACATCAGACGGCGGCGACTGTTCCCAGACCAGCCGCAGCAATCGCCCGACACGCCCCGATGCCCCAAGAACCAATATCCGTTTTGCCTGTCCTGACACGCCCGCTCAAACCTGTTTTCAACCAATGTGAAACCAGCCCTAGCACCACGCGCCGGAACAGAACAAGGATCACTTGGCCCAGTAGGGTTCCCGCAATTCCCGTTTCAGGATTTTCCCGATAGAGCTGCGCGGCAATTCCGTGCGAATTTCCACGGCAGACAAACGGTGGCTTTTGCCCAGCCGTTTATTCGCGGCTTCCCGAATGTCGTCGGCAGACCGGGTTGCCCCCGCGCCCACGACCACCAACCCCAGCGGGGTTTCGCCCCATGCGTCGGACGGGATGCCAATCACCGCCGCGTCTGTTACGTCCGGGTCATCCAGCAGGATCAGTTCCAGATCATTTGCATAAATGTTCAGACCGCCGGAAATGATCATGTCTTTCTTGCGATCCGACAGCACCAGAAAACCGTCCTCGTCAAAGCTGCCCATGTCGCCAGAGCGAAAGAAGATTGTCCCGTTTTCATCTTCCCAAATGTAATCGCGGGTCAAATCTTCGCGTCCGAAATAGCCGCTCATCATTGCGGGGCTACGGCCTGCGATTTCCCCGACTTCCCCTTGGGCGACTTCTTTGCCATCGGGGCCGATCAGCCGGATTTCAGTACCCGGCGCAGGCTGGCCAACCGTGTGCAATTTATTGGGATATTCATCCGCCGCCAAAACAGTGACCCCGCCGCCTTCGGTCAGGCCGTAATATTCCAGCAATTTGCCGGGAAAACGGTTCAGAACATCCAGTTTCACATCCGCCCGCAACGGGGCCGAGGTGGAAAATTTCACCTTCATCGTCGACAAATCGAAATCGTCGAAATCCGGTATATCCATGATGCGCTTATACTGCACCGGCACCAGCATCGTGTGCGTGATCTTTTCCT
>JALQTK010000057.1 GCA_023260975.1 Pseudidiomarina sp. | reverse complement strand
GCATCGGTGTGGGTATACGGGTTATCAGCCGGAACAGTACCGTCGCGATTAATTCGAATGACTTTACCCAAGTAACTATGAAGATTTTGCGCCTGCTCACGATAGTCAAAACCATCACCCAAGCTCACCAGTAAGCTACCATCAGCCCACCAAGTCATGCGCGCACCATAATGCGCCGAGCCTTTCTTATCGGGTGTAGCACGGAAAATCTGCTGCACTTGCTGCAACTGATACGGTGGCTGTGGCGACAGTACACCACGACTAACACAAGTCGCATTAGCGTTTGCTGTGCCGCAGGCATAACTCAAAAACAACTCGCGGCTGGTGACAAAATCGGTACTTAATAGCACCTCAAATAATCCTGCTTGTGCATCGACAAAAAGTTCGTCTAACTGCGTGGTAACGGTGCTCTTTTGGCCGTCCGGAGCAACGTAAACCAGCGCTCCACTGCGCTCGGTAACGAGCCAGCCAGAATCGGGCAATTGCGCCACCGACCAAGGAAAATTCAAACCTTCAGCAATGCTGGTAAAGCGCTCATCGGCCCGCACTGGGGATAATAGCAGAACACCAATACAGACTAATCCACTCAAATAGTGTGCTAATGATTTCATTACCCACGCTCCTGCAATTCCAATGCGCTTGGGTGCCACAACCGATGGAAAATCCATCCCGCTAAACCGCCACAGCTACTTAACAATAGAAAGCCTAGATTGGTTCGATTTGCGGCAATTAAGGTTGGCATCGGCAATAAATGGTCGATGATAGTAAACGTCACCATTAAACCAATAACTCCAGCAGCAACAAACCAAAGCCGCTCATGGCCGGGTTTTCCAGCGCCGAGCCAATAGGCCAATGGCAACGCCACCAGCAACGTGAGCGATAAAAACACCGCTATAGTTGGAGAAAAATGCAATAGATCATGAAAAATCGTGGCAATGCGGGTGTGCATATCAATCTCGACCGCTAGCGCAGTGAGCGCTGCTAGATTGAATTGGGTTTGGATCACGCTGGCGGTAACGGCTGCCGCAGTCACCGCCACCATAAAGGCAAGAATAATTCGTAGCATACTAAATTGACGCATAAAAGCAGCCCTTCGCTAACAGATGAAATTAGCTTAGCACTGTCACCATTGTACTGCTAACCAATTATCATCTCGGCTAAAAGTGACACTTTGAATCGCCTCACTAAAGCCCTCAACATTTACCAAATTAAGTTGCGACGGCCACAATTCTTGCAACACTGGCTGACGAATCATAAAACCCGATAAAACCGCTGGACGAGCGACTTCTTGGTAGACCCAAAAATCCCGTCCTTCACTATGAAAGCCGACCAATTGCAGCTGTAACGACTCACCCGATAAGGTACTAAGCTTAAACTTTTCCACCACATAGTCGGCAAACTGCTGTTGGGTAGCGGTGTTGCTATGGATATCTGCTTTTGCATCAAACAATTGCTTTACCGCATGCTCTGCATCATGCAAAAAGAACCGATGCATCACTTCAATCGTCTCGCTGCGCGGATTATAAGCGACTGTGGTCGAAGCACTGTGCAGCTGGTGAGCGAATAACGTGCTGCTGGCAAGCGCCAGCAACACAGTTATACCCTGCAGCACAGCCAGAAAAACTGCTCGCATTAAAGCTCACCCTCAGCGTCAGCTTTTTTACTGTCGGTTTTTAATTCCGTTTTAGCATCTTGCATTAGATCGCGTGAAATATGGTCGCGATTGCGCTGTGATTTAAAGGCTTCAATACGTGATTCAATCATCCGTCGTGGGTAATAATTATTACTAATATCCACGTCTGCAGTTTCCCAATTCGGATCGACAGCAAACTCTTGCACTGGCTTATCAGTAATGATCAACTTGCTGACCGAATGCGCATTACGACGCCATATTTCAGCAGGGATATTAAGCATTTCAGTGCTGCCATCGGCATACGTGGTCTGCAACAGAATTGGCATGACTAAACCACCGAGATTGTTGAAATCAAGCACGTAGTAATGCTTGTCTTCAGCTACCGCACGGTCAAATACCCGTCGCTCCCATGGCTCTAACTTAGTTAAGAAATCCTGATAGGCGTTACGCTGCTTGTTGGTTACCGTAAATTCGTCGTTATCATCGTGGAAATCACGAATATCTGGGTTCAATTCAACCCAGGTCTTGCGCGCCTCGGCGGCATTACGCTGAACGAACAACGAGGTCGGTTTATTTTGCTCTTCATCGCGACGGCGCTGCCAATCGATATCGGGGTCTTGGCTATCTAAACGTAACTTATACACCCGCTCTAAACTAATATCGACATGATCGGTCGAGTAGAACCAACCGCGCCAGAACCAATCTAAATCAACTCCTGAAGCTTCTTCCATGGTACGGAAAAAATCAGCGGGGGTTGGTCGTTTAAACGCCCAACGTTGTGCATATTCTTTGAAAGCGTAATCAAACAATTCGCGCCCCATCACCACTTCGCGCAAAATATTTAACGCCGCCGCTGGTTTGGTATACGCATTAGGGCCCAAATTCAGCACACTGTCTGACTGGGTCATAATCGGCACTTGGTTGGTCGACTTCATGTAATCAATAATCGAACGCGGCTCTACTCCCCACGGTATTGACGGGTCCCACTCGCGCCCAGCGACACCATCTAAGAAACTGTTCAAGCCTTCGTCCATCCAGGTCCATTGGCGCTCGTCTGAATTGACAATCATGGGGAAATAAATATGCCCAATTTCATGAATTACCACACCGATCAAAAAACGTTTTTCCGCTAACGAGTAAGTGCGGGTGCCGTCATCTTGTAACACCGTACGCGGGCCATTAAAGGTGATCATTGGATACTCCATGCCACCCACCGGACCATTGACCGATTGCGAGGTAGGGTATGGATAATCAAACGAGAAGCGTGAATACACCTCCATAGTATGAATCACTGAAGCAGTGCTGTATTTCTGCCACAACTCACCGCCCTCTTTTGGATAGAACGACATTGCCATGACCAGCGGCTGCACCTTGCCACCCTGCTGATAGCCTTGCGCATCCCAGATGAACTTGCGCGACGAGGCCCAAGCGAAATCACGCACATTCTCGGCTTTGAAGCGCCAAACCTTGCGCTCGTTAGTTGCTTCTTTTTCGTTCTCGAGCGCTTCTTCCGGGGTGACAATAAACACCGGCCGGTCGGCTTTTTCGGCTTGCTTTAAACGATCTCGCTGCCCCTTGGTAAGCACTTGTTGTGGATTTTGCAGTACCCCAGATGCCGACACAATATGATCAGCAGGCACGTCAATAGCCACTTCAAAGTCACCAAACTCCATGGTGAACTCGCCACGGCCTAAGAATTCTTTATTGGTCCAACCTTCGTAATCGGTAAAAGCAGCAACCCGCGGATACCACTGCGCTAACAAAAACAGGTCGTTGCCACCCTCACGGGCATCGTCTGGGAAATGCTCATAACCTGAGCGAGCGTTGACGGCATCTTCTTCGACCATATTGAATGCAAAATCAATGTCGAACTCGAATTTCTGACCCGGCGCTAATGGCCGCGGCAGGTCGATTCGCAAATTGGTACCAACCACCACAAAATCTAGCGCCTTATTATTCGCATCAACTATTTTATTGATACTAAAGCCAAGTTCATTGTCGGCCATAAATTGCTGGCGACGCAGCTGATTCAGCGACAACCGTGCTGGCTTATCAATACCTCCTAGGTTAACCGTTGGCTTACTGTCAAAGGTGGCGGTTAACTCAGCCATGGAATCATTTTTAAAAATGTTCTGGTCTAGCTGAATCCAAATATATTTCAAGGTATGCGGCGAATTGTTGCTATAACGAATTTCCTCGTAAGCCTCAATGCGGCGACGCTGTTCATCCAAACGCACAGTAATCTGATAATCAGCCCGTTGCTGCCAGTATTTTTCGCCCGGTTCACCGGTTGCGGCACGATATACATTAGCGGTCGGTAAGCTTTCGTCGAGCTGGCGAAACTTATCGACAAAATTACCCTTGGTTTGACTGATAGCACTGGCTTGAACGCTCTG
>JALQTK010000056.1 GCA_023260975.1 Pseudidiomarina sp. | reverse complement strand
TCATGGAGTGATTCGTAATAGGCGGATTCAGCCCGAATACCGGCACTAACCATGGTTTCAAATGCCAGTTCAACACCGGCCTTTACTAACGCCACCATAATGATACCGCGATCAAAAAAATCTTTTGCTGTATAGGATACAGCGTAAGTGGGCGCTTGCTCAAAGGTACTTTGTCGGGTTTTTTCGCGCCAAGTCAGCAGATCATAATCGTCATTATCCCAGTCGGCCATCATCTGTGTAGAGAAAGCACCGCTTAAAATATCGTCTTGATGCTTGGCGAACAACGCCGCCAGAATTTGCTTGGTCTGCTCAGCTAACTGGTTGGCGCGAATTCGTGCGGCGCTGTCGAGATGGCTCATCATCAAGGTAATACCACCAAATTTCAGTGCTTCAGTTATCTCTTCCCAGCCATATTGAACTAAATGAGCGGCTTCGGCTCGCTCCATTCCATGTTTGACCATATGCTCGTAACATAGTAACGAACCGACCTGTAGCATGCCGCATAGAATGGTTTGTTCGCCCATTAAGTCGGACTTAACCTCAGCCACGAACGAACTTTCTAAAACGCCTGCTCGATGGCCGCCGGTTGCTGCAGCCCATGCCTTAGCCCAACTTAAGCCATGCCCCTTGGGATCATTTTCTGGATGCACAGCAATCAGAGTGGGCACGCCAAAACCGCGCAAGTACTCTTCGCGTACTTCGGTGCCCGGACATTTGGGGGCGACCATAATCACCGTGAGATCAGCACGAATTTTTTGACCTCGTTCAACAATATTAAAACCATGTGAATAGCCGAGCGTTGCCCCGGCTTTCATTAACGGCATGACTGCTTCGACTACCGCGCTATGTTGTTTATCCGGGGTTAAGTTAATGACCAAGTCAGCAGCAGGGATAAGCTGCTCATAGGTGCCTACCTGAAACCCTGCTGTGCTGGCTTGTCGCCATGACAGGCGCTGTTGTTGGATGGCTTCGGGGCGCAATGCGTAGCTTATATCGAGCCCGGAATCGCGCATATTGAGGCCTTGATTAAATCCTTGTGCACCACAACCGATAACGACGATCTTTTTACCCGTGAGTACGTTACAGCCATCACTGAATTCAGCGGCTTGCATGAATCGGCATTGTTGCAATTGCGCTAACTGCTGGCGAAAAGGTAGCTGATTAAAATAATTTGTGCTCATGTGCAGGCTCCTGTTAGTTCATTGAAGAGTACGACAGGATTTATGTTGCGTATAGTGAAGCATTTGCAATAGAGTATTGCTTAAAGTGGGATATAGAGGCGGGTATATGGACCTGCGAACATTGGAATTATTTGTCGCCTTGGCTGAGAGCTTGAATTATTCTCGCACCAGCGCAGCCATGCATGTCAGCCCGTCAGCATTATCGCGACACATACAACGCTTAGAACAAGCGCTCGGTGTACGACTTTTTATCCGTGATAACCGCTCTGTTGAGCTTACTCAGCAAGGTCAACAAGCACTGCTTACCTGTCAGGCGTTGGTTGCTGGCTGGCAACAGTTACAACAGCAATTTGGCGATGATAGCGAATTATCCGGGCAGTTACGCTTGTATTGCTCGGTCACCGCTGCACACACCTTTATGCGCCAGTTTATCGAACGCTTTCGACCGTTATTTCCGCGTGTTGCGCTGATTGTTGAGACCGGTGATGCGGCATTATCCATTGATCATGTGTTACAACAGCGCGCCGATATTGCAATTGCGCCGCGCCCTGACAAACTCCCAGATGGGCTGTTGATCCATGAATTGAATACCTCTCCGCTGGTATTTATTCGCCCCCGCGCTGCGTGTGAGGTGCGTTTACAAACCCTAACCGGTGAGCTTGATTGGGCCGCTGTCCCCATGATTGTTGCGCGCATGGGGTTATCGCGAGAACGCCTATTTGCTTGGTTTGCCGAGCATCAAAAGCAACCTCGAGTTTATGCTGAAGTGGCTGGTCACGAGGCCATTGTTGCTATGGTTGCACTTGGCTTAGGAATTGGCTTAGTGCCGGAGGTGGTGCTCGAACAAAGTTTGGTGAACGAACAAATTGAGGTGTTTTCTCGTCCCACCGACATTCCACCTTACCATGTGAGTATCTGCTGCCTTGAACGTCGCTTGCAAGATCCTGTAATTGCCGCCTTTTGGCAGACAATGGTAGACCCCCGCGATTAACGCGAGGATCTTTCTAAGTCTATGCTAACCGAACAGAATAAAACCTAATGCGGCGAATAAGATTAATGCATGCGTTGTCAGCCACGCTTTTTGCCAGAATGGGCGGTCATGCCATTGTTGTTGCCAAACCAGGCTGAACCGAGCAATTCGCCGCCAAGATACCGTTAAATGAGCTTTGGTTGGTACGACAAATTTGCGACATGTCGTGCAGATCTTATGCTCAGATTTGACGCTATAACGTTATGGCGCTATAGTGTCATAACGTTAATTTTAAGAGGCTCTCAATGAACGAGTTATCTAAACGCTCAACGGTTTATTTCGATCCACAGCTTCATGCTGCTCTTCGTCTCAAAGCAGCGCATACCCAGCGTTCACTGTCTGATATTGTCAATGATGCAGTGCGTGCTGCGCTGGCAGAAGACCAACAAGATCTCGCTGCATTCAACGAGCGAATCGCTGAGCCGACTATGAGCTACGAAGCGTTGCTTGATGATTTAAAAGCGCATGGCAAGTTATAGTCTGGTCGTTAAAAAGTCGGTTTCTAGAGATTTACGAGGTATTCCGAAACAAGACATTCAACGCATTCTCATCACTTTGCAGGGGTTAGTCGATAATCCACGCCCTGCTGGTTGTGAGAAACTTTCAGGCCAAGAGCGTTATCGAATTCGCCAAGGTGTCTACCGCATTATCTATGAAATTGCTGACCAGCAACTGATTGTCACTGTGGTGAAAATAGGCCATCGTAATCAGGTATATCAGAGACGTTAATCGTCGTAACCCCAACTGGAGTTTGTTCAATGTTTAGTCATATTATGCTCGGTGCTAACAGCATCGAAGAATCGAAAAATTTTTATGATGCAGTGTTAGGCGCGCTTGGCCACAAACCCGGAGTATTGGACGATAAAGGCCGCTGCTTTTACTTTACTGACACCGGCGTGTTCGCTCTTACCAAGCCGATTGATGGCAAACCAGCAGGCTGTGGTAACGGCAGTACCTTTGGCTTTGCCGCGGCAAGCACCGAGGCCATTGATGCATGGCATGCTGCTGGTCTGCAAGTCGGTGGTACCGACTGCGAAGATCCACCAGGCTGGCGCGAGGGTCCAAACATGAAACTTTACTTAGCCTACTTACGTGACCCAGCCGGTAACAAGATCTGCGCATTGTTGCGTGGCTAATTGAACCATATGTCGACGCTAAGACTTGCGGTAAAGATTATCCCTGGAGCGGCGCAAGACAAGGTGGTTGGGTTGCTTGGTGACGCGCTCAAGATTCGCGTACGAGCTCAGCCTGAACGTGGTAAAGCCAATGCTGCGGTGATTGCCATATTGGCCAAATTCTTTGAGTTACCGGAAGCGGCATTGACTATTTGCTCTGGCCAAACCTCGGCCAGTAAAGTAGTCGAAATACAAGGTCTATCCCGCGCTGATTTGGAGCATAAATTGAATGATTAGCTTGCAACCTTGCTCCGATCTCAGCGCTGCAGCAGCTCTAACATTGAGCAATATGCAGGACTATTATCAACAGTATGGTGTTGATTGGGACGCCAAACAGATCGAAGCTCTGACGCGTGACTTAATGAATTTAGACATTTTGGCAGACGGACAGATAGTCGGCGTCATGCGTCTTTGTTTTGACGAAACTAGCTGCACTGTTCGCGATTTACAGGTTATTCCGTTGTTCCAGAACCAAGGTATCGGCGCGCAGGCCTTGGATAAAGCCAAACGCTTGGCCCAGAACCAAGGGTTAAAGCAGATGCAACTGCGAGTTTTTTCTATCAGCCCTGCAGTTAAGTTCTATCAGCGCTATGGCTTCACTATCAACAACCAAGATGAGCGCTTTAACTATATGGTTTTAGGGCTATAAAGACCTGAGGAGATACAAATGATAAATACCGATTTACTGAGCCCAGTGATTGCTCTTGTCGCTTGGTCTATGGTGATGTGGGTATGGCTTTATGTTACCCGTATTCCGGCCATTATAGCGGCAAACATGACGCTTGATCCCAACCAGCCAAATGGCCAGCAGATGGCTTTGTTACCGGCCAAGGTGCGCTGGAAGGCAGACAATTATAATCACTTGATGGAG
>JALQTK010000055.1 GCA_023260975.1 Pseudidiomarina sp. | reverse complement strand
ATGACCGACATGCACCAAGTCGCTGATGACACCGATGCGGCGCACTATATTGCCAGGCTGAACGGCGTCCAGGCCCAATTCGCTGGCTTACTTGAGTCGCTGAGTGTGGCTGAAGCGGCGGGAATTATTCCACCGCGTTTTGTTATTGACGCGGTCATTGTGCAGATGGATAACATCACTGCAGCGGCGCCGGCGGAGCATGTGCTGGTAACCACTTTTAGCGATAAACTGGCGAAAACCGAACTAGCCGCCGAACAGCAAGCTGAGTTACTGGCGCAGGCGGAAGTCGCGGTGCGTGAGGTGGTGTATCCGGCCTATGCTGATTTGAAGAGTTATTTTGTTAACTTACAAGATAAAGCCACTGATGATGCCGGAGTATGGAAACTGCCCGATGGCGATGACTACTATGCTTACCAATTGCGTCGTTATACCACCACTGATTTAACTGCCAGCGAGATTCATCAGCTTGGTTTGGCTGAAGTGGCTCGTATTCAGAGCGAAATGCGCGCGATCTTCGATCAGCTGGGCTACGATTCCGCTATTTCAGTGGGGGCGTTGCTACAGGTGCTGAATGAATCGCCAGAATTTTTGTACCCAGATACCGATGCTGGGCGCGAACAAATTCTGGCCGATTATCGCGCTATTATTGATGATATCTACACCTACATTGACCCGGCGTTCCGGTTAAAGCCGCAAGCTGGTCTCGAGGTAGTGCGGGTACCTGAGTATGCCGAGAAGAATGCTCCTGGTGCTTATTATCAAGGGCCGGCGCTGGATGGTTCGCGGCCAGGGCGGTTCTTCGCCAACCTGTATGACATTAAAGCCACGCCAAAGTATGGCATGAAAACCTTAGCGGTGCATGAGGGCGTGCCGGGCCACCATTATCAAATTGCCTTGAACCAAGAAATTGAAGGCTTGCCAATTTTCCGTTCGTTTGTGCCATTCTCAGTGCATTCCGAAGGCTGGGCCTTGTATACCGAACAAATGATGGCTGACTTAGGTTTCTATGCGGATGATCCGCACGGCGATCTAGGCCGTTTGCAGGCCGAGTTGTTCCGTGCCATACGGTTGGTGGTCGATACCGGTATTCATGCCAAGCGCTGGACCCGCGAAGAGGCGATCGCCTACATGGCGGCTGAAGGTGGTATGACGTTATCTGACGTGGTGTCGGAAATTGAGCGTTATATTGTCATGCCAGGGCAGGCTACTTCGTACAAAATGGGTATGATCAAGTTCATCGAATTCCGTGAAAAAGCCCGCAGCCAATTGGGTGAGCGTTTTGACGTGCGCGACTTCCATGATGTGATTCTGAAAAATGGACCGATGCCGATGCATATTTTAGAACGCTTGGTCGATGACTATATTGCACAGACATTAACGGCTGAGCCTAGCGCTTAATCATGAGTAAGTCGCTGGCCCGTTCGGGGCTCATTGTTAGTGCTATGACGCTGATATCGCGGGTGCTTGGTTTGCTCCGCGATATTGTTATTGCCAATTTAATGGGTGCCGGCGCCGCTGCCGACGTATTCTTTTTTGCTAATAAAATTCCAAATTTTTTACGCCGACTGTTTGCCGAGGGTGCTTTTGCCCAAGCGTTTGTGCCGGTGCTGACCGAATACCATCAAGGCAAGTCGCTGGCTGAGACCAATCTGCTGATCGCACGGGTGGCAGGTACTTTGGGTACCTTAGTGACCATTGTGACCTTGGTTGGGGTGGTGTTATCGCCGCTGGTGGCGGCGTTATTCGGCACCGGCTGGTTCCTTGACTGGTATTATGATGGCCCGCAAGGGCACAAATTTGTGCTGGCGAGTGATTTGTTGCGCATTACCTTTCCCTATTTGTGGTTTATTACGTTTACCGCTTTAGCCGGGGCTATTCTGAATACCATTGGCAAGTTTGCCGTGGCCGCTTTCACCCCAGTATTTCTTAATGTCGCTATTATTGGCGCCGCGATTTGGCTGGCGCCGCAACTCGAGCAACCCGAATATGGCTTGGCTTGGGGGGTGTTTTTTGGTGGTTTAATTCAGTTCTTATTCCAACTGCCATTTTTGCGCCGCGCTGGGTTGTTGGTCAGGCCCCGCTGGGGTTGGCGTGACCCTGGGGTTACGCGCATTCGTAGCTTGATGATTCCGGCGCTATTTGGGGTGTCGGTGAGCCAAATTAACCTGCTGTTTGATACCCTGATTGCGAGCTTTTTAATGACCGGCTCGATTAGTTGGTTGTATTACGCCGATCGCTTGCTGGAGTTTCCGCTTGGGTTATTTGGCATTGCCATTGCCACGGTGATTTTACCGGCGCTATCGAGCCGCCATGTCGACCGTTCGCCGGAGCAATTCTCGCGCACTCTCGATTGGGGCATTCGCAGTGTGGTGCTGCTGGGCTTACCGGCCATGGTGGGGCTGCTGGTGTTAGCTGAGCCGATGCTGATGGTATTATTTATGCGCGGTGAATTCAGTCCGGAAGATGCGCGCTTTGCGTCCTATAGTTTGTACGCTTATGGTAGTGGCCTGTTGAGTTTTATGCTGGTGAAAGTACTGGCGACTGGCTTCTATTCGCGCCAAGACACCAAGCGCCCCGTGCGTTATGGCATTATCGCCATGCTCTCGAACATGGTACTCAATATTATCTTCGCGATTCCTTTCGGCTACGTTGGTTTAGCCATTGCCACCTCGCTATCAGCGCTGCTAAACGCCAGCTTGCTGGGCTACAATTTGTGGAAAGATGGGGTACTGAAACGTTACCCAGGCACTTTGACTTATATCAGCAAAGTGACTGTGGCAGCCGCGGCTATGGCTGCTGCGGTGCTCTATTTAACGCCGGTGTATAACTGGTGGCTCATAGCGCCAAGCTTTGAACGCATGCTCAAACTGGCGTTTTTAATTGCTGTTGGTGCCGTGGTGTATCTAGTGGCGTTGCTGATACTGCGGGTGAAATGGCGCGCGACCAGCTGATTGAGCTGGTATTAATGCGCCCGTAACGGCTGGTGAGCGGCTGGTGAGCCTGTTATAATCGCGCCTTTCACAGGCAACCTCAGTAACTGAAGCGTGCAATGCAATTAATCCGCGGTATCCATACTATTCGCCCTGAACATCATGGCTGTGTGCTAACCATCGGTAACTTCGATGGCGTGCACTTGGGCCATCAGGCGGTATTGGCGCAAGTGCAAGCGCAGGCGGCGTTGCGTGGGGTGCCAGCGACAGTGATGACGTTTGAACCACAGCCGCAGGAATTGTTTGCACCGCAGGCCGCGCCGGCGCGGTTAACCAATTTACGTGAAAAGCACTTAGCCTTGGCGCAGGTGGGCGTTGAGCGCCATATTGTTATTGAGTTTAACCGCAAGTTTGCCAGCTACCCGCCGCGTGACTTTGTTGAGCAGGTGTTGGTACGGCAACTGGGGGTGCAGTATTTGGTGGTTGGCGATGATTTTCGCTTCGGCAACGCTCGTGGCGGCGATTTTACCCTGCTGCAGCAGATGGGTGCGCAGCATGGTTTTAGCGTAGTCGATACCCATAGCTACCGGCAGCAGCAACAGCGAGTCAGCAGCACCGCCATTCGAGCGGCCTTGCAAGCAGCTGATTTTGGCTTGGCTGAGGCGATGTTAGGGCGCCCCTATAGTTTTCAAGGCCGGGTTATTCACGGTCAGAAAAAAGGCCGTACCATAGGTTTCCCGACCGCCAATATTGCGCTGAAGCGTTTACAAAGCCCATTGCAAGGGGTGTTTGCGGTGCAGGTGCGACATGCGAATGCGGTTTATCATGGCGTCGCTAATATTGGCCGGCGGCCAACATTGAACGGTGAATTGGTGCAGCTTGAAGTGCACCTATTTGATTTTAGCGGCGACTTATATGCCCAGCAGCTCGAAGTGATCCCACGGGCGTTCATTCGCGCTGAGCAGAAGTTTGCTGATTTTAATGCCTTACAACGGCAAATTATTGACGACGCAGCGCTAGCCCAGACCCTATTGAGAGGGTAAACTGAGGCTATCTGATACGACAGGATGTAACACCACTATGACCGATTATAAACACACGCTGAACCTGCCGGAGACCGAATTCTCCATGCGGGGCAATTTGTCGCAGCGCGAACCGCAAATGCTTGAGCAATGGTATGCGGATGATGTGTACGGTCAAATTCGTAAGGCCAAAGCCGGCCGGCCGAAATTTATTCTGCATGATGGCCCGCCCTACGCCAACGGCCAGATCCACATTGGCCATGCGGTTAATAAAATTTTAAAAGACATGATCGTTAAGGCGAAAACCTTGAGCGA
>JALQTK010000054.1 GCA_023260975.1 Pseudidiomarina sp. | reverse complement strand
CTAGATTGATTAATCATAACGATAGGTGAATGCTTTTGCCATGGTCACTCGCCTCATGCGTGACTTTATGCAGATCCCAACAAGGAGCACCGCAATGCAACAACAACTTAAAAAATCTCTGCTTGCCAGTGCAGTACTCGGCGGCCTGGTTATGGCCCCAGCGCAAGCCGCTGATGCACCGACCTGGAGTTTTGGTGGCTATGTTAAACTCGACGCCTTTATGAGTGACTACGGCGATGGCAAAGCTGCCGCCAGCGGCAATCTTGGCCGCCAGTTCTATATTCCCAGCCTGACTCCGGTCGGTGGCACGGGTGACGACTCGGTGACCGATTTTCATGCCCGTCAGTCACGCTTTTGGTTCGACGCCAAACAAACTCTCAGCAATGGCGAAACCCTAACCGGTCGCATTGAACTAGATTTCATGACCGTGCCAGTCGGTGACGAGCGTATCACCAACTCCTATGCACCGCGCTTACGCCACGCTTTCATCAACTACGGTAAGTGGACCTTCGGACAAACCTGGTCAAACTTCCAAGAACTCAGTATTTTGCCTGAATCGGTTGATTTCATTGGTGCCACCGACGGTATGGTGTTCGTCCGCCAAGCGCAAGTACGTTACACCGATGGTAACTTCAGTGTCGCTTTAGAAAACCCTGAAACCACGGTTACCCCATTTGGCGGCGGCGCACGTATCACCTCAAGTGACAGTGTAATGCCCGATTTCACCGTGAAATACAAAGGTAAAAGCGGCGATTTAACCTGGGCTGTTGCTGGTTTAGTGCGTCAACTTGCCTATGATGTCACTGGCACCGGCAGTGATGAAACCACCAACGGTTATGGTATTAGCCTGTCAGCAAAATACCAGCTTGGTAAAGATGATATCCGCGCCTCGTTCACCACCGGCTCAGGTATCGGCCGCTACATGGCCTTGAATACCTACAACGGCGCGGTGATTAACGCCAATGGTGAACTAGAAGCTATCGATGTAAGCGGCTTTACCTTAGCCTATCGCAAGGTTTGGAACGACAAATATCGCAGTAACTTAGTCTATAGCTATGGTGCTGCCGATAACGACGTCGCGCTAACGGGTAATGCCACCAAATCAACCCAACGGGTCGGCATTAATCTGATGTACCAAGCTGAGCAACGGCTCACCTTTGGCGCTGAATTCTCCACCTCCATGCGTGAATTAGAGGGCGGTGCCGACGGCGATTTAACCCGCTTGCAGTTTATGGCGATGTACAGCTTCTAAGTTGATTGCGCTTGATAAAAAACCGCCTTTGGGCGGTTTTTTTTACGCTATACTTACTGCATTAGTTGGTTTTACTGTTTTACGGAGGTTTTATGCGTCGCATTTCTATTACTTTATTAGCCGCAGTTACCCTGTTGAGTGGCTGTGCCGTAGCACCCGTAAACGCCCCGGAACTAATCGGTGAGGCCCGCCCTGCTATCGCCAAAAGCGCGGTGAAAATTTTCGACCGAGCGCCTGCGCAGGCCATTGCCATTGCTCGCTTGCGCACCACGTATGCACTGGCAGTGCGCACCACCGATGAAGAAAAACTCGCCTATGCCATCGGCCGCTTACAACAACAAGCCGCTGCCTTGGGTGCTAATATCATCGTATTGGATAGCGTTGGTCGGGTGAGCTCCAGCGCCGGCACCATCGTTCGCGGCATCACCTCCGACGCCAGCAACGAAACCCTGCACGCCAACCCCTACATCGAGGTCACCGCCACCGCCTACCACCTGCAAGGGGCAGGCACTTAAGCTAAGGGGCAGGCAGTTAACGATGGTTAACCTTCAAGGGGCAGGCAGTTAGTGGACAAGCGACTTGCAGCAATTATTGACCTAGCCCAGCACGCGGGCGACGCCATCATGGCCATTTACCAGGCCGAGGACTTCGCCACTGCCGCTGCGGTTCAGCAAAAACCCGACCACAGCCCGCTCAGTCGCGCCGACAGTGCCGCCCAGCAGATCATTAGTGCCGGCTTAAGCGCGCTGACCCTGCAACTGCCGCAATTATCCGAAGAAGCCACGCCGCCAGCCTGGTCCGAACGCCAGCACTGGCAGCGCTACTGGCTGATTGACCCACTTGATGGCACCAAGGAATTTCTGCAACGCAACGGCGAATTCACCGTCAATATTGCCCTGATCGAGCACGGTGCACCGCGACTCGGGGTGGTTTACGCGCCAGCGCTCGGGCAACTCTACAGCGCTGATGTGGCAGCCAAGCAGGCCTATTGCAACGGCCAACGCATTCATACCCAGCCGCCACAACGTCCGCCGCGCGTGCTGGTATCGCGCTCACACGCCAGCGCCGCCGATATCAGCCAACAGCAGCAACTGATTGCCGTCGGCAGCTCACTTAAATTCTGCCTGATCGCCAGCGGCGCCGCCGACCTTTACCAGCGCCTCAGCCCCACCCACGAATGGGACACCGCAGCCGGACACGCCATTGTTGCAGCCGCTGGCGGCAGCGTCACCGAACTCACTGGCCAACCACTGCGCTACAACCAAAAGCCCACGCTGATCAATCCGCATTTCATCGCCCGCGCCTAACCCCGCCAAGGGGTAAGGGGCAGACAGTTAAGCTCAGGGGCTAAGCTCATGGGCAGGCACCTAAGCCGAACTAGCACAATGACTCGCCAGTAATCAATTACTTGAGCCGACCGGTAATAACCGCTAGCATGGCCTCATAAACTTTATGATGGTACTTTCCTAATGACGATTCGAGCGCTCAATATCCTCGTTACGGCACTGCTGCTCAGCAGTTGCGCTGGCTACCCTAACAGTAGCAACCCCAGCCGTGATGGCTACGAACTGCTGCGCAAAAATTTTCTCGAACAATGCCGCCGCCTCGATGGCCGTGAACGCGAGCAATGCCAAGCGCGCTATCAACAAAGCTACGACGACTACAAGCGCCAGCGCGGCGAAGTCATCGATTAAATCGCTACTACCAAACCGGGAGCCTCTATGAAAGCTGTCAGTGTGTTATCTATCGCATGGCTTCTTGCCAGTGTCAGCTGCACTGTCGCCAGCGCTGCAGACAACTGCTCCTTTGCTACAGTGAGCTTTCACACTGAATTCGCTAGTGGCCGCCTCAATGGCTGTGAACAAACTGGGCCCACCAGCTATACCCTGCACCTGAAACCGGAAAATCTACCAATCAACCCGAGCCCCTGGTATGCCTTTCAAGTCGTCAGCAACGGCACCGCAGAGCAAAGCCTCAGTATTACCTTAGTGTCACACCATGGGCCCGCGCGTTATCAGCCGAAGGTAAGTACCGACAAACAACGCTGGACCCCGGTTGACTTTCAAAAAACCGACAATCGTATGCAATTTAATCTCACTCTGAGCAACACTCCGCTGTACATTGCCGGCGCCGAGATTATTGACAACGACAGCTACAGTAGCTGGCTCGCTCAGCACCGACATGGCAGGGTCATTAGCATCGGTAAAAGCACCCAGGGGCGCAGTATCGAGGCGCTCGAGCATCGTGCCGCCAACAGCACTGATTGGCTGATTCTTATTGGTCGCCAGCATCCGCCCGAAATTAGTGGTGCCCTCGCTTTGATGCATTTTAACAATCTGCTATGGAGTGATGATGCCGCAATGCAGGATTTCCGGGCTCGCTACAATATTCTGCTGGTACCAAATGTAAATCCAGATGGTGTGCATGCCGGCAATTGGCGCCATAACGCCAACGGTCTCGACCTGAACCGCGATTGGAAGAATCGCTCGCAAGCAGAAACCCAAGCAGTGCATGCGAAATTGCAAGCTATCCAAGCCGAAGGTGGTCGCATTCGTTTTGCCTTAGATTTCCATTCCACCTGGCGCAACGTTTACTACACCATGACCGCCGATTACATGACCGCCAAAGAGCAGCCATTGGAGCAGCCACAACTGGTCAATAACTGGCTCAACGATTTAGCCACAGCAATTCCATTTACGGTCGAAAACAAACCCAGCCATAACCCAAATTCCGGTGTTTTTAAGCAATATATCGCCGACCAATTTGGCGTTCATTCAGTCACCTATGAAGTGGGCGACAGTACCGACCGAAACGAAATTAAAACCACTGCCGAAGCCGCGTTGCGTGCCTTAATTAAACACTTATAACCTTCGCAAGGGGCAGGCACTTAAGGCAAGGGAGATGCTCGCATGCAAGTGATCCATCATGGCGGCCACCAAGGCGTAACTGGCTCATGCCACCAACTGCTGCTGCATGAGCAGCAATCGCTGCTGATTGACTGCGGCTTGTTTCAGGGTGCCGACGAACTTCAAGGGGCAGGCAGTTATGCCGCTGACGCTTATCTGCCTGCCCCTTACCAAGATGCCAGCGGCATCAATGGCCTAATCATTACCCATGCCCACATTGACCACGTTGGGCGCTTGCCGGAACTGCTCGAGGCCGGCTTCAATGCGCCAATTTACTGCACTGAAGCCACCGCCCTGTTGCTGCCGATCGTGCTCGAAGACGCCTTAGGCCTGACCCGCCGCGGCAGCGATCGCGCTAATCAACTGCT
>JALQTK010000053.1 GCA_023260975.1 Pseudidiomarina sp. | reverse complement strand
CAACACCATTGATAAAGAAACGTCCGCCACCTGAACCTATAAAGCCCTCATTCTCCAAGAACTGACGAACGTTGGCTGCGGTTAAGTTTTCTGACAACACGATACGGTCGTCTACATTAATTTGGTAGGCATCAATAGTTACATTAGCGCCACCAACCTTAAAGGTAACACCCAACGAGTAGTTGAATGAGTCCTCGGCATCTAATGGTTGCGCTCCGAGAGCAACAGCAACTGGATTATCGACCGAGAAGGTAGTGATATCAAATGGCACACCACCAATAAAGTTAGTGGACGTAGTGGTGAAATATTGCTGTTGCAATGACGGTGCACGGAAACCATTCTGGACTGAGCCACGAATTGCAAAATCATCGCTGACATCGTAACGACCAGCAACTTTACCAGTAACGTTGCTACCAAAATCAGAGTAATCTTCAGCACGCAAAGCAACCGATGCTAAGAACTTCTCGGTAACGTTTGCTTCAAGGTCAAGATACAAACCAACTGCAGTACGACTCTTATCCAGTTCGCTTGCTGGGCGGAAACCTGGGAATACTTGCGCACCCGAGGCAGTTGGAGAGCCGTTTAACAACACCCCACCATTGCGATATGAATCTGGTTCACCGGCAAAAATACCATACGCCTCGCGACGTGCTTCAACCCCTGCAGCAACACTCAAATCAGAGTACAAGCCGTCTACGGTGACAAAACGCGCACCAGAGAAGTTGAGTACCAACTGATTGTAGTCAAAGCCACCGGCATCGAATTCAGTTTTGCTGGTTGGCCCAATAGAGCGGTTGACGGTATTAATAACGTCGTAGGACATTTTGTTGCTACCGTACACTAACGATGCATCCATATCCCATGCGCCATCAACCCACTCATAACCAACTGCGGCAGATAAATCATCAACAGTTGGTGCAATTAACGGTAAGAAACCGTCCGGATAAACTTCAATCACGTTACGTGCATCGAGCGCACGGCGATAGAAACCACCAGAAACAGCCTCACGTTTTTGGTAACCAGCCCAGCCGTACAACTTACCGCCGTTCAGATCGATACCAGCATTGGCGAATAAGGTGGTTTGCTCAACTTCCGGCTCACCATACCATGCATTAAAGCGTTCGATCGTGGCTTCACGCGGGTCAAATGAGCCATCGCCTAACAATGGATATTGTTGGCGCACGTCATAACCGCCGCGCTCAGTGCGATCAGCATCTTTATATTCAAACGACAGGGTTAAGAAACCGGTATTGCCTAACTCAAGGCCTTTCCAGCCCGATAAAATAATGGTATCGCCATCGGTTCTGCTGCGACTAATTGGGTTTGGCGCTGACCAGTTGGCATTGGCAGGAATGCTGCCGGTTGGAATAGTGTATTCGGTATCGCGATATGAGTAACCGAAGCTAACATTACCACCATCGCTGGCTTCACGTAATTTCACGTTCAATACACCGGCAATCGCATCAGAACCATATTGGGCTGAAGCACCGTCGCGTAATACTTCAACGGAGCCAATTGCGCCCATTGGAATGCTATTCAAATCGACTGCTGATGAGCCACGACCGATAGAGCCGTTAACGTTTACGAGCGCAGCTGAATGACGACGTTTACCATTTACCAACACTAATGACTGATCAGGTGATAAACCACGCAAAGTAGCTGGACGAACGGTATCAGTACCATCTGTCAAACCTGGGCGTGGGAAGTTAAATGATGGTAACGCTGTGGCTAACGCTTGGTTCAGTTCGGTAGTACCCGACTTAGCCAAATCATCGCCACTGATGATATCGACCGGAACTGCGGTTTCAGCCGCAGTACGACCGCTTACCCGTGAACCGGTTACGGTAATAACTTCAGCTTTTTCTTCGGCTGCTTGAGATTCTTGGGCAACCGCTTGACTGCTCAAGGCCGGCATTAACAGGACGGCCGACAAACTAAGTGCTAATGGGCTTAACTTAAACGTTCGCATAGCTTTTCTCCGAGTATGACTGGCTCAGCACGGCTTATTATTATTGTTGGCCAGATGGGCCTGCCGCGAGATTGGTCGTGTTTTGGTTGTTATAACATCGTTACTGCATAGCGCTCGCCGAGGCGAGCTTTTTTCATATCTTCAGCTCTTTGAAACTAACCGAAGATTAGGAAATATGCAACTGCGCCAATTAATAACGGCGATAAGATTCCGGCAATAAAACGGAAACCATGGACGCACCAAGCCGGGCATTCTTGGCTCAGTACATCACGAATTTGTGGCCAAATGCGCCAGCCCACGAATACCGCAGCTAACATACCACCAATCGG
Source organism: Pseudidiomarina sp. (assembly GCA_023260975.1). Lineage (GTDB taxonomy): Bacteria > Pseudomonadota > Gammaproteobacteria > Enterobacterales > Alteromonadaceae > Pseudidiomarina. Next base: position 2,992 of record JALQTK010000053.1, on the reverse strand, counting down.
CATCAGAACATTTGAGGCAATAAAATCCATCATATCAAATGGCGTCTTGCCAAAAATCGACAAATCGTCGGCATACATGCCAAATGATAATGCCGCCGGCACGCCTAAAATCACATAGTTAGTTACCGCTACCAGCACGGTTGCTTTTTTACGCGGTAGATCATATTCGTCAATTAAAAAGGCGACCGCAGGCTCAAGAATGGAAATAGACGAGGTAATCGCGGCAAATAACAACAAACAAAAGAACAATACCGCAAGGATCTGTCCACCAGCCATTTGTGCGAATAACGCCGGCATGGTGATAAAGGTAAGGCCAGGGCCAGCACCGGGGTCAACGCCAAAGGCAAATACTGCCGGTAAAATAATTAGGCCGGCTAATACTGAGGCCAACATGGCTAAAAAGCCGATCCACAGACCCGCACTGACGATACGTGTCTCGCGGTCCAGATAAGAACCATAGGCAATCATCAAACCCGCACCGACCGACAGTGAGAATACCGCCAAACCGAGCGCATCCAGCACCATGCGGACCGATAACTTGCTCCAATCTGGGGTGAGCAAATACATCAAACCATCTATTGCACCAGGCAGCGTTAAGCTGCGATAGACTAAGAACAACATCAGAATAAACAGTGTCGGCATCAGAATTTTACAAATTCGCTCGATACCTGAGTGAACCCCAGCAATCACAATAGACGCCGTGATGAACAAGAAAATCGCGGTGAAGCTCAGCGCCGCGATGGGGTCACCAATAAAACCGGTAAAGGCTTGCTCAAGCGCGGCGCCATCGGTGATTAACACATCACCACGCACCGCCTCAATGATGTAAGCAATAGTCCAACCACCAACCACTGAATAAAAGCCCAGAATTAAGAATACGCAGAGCACTGCTATCCAACCCGCATAATGCCACTTGCCGCCACCCAGAGCACGATAGGCCGAGGTTGCTGATTTGCGGGCACGGCGACCAATCATCATTTCTGACAACATCATGACCACGCCGACCGAGAATACACAGGCTAAATAAACCAGCAGGAATACCCCGCCGCCGTTGGCACCAGCGATGTATGGAAATTTCCAAATAGCACCTAACCCTACGGCAGAACCCGATGCAGCAAGGATAAAGCCAATTTTAGAACCCCAGCTGCCGCGACTATCGGTTGATCCGGTCATAACACGTCTCTCGTTGTTTATTATTGTTTTACTGATGCTGCACTGTAGAGGAATTTTGCCCTAAATTGCAATCATAAATCGGAAGGTCTGTCCATTTGACGGGTTAAATTGCCTTAATTTTTATCTTATTTCGCCAAAAAATCGCACAGCGCTGTAATTGATTTTCATTTGGTTGTTAAAATATATATTAAAAACAAATTGTTACATATTGGAACGATTCTTGCTTATGTCTTTAGTTATGACCAATGCTAAATTTAGTAATAACCAAGGAGCTGTTATGCCAGTGAAGTTAGAGGATCGCCCAATAGAGCAAGTACGTGAAGAAACCGTCGATAAACTCATCGTTAATTACAGCCATGCCATTATCTCTGCAGAAGCCTTTGAGCGCCGTCTCGATGAGGCAATGGCGAGCAGTTCGCATCAGCACTTAGTGGATTTGGCCAGCGACCTACCGCTGACAGCAGATCCTCGCTACGATGCCAGTAAAGCGCATTCGTTTAGCCCCAAATATGCAGCCGGCGACAATACCGAAGATGACAGAATTGTCAGTATTTTAGGTAATGGTGTGCGCGAAGGTGAATGGCTTGTACCCAAGCGTATTAAAGTCATCGATATACTCGGCTCGAGCAAGCTAGACTTCACCGATGCAATTTTTCAGCACCAACAGGTCGACATTGAGATTGCTACGGTATTAGGCAGTGTTGACATCTATGTGCCCGAGCACGTCAACGTGACCGTTAAGATGTTCAATATTATTGGCTCATCGGAAAACTCGGCGCCATCTATGGCGGGTCGCCAAGCACCGCAAATTACCGTGAGTGGTTATTCGGTATTAGGTTCGCTGGATGTCAAAGTGAAGCGCACCATGAAGGAAAAATTCATCGCCTTCGCCAACAATTTTCGTGAAGCCCTTGGGCTGGAACAAAAACAGTAAACTAAGTGCTATAATCGCCAGCAATAATGTGACTGACGTATAACTCACTAGGCGTGCTGATGGAAATTAAGGTTAACTTTCTCGATAATTTGCGGCTTGAAGCCAAATTTGACGACTTCACCGTCGTTTCTGATCAGCCTATTCGATACAAAGGCGATGGCTCCGCTCCGGGGCCATTCGATTATTTTTTAGCATCCTCAGCGTTGTGTGCGGCCTATTTTGTCAAGGTCTACTGCCTAGCTCGTAATATCTCGACAGACAACATTCGCTTGTCGCAGAACAACATTGTTGATCCAGAAAACCGCTACAACCAGATCTTTAAAATCCAAGTTGAGTTACCTGAATCAATCTCCGCGCGCGACCGTGAGGGCATTCTGCGCTCTATCGAACGCTGCACGGTAAAGAAAGTAGTACAAACTGGCCCTGATTTCCAAATTGAAACAGTGAATAACCTCGATGACGATGCCCAAGCATTACTGATGGCGCATACACTTGAAGGTAGCCGAACCTATATAGAAGGCAAAGACCTACCGCTGGAAGAGACTATCGCCAACATGACGAGCATGCTGGCTAAACTTGGCATGAAAATTGAGATTGCCTCGTGGCGTAACATTGTCCCGCATGTGTGGTCGCTACATATTCGTGATGCCGCCTCGCCGATGTGCTTCACCAACGGTAAAGGCGCCAGTAAAGAAGCTGCTCTCGCTTCGGCGTTAGGCGAGTTTATTGAGCGCTTGAGCTGTAACTTTTTTTATAACGACCAATTTTTTGGCGAAGACATTGCTGCCAGTGCGTTTGTGCATTATCCGAATGAAAAATGGTTTGCACTGACCGCTGACGATAGTCTGCCCGACGGCCTGCTCGACGACTACTGTTTGAGCATCT
>JALQTK010000052.1 GCA_023260975.1 Pseudidiomarina sp. | reverse complement strand
GTAGTCAGCGTTTACCCGCGCTGCACGCTCAAGTAAGCGTGAGTGCAAATAGAATACGTCACCAGGGTAAGCTTCACGACCTGGCGGACGGCGCAGTAACAATGAGATCTGACGGTAAGCAACAGCTTGCTTCGACAGATCATCGTATACGATTAGCGCATCTTCACCGCGGTCACGGAAGTATTCACCCATGGTACAGCCAGAATAGGCTGCCAAGTATTGTAATGCTGCAGACTCTGAAGCTGATGCGGCAACAACAATGGTGTTAGCTAACGCGCCATGCTCCTCGAGCTTGCGTACTACGTTGGCAATGGTCGAGGCTTTCTGACCAATCGCGACGTACACACACTTAATACCCGAGTTTTTCTGGTTGATAATGGCATCGATAGCTAATGCCGTTTTACCCGTTTGACGGTCGCCGATGATTAATTCGCGCTGGCCACGACCAACTGGAATCATCGAGTCGATTGATTTGTAGCCAGTTTGTACCGGCTGATCAACTGATTGACGCTCAATTACGCCCGGAGCGATTTTCTCAACCGGCTCATAACCATCCGCCTCAATTGGGCCTTTACCATCAATCGGTAAACCCAGTGTGTTGACCACTCGGCCTAATAGCGCACGGCCTACTGGCACTTCGAGGATACGACCGGTTGATTTTACTTTCACGCCTTCTTGTAAGTCCGCGTACGGACCCATAACAACGGCGCCAACCGAGTCACGCTCAAGGTTCAAAGCGATAGCATAACGGTTGCCAGGCAATTCGATCATTTCGCCTTGCATACAGTCAGCAAGGCCATGAACGCGAATAATACCGTCGGTTACCGAGACGATAGTACCTTCGTTCCGCGCTTCACTGACCACTTCAAACTGATCAATACGCTTCTTGATCAGTTCTGCGATTTCATTTGAATTCAGTTGCATGCTCAAGTCCCCAATTAGGATTGCAGTGCGTGGGCTAAGCGATTTAGCTTACCGCGCACGGTGCCGTCGATCACTGTGTCACCAGCTTTGATGTACAAGCCGCCGGTAATGGCGCTATCAACGGTGCAATTCAGCTTAACTTTGCGTGAAAAACGTTGCTCTAACGCTTTTGCCAGATCACCCTGCTGCTTCTTCGTCAATTTCACCGCAGAGGTTACCTCAACGGCAATTTCTTGTTCGTGTTCAGCACGCAACTCGCTATACAGAGTTGCAACTGCAGGTAACGCCTTCAAGCGACCGTTTTCAGCCATTACTTTGACAAAGTTTTGGCCATGCTTGTCGAGCTGCTCACCGCACACTTGAACAAACACATGGGTCTTCTTTTCTAGCGTTTCGGCGCTGCTCAAAAAGGTCGACATGGTGGCATCGGTTGCAACCGCAGCCGCAAACACCAACATTTCGTGCCATTTTTCGATAGCGCCCTGCTCTACTGCAAAATCAAAAGCTGCTTTTGCATAGGGGCGAGCAACCGTAGTCAATTCTGACATTTGCACAGACCCCTTTGGTTAGAGTTCAGCGACCAGTTTTTCAACGATGTCACTGTGAGCGTTTTTATCAATTTCACGCTCGATAATTTTTTCTGCACCCGCAATAGCTAACATAGCTACCTGCTTGCGCAGCTCTTCACGTAAACGATTGCGCTCAGCTTGCACTTCAGCCTGGCCAGCAGCGATGATGTTCTCACGCTCTTGCTCGCCACGCTTTTTGCCTTCTTCAACACTGTCTTCCGCGCGTTTTTTCGCTTGGGCAATGATTTCAGCTGCTTGCGCTTTCGCTTCTTTTAACTCATCAGCAATCTTCGCTTGCGCGAGTTGTAGGTCTTTTTCTGCACGTTCACCGGCAGCCAGACCATCAGAGATTTTTTGCTGACGGGCTTCAATTGCGTTGTTCAACGGCGGCCATACGAACTTCATACAAAATAGTACGAAGACGATAAAGGCAATTAATTCGCCGAACAGGGTCATGTTTAAACTCACGACCTACCCCCTTAGTTCAGTTGTTCGAATGGTGACAAAGGACCTTAGAGTACGAACAACAGGACCATGGCGATACCAACACCGATCATCGCTACCGCGTCGATCAGACCCGCCAAGATGAACATTTTAACTTGCAGTGAAGGAGCTAATTCTGGTTGACGTGCACAAGCTTCTAAGAACTTGCCGCCCATGTTACCGAAACCAACTGCAGTACCGATTGCGCCACAGCCAATCAACAATGCTACAGCGATATATTTAAGACCTAACATTAGTTCCATTTTTATCTCCAAAAAGTAAAGTCAAAGGTTAAAAGTAAAACAAAAAACTAGTGGCTTTCTGAACTGGCCATACTTAAGTACACGATGGTCAGCATCATGAATACGAACGCCTGCAGCACGATAACCAGGATGTGGAACACCGCCCAGATAAAGTGCAGTGGTAACTGAAATAGACCAATAGCACCGATCAAAATGAAGATCAGCTCACCGGCGTAAAGGTTACCAAACAGTCGCAAGGCCAGCGAGAACGGCTTGGCGACCAATGCAATCACCTCCAACAATAAGTTGAATGGGATCAGCAGAATTTGGACAAATAAGTTGCTTGAACTAAATGGGTGCAAGGTCAGCTCTTTAATAAAGCCGACCACACCTTTGATGCGAATGTTATAGCCAATCATCAACATAAATACGCCAATAGCGAGCGCAGCGGTCATGTTGATATCGGTGGTAGGTACAATTTTCATGTACACATCGTGTGAGTTCATACCAAAGAACGTTGCACCCACCCAGCCAGCAAAGGCCGGTAAGAAATCAACCGGGATTAAGTCCATCAAGTTCATCAAAAATACCCAGACGAAGATGGTTAATGCCAGTGGAGCAATGAGTTTGCTTTTACCATGAAAGGTATCGCGGACGTTGCCGGCGACAAATTCGACGATCATTTCGATAAAACACTGAAGTTTACCCGGAACGCCGACAGTGGCTTTTTTAGCCGCACTGCGGAAGATCATCAGAAAAATAATACCTAAGCCGATTGACCAGGCGAGGGTGTCAATGTGCCACGTCCAGAAGCCGGCCTCACTACATGCTTTATTGAAGGCAATACCAGCTTCGGTATTACACATCTTGGCGTTAGTAAGGTGGTGCTGAATATGACTTTGGAGCGTTAACTCTTCTGCAGCCATTGTAAGTCCCACAATTTTAAGTTGATTTTAAAAGCAAAATCGGTGCTAGCCACTGCACGATAATAGTTGCTATGTAGCCGCTACAAACCGCCACCAGCGGGAGCTCTGCTACCAACAACACGATTATCAGCAAGACTACAGTAAGGCTAATTTTCAACGCCTCACCAGCAAAAAAATTGGCAACCACTTGTTGCGCAGCGCGCGCACCACCAAGAGCAAAGGCGCGCCATACAAACAGTGCGGTAGGAATTAACACGGCTAAACCACCGGCTACCACACCCCAAAAATATAAATAACCGTTGTACGGTTGCACCAACGAAAACACACAAGCGAGTAAAAATATCGTGCCTGCTTGGGCGCGCAACAATCGCGCTGCCAGTTGTTTTCCATGGCCGGTTAAGGCCTGTTTATGTGCGTTATTTTGTGCCTCAGCCAAGGGCTTCATACCTCGTCAAAAAGCCCGCGATAGTATAAAGATTTGCGTTTTAAATGCAAACAAATCGATAACATCAAGCGTCGCTCGTTACACCCAAATGCTGCAAAATGCCGTCAAGTTCGTCTAAGCTACTATAGTTAATGACCAGTTTACCTTTGCCTTTGCGATTATGATTAATCGCTACGGCGGCGCTCAAACGGTCACTGAGACGCTGTTCCAAACGCTTGATATCGGCATCGGGTGCAGCTTTCGTCGGTGCCTGTTTCGGTGCTTCTAATGCCAATCGCACTAACTTGTCGGCTTCTCTTACGGTCAAAGCCTTGGCCGCGATCACTCGGGCCACCTCAGCCTGCTGTTCACCTTCCAGCGCTAATAACAATTTTGCGTGGCCTAATTCAATATCACCGCGCTCTAACAATGTTTTGCTCTCGCTCATCAGATTATTCAAACGTAACAAGTTAGTCACTGTTGCGCGTGATTTACCGACCGCGTCAGCAACTTCTTGATGAGTCAATTTGAATTCTGACAATAATCGTTGCAGCGCTACCGCTTCTTCCATGGCGTTGAGGTCTTCGCGCTGGATATTTTCAATCAGTGCCATTGCAATGGCAGCATCATCAGCAACGCTTTTTACCAGACAGGGCACTTCGGCTAAGCGCGCGATTTGTGCCGCCCGCCAACGCCGCTCCCCGGCAATAATTTCATAGCGTTGTTCAGCCACTGCTCGCACCACGATGGGCTGAATGATGCCTTGCGCTTTGATTGATGCGGCTAAATCTTCGAGCGCTTCCGGAGCCATATCTTTGCGCGGCTGATAGCGGCCTGGCTGCAACCACTCAATCGGTAGTTGTTGCAACTCACTGGTTGATAGCTCGATAGTCGGTAGTTGATTATCGTGCTCGCGTTGTTTGTGACTATTGGTTAGTAAGGCCTCTAAACCGCGACCTAATCCACGTTTTTTCGCTGTCATGACTGTGGTTGTCCTTCTGCATTAGTCGCTGTTTCGGCTTTTTTTAGCTGTCCGGCGCGGCGAATCAGTTCCCCAGCTAAAGCGAGATATGCTTTTGCTCCAGATGACGATTTGTCGTAATACATGGCAGGAGTACCGAAACTTGGAGCCTCAGCAAGGCGCACGTTACGAGGAATAACCGTACGATACACCTTATCACCAAAATGACTTTTTAATTGTTCAGAAACATCATTAGCTAAGCGATTACGAGGGTCATACATAGTTCGCAAAATACCCTCAATGGTTAACCTCGGGTTAACCACTTCAGCGAGCCGCTCAATGGTATCCATCAGCGCAGTTAAGCCTTCTAAGGCAAAATATTCACACTGCATAGGTACCAACACTGAGTCGGCAGCAGCCATAGCATTTACTGTAAGCATGCTCAGTGATGGTGGGCAATCTATAAAAATATAATCGTAATGGTGTACTACTGGCGCGAGCGCTTGGTTCAGCCGTTGCTCGCGAGCAAATTCTTCCATTAGTTTTATATCGGCTGCGGTGGTGTCGCCGTTGGCGGCAATCAAATGATATTTACCGGTGGTTTCAGCGATAATGACATCGGTTATGGGCTTTTTCTCAACTAACAGCTCATAGGCTGTATTTTCAACCTCGTACTTATCGACACCACTACCCATAGTGGCATTGCCTTGCGGATCAAGATCAATCAGTAGCACTTTGCGCCGTGTTGCTGCCATAGACGCAGCTAAATTCACAGCCGTAGTGGTTTTACCCACACCGCCTTTTTGATTCGCAATTGCAATGATTCGTCCCACCTAGCCTTAACCTCTTGTTTTTATCGTAACCAAATGGCGTTCGCCCTCGGCTTCAGGTACCTGTAATTTAGTCACTGCATTCACTTCATAAGCGCTATCAAGAGCAGCTAATTCATCACTTGGATATTGCCCCTTCAGCGCATAAAAGCAACCGTCTGCGTTGGGTAAATGCTGACACCAACTGAGCATATCATTTAACGAGGCAAAGGCTCTACTTATCACACCATCAAATTGTTGCTGGTCGTGGTAATCCTCAACACGGCTTTGAACTGCCGTTACATTGGTAATATTGAGCAGATGGCAAACTTGGCGAATAAACCGAATGCGCTTACCGAGGCTATCTAATAACACAAAATGCCAATCAGGTCGGGCAATTGCCAGCGGTAAACCGGGTAACCCTGGGCCAGTACCTACATCGATAAAACGTGATCCATGTAAAAAAGGCAATACCACTAAACTATCGATAATATGACGACTAAGCATCTGCTGCGGATCACGGACAGAGGTTAAATTATAAGCTTTATTCCACTTGTGCAATTGCTCGACCAGCGCCACTTGTTGTGCTAACTGCTGTGGCGTTAACTCAATACCTACTTGCTCAAGTAGCTGTTGTAAGCGTTGTTGCATAGCGCTTTTAACCTTAATAGCTAAGCGCTTTTGCGCAATAAACCTTGTTTTTTTAAGTGCACCAACAGCATCGATATGGCCGCCGGTGTGATACCGGAAATACGCGCCGCTTTACCAATAGTTTCTGGCTGATGTTGATTTAACTTCGCTACCACTTCGTTAGATAACCCTTTGATGGTTTTATAATCAAAGTTCGGCGGTAATAAGGTGTTTTCATGACGTAACTGTTTGGCTATTTCGTCATGTTGACGATCAATGTAACCAGCGTATTTGGTTTTAATTTCAACTTGTTCAGCTGCTT
>JALQTK010000051.1 GCA_023260975.1 Pseudidiomarina sp. | reverse complement strand
GCTTGATCCACAAGACGTTAACATGAAATATTGGCATGCCGTGGTATATTGTTGATGTACCGGTACCTATGGCGCAATATGAGGCCTTAACACGCGCTTTGAAAGCCGCCAAGAAACCTTATAAATCAATGGTTCGTGATGAAGGCCACTTCTGCTAATAACAATGTTACTTGGGTTGCTTTTTCAAACGTGCATACTGCTCGCAGCCAAGGCTATTTTTCAAATCACACCCTTTGCCATAGTAGTCCAACGCCAACGCATCACTCTGTCGCACACCTGAGCCATTTTCATACATTAGACCTAAGTTGGTACAACCATCGCCATTATTAAGTTCGCAGGCCATACGATAATAATCGACCGCCGCAAACGGATCCTGGCTTACCCCCTCACCACTCTCATACACTGAGCCCAAGTTGACACAACCAACCGCATTACCCATAGCGCAGGCTTTGCTATAAAGCGCAACGGCCATTGGCTTATCTTCAGCAACGCCATCGCCATGGTCATACAACACGCCTAAATTGGCACAGCCATCGGCATCATTTAATTCACAGGAGCGCGTATAAAACGCATACGCTAGAGTGAAATCTTGCTCAACCAGCTCACCCTCGTCATACAGCACGCCAGCGTTAAAGCACGACAAACCATCATCAAGCCAACAGCCCTTCACATAATAGCTGATTGCTTCTTCAATGTTGGTCGCCACGCCATCACCGCTATACAACATAAAAGCGGCATTAGCACAGCCATCAGCATCATCCGCAGCACATGCTCTGCGATAAAATTCAACCGCCTGCGATGAATCCTGAGGCACGCCATCACCACTGGCATAACGCATACCAAGCTCATTACAGCCAACTGCTTCGTCACTCGTACATTGCGCCACTGCTTCTGCTGGGGGCTCAGCACGCACGGGCAGTAGCACCATAAAACTTACAGTGAGTGCAGCAATAAACCGAAATATGTAATTCACAGAAATAGTCCTTATGTATGGGTAAGTAACTTCATAGGTAAACGCCAATAGCGCCGAATATACTCCCTCGGCGATAATCATTACAACGCCCAATAACACTATTTTTAGCGCTTATTATTTAGCACAAATGCTTGGCAGCAGCAGCATTAAGCTCTACCATCAAGAGCATCAATCAATTCATTCGTTGCCTGCAAAAATAGGGCGACATAAGGAGTTAACATGGAACATTGGAGTGCCTATTGGCAAACCAGCGGTGTGCTCAATAGTTTTGCTGAGGGCAATGTCAAAGATGGCTACAGCGGTGAGCTGAAAAGCTTTTGGGAGCAGCAGTTCGCGGCGGCCCCAAGTAGCGCTAAAATTGTCGATATTGGTACTGGTAACGGTGCCTTGGCGATACTCGCCTATGACTATGGCCGCGCCAACCAAGGTCATTTCAGTATCGATGGTATTGATGCCGCGGTGATCAATCCGGTCAAGCAATTCGAGCAGCATCCCGCTGTAGCGAAAAAGTTGAAAGCGATTAGCTTTCATAGTGCCACGCCTGCTGAAACGTTACCCTATGCTGATGGCTCAATTGACCTAGCCGTTAGTCAATTTGGCTTTGAATACAGCGACCGCAAACACAGCCTCAAAGTGCTGGCTGCTGCGCTGAAACCAGGCGGTAAAGCAGTATTTGTGAGCCACCATAGCGGCAGCAATTTAACCAAGCACTCACAGCAAGCAGTTTCTGTATTGGAGTATTGTTTAGCGCAAAGCCCACTGTTTCAGCAAGCCGATTTGTATTTGGCTTTAGCGCGCCAGGCGATCCCGCAATTAGGGCTTGAGGGTTGGTTAGATTATTCGCATCAGAAGGTACTCAAACGTTCATTGCAATGGACCATGGACATTCTGCAACAGCGCTTTAGTGCGCCTGATCAACAGGCTTATGTGAACGATGTCATCGCCCGTGTCGCACGCTTATTGCAAGCGCAAACGGCTGATAATATAGGCCAGCTCATCAATGCATTAGGGCTTGAATATCAACTATTAAACGACCATCAGCTGCGGGTTACTGACCAGCTCAATGCATCGTTGGCAAAGAAAGATATAACCGCCATGAAGAAACAAGCAGAACAGCTTGGTTTGAGTTTTAGTGCCGATGAATTGAACATAGAAGGGAAACTATTTGGCTGGGCGATTCAACTCAGTAAAGCGGGCTAACCGAAGCTGACAATAAATAAAAAAACCGCGTTAAGCGGTTTTTTTATGTCTGCGCGGCAACAATTTACAGCCAGCCAGACAATAAAAAACGGGGCCGAAGCCCCGTTTTAAAATCGTTCAATAAAACCTCTAGATTAGAAGTTTTGTTGGAAACGAACGTACATGACACGACCCCAACCGTTATACAGGTTGTAGTTGTAGTCACGACCACCGTATGGAACTAACTGTGGCAGTTTTTCAAACGCGTTCTGCACACCGAAAGTGAAACGGTTGTCCCACTGCGTGTCATAGCTAACTTGCACGTCGTGAGTTACCCATGAACCGACGTTACCAGTACGTGATACGCCATCAGCACCGTTTGCATCAGCCGCAACTGCACGGTATTGGTTACCGATCAGGTTGAGGTTGTATGCAAAGGTCCAGTCGTTCAGGTTGTAAGTGTTGCTAAATACGACACGGTTACGTGGTAAACCTGGGTCACGAACGATGTTACGGCCACCGTCAGTTGAGTAGTCAAGCATGTGTGATGCTTGCAAGTTTTGCGTCAACGCACCAGCAGAACCGAAGTCCCAGTTTACGCGGAGGTTGAAGTCAAGACCTGAAGTAGTTACGGTACCTTCGTTACCATAACCAGCATCAATACGAGTGATTACACCGTTGGCATCACGAGTTACACCCAAACCAGGAGGAATTGGGTCACCAGCCGCAGTACGGTCAATCAGTGTTTGTGAACTGAATGAACGAATACGCTCACTGATAGTGATGTCATAGTAGTCAACTGCAAAGTTGATATCGTCAGTGACGTTAACCGCTAAACCAGTTGAAATTTGACGTGAATTTTCAGCCGACAAATCTGGGTTGGCGATGTAGTACGCGTTGACCTGACATGGGCGGGTAGCTAATCCGCACAATACTAAACTAGTTTGTGGATCAACTACTGAGTCAGCAGAGAACGAAGTTAACTGCGTTAAGATATCCAATGAAGGAGCACGGAAACCTTGACCCCATGAACCACGCCAGATAACGTCGTCAGAAATGGCCCATTTGAAGCTCGCTTTTGGCGAGAAGTTTGAACCGAAATCTGAGTATTTGTCGAAACGACCAGCGAGGTTGATTTCGAAGTCATAAGTAACTGGTACTAATACTTCGAAGAAGCCAGAGTTCACACGACGACCACCACCAGCAGAGTTACCTGCTGAACCACCGACTAAGCCGGCTTCTGATTGTGAGTCGTATTTATCTTGATAACGCTCTTGACGGTGTTCAAAACCAATAAAGGCTTGGATCATGCCAGCATCAGTTTCCATCACGTCAAATGAAGTGTTCGCGAAGTATTCATCGATATTGAACACAGAGATACGTGAAATGGTTACTACACCCGCTGACAATACGCTCGCTGGGTTTGAACCTGGTGACTGAATGTCATAACCAAAGCTACAGTTTTGCGCGTCAAACGAACCGTCTGAACAGTAACCTGGGTTGAAGTCGTTTACGTTACCCCACGCAGTGGTGGCAGCTAAGTAACCGTTACCGATATCATTGGTGGTGTTACGTACACGGCGGTAGCCAAAATCAACTTCTAAATCGCCCACAGTACCTTCGAAACCTAACAACAAGTCTTTGTTGTTATTGGTTACGGTGCTGTCACGGTTACCCATGGCGGCGAAACGGTGATAGAACGCTACTGGAACATTTTGTGGACCGGTCCAAGTGAACGCGATGCTATTCGGGTTACGTGGATCATAGAGCCATGCATCCGGATTCGTTGGGTTATTGTAGCTGTCGCCATCAGTCTCTAGACCAGCATAGAAAATGTTTGAATCTGGAGCTGGTGCATAACGACCAAATGACTCCGTTTCAGCAATGCTGGCGTTGGCATAGAATGCCCAGTCATTGTTTATCTGGTGACGGCCTTTCAAGAACAACGATTGGTTGCGCGAAGAAGCTTCGTTAGCGTTAGTTGCGTTAAAGTTATAACGGCAAAGTGCGCCATCTGCGAAGAAGTTCGGCTCGTTACAACCACCAGGAACACCACTAAAACCGCTCCATGCGGTGCCAGTCCAATAACGGAAGTTGTTACCATAAATTGATGAACCAGACTGTACCCATGGGTAGTCACGCTCAAATACGATTTCACGGGTGTTCCATGATACGCCGCCCAATAATTGGGTTTTCGCATCAGAAGAACCGAATAACACGCTACCTTGCTCACGCTCACCGCCATCGGCAGGAACAGAAACTTCACCAGCGCCTAACGTGATTTGTGCACCGTTGTAGTCTTTACGAGTGATAACGTTGATTACGCCACCGATTGCATCAGAACCGTAGATTGCAGATGCACCGTCAGACAAGATTTCGATACGCTCAACAGCACCCAATGGGATAGAGTTTAAATCTTGGCTAGAACCAGTAGAAGGAGACATAGTCAAACGACGGCCGTCAACCAATACTAAGCTACGTGATGCGCCCAGACCACGTAAGTCTACTTGCGCAACACCTTGTGCTGAACTACCAGACTGTGGACGGAATGAACCGGCAGAGTTAAAAGTAGTGTTACGGATGATGTCAGATACAGACATATCACCAGACAGGTCGATCGCTTCGCGGTCGATAACTGTTACTGGTACTGCACCTTCCATGTCGGTACGCTTGATGCGTGAACCAGTAACCTGGATACGCTCTTGCGCTTCTTCAGCTTCTTGCTCATCACTTGCGTCTTGAGCAGCAGCTGCGCCTGATAACGCTAATGAAGCGCCACCAAACATTAACGCTAAGCGGATAGACTTAGCTAATTTATTGTTAGTATACATATCTTCTCCCTGGATCACTTTCAAAGTGACTTACTAGGTTTAAACTGGCACGCGAACGGTCTTCGTGCTCGTTCCGATCGGGGTCTAATGAAAGCAAAGCCAGCATAAACGCCAACCGATCACCCCCGATACTAATCAAAAAGTAACCATTGAGCAACCTTGTAGAGCGCTAAAAACCAAGTTTTTTGCGATTTTCTTGATTATTTTATGACAAATTCGCGAATTGCCGCCGGTGCACGCCCAGCAAAGCGGTATGCTTGTGCTAAAAATAGCTCACCACACGCGACTGCATCGCTAAGCGCATGATGTGCCTGATAATCTGGTAAATTATAGCGTTGTCGACAGCGAGCTAGGGTTAAACTGCCGCGTTCCAGCTGATGCTGTTGGTTGCGCAGCCGCCGCGCTTCCAGTTGCAAGGTGTCAACCAGCGCCAGCGGCTCGAGCCGAATACCATAGGGCGCGGCGGCATGCTGCAAAAACTGCCAATCCAGTGCAATGTGGTGACACACCAGCACGGCGCCCTTGAGCTGCTGCTGCAATTGCTTGAGGGCCGCTTCGGTGTCACTGGCACTGACAAAATCGCGCTGCACTAAGCCATGTACCACCGGGCTTTGCTTCAAATCGAAGTCAGCGGCAGCAAACACATGATAGGCACAGCGGCTGTAATCCAATAACGGTGGCCGTAACTCAACCCATGCTAGCGCCAATAGCTTATCTTCAGCGGCATTCAGCCCGCTGGTCTCGGCATCTAAGGCAATATAGCGCTGCTGCTGCCACGGTTGCGCTAATTGCCGGCGGCGCTGCCACCATGCTTGCAGCATTACCCCACCCGCCCAAATTTTAGCCCGATACCTTGCTGGCACTCTTTAATAATGCGAAACGCCGACTTTAGCTGACGCCGGGTCATGGCCCCAAGCGCATCTGGGTCCAAGGCATTTTTCGGCTGCTCCGTACCCCACACTGCTAATTGGTGCTGCAAGCGCAGCTCAGTCAGAAATAACCACGCCTCTTGCAAGGCTTGGCCATCGCGCCGATTAAGTAAGCGACTGCCCTTGAGTTGCTCAATGCGCTGCATGGTTTGTGGCGCGGTTAAGCCGGCATGCAGCGCGTAGGTGCGAACAATATCGTTTATCAGCGCAATGCCGTAGCGTTTAATATTAATAAAATCGCTGTCTTTGCCCGACTCCGTGCCGCGAAAGCGGTTAAATAGCCCCAGCGGCACCTGCACACTGACCTGCAAACGCGCTAGATTACCCAAAAAGAAATCATGCTGGCCGAGCGCCGCCACCTGCTCGCGATACTGCTGATACAAACGCTTGTGGCCATGCACTAGGCGACTATCAAAAAAGATTTGGCAATACATCAGTGCTTTGGGGGTGGGCTCACGGGTCCATTGGCTAAAACGCTCAAGCCAGCCACTCATGGTGCGGCGACAATCGGGGTTAGAGGCCATAATATTGCCCGGACACAGCGGAATACCGCAGTCATGCAGGCCGGCACAGACATACTCACCGAGCCCAGCAAACCACGCCAGTTGCACCTCATTAAGGCCATCACTGAGCAGTAAGCCATTATCTTGGTCGGAGCTTAAGGTTTGATCTTCGCGCCCTTGCGAGCCAAACGCCAACCAGCCATAAGCGGCCGGCGCCACCCCATGCTCGCGCTCATAAAAATGAATTAAGCGCTTGGTCATGGCATCCGTCAGAGTCGCCAGTAAGCGACCGACAATTGGGGTATCGGTTATGCGCGCTGCAAAGGTTTGCATGTAGGCGGGTATTTCGCTGGCCTGCTGCACCAGCTGAGCCAGATCAGCCGCTTTAT
>JALQTK010000050.1 GCA_023260975.1 Pseudidiomarina sp. | reverse complement strand
GAAGCACTGCTATCAGCAGTCATTGCAGATTTCGCCATTAACACCGGAGCTAATCGACACGTTGTCGCAGATAACCTTAAATTGACCCAGTGAGCGGTGACGATAAGACCCGCACCGAGCAGAATGATCCAAGGCTCCATGCTGCCACCGAACAGATCTTTGAACCAATACAAGGTGCCACCAGCAATTAATAATCCAACCGGATACACCCGACGGTGACGACGAACGCCTTGACTCAATGCGATAGCACCGACCAGTAAGCTCGCGCCCAAAATAGTACGTTCCAAAATAGTCGCGCCAATAAAACCCAAACCAATCACCGAAAGCATCGGAACAATGACCGGCAACAACAAGCAGTGCAACGCACACAAGGTGGTTACCCAGATACCGGCTTTATCGAGTGATTGTTGTGGAACTGTCATGGCAAATGCTCATGGTTAACGTAATGGTTGTTATATTATAACATCACGTTTTATGGTGCAAGGTGCATTTTCAATGATGGCATAGGGCGCTCTCGCTAAGCCCGATCGATGGCGAACGGCAGCACCTGTCGAATATGCTGCTGTCCACAACGCAACATCACCAGTCGATCAAAGCCCACAGCAACTCCAGCGCAGGCTGGTAGCCCGTGCGTCAAGGCTGCCACTAATCGTGTATCGGCGCTAGCAGGAGGGCGCGATAACAAACTACGCTGTTGTTGGTCAGCGACAAAACGCTGTTGCTGGAGCATAGCATCGGTGAGTTCATGGTAGCCGTTAGCCAATTCTAAACCACCGTAAAACAACTCAAAACGCTCCGCCACCCGACTATCGGTGTTAGATAAACATGCCAGTGCAGCCTGACTGGCTGGATAGTGAGTAATAAAAGTGGGTATAGCCGGGTCGAGTTGCGGCTCAATCACGCAGGCCATAGCTAATTGCTGTAACGTGTCGCTATCAGTTTCTCGGCGCGCTACATCGGCAACTGATGCATAGCTCTGCAGTGCCTGTTGTAATGCGCTATGACTATTAACCGCGAATGGGTCGACCTGCAAATAGCGCTGAAAAGCCTGTTGATAAGTCAGATAATTTGCCGCGGGTGCATCAACAAGTAGAAGCTGCACCAATTGCTCTAGTTCATCCATCAATTGCTTGAGATCAAAACCGATCCGATACCATTCAAGCAAGGTGAATTCAGGGTTATGTCGGGCGCTTTGTTCATCATCGCGGAACGCTTTGCCGAGTTGATAAATACAACCAGAACCTGCCGCCAATAATCGTTTCATGGCAAATTCAGGTGATGTTTGCAGAGCCCAATTATGGCTATCGCCGCTTAACTGTGTGGTGAGATTAGTTAAATGCGGATCAGTAACACCAAAACGTGCTAACAGTGGTGTATCGACTTCGAGGACATTACGACGATAAAAAAAATCGCGCACTTGCCGGAGCATAGCGGCGCGCAGCTGGAGTGTTGCTAAATCAGCCGAGGGCTGCCATGCGTCTGACGGTTGCAACACTCCAACACCTCGTTTTACTTTTGCACCCGTGACACGTATTCACCCGAGCGAGTATCTACTTTGATTACTTCACCGCGTTGCACGAATAGGGGTACTTTGACCACCGCACCGGTAGTAAGTGTTGCGGGTTTGCCGCCGGTTCCGGCTGTATCCCCTTTCAAACCTGGGTCGGTTTCAACAATTTCTAACTCGACAAAGTTAGGCGGCGTTACAGCAATAGGGCTGCCATTCCAGAGAGTTAGTACGCAAACGTTTTGCTCGACTAACCACTTGGTCATGTCACCAACTGCCTTGGCATCTGCCGCCAATTGCTCGAAGGTGTCGTTATTCATGAAATGCCAGAACTCGCCATCACTATATAAGAAGGCTAATTCCACATCGACAACATCAGCACCTTCAACGGTATCACCTGATTTGAAGGTTTTCTCAACCACTTTGCCACTAATCAACTTACGGATACGAACGCGGTTAAAAGCTTGGCCTTTACCCGGTTTGACCATTTCGTTTTCGATGATGGAGCAAGGCTCTCCATCTTGCATAATTTTTAAACCGGCCTTGAATTCATTGGTACTGTAGTTCGCCATAGCTTCCTCGTATGCTGACAGATTTAGCGATTTCGCGCGCAATAATAAACCATTCGTAGATATTTTTCAGGTAAAATAACGATCGTTCTGATGCTTTAATAAAGGTTTTTTGTGGCAACTGATGCACTTCCTATTACTGTTCGAGCAAGCTGGCAGCGTGAACTTGCTGAGGTTTGCACCGATGCCAACCAGCTTGCTGCGCAGTTGGCACTGCCTGCTGACTTCATCGCGCGTCACCTCGGCGCGAGCAAATTATTTCCGCTGCGGGTAACGCAACATTTTATCAGTTTGATGGCTCGGGGCGACAGCAATGATCCATTACTACGCCAAGTATTGCCTCACGCTGACGAGTTTATCCAGGTCGATGGCTATGTTGCTGACCCGCTGGCTGAGCAGCAGCAACAACAACCCGGCATATTGCACAAATATAGTTCACGGGTATTGGTAATTTTACGTGGTGGTTGCGCGATTAATTGTCGCTATTGTTTTCGCCGCCATTTTCCCTACGACCAGCATCACTTTGGTCCGCAACAGCGGGCTGAATTGCTCGCTATGATCCGCGCCGATAGCGCCATTAATGAGGTGATTTTGAGTGGTGGCGATCCGCTGCTGGCAACGGATGCCCAGCTCGACCGTTTGCTCAGCGAACTCGAAGCACTACCGCAACTAACACGAATCCGAATTCATTCACGCTTACCGGTAGTGCTGCCAAGTCGACTTACCGGTGAGCTTGCTGAGCGTTTGCAGCATAGCCGCTTAAATGCGGTGTTAGTGATTCACAGTAACCACCCCAATGAGATTGATCCGATTCTCACTGCGGCACTGCAACAATGGCGTGGTTACAACATCACCATGCTCAACCAAAGTGTCCTGCTGCGCGGCGTAAATGATGATGCAGAAACGCTGGCTAGCTTAAGTGAAAAGCTCTTTAGCGCAGGCGTATTGCCCTACTATTTGCATCAATTGGATAAAGTTGCGGGCGCTAGTCATTTCGCTGTGAGTGATGACCAGGCCCGCCAAATTGAGCATCAGCTCAGGGGGATATTACCTGGGTTTTTGGTTCCTCAGCTGGTTCGAGAAATTGCTGGGGAACCAAGTAAAACACCTCTATAACGGTGAAGTAGCCAGTACTTATTTAGTAAAGGCCTGCTTAAACCAATCATCGAGTAAGCGTTTCTCATGAAAAAACTGGTCGCGACCAGACGCCATCATGGTCCGCCGCGATTCAAGCTGCCCCATATCTTTAAGACGCTCTTCGCCCGATTGCAGCACTGCGCCGCTGCCATCACTATAGTCATAGTTAAATTGAATCATTGGATAATCAATACGGTTAAGCACCCGCGTGGTCTGAAAGGTATCGCTAAACATCGGTTCAACACGACCAGCTAAATCTAAATCGGTGACCGTGATACGCAACACATGATCGGCCGGCAATTGCGCTGCTAATTGAGTTAGATGTTCGGCTAACGCCGAAGTCACGTGCTGCTCAAAACGTTTTTGTGGCTCATTAACCGCGCGAATGTCACGATAATTAGCGATATCTTGCCAGCTTACTTCCAACGTTGCGGCTTGCACCATCGGTACCAAGCCCAACAGCATAGCAGCGAGCAAAGAACGCAGCGCGAACTGGTTAACTACTTGCATGGGAAACCTCCTCGGTCTTATGCAGTTACTCTATAGCTATGGGTAAGATGCAGCAATAGATTGGTTTGTGACAAAAAAAAAGATGAGGCCGCAGCCTCATCTTTGATCGTACCTGAGCAAGCTAGGTTAGCTTACATCATGCCGCCCATGCCACCCATGCCGCCCATATCTGGAGCTGCAGGAGCATCTTTCTTCGGTAACTCGGCAACCATCGCTTCAGTGGTAATCATCAGACCAGCCACAGATGATGCGAATTGCAGCGCTGAACGAGTTACTTTGGTTGGATCCAAAATACCCATATCAAGCATATCGCCGTAAGTATCATTACCGGCATTGTAACCATAGTTACCTTCACCGTTCTTCACGTTGTTAGCGACTACTGAGCCTTCGGCACCAGCGTTGCTGGCGATTTGACGCAGTGGCGCTTCCATAGCGCGCAAGGCTAATTTGATACCAACGTTCTGATCTTCGTTGTCGCCACGTAACGCACCCAACTTGCTGGCTGCGCGCACTAATGCAACACCACCGCCAGGCACTACGCCTTCTTCAACCGCAGCACGGGTAGCATGCAGGGCATCTTCAACGCGCATTTTTTTCTCTTTCATTTCTACTTCAGTGGCTGCACCGACTTTGATCACCGCAACACCGCCAGCTAATTTAGCCAAGCGCTCTTGCAGTTTTTCACGGTCGTAGTCTGAACTAGTTTCTTCAATTTGCTGACGGATTTGGCTAACGCGGCCTTTAATTGCTGCTTCGTCGCCACTGCCATCAACGATTGTGGTGTTGTCTTTGTTGATAACCACACGCTTGGCGGTACCTAAGTGTTCCAAAGTGGCTTTATCAAGCTCCATGCCGATTTCTTCCGAAATCACGGTCGCGCCGCTCAATACCGCAATGTCTTGCAGCATCGCTTTACGACGGTCACCAAAACCTGGTGCTTTTACTGCTGCAGCTTTAACAATGCCACGCATGTTGTTTACTACCAACGTTGCTAAGGCTTCGCCTTCAACATCTTCAGCAATTAATAACAATGGCTTGCCTGATTTAGCAACACCTTCCAATACCGGCAGTAATTCACGGATATTGGCAATTTTCTTGTCAACCAACAAGATGAACGGATGATCTAATTCAACCGTACCGTTTTCTTGATTGGTAATGAAGTAAGGTGACAAGTAGCCACGGTCGAACTGCATACCCTCAACCACTTCTAGCTCGTCGTTCAGACCAGTGCCTTCTTCAACGGTAATCACGCCTTCTTTACCGACGCGCTCCATCGCACTGGCGATGATTTCACCAATGGTAGTGTCTGAATTGGCAGAGATAGTGCCTACTTGGGCAATCGCTTTGGTATTATCACATGGGCGTGACAATTCCTTCAGCTCAGCAACCGCAGCAATGACTGCTTTGTCGATACCGCGTTTGAGATCCATTGGGTTCATACCGGCTGCGACCGCTTTCAAACCTTCGCTGATAATCGATTGCGCAAGCACAGTAGCGGTGGTGGTACCGTCGCCGGCTTCATCATTGGCCTTAGACGCAACTTCTTTAACCATTTGTGCGCCCATATTTTCAAATTTATCTTCAAGATCAATTTCTTTAGCAACTGAAACACCATCCTTAGTAATTCTAGGAGCACCGTAAGATTTGTCTAAAACAACATTTCGTCCTTTAGGTCCAAGTGTAACTTTCACTGCATCTGCAAGGGTGTTAACACCTGACATCATTAAATCTCTAGCTTCTGAGCTAAATTTTACGTCTTTTGCTGACATTATAATTCTCCTTTATTCTTCAATTACAGCGACAATTTCATCTTCACTCATCACTAGAAGTTTTTCTTCTCCTACTGTGATTTCTGAACCTGAATATTGCCCAAACATTACAGTGTCACCAACCTTAACATCCAAAGGAATTAAGTCTCCTTGTGCACTTATTCTTCCATTTCCTGCAGCAACAACTTCACCTCTAGATGGCTTTTCTGCTGATGAATCAGGGATTATTAAACCACTTGCTGTAGTCTTTTTTTCTTCTACTCTACGAACGATTACACGATCGTGAAGGGGACGGATTTCCATGTTTTCTCCTGGTATTACAAAAAAAAATGTCGTAGAAAAATCTATTCTTCTAGACGTTCTTTAAGCTTTTTTATAGCTTTGTTTTCAAGTTGACGGACCCTTTCAGCGGAAACACCATACTTGTCTGCTAAAGTATGTAGGGTCTCTTTTTCTTCTTTCAAGTACCTAGATTGTAATATTTCGATACTTCTTTGGTCTAAAGAAGAAAGAGCTTGATAAAGCTTTTTGTGCTGGTCTTCTTGACTTTTATCGGTAAGGACTAGTTGCTCAGGATTTTTTCCAGGATCTGCAACATAATGCTCAGGTGTAAAGGCATCTTCGTCATCATTTACTTCAAAGGCAACATCATTGAGTTGAAGTCTAGACTCCATTTCAATTACATCTTTTTCTTTTACACCAAGATCATCAGCAATCACTTTTGCTTGTTCATTCGTCAACGACTGAAAAATATTTGATTTTGCTTGCTTAAGCTTAAAGAAAAGTTTTCTTTGTGCTTTTGTAGTTGCAATCTTAACAATTTTCCAGTTTTTGAAAATATACTCATGAATCTCTGCGCGAATCCAATAAACAGCGAATGAGGACAATCTTACTTTTTTATGAGGATTGAATCGTTTAACAGCCTTCATTAATCCAATTGTTCCTTCTTGAATTAAATCAGCTTGCTCTAATCCATAACCTTTGTAGCCATGAGCGATAAAGGCCACAAAACGCATATGCGACATTACTAGTTTTTTTGCAGCAGAAAGACTACCATTTTCATAAAGCTCAATGGCCAAGTCATATTCTTCTTCAGGAGTAAGAATCGGTGGGTACTTTTGTACCTCTAGATCTCTAGATACATTGTTTATCGATAACACAAAATCACTCATTCATTTTCCTAGTGCGATAAATTAGGCCTGAATTATACCAAAAAATTGATTTATATCAATTCTTTAAGTAAGTATTTATGTCTTAATAACTGGTTTTCAAGTGTAAATTCATTATTTTTAATATTGTTCCCAAAATCATCAATAATGGTTTTAAGATTGTTGAGGG
>JALQTK010000004.1 GCA_023260975.1 Pseudidiomarina sp. | reverse complement strand
CATTGCATGGTGACCGTGGTTTCGGTGCCATCAATGCCTCGACTGGCAGTGCTACGGCCTATATGAACCTCGGCAGCTTGCTGACAGCGCGTGACAACATTCGCCAGTCTATTTCTGACATGTTGGGTCTGCGTTTAAGCCTCAACCGGGCGCAAGGTGCACCGATTGATGGAACGAAAGTATATTTCATCGGCCACTCGCTCGGTGCGATTGCTGGTACACCGTTTACCGCAATGGCAAACTCGCCAATGAGCGGCGCGTTGGCACCGGCATCTGGGTTGTTTAATGTGCGCGCTAGCACGTTAATGGCGCCGGGTCAGAGTATTGCTAACTTCTTATTAGCATCACCAGCCTTTGGTACCACCATTAAGAGCCAGTTATTGTACGCCGGTGATAGCAGCTTTGCTGCCGCGGTGAATGGTGCTGCCGAAAGTGCTGGGGTAACACCAGGTACTGCTGCGTTTGAAACCTTGTTGGGTAACGTTTACACCCAGTTTATGGCGAGCGCAAGTGCGGCCACTGTGGCGCAAATCAATGGGGTATTTGAGCAGTTCGCTTTTGCTGCGCAAACCGCGATTGATTCAGCCGACCCGATTAACTATGCCGCTACCGTTGTTGCTAACGAAAGCGCGGTGCATTTAATCGAAGTGATTCCAGACTTAGTGGTACCGAATAGCGTATCTGGTAAGCCATTAGCCGGTACCGAGCCACTGATTGCCGGTCTGCGTCTTGCCAATGTCACTGCAACAACCGTGTCTGAAGCGGGTGAAACGGTGTCGGGTGCGGTGCGTTTCTGTGAAGGTGATCACGGTTCAATTGTGAGCCCAGCAGCTTCTGCGGCGGCCACAATCGAAATGCAAATGCAAGCAGCAACCTGGTTTGCTACCGATGCACGGGCGTTAGCGATTACCAATACCGATGTTGTTTGTGCAACCACCCAGTAATCACTGGTATCGGTTGAAAAAAGGCCGCTTGCGGCCTTTTTTATTTGCTAAAATAGCACTCACAGATGGGTTAATTAGCGCGGTTAAGGAGCAGTCATGGACTTGTTATGGAACCTACTAGATTTTATTGCCAAAGCAGCGGTTATTGTGTTTGCCGTGATACTGATTGTTGGGGTGATTGCCAGTGCTGCACAGCGCCAGAAAGCCGATAAAGGCGAGCTGCAGCTGGATAATTTAACCGCTCGTTTGCGCGATACTGTGAGCCGACTGCAGCTGCAAATGGTCGACAAAAAAGCAGCTAAAAAAGTGGCTAAGGCGGCCAAGCAAGAAGCAAAGCGGCAAAAGCAGCAGCACACCGAGCAGCCGCGATTATTTGTGCTGGACTTTGTCGGTGGTATGGAAGCCAAGGAAGTCGCCGCCTTAAGCCGCGAAATAACCGCGGTGATTGCGCTCGCTAAGGCCGGTGATAAGGTCTTACTGCGCTTAGAAAGCGGTGGCGGTACGGTCAATGGGTATGGTCTTGGTGCAGCGCAGTTACAGCGTTTGCGCGATGCTGAGCTGGAGCTCGCGGTATGCGTTGACCGGGTGGCGGCCAGTGGCGGTTATATGATGGCCTGTGTGGCGCAGCAACTGATTGCCGCACCGTTTGCGATTGTTGGCTCGATTGGGGTGGTGGCACAAATGCCTAATTTCAATCGCTGGCTAAAAAAGCACGATATTGACTTTGAGCAGGTCACCGCGGGTGACTACAAACGCACATTAACGTTATTTGGTGAAAATACCAAGGCGGGACGAGACAAATTCAAACACGATTTAGAAGCTATCCATGAGCAATTTAAAGTTCATATTAGCCATTATCGCCCACAACTTGATGTCGAGCAGGTAGCCACCGGCGAGTTTTGGACGGCGCAACAAGCGCTGGCGCTCGGCTTGGTCGATAGACTGCAAACCAGTGACGCCTGGCTGCTCGAGCAAGCCCAAAATTATCAGGTATTTGGGCTACGCTATGTGAACAAAAAACCCTTGGGCGAGCGTATTGGTAAACATGTCAGTGCGGTGCTGACCAGTTTACGTGAGTTTGTGCAGAAATGAGTGATGAATTAGAGCTGTTCCGGCGCGAAATGGCGGGGGTGAAAACCATCGACAACGCCGATATTGCCGATACCCGAACTAAGTTTGCGCCAACCTTGGCGCAGCTGCAGCGGCGCCAGGCAGCGGAACAGCAACTGGCTGATGATATTAATTACTTGTCGATGGAATTCGTCGAGTTTGTCGAGCCTGAGCAGATCCTCGATTTTCGCCGCGATGGCGTACAGCATGGCGTGCACAAGCGTATGCGACTGGGTCAGTATGAACTGGAAGCAACGCTGGATCTGCACAACCATTCATTGCGACAAGCGCGCAAAGCACTGTTTGAATTTGTTAGTTTGTGCCATCAACGCGGCGTACGTAGCGCTCTGGTAGTGCACGGCATGGGTAAATTTTCCAAGCCACAACCGGCGCTGCTGAAGAGCTATGTGAATAAATGGCTGCAGCAAATGGAGCCGGTGATTGCCTTTCACAGCAGCCAACGCCAGCACGGTGGTGCTGGCTCGGTGTATCTGTTGCTGAAAAAGAACGCTGAGCAAAAACTGTATAATCGCGAACTGCATCAGCGGCGCTAACGCCGGTATGCCGGCTTAACTGAGTTTATCGGTAATATCACGCTCAGTTAAATCAGCATTCGGGTCATTAAACACCTGCTCATCAAAGGCACCTTCGCTACGTGCGACAATGATCGATACCATCGCATCACCGGTGACGTTGACTGAGGTGCGGGTCATGTCGAGCAAGCGATCCACACCGATAATAAGCGCTATGCCCTCAACCGGCAGGCCCACCTGCGCCAATACCATAGATAACATAATCAAACCGACACCAGGCACGCCAGCGGTACCTACCGAGGCCAGCGTAGCGGTTAGTACCACCATGACATAATCAGCAAGGCTGAGGTCAATCAAGTACACTTGGGCAATGAATACCGTCGCCACACCTTGCATAATTGCGGTGCCGTCCATATTAATAGTGGCACCCAAGGGCACGGTGAAGGAACCAACACTGTTATGCACACCAAGGCGCTTGGTCACGGTTTCTAGGGTAATTGGCATGGTGGCATTGCTGCTGGAGGTGGAGAAGCCGAAAATCATCACTTCGCGCATTTTACGTAAGAACATCGTCGGGCTGAGACCAGTCATTGCTTTAAGAATCAGCGAATAGGTGACTACGCCATGTAAAATCAGTACGCCGAGCACCAACAGGAAGTATTTGCCGAGGCTGTAAATGGTATCAAATTCGGTTTCGCTAAATAGCTTAGCCATCAGGGCAAACACCCCAAATGGGGCGATATTCATCAAAATAACAACCAACTTCATGATCACTTCATTAAAGTCTTCAAATAACCCTTTAAGGCGCTCGCCGGATTTGCCGACCAACGCCATGGCGATGCCAAACAATAAAGCGAACACAATGACCTGCAGCATATTGCCACTAGCAAAGGCGTTAAATGGATTCTTCGGGAACAAATCAACAATCACTTGCGCCAGTGATGGCGCCTGCTGGGCTTGATAGCTGGCTTCGGTACTGAGTTGAATGCCGGCACCCGGTTGCACTAACACCGCCATGAAAATGGCAATAGTAATAGCCACAGCGGTGGTGATTAGGTAAAGACCCACGGCTTTGCCACCTAAGCGGCCCAATTTACTGGGGTCACTGAGTGAGCAGGTGCCAACCACTAAACTGACAAACACCAGTGGCACCACCAACATTTGCAGGGCACTGATAAAGATTTGCCCAATCACAAAGAATAGGCCTTTGGTCAGGTAGGCCTCAACCCATAAGCTGTCAGGGAATAGCACTTTTAACAGCATACCAATGGCAATACCGGCAAACATACCGATAACAATACGGGTGGTGAGGCTTAATTTCTTCTGCTTATCGCTCATGACACTAAATTCCGCTGGTTAACTAATCACACTATGCAACAGACTAGCAGAAGTTGCCGCATCGCCAAAGTTTTGTGCGCTCAAGTGCGCAATAAAAGCGCAATATAACTGCCATCAGTTGGTCATGTTGGATATTGATCAACGCTGATAAAAAAACCCGAGCATCGGCTCGGGTTTTGTCTGCGTGCTTGACAGCTAACTGAGGTAGCTTGGACCAAAGCCATTGGTCCACATGATGGCTGACGCCACCATTAAACAGACCAACATAATAAGCCCTGCGGTGACCACTGAGCTGGCGTAGATAAACCCACGCTCTTCAGGAATGTGCATTAAAATTGGCACGCCGGTGTAGAGCAAGTACACCGAATAGGCGACCCCAGCTAAAAATACCACGGTGACGAACCATAGCTCTGGGTAGAGCGCAGCGACTCCAGACATAATTGCTGGGGTAGCGGTGTAGGCCGCTAACTCCATGGATTGGGTGAAGGTTGGGCTGGCGCCGAAGGTTTGCGCCATCCAGTGCACCAAGTAGCCTAAGGCGAATACTGCCGCCAAAATGCCAACATACATGGCCACTGCCATAATTAGCGCACTTTGTTGTGATAAGAAAGTCAGTTCACGTGAACCGATACTCCAACCGAGGTGGGCGGAGGCATAGTAGGCTGCGGCACAGGGTAGCAGCGCAATAATAAGAATATGGCTAATGGCAAATGTCATACTCTCGTGCCGTTGATCGATACTTTTCCATTCTTCGAGCGGGTGGGCGTATAAGCCCCAAATATGGTTTAAAATCATGATAAACCTCTGCTATTTTTCTCGTTGTTACTGCATTTTATGGTTATAGTATGCGCCACTTTTGCGCGTGGCTTGAATCTATATTGGTTGGTTTTTCACCAGAGTCAAGCGCTTTTTAGGCGCTAACTACTGGCGCGCAGCGTATTTCCATGCAAATTGTAATGAAATAGTAAAAAGGGTGATCAGCTTGGATAGTTTATTAGCACCGATTCGACAATTTCTGCAGTGCGAAACCCCTGCTGCGTGGGTGGATGAAGCGAAAAAGCCAGAAAACTTAGAGATTGTGCTGCTCGATCATTTAGTTTGTGAGCTAAAAGCCGCACAGTCGGCACTGTTTCTTATTCGCAAGTATGCGGTCGACGGTGCCAGCGGCGATGCCTTGTTGGCGTGGCTGAAACCCTATGAAGATTTCACCTATCGGCAGCGCGGTGATTGGCGCCAGTTGGGCCGGGCTGATAAGCTCAGTAAGCAAATGATAGCGCGTCGTGATAGCCCCTACAGCGATGATTTAATTGATAAAATGGTGCTATTGATCAAAGAAGAGTTGCACCATTTTTACCAAGTGCTGGAGATCATGGAAAGTTATGGTCTGCAGTATCGAAACATCACCTCAAGCCGTTATGCGCGCGGATTGCTGCGGCATATCCGCACGCATGAACCGGCCACGTTAATTGATAAACTGATTTGTGGCGCTTACATTGAGGCGCGTTCGTGTGAGCGGTTTGCCGCACTAGCACCGCATGTCGATAAGCGTCTAGGTGATTTTTATATCAGTTTGTTGCGCTCTGAAGCACGCCATTATCAAGACTACTTGAGCCTTGCTGAACAAATTGCCGGTCATGATGTGAGCGAGCGGGTGGCGTTTTTTGGTGCTATAGAAGCTGAGTTAATTGGCTCAGAAGATAGTGAATTTCGCTTTCATAGCGGCTGGGTGAGAAGCTCTACAGCGTGAGCATCGATTTTTAGCATACTGCCTTGTTGATACCAATCACCGACAACAATGCGCTGGGCCATGCTGCCATCAGTGAGCTGATGCTGATGAATGGCCGGGCGATGGGTATGACCATGAATCATGTGCTTGACCTGATAGTGCTCGAACATTGCGGTGACCGTGGTTGGGGTGACATCCATCAGCTCGAGTTCAGCGGCGCTTAAGGCGCGCTGGGTTTTACTGGCAGCACGCAAGCGCTGGGCAATACGCAGGCGTAGTGACAGTGGTAAAGCGAGTAACAGACGGGTTACCCAAGGCGAGCGAATCAGCCGGCGAAAGCGTTGGTAGCTTTTATCGGCGCTACACAGACTGTCGCCGTGCAATATCAGCGTAGCGTTACCGTATAGATTGATCACACTCGGTTCAGCTAAGAGCTGCACACCTGTGCGCTCGGCAAACTGCTGGCCGATAAGAAAATCGCGGTTGCCGGCAATAAAATAGACCGGCACGCCGCTTTCGGTGAGTTGGCGCAATTGCTGTTGTAATTGCAGGGCAAACTCACTGGGGTCATCATCACCGATCCAGGCATCAACCAAATCGCCGAGAATATAAACGGCCTCGGTCTGTTGCTTGGCAAGCTGCTGTAGAAACTCAGCAAACAGCGCGCTGATATCAGCGCGCGCTGGGCTTAAGTGCAGATCGGCAATGAACCAGTAACTCACCGGTTAGGCCTCGCTGACGCTCGCGCTTTCAATCACCACCGCATCGACCGGCACATCTTGGTGGAAACCGGCGCTGCCAGTGCGAACCTGCTCAATGGCCTGGACTACCGCCATGCCCTCAACCACTTGACCGAACACACAGTAACCCCAACCACCGACACTCTCGTTGCGGAAGTTAAGAAAATCGTTGTCGGCAGCATTAATAAAGAATTGTGATGAGGCTGAATGTGGGTCTTGGGTGCGTGCCATGGCGATACTGCCAATCACATTTTTCAGGCCATTATTGGCTTCGTTTTTGATGGTGGCGCGGGTTGGTTTTTGTAGCATTTCTTGATTAAAGCCGCCGCCTTGAATCATAAAACCTTTAATGACCCGGTGAAATAAGGTGTTGCTGTAAAAGCCTTCGTTTACGTAGCTAACAAAGTTTTCTACGGTTGCTGGGGCTTTATCAGCATACATTTCAATTTTGATATCGCCGTGATTGGTGTGCAGGGTTACAAACATGCTTATGCTCCAAAAAATGAATTTAACCCGGCAAGTTTACCATCGTTTGTGACAAGGCTACAGCATGCGGTATGATGAACAGGTAAAAATGACCCCCGCGCCACGCATTTGGAGTAAAGCAACGCATGTTAACCATTTTCAATAGTTTGAGCCGCACTAAACAGGCTTTTGTGCCGATCACCCCAGGTCAGGTGAAGCTGTACGTGTGCGGGGTGACTATTTATGATTACTGTCACATTGGTCATGCCCGCACCTACGTGGCGTTTGATGTGGTGGTACGCTATTTGCGTGCACGCGGCTATCAGGTGACCTATGTGCGCAATATCACCGATGTCGACGATAAAATCATTCGTCGGGCTAATGAGAATGCTGAGCCGATCGCTGCAGTCACCGCACGCTATACCGCCGCCATGCATGAAGATTTTGCCGCACTCAATTTGTTAAGCCCGGATATTGAGCCGACGGTCACTGACCATATGGGCGATATTATTGTCATGATTGAGCAGCTACTAGCCGGCGGCCATGCCTATGTGGCCAGTGCTGGTGATGTCTTGTTTGATGTCAGCAGCTTTGCCGACTATGGCCAATTGAGCCGACAGAATCTTGAGCAGCTGCAAGCGGGCGCGCGGGTTGAAGTGGCAGAGCAAAAAACCGACCCGCTGGATTTTGTATTATGGAAACAGGCCAAAGCCGGTGAACCAAGTTGGCCATCACCGTGGGGCAATGGTCGACCGGGCTGGCATATTGAATGTTCGGCGATGAATAAACGCCACTTAGGTGAACATTTTGATATTCATGGTGGCGGTTCGGATTTAATTTTCCCGCACCATGAAAATGAGGTGGCGCAAAGTTGTTGTGCCAATCAAAGCAGCTATGTGAATTACTGGATGCACAGCGGCATGGTGCAAGTGGATGAAGTGAAAATGTCCAAATCATTAGGCAACTTTTTCACCATTCGCGAGGTGTTGAAAGCCTATGATGCCGAAACGGTGCGCTACTTTTTGTTATCCAGCCACTATCGCTCGCAGCTGAACTATACTGAAGAAAACCTTAATCAAGCGCGCGCCAGTTTAGAGCGCTTGTACACGGCACTGCGTGATGTCCCAGTGGTGGCACATCCAGGGCAACCGATCGGCGACTATGCTGAGCGCTTTAATCAGGCGATGGATGACGATTTTAATGTGCCGGAAGCCTTGCCAGTATTATTTGAGTTAGCCCGCGATATTAACCGCGCCAGTAGCGAGCAACCGCAACAGGCGGCGTTATTAGCTGCAGAGCTGCGGGGGTTGGCGGCGGTGTTAGGTATTTTACAGCAGGATGCGCAGCAATTCCTGCAAGCGGGTGGCGATGATGTGGCGCAGATTGAGGCGTTGATCGCCGAGCGCAATGCTGCCCGTGCCAGCAAAGATTGGCCGCGTGCGGATGCTGCGCGACAGCAATTAAGCGCGCTGCAGATTGAATTAGAAGATACGCCGCAAGGCACCAAATGGCGGCGCAACAAGTAACGGAGGCAGTATGGCATTCCCAAAGGTAACGGTACTCGATGATTTTGCCCAAGCGGCAGCCCATGATTTTGATGCGGTGTTATTAGTCGGCGATTTTAATCAGCCTGTGCCGGCTGATTTTAGTGCCCATGTAAAGCGCGCTCAGCGGCTTGATCAGCGCATTGGCCAGAGTGCGCAATTGGTCCCCAGCGAAGTACCCGGTGGGCGCTTAATCTGTGCACCAACCGGTGCTTTAGATAGTGACTATGCCGATGTCCGACAAGTCGCTGAAGCCGCAGGTGTAGCAGCCAAAATTGCCGAACAAGCAGGGGCGCGTAAGCCCTTATTAATGGTCTTTGGCATACCGGCTACGGCGCTATTCGCACAAGCCGAGGCGGTTGCTTATTGGGGCGCCTGCCAGGCCTTGTATCAGCCACTCGAAGCGCGTGAAGCACATGGTGAAGCGGTGCTTGAGCCGATCAGCAGTATTGGCTTGGTGGCGTCGGTTGATGGCCACTGGTTGATGGCGGTCGAGGCCGGTAAGCGGCTGGCCCGCGATTTGTGTGGTACCGAGCCGGAACGCATGAGTGCGATTCAGTTCGCGCGCTATTTGCAGCAGGCTTTTGCGCAATCACCGGTACAGCTGACGGTAATTGATGATAGTGAGCAATTGCAGCGTGAGTACCCACTATTAATGGCGGTGGCGCGTTGCAGTCTGCAGGTAGAACGGCATCGTCCTTGTGTGGTGCGACTCGAATATAAGGCGCCAGCGGCGCAGAAAACCTTGCTGTTTGCCGGTAAGGGTATTACCTATGATACCGGCGGCGCTGATTTGAAAATTAATGGCCATATGGCTGGTATGAGCCGCGACAAAGGCGGTGCTGCTGGAGTGGCTGGGTTTATGCAAACGGTGGCGCTGCTGCGCCCTGAGCAGCTCAACGTGGTGGCTGAGCTGGGCTTGGTGCGCAATAGTATTGGTGCCGAGGCGTTTGTCGCCGATGAAATTATCACCGGGCACAGCGGCGTGCGGGTGCGGATTGGTAATACTGATGCCGAAGGGCGCTTGCTGTTGGCCGATTTACTTAGTCATTTGCGCGTTGCTGCGGCGGATTATGTTAATCCGCAGCTGTACAGTGTCGCTACCTTAACCGGTCATGCGGCGCTGGCGAAGGGGCCCTATACGGCGCTTATTCCAAATGGTCCAGCGCGGGCAAACAATTGTCTTGAACCGCTGTGGGAAGCGGGTGAGGTCTATGCTGACCCGAGCGAGATCTCATGGTCACGGCGCGAAGATTATCAATTTGTACGACCGCGCAGTCGTGCCGACGATGTACTGTCGAGTAACAATGGCCCGTCGGCAACCACCAAGCGTGGCCACCAATTCCCGATGGCCTTTTTAACCATTGCGGCAGGGCTTGATCAGCATGGCAGTAACAGTCAACAGCCGCTGCCCTACATCCATGTTGATATTGCCGGCAGCGGTGTTGAGGGCGGTGATTGGCAGCACGGTAAGCCAACTGCTACGCCAGTGGCGAGTTTTGCTGGCTGTTATTTAGCGCCTTAATAGGCGCTAAAATTCACCGCGCAGACCAATACTGAAGTTACGGCCACGAATGGGTGCATCGTCTTTCAAAAATGAGCTATGCACTAAGCCGAGTTCATTGGTGAGGTTTTCTGCTTTAAGGTAAATGCTCATACCCATGGTGCTGATAGCTTGAGGGAATAGGTTTACCTGCGCATCTAACAAGCCAAAGCCGGCGGTTACAGTTTCATTAGCGGCAATGCGTGATTGCTTAAAGTGATAGGTATAGCCCAGTTTTGCTTCCCAGTTGCTGGCCAGATAGCGCATATCAGTGCCGATACGTTGCGCTGGTATACGCGGTAAGTCACCGGCGCCATCAACACTCCGGGCGCGAATATAATCGGCAAAACCACTAAATTCCCAGTTGTCATTAATACGCCAAGCACCGCTGATTTCATGGCCAAACAACTCGACATCACGTTGCTGGTTGAGCAGCACTGGTAAGCCAGCGCTGTGATCATGTTCATCGGCATTCTCATCGGCATGATCATCGTCGTGAATTACATCGTCATGCTCATCACCATGAGCTAAGTCGAGACTATTCACGCCGGTGATGGTGCTGAATACGAAATTATCGATACGGTTGTAAAACACGGTGTAATCGAGATGGAAATTCGGCCGCTCTAAGTGAAAACTTAGGTCAATAGAATTGGCTTTCTCCAACGCTGGAGCCAGGCTGTTGGCTTCAATATGATAGTCGTGCTCGGCTTCTTCATGCAGCTCATAGAGTAAGCCGAGTTCGTAAGTTCGAGTTGCTAAATGCGCACCATTGGAAAACAGCTCATTGGCCGATGGCGCCCTTTGTGCATGGCTGAGGTTAAGCGCCAGTTGTAAGTCGCTGGTGAGCGGCACGGTAAAGCCTAAAGACGCCGATACTGGGGTAAAGTCAAGCTTGCGGGTAGCAATTATTTCGGCATTATTGGCGCTGACTTGAACCTCTTCAACACGCACCCCTGTTTGCCAATTAAAATCACCGAACTGTTGCTCGAGTAACCAAAACAGCGCATGACGGCTGGTGTCTGCTGGCGGCGTATAGGCTTCTTCACCAAAGGCTTGCTGTTGTTGGTCGAAATAATGATAGCCGAAGGCGCCATTCCAGCCAGCCAAGGCGTGGTGGTTGGCAGTTAACCGCAGTTCATGTTGGCGGTTGGTAAAGGTCGTGGCTGGTGTAGCATCTTCAATTTCTTGGTGCTGGTAGTCGGTGAAACCGTAACGCAGTTCAAGTTGCTTAATCGCCGCGCTGGGGTTTTTCCAGCCGCCATGCACTTGCACGCGGTTTTGCCACATATCGCCGAACGGGCCAACTTCCTCGCCATGTTCGTCAGCATGCTCGTCACCATGGTGACCATGCCCTGGAATACCATACTGCTGCTCTAAACGACCATAGGAGAGGCCAAAATAGCCACTGTCAAAAATATAGCTGACGCCGGTGTTGAGACCTTTGGCGTCGACAAAGCTATTTTCAACGGTATCAAGCTGCTCGCCTTCATCATTAGTAAAGCGTGGTACTTGGTAGTCATCATTACGGCGTTTAAAGCCATCCACATGCCAAACGGTATCTTTATTATCGGCAGTAAAGCCGAATTGGCCTTCGCGACGGTCGCTGGCGCTATCCATGCTCAGGCCAAAGAAACCCTGCTGGCCGCCAACGAAATCTTGGGCGATACGTTGATCAACCACGTTGACTACACCACCAATGGCGCCGCTGCCATAAAGCAGGGTGGCCGGGCCACGGAAGATTTCAATTTGTTCGGCGGTTGAGGTTTCGGTGGTGACCGCATGATCAGGACTGCCGCGCGAGACGTCAGCGCTGTCTAAACCATTCTGGGTGATTTTTACCCGCGGGCCATCTAAGCCCCGAATAATCGGACTGCTGGCAACGCCGGCAAAATGGGTGGCGCTAATGCCTGGTTGGTGAGCTAGCGTATCACCTAAGGTATGTTGTTGTTGTTCACGCAGTTCATCACCGGCTAAGATGCTGACCGGTTGCGCTGAATTGAGCTGGGTACGCGCTAACGGGTCGGCAGTAATACGAATCACCTCGGTATTTTCATGCTGATGCGCACTGCTACTTTGCAGCGGTTGTTGCGCATGGGCATTTGACCAGCTCGCTGCACAGGCAGCGGCGATGAAAATGGCAAGTGGGGTTTTAACCAATAACATAGAGTGAACTCCGTTTAGGTAGTCATAACGATTTCGGCGAAATCAACTGCTTTTGTAATGTTATACTATAACAATAATAATCTGCAATGGTTTTTCATCAAGCGCTAGTGCTTCGGCGCGCGCTTGGGTAGACTGTGACAATAAATTTTACTTCTTAACTGGAACCACCAACATGCAATTACGTTATTTGCTCAGTGCGGCTTTACTCGGTTTAGGCTTGATTGGTTGTGGCAACGGCGATAGTGCTGCTAACACGCCGGCCATAACGGCAGATGCCAAGGCGTTGCAAGCGCATTTGGAATTTTTAGCCAGTGATGATCTCGAAGGTCGCGATACCGGCAGTCGTGGCCACGAAATTGCAGCCTTGTATATCGCCGCGGAGTTCAAGAAATTAGGCTTGCAGCCAGCCGGTGATAACGGCAGCTATTTTCAGCGGGTTAAATTTCGCAGCAGCACACTGAAAGAGAATAGCGCGACATTTAGCGTGAAAAATGGTGATGAGCAGTTCAGTTTGGCCTACCCGAAAGAATTTTTAACCGGGCCAAGTTCTTACTCTGAGAGCGAGTCGGTGACAGCGCCGTTGGTGTTTGTTGGCTATGGCCTGGTATCCGAGGTTTTTGGCTTGGATGATTACGCTGGTGTTGATGTTAACGGCAAAATTGTCGTGGCATTAAGCGGTCGTCCAGAGTCGCTGCCGAGCGAAGAGGGTGCACACTTAAATAGCAGTAAGGCGAAATTTGCCGCCGAGCGTGGTGCCGTAGGCATGATTACCTTGCACACCCCAGCGCGGGAAAAAGTGCGCCCTTATGAGGTATCTATCATGTATCAACGCGCGCCGAGTATGCGTTGGTTAAATAGCGATGGCGAGCCGAATCAAACCTACAAAAACTTTACCGCCTCAGCGTATGTGCATCATCAGGCCGCCGAGCGCCTATTCGTTAACGCACCGGTGGCGCTGGCTGCGATTTTTGCTCAAGCAGAGGCTGGTGAGAGCCCCGCAGCGTTTGAGTTAGGGCTGATTGCTAGTTTGGGCAAAGAGTCGAGCCACAGTGAAATCAGTAGCCCTAATGTAGCAGCGATTTTACCCGGCAGTGACGCTGAGTTAGCCAATGAGTATTTACTCTATACTGCGCATTCCGATCATATTGGTGTGACCAAAGATCTCAGCCAAGACGACCACATCAATAATGGTGCGATGGATAACGCCTCGGGCGTGGCGGTGATGCTGGAAACCGCGCGGATGTTCGCCGCCGCCGATAAGGCACCGAAACGATCCATTCTGTTTCTGGCAGTGACTGCCGAGGAGCGCGGATTATTAGGGGCTGATTACTTTGCTCATTATCCTACGGTGCCGATGCATCAAATTGTCGGTAACGTGAATTTGGACATGCCAGTGTTACTGTATGATTTCGCCGATGTGATTGCCTTTGGTTCGAGTCATTCAACCATGGGTGCCAGTGTGGCCACAGCGGCTGCTCAGTATGGTATTGCCTTGAGCGAAGACCCGATGCCAGAGCAAGCTATTTTCACCCGTTCTGATCACTATGCTTTTGTCAAAAAAGGCGTGCCCGCAGTATTTCTGATGACCGGTTTCACCGCGAAGAATGACGATGAAAATGGTGGTGAAATTTGGGCTGAGTTTTTTGCCACGCATTATCATCGCCCCAGCGATAGTACTGATTTACCGATTAACTATGCTGCCGGCGTGACCTTTACCAATATTAATTATGCAATTGGTCAAGAAATTGCTAACGCCGCCGAGCGTCCACGTTGGTTGGCGGATAGTTTCTTCGGTAAGCTCGACTAAGTTATGCACGGTGATCAAGCCTTTGCCGTGGATGCGCGCCTTGCCGCCGATAGTTGTCGGTTAGGCCAGCTGTTTGGCAATGAGGTGCTGCTGTTCAATGAGCAACGCTACGATTGGTTGGTGCTGGTACCGCAGGTGGTGGGGGCGGTGGAATTGTTCGATTTGAACCGCACCCAGCAACAGCAGTTGGCGGCAGCGCTCGAGCATGTGGCACTGCGCTTGCAGCAGCATGGGCGCGGTGACAAGCTGAATATTGGTGCGTTAGGCAATGTGGTGCGGCAACTGCATGTGCATGTGTTGTTGCGTACTGAGGGCGACCCTGCCTGGCCCGGCCCGGTATGGGGCCATTCACCGCGGCAAGCGCTGAGCACCGAGGCATTAGCGCAAGCGGCCGCACGTTGGCGGCAGTTATTGCAACTCGATTAATTCCGCCTGCAGTTGCGCGCACCAGTCGCGGATACGTTGGTCGCTGAGATCATACTGATTATCTTCATCAAGGGCTAAGCCGAAAAATAATTGACCATCGTCGGTGAGTGCCTTTGAGGCGATAAAGTCGTAGCCTTGATTAGGCCAAAAGCCAATGCGGATACAACCACGGGTGCCAGCATGCGTGGCCAACTCGTGGTGTAGCATACCAAGCGCATCCTGAAACCATTCGCTATAGCCAACTTGGTCGCCCATACCATAAAGGGCGATAATTTTGCCGTGCAAATTCAGTTCAGCGATGTCGCTCCAATGGCTCTCCCAATCTTCTTGAATTTCACCAAAATCCCAGGTGGATAGACCAAAAATAAGCACGTCAAATTGTTCAGACAAGCTTAATGGCAGATCTTTGATGTTATGCAGCGTCACCACCCCGGCGGCAAATTGGGCTTGAATTTTTTCTGCCGCAATTTCGCTATAACAGGTGGTCGAGCCATAAAATAAGCCAATACGTTGGGTCATCTGCAAGCAACCTCTTTTTGCTGGCGACAGTGTATCAGAAAGCGTACTCATTGTAGTATGCTATGCGGCACTTTTTGACCGTCTACTATGGCTTCGATAGCGAGGAACCGCATGGCGAATTCAGCTTTTACTGATTATGTTGCGGCATTGGAACAGGTGTTCGATGCCAGTATTGTCAACGGCAACGACGATCAACTTTTTGCCGGTGGCTATTTGCGTGGTCATGTCGATCTGGTGGTGGCGCAACTTGAGCTCAATGACCATGCTGAACCGGCTGCGGTGATGGCGGCGGTCAGTGCCTCGGTAGAAGCCGCGCGGCATGAATTGAGCCCAGCTGATTTTCAACATATTCAGGATTTTCTTGCTGCCTTAGCGGCTATTCCCTACTAATCAGCCGCTGTGGTTGCAGCCGGGCGCGCAGCTCGGCACGCAGCGGCAGCGGTTGCTGCGCTAGTTCAGCAGCAATTACCTCGGCCACTAAGGGCGCACTGGTAAAGCCGCGTGAGCCGAGCCCACCAATCACCCACAAGCCCTTGGCAAGTTGCCCGGCAATCGGCATATGGTCGCGGGTGGTATTGCGTAATGATGCCCGCGCAGCAGTGACTGCAAGTTGTTGAGCCCAGTCGGGCTGCTGCAAATTATCCGCCAATAACGCCAGGTTATGCTGATCATCAGCCGCTTGTGGTTGTAATGCGGTGGTTGGGTCAAATTGGCGCGCATAGCTGGCGCCCACGCAATGGTGCCCGTGCTGAGCTGGGGTAAAATAACCCTTATAGCAAATTACCGAAGGGCAGCTGGCCGACTGCGCCGTAGCGCTGACATAACTGACTTGCCCACGAACATTTTGTAAGGCCAGCGCAAATGGTTGCAATAGCTCGGTTAATTGTCCGCCGCAGGCCAATAATACGTTAGTGCAGTGGCGCTCGGAGCCATCAGCAAAGCGCAACTGCCAGCCATCGCCATGGGCCTGCACGGCAGTGAGCGTAGCAGTTTCAACGCTGAGTCCGTGCAGTAATGTCTGTACCGCGGTCGCTGGCGCTAACCAACCGCCAGCAGGATAATATAAGCTGGGCAGCGGCGGTAAGCCATGCCAGTGGGCTTGGGTTTGTGCCGGCGGATAAAATTGCACGGTGTCGGTACTGTAATGGCCATTGGCAGTGGGTCCAGCAATTTTCGCTTGGCGCTGTTCGCGGTCCTGATTAAAGGCTAACTGCAGCACGCCAACCGGTTGCCACAGCTGCGGCAGATAGCAGCGGTAAAATTGTTGGGCATAAGCAAAAGCGGCTAAAAAGAACTCGCTGATAGGGCTTAGTTCACCTTGTAATAACGGGTACACCGCACCTTGCGCGTTACCTGATGCGCCATCGGCGATACCACTGCTAATAATTTCTACGGCAATATGTTGGCGCTGTAAGGCGTGGGCGGCACAGGCAGCGGCAATACCGCCACCGATAATGGTCACGCTGGTGACTGGTTGCGGCGATGATGGCATGCTCGCTAAGGCAATGCGGCCAGCGAGCATTTCGCGCTTGTAGCCGAAGCCTTTGTGACGTTGTACGGTGAACCCGGCTTGTTGCAGACCGCGACGAACAAAACCGGCGGCGGTAAAGGTGGCAAAGGTACAATCACTGGCAGCACTGCTGGCCATGGCAGCGAATAATTGCGCTTGCCACATGCTTGGGTTTTTGTCTGGGGCAAAGCCATCAAG
This sequence comes from Pseudidiomarina sp., assembly GCA_023260975.1. Taxonomy (GTDB): domain Bacteria; phylum Pseudomonadota; class Gammaproteobacteria; order Enterobacterales; family Alteromonadaceae; genus Pseudidiomarina. The sequence goes on along the minus strand of JALQTK010000004.1, from coordinate 83,414 downwards.
ATACCAGGCATTGACGCTGCCGCTGGCGCTCGGCAACCACTGTGGTAGCAACTCGAGGATATCACCCAGCCACAGATCAAGCACAATCCGGCCACCGTCGAGCAAGCAGCGCTGACACCCGGGTGCTGCAGCGGGGTAGGCGTTGAGTAATTGCTCGGTAAGTTCGGCGAGTTCGGGAAATGCCTGCAGGGCGCGTGCTAGGTCATCGCGTTGCAGCGGATGTTTTTCAAAACTAATATAGTGCAAGTGCAGTTCAGCCGGCGCCTGCTGACGCAGCAACTGCCAGCTGGCTAAAAAATTAAGGCCGCTGCCAAAGCCGCTTTCGGCTATAACAAAACGCTGGCTTGGGTGCTGTTGCCAGCGTGTGCTAAGATCGTTGTGCTGTAAAAATACGTAACGGCTTTCGGCTAAACCATCACTATTGGCAAAGTAAATATCATCGAAAGCAGTCGCCACGGGTGCGCCATGTTGGTTAAAAGTGACTGTTGCAGGGGTTGGCTTGTTCACAGCGAGTATCTCATGGGTATCAACCGCACTAGTGTAACAATTTTTTGTTAGAAAGCTTGAAAGCAGACCACTTTTTTACCGATCTGGGCTACCATACAGCAGCGCTCAGTAAGACAGGAACCTAGCATGAGAAGAGCAGTTATTACCGGTATGGGCATTGTGTCGAGTATCGGCGTGAACAAACAAGAGGTGTTGGAATCGCTGCAACAGGGGCGTTCGGGCATCGAATTTTCTCAAGAATTTGCCGATATGGGGCTACGTTGTCAGGTCTGGGGCCCAGTCCGCATTAATCCGGAAGAGCATATTGACCGCAAAGCTCTGCGCTTTATGGGCAGTGCCGCGGCTTATGCTTATTTGGCCATGGAGCAGGCGATTGCCGATGCTGGCTTGACTGATGAGCAGGTATCCAATATCCGCACTGGCTTAGTGGTTGGTTCGGGTGGTGCTTCGGGTGAGCACCAGGTGGCTGCCGCTGATATTTGTCGGGAAAAAGGCGTGAAGCGGGTTGGCCCGTATATGGTTCCGCGTTGTATGGCATCGACTACCTCAGCCTGTTTAGCAACGCCATTTCAAATCAAAGGGGTGAACTACTCGATTAGTTCTGCCTGTGCGACCTCAGCACATTGTATTGGCCATGCCATGGAACTCATTCAACTGGGTAAACAAGACCGGGTGTTCGCTGGCGGTGGTGAAGAGCTGCATTGGACGCTGGGTATGGAATTCGATGCCATGGGCGCGTTGAGCACCAAATATAATGACACCCCAAGCAAAGCCTCACGTACCTATGATGCCAACCGCGATGGCTTCGTGCCAGCCGGTGGTGGCGGTATCTTAGTGATTGAAGAGCTGGAGACAGCATTGGCTCGCGGCGCGCACATTTATGCCGAAATCGTCGGTTACGGTGCCACCTCAGATGGCTACGATATGGTGGCACCATCGGGTGAGGGCGCTAGCCGTTGTATGCAGATGGCGTTAGCCACGGTAGACACCCCAATCGACTATCTCAATACTCATGGTACCAGTACCCCGGTGGGTGATGTGAAAGAGCTGGAAGCGGTGCGTGCAGTGTTTGGTAGCAACCCGCCGATGATCAGTGCGACCAAAGCCATGACCGGTCATGCCTTAGGCGCAGCCGGGGTGCACGAGGCAATTTTCAGTTTACTGATGTTGCAGCACGGCTTTGTGGCGCCGTCGATTAACGTGGAAACCCTCGACGAGGCCGCCGTTGGCATGAATGTGGTGACCACCATGACCCCGGCCAATTTGACCACGGTGATGTCGAACAGCTTTGGTTTTGGCGGTACCAACGCCACCTTGGTGATGCGTAAATTCAGCGCCTAAACGGCCGTTGCCAAGCCACTCAAGGCGATAAAAAAGGGTGCGCTGCGGCGCACCTTTTTGTATGCTCAACGCTACCTTCACTGATGATCTAGAGATAGTCCCGCGCTGATGCAGATATTAGTCGATGCCAATGTGCCACTTGCCGAACAACTCTGTGCGCTTGCCTGCGCTGAGCAGCCGCTGCATGTTGAGTATTTTAGCCAACGCCAGCCAAGTGCCGAACAACTCGCGAAAGCGCAGGTGTTATGGGTACGCTCGGTGACCCGGGTGGATGCTCAGTTACTTGCTCAGGCGCCGAATTTGCAATGGGTAGCAAGTGCGACCATTGGCACCGAACATGTTGATGAGGCGGCTTTGGCGGCCGCCGGTATTGCTTTTTCCCACACCCCTGGAGTGAATGCCCAGGCGGTGGGTGATTACGTGTTGAGTGCGGTGGCGGCGCTGAGTCTGGCGCACGGCCATTTACCGCGCGGTGAAGTCGCGATTATTGGCGCTGGGCACACCGGCCGCGCTGCCGGTGAGCGGCTGGCTGCATTGGGCTTAACGGTGCATTATTACGACCCGTTACTGGCCAACCAAGCGGTCACTGCGGGCGCGCTAGCGCATGCTGATTGGCAGCGGGTGCTGCAGTCGGCGCTGATTAGCTGTCATGTGCCATTAACTCAAACTGGCGCACATGCCACCTACCACATGTTTGATCAGCAGCAAATCGCCCAGTTGCGACCTGACTGTTGGTTTATTAACGCGAGTCGCGGTGCGGTGGTCAGTGAGGCGGCAGTGCGCCAGGCGATCGTTAACGGCCAGCGCATTCAGTGGGTGTTCGATGTGTGGGAATTTGAGCCGCAGGTGGCGGTTGATTTACTCCCGCATATTGCTTTAGCAACCGCGCATATTGCCGGCCATAGTGTGGCCGGCAAGGTCGGTGCTAGCTTGCAGTTAGCGCAGCAACTCCGTCAGCGTTGTGGTAGTGGCCCGGAATTACCGCAACTACAGCAATTACTGGCCGCATGGCAGTTACCCCGCAGTCGCCTTAGCAAGCTGAGTAAAGATTGGCAACTACTGGCATCTGCAGTACTTGAGCTTTATGATATACGGGTTGACGACCAGCAGTTGCGCAGCCACGGCTTAACCGCCGCAGGCTTTGACGCATTGCGCCGCAATTATCACCCGCGCGTTGAGTTAATCAGTGCCGGTTTACCACTTTTTGCAGATGGAAAGACACATGTCTCGGGTTTATAACGTAGCAGTTTTAGGCGCCACTGGCTTAGTGGGTCAGCACATGATTGAGTTGTTGGAACAACGTAATTTTCCGGTCGGACAATTATTTCCGTTGGCGAGTAGTCGCTCAGCCGGCTCGACGGTAAGTTTTGCTGGTGAGGAGTTGACCGTCCTGGACGCTGAAAGCTTTGACTGGAGCCAAGTTGAAATTGGCTTTTTTTCCGCTGGTGGCGCGATTTCTCGAATCTATGCGCCGCGTGCGGCAGACGCTGGCTGCGTGGTGATTGATAACACCTCTGAATTTCGTTACCACGATGAGATTCCGTTGGTAGTGCCCGAGGTCAACGCCCATGCCATTGCTGATTTTCGCAACCACAATATTATCGCCAACCCCAATTGTTCTACCATTCAAATGCTGGTGGCACTGAAGCCGATTCATGATGCGGTGGGTATTGACCGAATCAATGTGGCGACCTACCAATCAGTATCTGGGGCTGGTAAAGAGGCGATGGATGAATTAGCCAAGCAGACTGCGGCGTTGTTGAATGGTCGCGCGGTTGAAGTAGACACATTTAGCCGGCAAATTGCCTTTAATTGTATTCCGCAAATCGATGTATTCATGGATAACGACTATACTAAAGAAGAAATGAAAATGGTCTGGGAAACGCAGAAAATCATGGGCGATAGCAGCATTCGCGTGAATGCTACCGCGGTGCGGGTGCCAGTGTTTTTCGGCCATGCTGAAGCGCTGCATATTGAAACGCAGCAGCCACTCGATGCCGAGCAGGCCAAACAACTGCTGCGTCAGGCGCCGGGGTTGGTGTTGCTTGATAGCAATGCCGATTTTCCGACCCAAGTGGGTGATGCCGCCGGGCGCGATGAGGTGTTTGTCGGCAGGGTGCGCAATGATATTTCGCACCCGCAGGGGCTCAATATGTGGGTGGTGGCAGACAATGTCCGTAAAGGTGCAGCAACCAATAGCATCCAAATTGCTGAACACCTGATTCGCGACTATCTCTAGCGCAAGGAACGATTTGATGACTGTAAAACAACGCCTAAGTACCCTAGTTGTTGCGCTTGGCTTGATCGCTGGCAGTACGACTGCGAGCGCTGCTACGGTTGCTGATGGCAGTGCGCCAACTGCGGTATGGCAGGTATTAGCGTGGCAGGGGCAGCAGATGTCGCGCTGGCAAGATGACCAATTTGGTCCGATTGTCAGTACCGATACTATGTGGACTATTGCGACCTATTATGGCCGCCAGCAAGGGCTTACTGTGTATGCCATGATGGATGCGATTGTTGCCGCCAATCCACGGGTATTTATTGATAATCGCCCAGATCGAATGATGAGCGGTTATCGCTTGGTGATCCCGGCGGCGGGGCCATTGGTCACCCAAGCGCCGCAACCACAGCCGCAAGACACGGTGCAGTTCAAGGCTGAGGAATTGCGTGATTTGCGTGATCGCTTAGCCGATTCAATCACCATGATAGAACAACTGCAGAATGATAATGCGCTGTTGCAAGCGCGTTTGAATGATGTCACCGCTGAACTTGCTGCGCTAAAATCGCAATTGGCCAGCGACCGTGCGATTGACCAAGAAATTGATGCACTCGCTGGCGAATTAGTTGAGCAAACGCCAGTCAGTGAAGGGCAACAGCAGGCTCTCGTTGAGGCGCCGCTGGTGAGCCAGCCAGCCAGCGTTGACAGCAGTCGGCGCGGCACTGATGGTAGCGGTTGGCTGGTGCAGCCACCGCAGCTGTATCTGCTTATAGCGCTGTTGCTGCTACTGCTGTCATGGGGTGCTTATCAGCGCCGACTCAAGCGCCGCATTGAGCGCGAGTTCAGTGAACAGACTGGCGCAGCGAACAGCACCGCCGCTGTCAGCGAACAGCCATTGGCACCGGTGACTGTCGCCCCGGCCGAGCAGGTCGTCGCTGCAGAGCCGCTGGCTGAGCAGCCGAGCACTGAGATTGCTGCCGATGAAATCATTGATGGCGAACAGTATGTGTCGATTGATGCGTTACTCAATGATGCCGACAATGCTGAACAGCACCGCTTAGGTGATGACTATGATGCCGCCGAATTTGACCCCAGCAGCGATGACAGCAACAGCCCAGCCGCGCAGCTTGATCTAGCCCAAGCCTATATCGATATGGGTGAAGTGGATGATGCGCGGGCGCTACTACAGCGCATTATCGCGGCTGACGATGCAGAGGCTGAGCGTGAGGCCTTACTGTTATTGCAACAACTGGATGGTCAGAGCGGTCGATGAGTGCAACGCGAATTGCGCTCGGCATCGAGTATGATGGCAGTGCGTTTTTTGGCTGGCAACGGCAGCGTGAAGTCACTACGGTGCAACAGGTGCTGGAACAGGCGCTGAGCAACATTGCGGCGCAGCCGGTATCGGTTACCTGCGCTGGGCGCACCGATGCTGGTGTTCATGCGACTGGGCAAGTGGTTCACTTTGATAGCACCGAACCGCGCAATCTAGCCGCCTGGACTATGGGTGTGAACAGTCAGCTGCCGCCGAGTGTGGCGGTACGCTGGGCGCATTATGTGGCGGCTGATTTTAGTGCGCGCTTCAGCGCGGTAGCGCGCCGCTATCGCTATATTATTGCCAATAGCGCAATGCGACCGGGCATCTTAGCGTTAGGGCTGAGTCATTATCATAGCCCGCTCGATACCCAGGCTATGCATGACGCCGCCCAAGCACTAGTGGGTGAACACGACTTTAGTGCTTTTCGCGCAGCGCAATGCCAAAGCCATTCACCGTTTCGATGTATCACCGAGATTAGTGTGCAACGGCGCGGTGACTTTGTGGTCATTGAGGTCGCCGCCAATGCGTTTTTGCATCACATGGTGCGTAATATTGTCGGCAGCTTGCTTGAGGTCGGCAAGGCGCAGCAACCAGGGCACTGGATCGCTGAGTTATTGGCCAGTCGCGATCGTACTCTGGCGGCGCCCACGGCCAAACCACACGGGCTGTATTTAGTGCAGGTGAGCTATCCAGCGCAGTGGGGCATCCCCGACAACCCGTTGGGGCCGTTATGGCTTGGCTGCTAAGACCAGTTTTTACTGCCCGGCGGGCGCTATCTGTGCTTTAATAATGGCACTTTCGGACTTGCCGCGGTCGATAACTTAGGTGGTTGTTAAATTATGAGCTGGATTGAACGTATTCTGTCAAAACCGACCAGTAACAAGCGTCGGAACATTCCTGAGGGTGTATGGGCAAAATGCAGCGCCTGTGATGCAATTCTCTATAATGCTGATTTGGAGCGTAGCTTGGGTGTTTGCCCAAAATGTGATCACCATATGCGCTTATCGGCACGGCGCCGGCTGGAAAGCTTTCTCGATAGCGGCAGCGGAGTTGAAATTGGTGCAGAGCTTGAGCCCAAAGACGTACTCAAATTTAAAGATTCGAAAAAATATAAAGACCGTCTGCTGGCGGCACAAAAAGCGACCGGTGAGAAAGATGCCTTAGTGGTTGAGAAAGGCACGTTAAAAGGTATGCCGGTGGTGGTTGCCGCGTTTGAATTTGAATTTATGGGCGGCTCCATGGCATCCGTTGTGGGTGCCCGTTTTGTTAAAGCTGCGGAAGTTTGTTTACGGGAAAAAATTCCACTCATTTGTTTTTCGGCATCAGGCGGTGCGCGGATGCAAGAAGCGTTGCTGTCGTTAATGCAAATGGCTAAAACCTCGGCCGCGCTGGCGCGTTTGAGTGAAGAAGGTATTCCCTATATTTCGGTATTGACTGATCCAACTATGGGCGGGGTATCTGCATCGTTAGCGATGCTCGGTGATATCAATGTGGCTGAACCGAAAGCTTTAATTGGCTTCGCTGGACCACGGGTGATTGAGCAAACGGTGCGTGAAACGCTACCAGAGGGTTTTCAGCGCGCCGAATTTCTGCTCGATCACGGCGCCGTTGATATGATTATTGATCGGCGTCAACTGCGTAATCGAATTGCCGCCTTGCTGGCGAAGTTTCAGCAGTACCCGGCGCTTGCTGACGAATACTAATGACCACTCGGATCGCCGCGCCGTTGCCCTCAGCTGGGCTTGATGTCTGGCTCGAGTATCTTGAACAGTTGCACCCGGTGGCGATTGATATGGGCCTGCAACGGGTGCGTGCGGTGGCTGAAAAGATGCACTTGTTGCAGCCGCAGGCACGCGTCATCACAGTCGCTGGCACTAACGGCAAAGGCTCCACGGTGCGCTATTTGGAAACCATTCTGGCGCTGGCCGGGTATGCCACTGGCGCCTACATTTCACCGCATTTACAACATTACAGCGAACGCGTACGGATCAATCGGCAACTGCTTGATGATAGCGCTCATGTGGCGGCCTTTGCTGCGGTTGAACAGGCCCGTGGCGACACCTCTCTGAGTTATTTTGAATTTGGCACATTAGCGGCACTGTGGCTCTTTCAGCGCCAGCCACTCGATGTGCTGGTGCTTGAGGTTGGGCTTGGCGGGCGCTTAGATGCAGTCAATATCATTGATGCGGATGTCGCCGTATTGACCAGCGTGGGCATTGACCATATTGGCTTTTTAGGTAGTGACCGCAGCAGCATAGCGACTGAGAAAGTCGGTATCTTTCGGCCGCACCGCCCGGCTATTTGTGGTGAACCGGATCTGCCCAGCGCAGTGCTTGAGACAGTGCGCCAACGGGGCGTTGAGCTGCTTCAGGTTGGCCAGCATTTTCATTACCGCGAGCAGGCGGATAGCTGGAGTTGGTGGAGTGCTAGCGAGCAGTTGCTAGAGTTGCCGCTGCCGCAGTTACCGCTGCCAAATGCCGCAACCGCGGTGGCCGCGTTGCGTGCTCTGGGGTTACCGATAGCGTCGCAGGCGCTGCACGATGGTTTACAACAAGCGCGCGAGCCAGGGCGCTTGCAGCAACTTGCTGGACCACCGTTACAGCTGCTCGATGTGGCACATAATCCGCATGCAGCGGCGTTCCTTGCCGACTATCTGGTGAAACAGTTTCCGCAGCGTGCAGTGTATGCGGTGGTGGGTATGCTGCATGATAAAGATATAGCGGGCACCTTAGCGGCTCTCGCCGGGGTGGTGCAACGCTGGTATTTTGCTGATTTAACTGGGCCGCGCGGTGCCACTGCGCAGCAGCTAGCGGAGGCGTTGGCGGCGAGCGGCGCGAGTACTACCGAGGTGCATTGTTTTAGCGAGGTAACCGCGGCGCATCAGGCGGCTTGTGCGGCCGCCTTGCAGCAAACAAATGAAGCGCCGCTGGTATTGGTGTGCGGCTCGTTTTACACTGTCGGACAAATTCCACATTGGTCATAAGGTAGATAACCTATGTCGTCACAAGTGCAAAATCGAATTGTTGGCAGCGTCATTCTCATTGCCTTAGCGGTGATTATTTTGCCCGAGTTGCTTGATGGCAAGCCAGTGCAAGAGCAACAGCAGTTTGAAACCATTCCATTGCAACCGGATGTCGCGGTAGTGGAACTAGCGGTGAGTGAAATCGACGATACGTTCGTTGCGGTACCATCGTTGCCAGAAACATTGGAATTAACCGCTGATGAGCCGCCGGTAACCCAGCAGCCGATCGCTAAACGGCAAGCCAATGCACCACAACAGAATGACTTACAGCAGCCGGGTTGGTCCGTGCAATTGGGTGCATTTAAAAATAAAGCCGCGGTTGATGATTTGGTGGCGCGCTTGCGTAAAGCGGGTTACAGCGCCTACCGCGAAGCCTTGGTGGTCAATGGACAGCCGATGTACAAGCTGATGGTGGGGCCGCTGTTGAGCAAGCAAGAGGCTGAATCGCTGCTGCCAGCATTATTAAAAGCGACTGAATTAAAGGGCACTGTGGTGCGCTTTGAACCGTAATAGTCGTAGCCAAATAAGCTCAGTTTCTGCTAAACTGCGCGCGTTTTAAATCAAGCCAAGGAACTGCTCATGGTGTGGGTTGATTATGCCATTATCATCGTTATAGCGTTGTCGACGCTTATCAGTTTAACCCGCGGTTTTGTCCGCGAGGCCTTCTCGTTAGCGATCTGGATCGCTGCTTTTTTTGTCGCTAGTTGGTTTTATCAAGACCTAGCGGTTTACTTCACCAGTTTTACCGATAGCACCGTGCGCAATGGCCTGGCTGCAGTGATTTTGTTTGTGCTGACGCTGATCGTCGGGGCATTGCTGAATTTTCTGCTTGGCAAACTGGTTGATGGCACCGGTTTAACCGGCACCGACCGCGTACTGGGCTTAGTATTTGGTGCCGCTCGGGGGCTGTTAATTGTCACCTTGGTGTTGTTTGTGATCGACTCGTTCACCGCCTTATCCGCCAGTGATTGGTGGCAACAATCCCAGTTAATTCCGCATTTTGCGGTGTTTGTGCAATGGTTTTTCGAATTTTTAGAGAGCAACTCGAGCTTTCTCCCCCAACAAGCGTAATGAGGTTGTATTAGCATGTGTGGACTGGTCGGAATTGTAGGTAAAGATCCAGTAAATCAGGCACTTTACGATAGTCTCACGATGCTTCAGCACCGTGGCCAAGACGCCGCTGGCATCATGACCGTTGAACACAATAATCTGCGCTTACGCAAGGCCAATGGTTTGGTCCGTGATGTCTTTCATACCCGCCATATGATGCGCTTGGCCGGTCGTATTGGTATTGGTCATGTGCGTTATCCCACCGCCGGTAGCTCGAGCTCGGCCGAGGCGCAGCCATTTTATGTCAACTCGCCGTTTGGTATCGCGATGGCGCACAATGGTAATTTGACCAACGCACATGAGTTACAACAACAGCTTTTTCAAAAAGCGCTGCGACACATCAACACCACCTCAGATTCGGAAGTTTTGCTGAACATTTTTGCCCATGAGCTCTACCAGCAACAGAGCTTGACGCCCAGCGCCGATGATATGTTTGCCACGGTCAGTCGTCTGCATCGGCAGATTCGTGGTGCGTATGCCGTGGTGGCGATGATTATTGGTCATGGCATGCTAGCATTTCGTGACCCTTGGGGCATTCGACCGCTGGCACTCGGGCAGCGCGAAACGCCGACCGGGATGGAATATATTGTGGCCTCTGAAAGTGTCGCGATTGATGGTGCCGGGTTTAGCTATGTGCGTGATATTGAGCCGGGCGAAGCGGTGTATATTAGCGAAGCTGGTGAGTTGTTTTCACGCCAATGTGCTGATAGCCCAGAGCATGTGCCGTGTATTTTTGAGTATGTCTATTTTGCCCGCCCCGATTCGTTTATTGACAAAATTTCGGTCTACGCCTCGCGGGTCAACATGGGGCGTAAATTGGGTGAGAAGGTCAAGCGCGATTTCGCTGACCTTGATATCGATGTGATTATACCGATACCCGAGACCAGCTGTGATATTGCCCTCGAAATGGCCAACGTGCTGGGTATTCCTTATCGCCAGGGCTTTGTCAAAAACCGCTATATTGGCCGCACCTTTATTATGCCGGGACAAACGTTACGGCGCAAAGCAGTGCGGCGCAAATTGAACGCTATTAGTTCGGAGTTTCGCGGTAAAAATGTGTTGTTGGTCGATGATTCGATTGTCCGCGGCACCACCTCAGAGCAGATTATTGAAATGGCTCGTGATGCCGGCGCGAAAAAAGTTTACTTTGCCTCAGCGGCACCAGAAATTCGCTTTCCCAACGTGTACGGTATTGATATGCCCAGTGCCAATGAGCTGATTGCACATGGTCGCGAAGTGGATGAAATCTGTGCGCTGATTAAGGCTGATGGCTTGATTTATCAAGACCTTGCTGATCTGATTGCCGCAGTGCAGCAAGAAAACTCGCATATTAAGCGATTTGAAACCTCGGTTTTCAGTGGTGACTATATTAGCGGTGATATCAATCAGAGTTATCTCGACGCCCTCGATGCCTCGCGCAATGATCATGCCAAGCATCAGCACAATAGCAGCGAGGATACCAATCTCGAACTGCACAACGAAAGTGACGATGATTAACGCTGGAACGGGTACACTGAGCCGAGGTTGAGAATTTGCGTTAATTCATCGAGTGCGGTGCATGATTCAGTGAGCAATGCTGGATCACGCAGCTGATCGAGTTTTAACTGATCACGATAATGTTTATCGACCCACTGATTTAAACGCCCGAACAAACTGTCGCTCATCAGAACCTGTGGGTTGACCGCCGCTAATTCGGCCTCAGTCAGCGCCACACGCAGGCGCAAGCAGGCCGGGCCACCGCCATTACGCATACTTTGTTTGACATCAAAATAATGCACCTGACGAATCGGTGTGTCGCGCGTGACTAACTCGGCCAAATACGCTGCCACCCGCGGGTTTTCCTGACACTCGCTGGGCGCAATCAGAGCCATATGGCCACTCGGTAGAGTCAGTAATTGGGTGTTGAAAAGATAGCTTGCTACGGCGTCAGTGACGCTGACTTGATGATTGTCTACGGCAATAAAATGCAGGCTTTCAGGGCCAAATTTGCGCTGAATTTCGGCCAATTTCTGCGCGCTATCTAAGAACGCCTGTTGATGATAAAACAACACATTTTGGTTACCGACGGCAATCACATCGTTGTGAAATACGCCTTGGTCAATCACCTCAGGGTGCTGTTGAATAAATACCGTGTTGTGCTCATTTAATTGGTGTAATCGCGCAATTGCTTGTGAGGCTTCGAAGGTTTGTCGAGCCGGATAAGTGCGCGGCGCTGGCTTGCTGCTATCGAATGCATAGCGACCAAAGGTAAAAATTTGCACCCCAGGGTCACCATAATTGCTGCATAAGCGGGTATGATTGGCGGCGCCTTCATCAGCAAAGTGGTCGTTATCGGGTAAATGCGGATGATGGCTAAAATAGTTGCTGTTGGCGAACATTGCCTGCAAAATGCGGCCGCTGGTTTCAGCTTCGAGTGAGCGGTGAAACTTGCTGGTTAAATTGGCCGGGGTGAAATGCACTTTGCCATCAGCACTGTCAGCGCTGGGCGACACTGTGGCGGCGTTGGCAGTCCACATGCTGGAGGCTGAATAGACCGCTTGCAGCAGCGCTGGTGCTTGTTGCGCTGCTTGCTCGAGCACGCGGCTATCGCTGCCGCTGAAGCCGAGGCGGCGTAAGCTAGCAATATCAGGGCGCTGGTGTGGGGCAATAACGCCTTGCACGATACCGAGGTCATGCAGGGCTTTCATTTTGGCGAGGCCCTGCTTAGCGGCAGCACGCGGATTGGAGCAGGCGGTCGCGTTGGTTACTGAAGCAACGTTGCCATAGGATAAGCCGGCGTAATTATGGGTCGGGCCAACCAGACCATCAAAATTTGCTTCAAAATGACCAACGCTCATGTGCAGTTTCCGATCGATAGCGGTAAATGTGCCGCTATTATACCCACAAAAAGCCGCGCGGGGTAAGGCTGCAAACGGCGATTTTACTCGCTTCATCGGCAGCCAAAGGGATTATTGCATAGCTAGTATGGTTCGATGAATTTTTATGTTTTTTGCCAGCAGTGGTTGTGAAGTCGCCAGAGAACAGATATATCTAAAAAAGCAATCCTACTTTGAACGCTGATTACCGCTGTTCGTAACCAAATTTATAGAGAGACACATGGCAAAGTCGTTGGTAATTGTTGAGTCGCCCGCCAAAGCTAAGACCATTAATAAATATTTAGGCAACGATTTCATCGTTAAGTCGAGTATTGGTCATGTGCGTGACCTACCGACCCGCACCGTTGAAGCGGTGAAGGGTAAAAGTAGCGCAGAAGTTCGCAAAATGTCGCCAACCGCGAAAGCGAATTATCAACAACAACGTGATTTTGCCAAATTAGTCGCACGTATGGGCGTTGACCCGCTGCATGACTGGGCCGCTCAGTACGAAATATTGCCGGGCAAAGAAAAGGTCGTGGCTGAATTAAAGAAGCTAGCCAGTAAAGCCGATGCAATTTACCTCGCCACCGATTTGGATCGCGAAGGTGAAGCGATTGCCTGGCATTTGCGTGAGTTGATTGGCGGCGATGAACAGCGTTTCCAGCGGGTGGTGTTTAACGAAATCACTAAAAAAGCCATTCAAGAGGCTTTTTCGCGCCCATCTGCACTGAATTTAGACCGCGTTAATGCCCAGCAAACTCGGCGTTTTCTTGACCGGGTGGTGGGCTTTATGGTGTCGCCGCTGTTGTGGAAAAAAATTGCCCGTGGGCTGTCAGCCGGACGGGTGCAATCGGTTGCAGTGCGCTTAGTGGTTGAGCGGGAACGCGAAATTAAAGCGTTTATCCCCGAGGAATTCTGGGACATCTATGCCGATGTCAGCAGCAACGCTGAGCAAGCATTGCGTTTGCAGGTGACGAAATACCGCGGCAATAGCTTTAAGGCCAATGACAAAGCTGCCGCTGATGCTGCAGTAGCAGCGTTGCAAGGTGCCGCTTATCAGGTTAGTGAGCGTGAAGATAAACCGACCTCGAGCCGGCCGACTGCGCCGTTTATTACCTCGACGTTGCAACAGGCTGCCAGCACGCGCTTGGGCTTTGGCGTGAAAAAGACCATGATGATGGCGCAGCGCCTGTACGAAGCGGGCCATATTACCTACATGCGTACCGACTCGACCAATTTGAGCGGCGAGGCGGTGATGAGTTGCCGTAGTTATATTGAGAAGCAGTTTGGCGCGGACTACCTACCGGCCAAACCGAACGTCTATGGCGCCAAACAAAACGCCCAAGAAGCGCATGAGGCTATTCGGCCTTCTGCGGTGGCCATTAAGGCTGAGCAACTCAAGGATATGGAGCGCGACGCGCAGCGCCTGTACGAGCTGATTTGGCGGCAATTTGTGGCCTGTCAGATGACGCCGGCGCAGTATGATTCAACCACCATCACGGTCAGCGCTGGCGACTATGAGCTAAAAGCGCGCGGCCGGGTGTTGCGGTTTGCCGGTTGGACCTTGGTGCAACCACAGCTAAATAACAAAAAAGATGACGACACCAGTTTGCCGGATGTCAAAGTCGGTGCGGCCTTGCAGTTGCAGGCGCTGGATCCGCAACAGCATTTCACTAAACCAGCGGCGCGCTTCAGTGAAGCGTCATTAGTGAAAGAATTAGAAAAACGCGGTATTGGTCGGCCGTCGACCTATGCGGCGATTATTTCTACCATTCAAGAGCGTGGCTATGTGCGCGTCGATAATCGGCGTTTCTATGCGGAGAAAATGGGTGAGATTGTCAATGATCGGTTGGTGGAAAACTTCACCCGCTTGCTGAATTACAACTTTACCGCTGAAATGGAACAAGCGCTGGATGATATTGCCGAGGGCAAGCGCAATTGGAAAGCCACACTGGATTTATTCTACCAAGAATTTAGCGCCAAGTTAGCACAGGCTGAATTACCGGCCGAGGCGGGCGGTATGCGCAGCAACCAAATGGTGTTAACCGATATTAGTTGCCCTAGCTGTAGCCGACCCATGGGTATTCGCACCGCTTCAACCGGAGTATTCCTCGGCTGTTCTGGCTACGAGTTGCCGCCCAAAGAGCGTTGTACGCAAACGCTGAATTTATTGCCCGGCGAGGAAGCGATCAAAGTTGCTGATGAAGACGAGTTAGAAACTGAAGTCTTACGGGCGAAAAAGCGCTGTCCTAAATGTGCTACCGCAATGGACAGTTATTTGCTCGATCAGCAGCGTAAATTGCATGTCTGTGGTAATAACCCAAGTTGCTCCGGCTTTCTTGTTGAGCAGGGCCAATTCCGCCTTAAAGGCTATGATGGCCCAACCCTAGAGTGCGATCGCTGTGGCAGTGAGATGCAGCTAAAAACCGGGCGTTTCGGCAAGTATTTTGATTGTTCCAATAGTGCCTGTAAGAACACTCGTAAATTAATGAAAAGTGGCCTGCCAGCGCCGCCGAAAGAAGATCCAGTAGCGTTTCCGGAGCTTAAATGCGAACAATCGGATGCCTACTTTGTGCTGCGTGATGGGGCCTCAGGTATTTTCATGTCAGCCCACAGCTTTCCGCGCTCACGAGAAACGCGCGCGGTCAAAGTACTGGAGTTGCAACGCTTTAAAGACCGCATTCCAGCCAAGTTTCATTATTTAACCGAGGCGCCAAGTCATGATGATGCTGGGCGTGAAGCCATTGTGCGGTTTAGTCGTAAGCAGAAAGAACAATATGTAATGAGCGAAGAAAATGGCAAACCGACTGGCTGGGTGGCGCTCTACAAACACGGCGAATGGCGCGTCGAGGCGGGTAAAAAAGCCAACAAATAAGGTATAGCGGCGCCGCTGTGCGCTGTTGCTTACAGCCAAAGCCGCTGCTGTCAGCTTGTGGTCTTGGCGATGCTGGGCTAAAGTCAAAATACATCACCACGGAGGGTGATGCATCCGCGACAAGGAGGTCATCATGCCGCCGCCCAGATTGCCCCGTCAGTGTGTTTATCTGGCGTTGCTTGCGCCGCTAAGTGTTGCCAGCGCAAGCCTGCCCAGTGCCGCGAGCAGCTGTGCTGACTTTGATTTTTCCGCACTAGCGCCGAGTCCAGGCGCCGCTGAGGCGCTATTAGAGCCGGTTCAATTTGCCATGCAGACGGGGTTGTTGCAGCCGCAGTTAGAGCAATTACTGCAGCAGCAATTCAGCACTGAGGTGGTCGATTGGCAAGTCTCGCCGCATTTCCGTTGGCCAGTCGATTACTCATTACAGGCACCGAGTTGGCATGAACTACTCGAACGCCTGCTCAAACCCTATCAACTTAGCATCACCTTGCACCCCAATAAATCGGCAACGGTGCGCTATGCTGGGCTCGCTGGAGCCAGGCTATGATAGTGCTGGTCAGGGTGATTGGATTGCTATGGCTGCTACTTGTTAGTCAGGCCTGTAGCCTATCGACTGCATCCTCCACGGCCAGCAGTGAGGCGGCTTTTAGTGAGCTGCAGCATCACTGGTTAGCACCGCCAACAACCCAGCTGGGGGCGGTGGTGTATAGCGATGAGTTCTATGTCCCTGCTATTGCTGCCAGCCATCGTGAGCAGCCGCATTGGTATAGTCGTCCGGTGCAGCTAGCCGTCGAGCAGCTGCCGTTAGCAGCGCTGATGCAACAGACCTTTGCGGCACATCAAGTGCGCGTGCGTTACCTTAGCAGCGAATTAGCACAGCAGCCAATACGACTGGCCTACCAAGGCGATCTCGGTGGCTTATTGCAGCATATTCAAGCGCTGTACGGCTGGCATGTGCGTATTGATGAGCAACAAATTAGCTGGAGTAAGCGGCGTATTGCTGAATTTGATGTTGCCTTCATTGCCGGTAATACCAATTTCTTCCTCGGTAATCGTGATAGTCAACAGCAAACCAATGGCGTGAATCAAGGCAGTCAGGCGATTGCGCTCAGCAATACCATGCGCAGTGAGCAGTATTTAAATTTTTCCAGTAAACAACTGTCCGTCTGGGACGATTTAGCTCAAGCCATTGAGTTGTTGTTATCTGAGCACGGCCAGGTCAGTATCAATCAGAGCTCCAGTTCACTGCTGGTGCATGACTTACCCGAGCATGTGGCTGCGGTTGAACAGTATTTGCAGCAGCAAAATGAGCGGCTGACGCGACAAGTGGCCATTGATGTACAGATCATCGAGGTGACCTTTAACGATAACCAGCAATTTGCCATTGACTGGCAGGCCCTGCTCAACAGCGCCGGTGGTGAAGGGGTATTGGGGCTATCGTCAAATTTTTTCAGCAACGCCGGTAGCGTGGCTGGGCAACTGAGTTGGCAACAACTGCAGGGTAAAGCCGAGGGTTCACAGCTATTCTTGCAAGCACTGGCCGAACAAGGGGTGGTGAAAACCGTGAATCAACCGCGCTTGCTGAGTCTTAATAATCAGCTAGCGAAAATTGTGATGGAAGACAACGCCACCTATCTCGCTGCTGCCGGCAGCACGGCTACGGCGAACGTTGGCAGTTCAGAGCTGTTGCAGCCGGGAGTGGTCACCACCGGCTTTGAGCTCTATCTACTGCCGAGCATCCGCGCCGGCCAGGTGATTTTGCAGTTATCCACCGAGTTATCTGATTTACAATCGATCGATGAAGTGCGGGCAGGCAATTTGCTGATTCAAACGCCCCATACCACGCGCAAAAAATTCTTCATGAAAGCTTTGGTGGCCGATGGCGAAACGTTACTGCTGTCGGGAATACGTAATCAACGCGAACAGCAAAATCAACAGCAAAGCTGGTGGAGTTTGGCTCTCGGTGGCAATCAGCAACAGCAGCAACGGCGTAGTGAAACCTTGGTGCTGCTAACACCGCGTATTTTAACCCGAGCGAGTCTGTCATGACGATGATTTGGTTGTGCAATGGCTGGCGTCAACAATGCGCTAAGCGCAAGCAACTACAGGGTTATTTGCAGCAGGCCAAACAGTTAGGTTTTGACAGTTATTGCAGTGTGCGGGTAGGGCAGCAGTGGTGGCTTTGTTGCGCTGTAGATGGCGCTCGCCAACAGCAGCAACAGGATATCGTGGTCGCTCTGCGCCAGCAATTTAGCCAGACTGAGCAACTGCTCGCGCTATTGCACGACGGTGAGCAGTTACTGTGTATCAGTTGGGATCAGCAGCAGTTGTTGGCGGCCTTGCTGGTCGCTAATGACCCCAGTGGTCAGCAGCAACTGCTGTTGCTGCTGTATGGGTTATGCCAGCGCCAGCATTATCAGCCATTGATCTTGCATAGCAACGAGCTGCCGTTGGCGTTGCAACAGCAGTTACCGCACGCTAGTGCCCAGCAGTGTTTTAGCTTGGAGCAAATAAAACCGTGCCGAGCCGCCCGCTTGCTGGGCTTGAAGCAACCGCCACCATGGCAGCGTTGGCGCCGCTTGGTGGTGCTGATGAGCAGCGTGATTGCGCTGCTGAGTGTGGGTTGGAGTTATTACTGGCCTGGCAGCTCACAGCCGCTGGCAGAGCGACCACCGCTGCCGCCTGATACCGAGCAAGTGCCGGCCTTAGTCGGCATGCCGGTCGATGTTTTGTTACTGCTCCGTGAGCAACTACAGCAGCTCGATTTATTAGCCGGTTGGCAGCTGCAGCAGTTAGATTTTAGCGCTGGGCAGTTGCAGCTGTCCCTGCAACAAAGCTATGGCGATATTGCTGAGTTACAACAGCAATTACCAGCGCCATGGCACATTACTCAGACGGCGCAACAACTGCAAGTGAGTCGCTGTTTTAACCTACTGGCAACGGCGTTGCAATTTGATCAGCCGGTTGATGAGGCGCTGCAGCAATTGCAGCGACAAGCTACGCTATTATTCCCAGAACTGCATTGGCAGCTTGGTCGCAGCGGCGCAAATAGTCGCTATCAATGGCGTGATGTCAGTTTACGTTTTGGCAGTTGGTATTGGCTCGAACTGAGCCAACTGCACCAGTTACTGCAGGGTTTTGATGCACGTCTGCTGCGGCTGCAGTTAAGCGCCAAACCAGAGTCACTGATCACGCTGGAACTACGGATATATCAGCCCATTAGTCAAGGAGATGACGATGATTCAAGCATGGATGTTAGCGCTGGCGTTTAGCAGTAGTGTGCTAGACCAGCACCCTAACGACGCTGCCCTTGAGCGGATAAAGGCGTTGCGGGCACAAGAATTAGCGGAATTACAGGCGGCCTCACGGGCCCGACAAATGCAGCATGAATTAGCCACTGCGGCGGCACAGCAGCAGATTCAGCAACTCGGTAGCAGCGCAACAGCGAATTTCAGCGCGGGTCCAGCCCTCAGTGCCTATCAATTGCTGGCAGTGGTGGGAGGCGACCAGCAGGTGGTGGTGCTCAAACATCAGCAGCAGCTGCTGCGCTTGGTGCCGGGAGAGTCGGATGCCAGTGGTCTAATGGCGAGCATTGATGGTCAGCATGTGCGCTTGCAACGTGGTCATGAACAGCGGTTGTTAGCGCTGCCGCGGGGCTGGTGAAATGCAAACCGTCACCGATCAGAGCGTGGCAGACTTAATCATTGCCGAGGCGCTGTTAGATAGCTGCTTGCAGTTTACTGATCGTGGTATGGATCAGGACAGCGCGGCGCTGGTCAGTCATGACGGGCTGTTAGTTAGCTCCGCTGCCGCATGGCAATGGCATAGTCTCGGCTTAGTTAATTTGCTGCAATTACAGTTACTGCGGCAGCAGCCGCTACGCAGTTGGTTATTGGCCGATGCCAGTGCTATTCGTAGTCGCCTGCATGATGCCGATGCCCTGCGCCAACGTCATGCGCCGTATAATCCGCTTATTCTCGACCATACGCGCGCCCAGCAAGCGCTGGAAGATTTGGTGCAACAGGCATTGCAACGCGATGCTTCCGATATTCATTTGGCCTTCGATCAGCACCAGGCGACGCTGGCTTTTCGGGTGCATGGCCGTATGGTTGGGCGAGCGGTGCGCAGTCGAGAGATGCTGGCGGCGGCAATCGCTGCCGCATTAAATACCCGCTCCGATGATTTTCATGAGCTGTTTGATGAGCAACGGCTATCCAGTGCCAGTATAAATCTGCAGGTGTTTACTAACGGTCAACCACAAGGTATCCGCTTGCGCGTGCAAAAATCACCCACCCGCAATGGCTTTGCGGTCACCATGCGAATTCAGCGTGAACAGGCGCAGATCGCTGATTTATCTGAGCTAGGCATAGCCGTAGAGCAGCGACAACAGCTGCAGCAGTTGCTGCAGCAGCCAGCTGGCTTAATCATCATTGCCGGACCAACCGGCCAGGGTAAGACCACCACCTTAGCAGCACTTAATCGTGAGCTACCAAGCAGTTACAAGGTCATTAGTTTAGAAGACCCGATCGAAATCATTCAGCCGCACATCGAGCAAAAGCCAGTGCTAGCCGATCATCCGGAATTGAATTTCGCCAATATGGTCAAGGTGGCGTTGCGCGAAGATCCAGATGTTATTTCGATTAGTGAAATTCGTGATAGTGCAACCGCACATGCGGCTTATAGCGCTGCGCTGACGGGTCACTTGGTGACTGCTACGATTCATGCCCATGATTGTTTCGGGGTGCTGCAACGCCTACTCGATTTAGGTTTGGTGGCAACCGCATTGGCACAACCTGGGGTGCTGCGCGGAATCGTTGCGCAACGTTTGGTGGCGAGCACCTGCAGTCACTGCGATGGCGTCGGTTGCGAGCATTGTCAGCACAGCGGCAGTAGCGGTCGGCGACTGGTAATGGAAGTGCTGCGCGTTGATCAGGCGCTAGGCCAAGCGTTGGCCGGCGATACCTTGGGCGACTATCGGCAACAGCTGATTGCTGGCGGTTGGCGCTCACTCGAGTGCCAGTTGCAACGGCAGGCACAGTTATGCGATTAGCGCGCTCACGGCAACTAGCCTTGTTAGAGGATTTTGCGCTGGCGCTGCAGGATGGCTTGAGTCCGCTGCAAGCCTGTGGCGAATTGGCTCAGCATGCGCAGCATTATCGGCTTGCTGATGAACTGGCGCTCAGTGCGGGTATCGTGCAGGCTTTGAATCAGGGTCAGAGCTTTGCTACGGTGCTACCGCAGTGGTTTGACCGCGATTTGTGTATGTTGGTCAGCGTTGGCGAGCATAGTGGTGTGTTAGAGCGGTTGTTGCAGCAGCACCAGCAGTTTGAGCAGCAGCGTCAGCAGGCCCAGCAACAGTTTTGGCGACCGCTGATTTACCCACTGATTATGCTGGTGATTAGTGCTATTGCCAGTTTAGTGATTGGTCGCCAGGTAATGCCTAAGCTGGCGACTGGGTTGCCAGCAGCCGATTGGCCGTGGCTTAGTGAGTTGCTGTTGGTGATCAGTGCTGGCCCGAGTTTACTGCTGATGTTACTGCTGGTGTTGCTGATGCTGATAGTCGCCTGGGGTCCGGCGCTGCTGATCGATTGGCGCTGGGGTTGGTGTCGCCGTTTGGCTCAGCTTGGGGCATTTCGCATTCGGCGTTATTTTGATGCGGTGTTGTTATTACAAACCATCACCGTGCTGTTACAAGCGCGGTTGAATCTTGATCGGGCGCTGCAAGCCGTCGAGCGCTTTGGTGCCGGCAGCTTATGCTATGTGACGCTGCATATGCGTCGTCGTTTAGCGCAGGGAGAGCGGCAACTTGCCGGAGTATTTGGCAGCGCTCTGCTGTCACCACGAATGTTATTTCGGCTCAGTAATGGCAGCCGAAATGCAACTGAACATGGCACCTTACTGCGCGTTGCCAGCTATGCAACAGCAGATGCGATTGATGCTCTGCTGCGCTTGCGAATAGCGCTACAGATAATGTGCTATGGGCTGATTTTTCTGTTAATGACATTAGTTCTCGGCGGTATGGGATCAATGCTCATGGCAGTCACTCAGCAGACCATGATGTAACCAAGGGTTAACGCTAAGTTAATCGAAACGTAGAGAAGTTAATTGACAAGGAGTGTTACCAATGCAGAAGCAACGAGGTTTTACCTTTATCGAAGTATTAACGGTGTTAGCAATTATTGCTATTGCGACGATCGGCAGTTTGGCTGCGCGTGATTGGGCGGTGGGAAATTCACGGGTGAGTGAGGCCAAAAGTCAAATTATTACTATTCAATCGGGTATTTTGTTGTGGCGACCGAAGAACGGTGATTTCACAGGCATTAGTGTCGCCTCAATGTCTGGTATTGCTGCGGTACCGGAAACCTGGGGAACCGGTAGTGGGCTGAACCCATGGGGTGGTGATATTAGTGTCGAAGCCGATAGTGCCGATAGCTCGCGGTATATCGTGGTGATGTCGGGTATCGATCAAGTCGGTGAGGGTGCACGTTTAGCGCGCGATTTTGCCGATTATGCACTCGATACGGACTTTAGTAACGGTAATCTGGTGCTCAGCTTTCAGGGCTAGTCGAATGGCTGATCGACGTGGTTTTGCCGTGTTTGAGTTGCTGCTGGTGGTTATACTCATCAGCGCTTTGAGTGCGCTGTGGCATGCTTTCGTGGTAAGCCCACGCGCTAGCCTGAGTGCTTTTCCAGCGCTTGCTAGCGGCAAAGCCGAACTGCAGTTGTTGCGCTTACAGGCGCAGCAACGGCAGTTGTTACAGCGTTCGGGAACAAGCTAAATGCAATCTACACGCGGTTTTTTGTTGCTTGAGTTTATCGCCGTGGTGAGCTTATTTGCTGCATTATTACTGATGAGTGGGCAGTGGTGGCAGCATCAGCAGCGCCTTGAACAACGTCAGCAGTGGTTGCAACATACCGAGTATCTGCTGCAGGCTGCTGAACAGTTTTGGTTACAACAGGGGCGACCACCGCTGGCTGTCAGCGAACTGATAACCGAGCAGCAAGCAGCGAAGCTCAGTCTACCCTGGCAGCAGGGCTGGCAATTAACTCAGCAGGACGCGCTGTTACGTTGGCAAATAACCGCCCCGAGTCAAGCCCAGGCCGCCTGGTTTGCCAGCCACTTTCAGGGTGCTACCCAGCAGGCGCAAGTGGTCAGCATAAGTCAATGGCAACCGCTCGCGCAGGTTAATTATGAGGATTATTTACACCGTGTAGCACGACCCGATAAGCCGCATTTAAATCGGCTTGCCAGCAATCTCGATATGCGTGATCACGGCTTAGTAGGGATCGGTAACTTAACCGCCGAAAAAGCCAGCATAACTGATTTAACCGCTCACCAGTTGTTGGTGAGTGATGCCCGTGTGCATACTCTCCATGCCGATCAATTGTTTGTTGCTCGGGTACACACTCCAGCCGGCGATTTGCAGCGCTTACTGCAACGTATTAATGACTACGCCACATTATGGCAAGCGTGTGTTCAGGCTGGCGGTTGCCAATGACCGGCCAGCGCGGTCAGGCGGTGATTGAAACCATGCTGCTGCTGCCGTTAGTGTTACTCGCCAGCCTGTTAATGGTGCAATTAGTGTGGATCAGCTGGTGGCAATTGAATTTATCCACGGCCAGTAATTATGCGCTGCGCAGTGGCGCTATTCAGGGGCTTAATAGCACGGCGATGCGTACAACTCTGGCCGCAGGTATGGCGGCCGTGCAACCGCAGTTGAGCAACACCGTCAACAATGACCAGTCTGACTATGCGCGCTTATTGGTCGCGCTGGGGCGCAGTCAACTATGGTCACGTTGGGGCTCGCGTATTGAGGTGCTGCAACCGACCAAGGCCCAACTACAACAGCAGGGTGGCGTGATTGCGCTGGACCATAATGGCTTACGCTATCAGCTCAGCAACGATGCCAAAGCCTATGTTGCGGCACGCACTATTGAGTTAGAAATTTGGTGGTGTATGCCGTTACGCGTGCCCCTTGCGGCTGAGGCATTAGCGGCTTTGCGTCAGCGCTGGGCCAACCCCGTGCAGGGCTTTTGTCAACAGCGCCAAGCACTCAGTCAAGCGCCGTTGTGGGGGCTACGTTATCGCTTACAGGGGCCGCTATTAAGCGATTATACTGGCGCTGATTAGGGCTGCGGTGCATGCCAGCTATCACATGCTTGCAGGGTGTTCTGTAGTAGCGTTGCCACAGTCATTGGCCCAACGCCGCCCGGCACTGGGGTAATGAAGGCCGCGCGCTGACGTGCTGCAGCGAATTCAACATCGCCAACCAGACGACCATCGGCGAGGCGGTTAATACCGACATCGATGACGGTAGCGCCTGGCTTGATCCAAGCACCGGGAATAAAATTTGGCTTACCGACCGCCACCACCACGATATCAGCGCGTTCAACGTGGGCTTGTAAATCATGGGTAAAGCGATGGCAAACGGTGGTCGTTGCGCCGCCTAACAGTAATTCCAGCGCCATCGGCCGACCGACAATGTTCGAGGCGCCGACAACCACCGCATTAAGGCCGTGCAAGGGTAATTTTATTGCGTCAAACAAGGTCATCACCCCGCGCGGGGTGCACGGTCGCAGGGCTGGATTGCGTTGCGCTAAGCGACCCATATTGAACGGGTGAAAGCCATCGACGTCTTTGTACGGGTTGATGCGCTCAAGCATGGCTTGGGCATTGAGTGTTTCTGGTAGTGGTAGTTGCAGCAAAATACCGTCCACTTCAGCATCGCCATTGAGCTGGTCGATCAGCGCCTCGAGCTCGGCTTGCGGGGTGTTGGCTGGCAGGTCGTAGGCAAGCGAGCGAATACCAACTTCTTCACAGCCACGACGCTTGCTGCCGACATAAACTTCCGAAGCGGCATCGTTGCCGACTAATATGACGGCTAAACTCGGTGCTCGTAAACCGGCCGCTAAGCGCTCATCAACTCGCTGTTTTACTTGGTCGCGAACCTGTTGAGCAACACCTTTTCCGTCAATCAGTTGAGCTGTCATAAATACCGCGTAGCTAAGTTTCGAATGGCCGCTATTTTGCCATGATTCTGCGCTGGTTTGTAGTGGCATGCCGAGCTATTGCCAACAGATTGATTTAAAAACCAGCAGTCGGCGGGCTATGACAAAAAAGTATTTGACGCTCTGCATACCAACAGGTAATATTCGCCCCCGTTGTCAGGCCGCGTCCTGCACGGGTTTTTCGAAGATGTCGGCGAGTAGCGCAGCTTGGTAGCGCACTTGTTTTGGGTACAAGGGGTCGCTGGTTCGAATCCAGTCTCGCCGACCATTCTGTGATTAAGCTGTTACCAATCATTACATCTTCGGTTTGACCTTTGCCGTTATGCTTACCATACTTGCTGCATATTTTGTGACTTGTAGAAGGTACTGACGATGCGCAACCACGGCTACACTGGGTTAATTATTCTGGCTATTTTAGCGAGCTTATTGAGCGGCAGTGCGTTAGCCGTGCCAAGCCCAGGCGCCACGGTCAGTGAACAAGCTGATGCTGACAGTGCCAGCAGTGATGAATGCGCGAGTGACGCCTGTTCCGAGGCGATGAAAAAATTAGTCCGGTTTTCTATCAATGGCAGCCCCGATGCGCAAGTGATCGTTGCTATGGCCTATGCAACCGGTGATGGTGTGCCCGCTGACCTCAATTTAGCACGTCAGCATTTGAAACGGGCTTTGCGCAACCAAGATGAGCGTGCCTGGCATATTTATTCGCGCTGGTTACGCCAAGGTTTAGCCTTCGAACAAGACCTCGCTGCTGCTGATGAAGCACTTGACCGTGCGGTTCGGCAAGACTATGCGCCGGCACTATTTGAGCGAGCAGTGCGCAATTTTTCTGAAACGGCAGCTGATAACAGCGCCGCTGTGGCTGATTTAGAGCGCGCCGCTGAGCAGTTGTATAAGCCGGCTATGTACCTGCTTGCACAAGTCAAGGCGGCTGGCCTCGGGGTTAGCGCAGATAGGCAACAAGCCGCCCAGTTGTACGCCTTTTTAGCACGCAGTAACTATCGGCAAAGCAGCGAGCGCTTGGCTTTGTTAGTCGGCAATGACCGCCTTGAACAACAAACGGAACAATTGTCGCTGAGCTTAGTTGATGCCTTAGTGGCGCGCCATCGCAGCAGCGATGAGCAGGCTATGGAAGTGATTACGGTGACCAGTAGTAGCATTGGCACCGATGTCTTTGTCATTGATTTAGTTGAACAACTGGATAAATTACGCACCTTTGATGGGCGTTCAACCGGCAGCCGTATTCGTGGCCAGGTCTGTGCCCGCGGGGTGGCTAACTGTAAGGTGATTTATAATGCCGCTGCTGGCACCGTCAGTATGGGTGGCACCGTGCGTGATGCGGTCTATGGCATCGGTTGGTAACGCAGCGATGGTCGCAGTGCGCTAAGCAACAGCGCAAAAAGTGCCACGCGGCTCTCGACTCACTGGACTGCAGTCGCTATAATGCTGCGTCATTTTGAGGGGTCCCGACTGTAGTGGGCTCAAGGCCAATAGTGAAGCCGAGGTAGGAAAGCAATGCAGGTTTCTGTAGAGACAACCCAAGGATTAGAGCGCCGCGCCACCATAACTGTGCCGGCGGCAACCGTTGATAACGAAGTAAAACGTTTGCTAAAAGATGAGTACCGTAATCGCCGTATTAACGGCTTCCGTAAAGGCAAGGTACCACCTAACGTGTTGCAGAAGTTGTTCGGCAAAGAGGCCCGCGCCCGCGCTGCATCGAATGTGATGCAAAGTAAATATTTTGAAGCGGTGATGCAGCAGCAACTGAACCCAGTCGGCATGCCGACTATTACCCCAATGGTCAATGAAGAAGGTAAAGATTTGCAGTTTGCTGCAACCTTCGAGGTGTACCCAGAGGTGACGGTTCAGGCACTGGACAAATTAAAAATTGAAAAACCAGACGTAACGGTTACTGATGCTGACGTGGATACCATGCTGGAAACCTTGCGTAAGCAACATGGCGGCTGGAAAGAAGTTAAACGCAAAGCGAAAAAATCTGAGCGTATTACCATTGATTTCGTCGGTTCTATTGACGGGGTTGAGTTTGCTGGTGGTAAAGCCGCTGATTTTGCCCTTGAATTGGGCCAAGGTCGCATGATCCCAGGTTTTGAAGACCAAGTGATTGGTATGAAAAGCGGTGAAGAAAAGACTATTGAAGTGACTTTCCCAGCCGATTACCACGCCGACGATCTGAAAGGTAAAGTGGCGCAGTTTGTCATCACCGCGAAGAAAGTTGAAGAGCGTGAGTTACCTGAACTGAATGATGATTTCGTGGCGTTATTTGGTATTACCGACGGTGGCGTTGAGGCGTTGCGTGCCGAAGTACGCAAAAATATGGAACGCGAGCTGAAAAATACCGTGACTGGCAAAGTCAAAGAGCAGGTGTTGAAAGCACTGGTTGAAAGCAACGAAGTGGACTTGCCAAAAGCAATGATTGATCAAGAAGTCGACAATCTGCGTAATCAAGCAATGCAACGCTTTGGGCAGAACAATGCGCAAATGCCGCAGTTACCGGCGAATTTATTTGAAGAGCAGGCGAAAGAGCGGGTGAAAGTTGGCTTACTGCTTGGTGAAGTAATTCGTAGCAACGCCATGCAAGTGGATGATGCTAAGGTAGATGAAATTATTGCAACCAACGCCTCAGCCTATGAAGACCCAGCTGAAGTGATTGCCTATTACAAGAGCAACAACGAGCTGTTACAGCAAGTTCGTAATGTGGCACTCGAACAGCAAGCCATTGATTTCATCGTTGCACAAGCCAAAGTGAAGGCTAAAAAAGCCAGCTTTGATGAGCTGATGAATCCAAAACAGAAATAAGCTGTGACGATCCGTCAATAGAACGTTGACGGCATCGAGCGCAACTTGGTTTAATGGCTCGTATATCAGTATACGAGCCATTTTTATTTCGGGAGTTGTTGATTATGTCTGAGTTCGGATTGGATCCGATGGCGCAATTGGTGCCAATGGTGGTTGAGCAAACCGCAAAGGGTGAGCGGGCCTATGATATTTATTCGCGCTTGTTAAAAGAGCGAGTAATTTTTATGGTCGGCCCAGTGGAAGACCATATGGCCAACTTAATTGTTGCGCAGCTATTATTCTTAGAATCGGAAAATCCCGATAAAGATATCCATTTATATATTAATAGCCCGGGCGGAGCGGTTACTGCCGGCATGGCGATTTACGATACCATGAAGTTTATTAAGCCCGACGTAAGCACCGTTTGTATTGGTCAAGCGGCCAGTATGGGCGCATTTTTGTTAGCTGGTGGTGCGCAGGGTAAGCGTTTCTGTTTACCGAATGCGCGGGTGATGATTCATCAACCGCTCGGTGGGTTCCAAGGTCAAGCTTCTGATTTTGAAATTCATGCACGGCAAATTCTCGATATCAAAGACAAATTGAATCGTATGCTAGCTGAGAATACTGGCAAAGATTTAGAGCAAGTAGCAAAAGATACTGATCGCGATTATTTCATGTCAGCGCAGGAAGCGGTGGCTTATGGTTTAGTTGATAAGGTATTGAGCCAACGTACTGGAGAGTAGCATGACGAATAAAACCCAAGGTGATGGTGAGAAGCCATTGTTTTGTACCTTTTGTGGAAAAAGTCAGCACGAAGTTCGTAAATTAATTGCGGGCCCATCGGTGTTCATCTGTGATGAGTGCGTGGATCTATGTAACGATATTTTGCAGGAAGAAATTAAAAATATTTCGCCCACGCAAACTAGCGACCGATTGCCAACCCCACGTGAGATTCGTGCCCACCTTGATGAATATGTGATTGGTCAAGAGTTGGCGAAAAAAGTCCTTGCGGTGGCGGTTTATAATCATTACAAGCGTTTACACAACGCCAGCAAAAGCCCGGCCAACAACACCGATGATCACGTTGAGTTAGGCAAAAGTAACATCTTATTGATTGGCCCAACTGGCTCAGGCAAGACCTATTTAGCTGAAACCTTAGCGCGGTTTCTCGATGTGCCGTTCACTATGGCCGATGCGACGACCTTAACTGAGGCGGGTTATGTCGGTGAAGATGTCGAAAACATCATTCAGAAGCTACTGCAAAAATGTGATTACGATGTTGAGAAGGCGCAGCGCGGTATTGTTTATATCGATGAAATTGACAAGATCTCACGGAAGTCTGACAACCCCTCGATTACCCGCGATGTGTCAGGCGAAGGGGTACAGCAGGCGCTGTTGAAATTGATTGAAGGGACTATTGCTGCGGTGCCACCGCAAGGTGGACGCAAGCATCCACAACAAGAGTTTGTGCAGGTTGATACCGCTAAAATTCTGTTTATCTGCGGCGGTGCTTTTGCTGGCCTCGATAAGGTAATTGAGCAGCGCATGAGCGTCGGTACCGGGATCGGTTTTGGCGCTCAGGTGAAAAGTAAGCAGCCGAAAGCTGAGGGTGAAACCTTGGCCCAGGTAGAGCCGGCCGATCTGGTTAAGTTTGGTTTGATTCCAGAATTTATTGGCCGATTGCCGGTGCTGGCGACCTTGACTGAACTTGATGAAGACGCCTTAGTGCAGATTTTATCGCAACCCAAAAATGCTCTAACCAAGCAATATGCAGCATTATTGCAGATGGAAGGGGTGGAGTTAGAGTTTCGCGAAGATGCGTTACGGGCCATTGCCGGTAAAGCCATGCAGCGTAAAACCGGAGCGCGCGGGCTCCGTTCAATTGTCGAGGCGGTGCTATTAGACACCATGTATGACTTACCTTCGGTGGATAATGTGAGCAAGGTAGTGATTGATGAATCAGTGATTAAAGGCGATTCGCAACCTATTTTGATTTACCAAAATCAACCGAAAGAAAAGCAGGCTGCTGGTGAATAAATAGCCCAATTAGGCTAAAAAAACTGCAAAAAGGGCCATTTAGGCCCTTTTTTTGTGCAAAACATTGAACTTTATCTGTATAGCCCCATATTACAGAGTAAGATAGATTCATCTCACGATGTCAGCGACCTGGAGAAGTATATGAGTGAAGAACGGGTTGAACGCCTTAGTATCCCAGTGTTACCCCTACGTGATGTAGTGGTATATCCACACATGGTGATTCCATTATTTGTTGGGCGTGAAAAATCAATTCGCTGCCTCGAAGCAGCCATGGCGGCTGATAAGCAAATATTTTTGGCGGCACAAAAAGATGCCACGGTGGATGAGCCAGAACAGCAGGACATTCATGCGATTGGTACCATTGCCACCATTTTACAGTTGTTGAAGTTGCCTGATGGCACGGTCAAAGTTCTGGTTGAAGGTGTGCAGCGCGCGCAACTGGACGGTTTTGAAGACTCCGATGATTTCTTTCGTGCGCAAGTGCATTACTTAGCGTCGGAAGGCATGGATGACAAGGAGCACGAAGTGATGATCCGCTCAGCGGTTAATCAGTTCGAAGGGTATGTCAAACTGAATAAGAAAATTCCGCCGGAGGTATTAACCTCGTTGTCAGGTATTGATGAAGCCGATCGCCTTGCCGATACCATGGCTGCGCATATGCCGCTCAAACTTGTCGATAAACAGCGGGTGTTGGAAATCACCGATGTGCGCCAACGGCTGGAGTTTTTAATGGCGTTGATGGAAGGCGAAATTGACCTATTACAGGTCGAGAAACGCATTCGTACGCGGGTTAAAAAGCAGATGGAGAAGAGCCAGCGCGAGTACTATTTGAATGAGCAAATGAAGGCGATTCAAAAAGAGCTCGGCGAAATGGAAGATGGTCCTGATGAATTTGAAACCTTGCAGCGCAAAATTGATGAGGCGCAGATGCCGGCAGAAGCCGAGCAAAAAACTCGCGCGGAATTACAAAAATTGAAGATGATGTCACCGATGTCTGCTGAGGCAACGGTGGTGCGCGGCTATATCGATTGGATGGTATCGGTGCCGTGGAAAAAACGCTCACGGATTAAAAAAGACTTGGCCAATGCCGAGAAAATTCTCGATGCCGACCATTATGGTTTGGAGAAAGTGAAAGAGCGTATCCTCGAATATTTGGCGGTGCAGCAACGCACTAATAAAGTACGTGGGGCTATTTTGTGTTTAGTCGGGCCGCCAGGAGTAGGTAAAACCTCGTTGGGTCAGTCCATTGCGAAAGCGACGGGGCGTAAATATATTCGTATGGCCTTAGGTGGAGTGCGTGATGAAGCGGAAATTCGCGGTCATCGGCGTACCTATATTGGTTCGATGCCAGGTAAATTGATTCAAAAAATGTCCAAGGTTGGGGTGCGCAACCCACTGTTCTTACTTGATGAAATTGACAAAATGGCTTCTGACATGCGCGGTGATCCAGCGTCTGCGTTGCTGGAAGTGTTGGATCCAGAACAAAACGTCAATTTCAATGACCACTATTTAGAAGTGGACTATGACTTATCTGATGTGATGTTCGTCGCCACCTCGAACAGTATGAATATACCCGGGCCATTATTGGACCGTATGGAAGTGATTCGACTGTCGGGTTACACCGAAGATGAAAAGCTAAATATTGCGAAACGTCATTTACTGCCCAAGCAAATTGAGCGTAATGGCTTGAAGAGCAAAGAAATCAAAGTCACCGATGATGCCATCAACGGTATCATTCGCTATTACACGCGCGAGGCCGGTGTGCGCAGCCTTGAGCGCGAAATTTCGCGACTGTGCCGCAAAGCGGTGAAGAAAATTGTGCTTGATAAGCGCGTTAAACATGTCGAAATCAACGGCAAAAACCTTGCCAATTTCTTAGGCGTGCAGCGTTTTGATTTTGGCCGTGCTGAAGATAATAACCAAATTGGCCAGGTGACTGGCTTGGCATGGACCGAAGTCGGTGGCGATTTACTCACCATTGAAGCAACCAATGTAGCGGGTAAGGGTAAAATTACCTCCACTGGGTCGCTGGGTGATGTGATGCAGGAATCAATTCAAACCGCGCTAACAGTGGTGCGTAGCCGCAGCAATAAGCTTGGTATCGCCGATGATTTCCATGAAAAACGCGATATCCACGTGCATGTTCCAGAGGGTGCGACGCCCAAAGATGGGCCGAGTGCTGGTATCGCTATGGTGACTGCACTGGTGTCGTCGTTAACCCATATTCCGGTGCGAGCCGATGTGGCGATGACCGGCGAAATCACCTTACGTGGAGAGGTGCTGGCGATTGGTGGCTTAAAAGAAAAGTTATTGGCGGCCCATCGTGGTGGTATTAAGCATGTCTTGATCCCGAAAGATAATGAACGTGATCTGGAAGAAATCAGTGCCAATGTGAAGGGTGATTTAACCATTCAGCCGGTGCAATGGATTGATGAAGTGCTGGCGGTGGCGCTGGAAAGTCAGCCAAAACCGGCGCATTAACAGGTAAAAAACGAGAAAATGCGGGCTGTAGCGATAAAATATGCCTCTAGACCGCATTCTTTCGTTAAAAAAGTTGTGAAAAAGGGTTCTCAAGATAAATTCTTGTGGTAGCCTAGTGCAAAGTGAGTGACCAGTCATAAAATCGTATGGCAATTCTGGTATACCACTTAAGCAACAGGGAGTATGCGAAGTAGTCTGCTGTCCTGTTGAGGAGCTCGAACAACTCGTTCGAGCTGGTTTTAAACTTCGCTGGCCCAAGGTTGCCTAACGAAAGCAACTGAAACCATGCATATCTCATAAAAATAAAGTAAGGGGATAATACTGTGAACAAGTCTCAACTAGTTGACAAAATCGCAGACGGCGCAGAAATTTCTAAAGCTGCAGCTGCACGTGCACTTGATTCTTTCATCTCAGCCGTTACTGACGCGTTGAAAGGTGGCGATTCAGTGGCTTTGGTTGGTTTCGGTACGTTCAGCGTACGTGAGCGTTCAGCTCGCACTGGCCGTAACCCGCAAACTGGTAAAACTATCCAGATCGCAGCAGCTAAAGTACCTTCTTTCAAAGCCGGTAAAGCACTGAAAGATTCGGTAAACTAATCACTCAGGAGCGGTAGTTCAGTTGGTTAGAATACCGGCCTGTCACGCCGGGGGTCGCGGGTTCGAGTCCCGTCCGTTCCGCCAGAGATTATAAATGTAGCCCGAAGCTTGTCTTCGGGTTATTTTTTTCTGTCACAACCAGATATAATAGCGCGCGACAATTCAGAACAGTTTGAGGTTGAAGAGATTATGTTGGAGTCAATACGGGAAAGGTCAGGTAGCTTATTGGTTAAGATCCTGCTGGTGCTGATTGCGTTGACCTTTGCGTTGACCGGTATCAGTGGTTATATCACAAGCACCGCTGATCCAGCAGTGGCGAGCGTAAATGGTGAAGATATCAGCCGCCCTGAATTTGATCGTGCGGTTGAAAATGAGCGCAATCGACAACGTGATCAACTCGGCGATTTTTATGATCAATTAGCCGTTGATGCTGGCTTCAATGAGCAATTGCGTCAGCGCGTGATCAACGACCTGATCAATCAAAAATTGGTCGTGCAATATGCTGTGGCGCGCGGATTACGGGTATCTGATGAACAAGTTAAAGAGGCGATACGGAATATTCCGAGTTTCCGTGTGGCCGGCCAATTTGACAATGATACCTATCAATTTACCCTGCGCAGCCTCGGTTACACGCCAGATGGCTTTGCCGAATTAATGCGCACTGATTTAGCCCGTAGTCAGTTGCTGCAGACTTTAGTGGATAGCGAATTTGCCCTGGCTAACGAAACTGCAGCGCTACAAGCTTTGATCAACCAATCGCGCAGCGGTGCTTATGTCACCTTATCACTAGCCGACTATGAAGTTCAGGTCGAGGTAAGCGACGAACTGGTAAGCGATTGGTATCAACGTAACTTAGCTCAATTTGCTATTGCTGAGCAAGTTCAGGTTGAGTATGTCAGCCTCGATGCGGCTGATTTAATCGATCGTATTAGTGTGGATGAAGCGGCTGTAGAGGCGTGGTATGACAATAACCGGGCGCGCTTTGTTAGTCCCTCGCAATACCGTTTTTCACACATCCTGATTGAAGGCAATGATAGTGATGCCCGCACGCGTGCTGAGCAAGCGTTAGCTGCGGTGCAGCAGGGCGGTGATTTCGCTGAGCTGGCCAAACAGTATTCCGACGACCTGTTCTCAGCTGAGCAGGGCGGTGATTTAGATTTTATCGAACCCGGTACCATGGATGCTGAATTTGAGCAGGCGGCCTTTGCCTTGACTGATATCGGCGCGACCAGCGGTCTGGTAGAAACTTCATTTGGTTTCCATATTATTAAATTGACTGATTTCATCGCCGGAGCGAATACGCCACTCGAGCAAGTTCGTGACGAGATTGTTGCTGATTTGACTGAGCAGCAACTGAAACAAGCCTATTATGAAGTGCAACAGAGTGCCGCTCAGTTAGCCTTTGAAATTCCTGATAGTTTCGCTGAATTGGCAGAGCAGACTGGCTTACCGGTGCAAACCAGCGGCTGGATTAGTACCGCCAATGCGCCGGCTGCCTTGCGTCACCCAGCGGTGCAACAGCAATTATTTAATCAACAGTTTATTGCTGAGGGTTTGAATAGCGACCTGATTGAAACTGGTGATACCACCGCCGTGGTGGTGCGGGTTTTGGATTATCAAGCAGCTGCGACAAAGCCATTAGACGATGTACGTGACACGGTCGTGGCGGCAGTTATAAAAGAACAAGCACAACAACTTGCACAGGCCGATGCACAAGCTATCCAAGCGCAATTGCAAGCAGGTGAAGCAATCGCGCAGCAATTGGTGTATATGAGCGCAGTAACCCGCCGTTCAAGCGAGTATCCGCGTGCGGTTATTAGTGCCTTGTTTGAGCTGTCGGCACCGACTAGCGGTACTAGCCAAATTACCACCACCACGGTAACCAATGGCGATATAGCCGTGGTGCAATTAACCGAGGTGAGCGCTGGCGCAGTGGATCAAAGCACGCTGGTACAGACGCAAGAACAATTTATTAATAGTGTCACGCAAAGCATGTATGCAGCTTTTATTGAAGCGCTGCGCGCTGATGCCGAGATTGAGATTAAGTTGTAGTAGTAACTCGGTAATACAAAAAGCCAGTCTCGTGACTGGCTTTTTTGATCCCGTTTAGGGTGGTGGGTACAACGCCGGCAGCTGAGCTGTTTCAGCGCCTTGCGGTGGCTGCTGACGTTGCACTGCTTGTACTGCCCGCCACAGTGCTTTGCCCTCTTGCCATGGTGGGCTTTGGGCGGCATAACGACAGTGATTAAGATGCTCTAATTGGGCCGTTAATGGGGCATTATTGAAGTATGCCGCAAGCGCGCTGAGCAGCGGGGCTTGCAGCCCTAACTGCTGGCTAGCCCACTGTTTGAGAGCCAATTCTGCTTGCTCTGCCGCATTGTTGTGGCAGGCTTGGCGCAGCTGTTTTAAGTCAAAGCGAGGCATTGGCTCAGTCGCGGTTTGCCGCGCTTGGCGCAGTTGTCGCAGTTGTAGCAGCAGCCAGGCGCTGCTGCTGAGCCATAATACCACCACCAGCAGCAGTAGATAGGGCCACCAGTTCGATTGCGGCGCTGCCAGCGGCATGGCTGGGTTACCAACAGCGGGCACGGCGTCAGCCGCTGCTGGAGTGATTGCCGGTTGCGGTTGCAGGGCAGGTGCTGCGGCGATATCGATTTCCAGCGCCGCACTGAGGCTACGTTCAACTTGGCCCGTTAGAGTGTTAAACCAAACGAGTGGCTGGGGCGGAATCACCAAGGTGCCGCTTTGGCGCGGAATAATAGCCACTTGGGTGATTTGTTGCGCAATCAATTTACCATTACGTTCGCTGGTTTGCCGTTGGCTGGGCTCTGGATAGGTATCGGCCGTTGCGATTGTAGGGAGCTGTAATACTGGCAATAAATCACTTTGCACCCCAATAGCAGTGATACGGTAGGTTAGAGTCAGTGGTTCGCCGACTTTACCGGCGTTATTCGAGTTGTCGGCTGCAACGCTAATGGTAGCCAGTTCTGCGGGTAACCAGCTGGCAGTGGCTGGCCATTCGGCAGGCACCGGTAGCACGGTAATCGGTAATTGCTGCGCCGCCGTAGTGACAGTGTCGGTGCTATTTGCTGTGGTAAAAAGCGATAGACTGCGGCCACTATTGATCTGCCCACTAAATACCGGGGCGTTAATGATTAACTCGCCGGAGCGTTGTGGGGTAATCAAATAGACCCGTTTAAATACTTGATAACGTTTCCCATTGCGCATTTCATAGCTTTCTTGGTCTTTACCTAACTGGCTGATTTCGGCGTGTTGCAATTGCGGCGGTGCAATGTTGCCACTCAGCAAGTTAGCACTCAAATAGAGCGTTGCAGTTAACTGCAGTTGTTGCTGCACATAGAGTTGCTGGCGATCGAGGTTGACTTCCATAAAGGCTGCTGGGGCTTGCTCGGCTTGCTCCGCGGCCGATAGCGGTAGCACGGTTAATTCAATGGCATTGGTGGTCGCACCGGCAACTTGGAGTGGCCCGATACGATAGCTGCCCGGCGCAGTCGGTGCTTGCAGTTGGGTGCGAAACTCGGTGCTGCGCAAGGTTCCGCCGTTGGTGATTTGGGTGCTCGAATTAACCGCAGTAGACAACACGCTAAATTGCGCTAGTTGTTGTTCAGCTTGCCAGGCGGTGCGCGATAAATGATCATCGGCAATCACGCTGAGGGTAAAGCGACTGCCGATAGTGACAGGGTTCTTATCGACACTAATAGTCACTTCAACAGCGCTGCTTGCCGAGCTGACTGCGATAACTAGACTGCTAAGTATCAGCGTGAGCATCTTTCGCATTGCGGTTACCACTGTTGCTGTACTCCTGTAGGTGGACGTTGCTGGCGTCGTTGTTGTGCTTCAAGACGCATTTTGTTGCGTAATAGCAAGGCTGGATCATCGTCGATACGATTCAACCATTGCTCTAATTGTTGCCGTTGCTCGTCGCTGAGTTGCTGCTGCCGTTGCTCTGCCTGTTGCTGTTCCGACTGCTGCTGCTCGGCCTGTTGCTCGGCTGGCTGTTCGGATTGTTGCTGCTCGGCCTGCTGTTCTGCTGATTGTTGCGACTGTTGCTGCTCGGCCGGCTGCTCTGATTGCTGGTCAGACTGTTGCTGTTCAGACTGTTGCTGTTGCGACTGCTGCTCGGATTGTTGTTGCTCTGACTGCTGGTCAGATTGCTGCGGCGATTGCTGTTGTTCAGATTGCTGTTGTTGCAACAGCTGTTCGGCGAGCGCTAAATTTTGCTGCGCTTCAAGCCAGTCAGGACGGCTGGCCAGGGCTTGTTGGTAAGCGCTGATAGCTTGCTGATAATCACCCAAATGCATCCAACTGTTGGCTTGGTTATACCACCCTATGGCGCTACTGTCGGTGGCAAAATCAGCCAGCGCTTGTTGATAATTGCCCGCCCGATAGTTTGCCGTTGCCCGTTGCCAAGGGTCTTCAGCCAGCTGTTGTGCCTGCTCATAATCACCTTGCTGTAAGGCTTCATGGGCCTGTTGATAGGGGGTCTGCCATAATTGTTGCGACCACCGAGTTGGTTCAGCAGCAGCGGGTGGCACATCAATGAGTGGCCATAGCAGCATGGCTATGAGCGCCACCGACAATACCCCGCGCCGCGCTGCCGGCAGCACTAATAGCAGCACCAGCAGCCATAACCAGGGCCCGCGGTCGAGCCATTGGTCGCCGCCTTGCTGATCAGCCTGTGCTTTGCTCTCACGCTGGCGCGGTCCGGCGGCGGTGAGCTGCAACAAATCACTGCCATCGGCTTGCCAAACACTCAATTGGCCACCGCTGAGAGTCGCTAATTGTTGCAGTAACTGGGTGTCTAAGCGCGGGATCACCAAGTCACCCTTGGCGTCGCGTAATAGGCTACCGTCAGCTTGTTTGATCGGCGCACCAGCACTGGTGCCAAAGGCCAAAATGGATACCCGATTGGGTTGCTGGCGCAGATAATCGGCTAACTCAGTATAGTCAGCGCTTTGAATACCATCAGTAAACCAATAGATATCGCCAGTGGGGTAGCCCGATTCCTGCAATAGACGTTGCGCTAAGCGTAATGCGGGAAGCGGCGCACTGCCATATTCCGGCATCAATTCTGGGCTTAACGCCCGCAGCAAATTAGAAATATTGCGGCCATCGCTGGTTAATGGGCTAATCACGTAGGCATCACCCGCGTAGGCGACTAAGCCGGTTTCGCCATCGAGGTGCTGGTTGACCAAAGCCATGGCTTTAAACTGCAATTGGGCGAGCCGATCGGGAGCTAAGTCGGTACTGCGCATCGACAAGGACATATCAACCACGATCACTTGGCCGTTGTCGAGTTGATAGACTGGCTGTGGAATGCGTTCCCAGCTGGGCCCGGCTAGGCTTACACTGGCTATGGCTAGCGCCATCAATAGCGGCCAAGTGCGGCGTTGACGCTGCTGGTTCTGGTCACGCAGTAACAGCGCGGCGAGGTGGTTTGGTAGCAGCTGACGCCAGCCCGATTGCTGTGCCGGACGGCGCCACCACCAATACAGCAGCGGTATAATCAGCAACACCAGCAACCACGCTGGGCGGAGCAAATGAAACTCAGTCATCAGCAGCTCCTAGCCCAGCTATCAGTGGGCGCTGGCGCAGCAATAACCAAATTAACGCAGCACTAAGGGCCAATCCGGCCGGCCAATGAAACAGACTGCGTTGCGGCCGCAACAGCTGCTGCTCGGCAGCAATCGGCTCGTACTCATCTAAACTGCTGTAGATCTGCTGCAGTTCTTCAGTACTGCGGGCACGAAAGTATTGCCCGCCGGTTTGTTCGGCTAAATTGCGCAGCATATCTTCGTCCAGGTCACGACTCGGATTCACGCGGCGGCGGCCGAAAAAGCCGTCGACCACAATTTCATCAGCACCGACGCCAATGGCATAAATTTTGACCTGATAAAATTTTGCCAGTTCGAGTGCTTGTTCAGGTGACACGCTACCGGCAGTATTTTGCCCATCGGTTAGCAAGATTAAAATATTATTACTTTGTTCACGGTCGCGGAAGCGCTTCACACTGAGCGCAATGGCATCGCCGATAGCCGTGCGTTCGCCAATCAGTCGCAATACCGCTTCGTCGAGTAACTGCTGCACGGTATTGCGATCGTAGGTCATGGGCGCTTGTACGTAGGCGGTATCGGCAAACAAAATCAGCCCTAAGCGGTCACCGCTGCGCCGTGAAATAAAATCTTTGAGTACATGTTTGACCATGCTGAGCCGATCAACTTGGCGGCCGGCAACGGTCATATCAGCAATTTCCATGCTGACTGACAGATCCACCGCAATCATCATTTCGCGCGCTTGATTTTGCACCGGTAACGGTTCGCCCAGCCACTGCGGGCGCATCAGTGCGAGTACTGCAGTGGTCCAGATTAGCAGTGCTAACAACAGTGGCCAGCGGGCCTGGCGTTGCTGCTCGAGCTGGTTTTCAAGCGCCGGTAAATGCGGTAGCCATAAGCTTGAAAATTGCGCTTGTTGTGGCGTTGCTAGCCAGCGCACCAGCAGCGCTAGTGGCCATATCAAGGCCATCCACGGCCAAGCAAATTCAATCATGGCGGTTGCTCCGTGGCGGCAGTGCATGGCGCAACCACAGCCGGGCAAACCCTTGATAGAGCTCGCAGCCGGCCGCGCTACTGGGTTGATAGGCCGTCTGCTGTAACTGCTCGAGAGTGGCTGCATGCTGCGCTTGAACACCGCTGGGCAACTGTTGTTGTAAAAAAGCAAACCACTGTGGGCCTGATAGTCGCGCGATCTGCTGCGGGTCAAAATAACCTAAACAGGCTTGCTTGAGGGTTAATGTGATCGCATTAAAATCAGTGAATGGCAGTCGCAGTGCGCGCAGGGCGAGCTTACGCAGCCGCCGCCGTTGGTAATAGTGCCATAGTGCTCGGCTACTGAGCACTACCATCAGCAGCACCAACAGTGCCGCAGCATACCAGCCCGGCGCTAACGGCCACCAGCTGGCTGCGGGCGCTGCAACAATATCATGTAACGCGGCTAACGGTTGCTGATCGATCATAGCCGTAACTCCGGCCATTGCTGTTCAAGTGGCTGCGCTGCCGTGACTTGGCTCAGCGCTAAACCATGCTGCTGCATGGCCTGCTCGAACTGCTGTTGTTGGGCGCTCATGCGCTGCTCAAATTGCTGCCGCGAGCTGGCATCATAAGCAGGTAAACGCCACAGTCGCTGGGCATCGGTGAGACTTAGATTAAAGCGACTCAGTTGCGCCGGCAGGTGCCGTTCAAGCGGGTCGAATAATTGCACCGCCTGGACCTGGCAATGAGCCCGTAAAGCCTGTATTAATGGCCAATGCTGTGGTTGTTGCGCGGCCCAATCACTGAGTAGATAAATGCGCGTGCCCGGTTTCGCCAACTGTTGCGTACGTTGCAGCAAGTTGCCCCAGACCTCACTCTGATCCGTTGATGCGATGCTGTCATGCTGCTGCCAACTGCTGAGACTTTGCTGTTGTTGTTGAACCAGCTGCTGAATAATGCGCATCACCCCATGCTGACGCGCTTGCGGCCGTAATTCACTATGCCCTTGTGCGCTGCCAATTAGCAGCCCAACCCGATCGCCGCGCTGAACTGCTCGCCAAGCTAACGCTGCGACCACATGACAGGCTTGCACGGATTTGAGTAGCAAGGCCGAACCAAAGTGCATGGCATGGCTGAGATCAAGCACAAACAGCACCGGTCGCTCGCGCTCTTCACGAAATAGTTTGGTATGCACTGTGCCGGTGCGCGCGGTAACCCGCCAATCGATGCTGCGGACATCATCGCCGGCCTGATAATGACGAACCTCGTCAAACTCCATGCCGCGGCCTTTGCGTTTCGATAGCACGGCGCCATTGTGACTGCGTGGCGGCCGCTGCCGTTGCAGCTGCGCAAAAGCCGCCACTTTGCTGCGATAATACAGCAGTTCGGCGCTGCCGACATGCACGCCATCACTGTGCCAAGTTTGTAGCCAAGCTGCGGGGCTCATCATCAGGGTGCAGGCACCGCCTGCAGAATAGCGTGTAACACCTGATCAGGGCTGACGCCTTCGGCCTCAGCTTGATAACTCAGAATAATACGATGCCGCAGCACATATAAAAACACCTGTTGAATATCCTCAGGGGTAACAAAGTCACGCCCAGCCAACCAGGCTTTGGCGCGAGCGCAGCGGTCTAGGGCAATGGTTGCGCGCGGTGAAGCGCCATAGCTGAGCCAACGGGCAATATCAGCGCTGTAATGCGCCGCTTGGCGGGTGGCGATAACCAACTGCACCAAGTAATTCTCAACACTGCTATCCATATAAATGGCTAACACGTCGCGGCGGGCAGCGAAGATATCCTGCTGTTTTAGCGGCTTGGGCATGGTGGTTTGGCCAGTAAGCTGTTCACCCCGGGTTAATTGTAAAATTTTCAGCTCGGTTGCGGCAGCGGGGTAGTCTAAATTCAGCTTCATTAAAAACCGATCAAGCTGTGCTTCTGGCAGCGGGTAGGTGCCTTCTTGCTCAAGCGGGTTTTGCGTCGCTAAGACTAAAAATAAATCGTCTAATGGGTAGGTGGTTTGCCCTACGGTTATTTGCCGCTCGGCCATCGCCTCTAGCAAGGCTGATTGCACTTTGGCCGGCGCCCGGTTAATTTCATCGGCCAAGATCACATGATGAAACAGTGGCCCTTGTTGAAACACAAATTGGCCGGTTTCAGGGCGATAAATATCGGTGCCGGTTAAATCGGCGGGCAGCAGATCAGGGGTGAATTGAATACGTTGAAAAGTACCCTCAATACCCCCAGCAAGGGCGTTCACTGCCCGCGTTTTGGCCAATCCAGGCGGGCCTTCAACCAGTAAATGACCATCTGCCAATACAGCGATCAATAACGCCTCGGTGAACTCGGGTTGACCTAAAACTTGGCTGTCAAGATAGTCGCGCAGGGCTTGAAATTGTTCGGCTGCCATGAAAATCCTTAGTTGCTTTGCTAACAGGGTTATACTGTAAGGGTGCACTTTACCGAAAACAACGGTTTTATTCTCGCCACAGACCCGTTAAAATTTGTAATCATTTGTGAGGTCAGACCAGATTCATTAGTCATCGCCATAGTTAGGCACAGGGGAACAGCAATGGTAGCACGACAACAACTGCTCACCGCCAGCGGCGATCGCATCGCCATAGTCGCTGGTTTACGTACACCGTTTGCTAAGCAGGCAAGCTATTTTCATGGAGTACCCGCGCTGGATATGGGGAAGATGGTGGTGCAGGAGCTACTCAACCGCTACAACCTAGATCCGCGTGAAGTGCAGCAACTGGTCTTTGGTCAAGTGGTGCAAATGCCATCAGCGCCGAATATTGCCCGCGAAATCGTGCTCGGTACCAGTCTGCCGGTAAGCACCGACGCTTATAGTGTTTCCCGCGCTTGTGCGACCAGCTTTCAAGCCACAGTGAATGTTTTAGAGAGCATGTTGGCGGGTAATATCAGCGTTGCTATTGCCGGTGGCGCCGATTCATCATCAGTGCTGCCGATTGGGGTGTCTCGGGCGCTGGCGCATGCCTTAGTCGACTTGAATAAAGCCCGCAGCGTGAGTCAACGGCTGGCGATTTTCCGCCGCTTACGCTGGCGCGATTTATTGCCAGTACCGCCTGCTATCGCCGAGTACAGTACCGGCTTAAGTATGGGTGACACCGCTGAGCAAATGGCGAAAAGTCATGGCATTAGCCGCGCCGATCAAGATGCCTTGGCGCACCGCTCGCACACCCTTGCGCATGCTGCCTGGGAAGCTGGTAAATTAGACGATGAAGTAATGACTGCTTATGCCGAACCGTATAAAGACTTTTTGCGGCGCGACAATACTATTCGCAGCGATAGTCAGCTAGAAAGCTACAGCAAACTGAAGCCGGTGTTTGATCGCAAACATGGCTCGGTGACAGCAGCCAATTCCACCGCGTTAACCGACGGTGCTGCGGCGTTATTGATGATGACCGAGAGTAAAGCCAAGGCGCTGGGCTACGAGGTGTTAGGCTACATTCGCAGTTATGCCTTTGCGGCGATTGATGTGCAGCAGGACATGCTGATGGGGCCGTCGTATGCAACCCCGCTGGCGCTTGAGCGCGCTGGCATGCAACTGGCCGATCTCGATCTGATTGAAATGCACGAAGCCTTTGCCGCGCAGGCCTTAGCGAATGTCAAATTATTCGGCAGTAAGCGCTTTGCTGAGCAGCAGTTAAATCGCAGCCAGGCGATTGGTGACATTGATATGGATAAATTTAACGTGTTAGGCGGCTCATTGGCCTATGGGCACCCGTTTGCTGCTACTGGTGCGCGCTTAATTACCCAAACCTTGCGTGAGTTGCGCCGTCGTGGTGGTGGTACTGCGTTAACCACGGCCTGTGCTGCTGGTGGTCTTGGTGCGGCGATGATTCTGGAGAGCAACTAATGAACGATATGATAGCGAGTAAGCCAGCGTTTACCCTGGAAATACGTGATGATCTGGTCGCGGTGTTACATATCGATGTGCCGGGCGAATCGATGAACACGCTGAAAATGAGTTTTGCCGATGAGGTGACAGAGGCATTAAACCAACTGGAACAGCGTCGTGATTTAAAGGGCTTGGTACTAATAAGCGATAAACCCGGCTCATTTGTAGCCGGTGCAGATATCAGCATGATTGATCAATTTACCACAGCGGCTGATACCGAGAGTGTGGCGCGCCAAGGTCAGGCCATGTTTGATCGCATTGAGCAATTACCGATGCCGGTGGTTGCTGCGATTGACGGGGTGTGTCTGGGCGGTGGTTTGGAATTGGCGATGGCCTGCCATTATCGTATCAGCAGCGACTCAGGTAAGACCGTATTTGGTCTACCGGAAGTGCAGCTGGGCCTATTACCGGGATCGAGTGGCACGCAACGGTTGCCGCGGTTGATTGGTGTGCAAGCAGCGCTACCGATTATTTTGACCGGTAAGCAATTACGTCCAAAGCAAGCGAAAAAACTAGGCATTGTTGATGACGTGGTACCGGCGAGTATTTTACTTGATGCTGCGGTGAAACGAG
Organism: Pseudidiomarina sp.; assembly: GCA_023260975.1. Classification (GTDB taxonomy): domain Bacteria; phylum Pseudomonadota; class Gammaproteobacteria; order Enterobacterales; family Alteromonadaceae; genus Pseudidiomarina. Next base: position 40,213 of record JALQTK010000004.1, on the reverse strand, counting down.
CGCTCAGCAGTAAACCACGGGTCAAGAAGGTGCGCTTAAGCCTGATCAATAGATTACTTGAACGTACGCCGTTTGGTCGCTCGGTTATTTTTAGTATGGCGCGCAAACAAGCCCAGGCCAAAGCCAAGGGCAATTATCCAGCCATTGATGCGATCATCGATAGCATTGCTTATGGTGCTAAACATGGTTTTCAAGCTGGCTTAGCTTATGAAGCCCGGGCATTTTCCGAGCTGGCGATGACGGCGGAATCAAAACAACTGCGGCGGATCTTCTTTGCTACCACCGAAATGAAAAAAGAAACCGGTGCGGGTGAGGTGAAACCGGCGCGGGTAGAACGCGTTGGGATTCTTGGCGGCGGCTTAATGGGGGGCGGTATTGCCTTTGTTACTGCAGCCAAAGCTGGCATACCGGCACGGATCAAAGATATTCGTGAACAAGGTATCGCGCATGCCTTGAAATATACCTATGACTTACTGAATAAAAAAGTAAAACGCCGCCACATGGCCCGAGCTGAGCTGGAAAAAACCATGTTGCGACTAAGCGGTAGTTTGGATTACAGCGGCTTTGAGCGAGCTGATGTGGTGATTGAAGCGGTGTTCGAAGATTTAGCCTTGAAGCAACAAATGGTGGCTGATATTGAGACTATCTGCGCGAAACATACTATTTTTGCGACCAACACGTCGAGTTTGCCAATTACCGATATTGCTGCGAAAGCGGCGCGCCCAGAAAATGTGATTGGCCTGCATTATTTTTCGCCGGTAGACAAAATGCCATTGGCGGAAATTATTACCCACGCTGGCACCTCAGCGCAAACCATTGCGACCACCGTTGCGCTGGCAAAGCGGCAGGGTAAAACGCCGATAGTGGTGAAGGATGGTGCCGGTTTTTACGTCAACCGTATTTTGGCGCCATACATGAATGAGGCAGCGCGTTTAGTGCTTGCTGGCGAGCCGATTGAAGTGGTCGACCAAGCCATGGTGCAGTTCGGCTTCCCAGTTGGGCCGATGAAGTTGATGGATGAAGTCGGTATTGATGTTGCTGCTAAAGTGGCACCTATTTTAGCCAATGCGTTCGGTGACCGTTTTGCCGCGCCGGCAGCGTTTGGCAAACTGCTCGACGATCAGCGCAAGGGCAAGAAGAATGGTAAAGGTTTCTATCTCTACAGCGGCAAGGCGGCTGGTAAAAAAGTCGATGACAGTGTCTATAAATTGCTTGATGTGAGCATTAATGCGCAATTAGCCGCCGCCGAAATTGCCCAGCGTACGGTGTTGCTGATGCTCAATGAAGCGGCTTATTGTTTGGCCGAAGGTATTATTGCTAGCCCGCGTGATGGCGATATCGGCGCAATTTTTGGTATCGGCTTTCCGCCATTCCGCGGTGGCCCGTTCCGCTACATGGATGCGCTCGGTATCAGCGAGGTGGTGGCGCGTCTGCAGGCCTATGCGACTCGGTATGGCGAGCGCTATAACCCAGCGCCGTTATTGCTCGATTATGCGGCGGCAAATAAGACCTTTTATTGATGCTGATTAGCTGGAGCTATGGTTAGGCACTGCGTGAACAAAGCACTGCGATAGCTCTGACTGCTGCCAATGCTGCCAAAACTCGAGCAAATTATCTGCTTGCCAGTGCTCAATGGCACTGGCAAGCGCTGCTAATCGATTAAATTGCCAGTCATCCTGCATTATCGAGGTCCACAAGCGTTGGCTACGGATACGCAAATTGGTATCGGGCTCCCGCAGCTGTTGCAAAATGGCCTGCTTGGTGGCGCCTAATTGCTGCGGCAACAGGGTGACAAGTTGTTCGCTGAAGTCGTTCAGAAACGCCTTGATACGCTGCTCAAGTTGTTGATGGTTGTGGCTATTCGACTGCACATAAAGCAGTAAATGCGGTTGCTGTTGCAGCGGTAAATAACTGCTACCAACCACATAACCGAGCTGCTGCTCGGTACGCAACTGGGTAAATACTCGCGGCGCGATTAAGTCATTTAGCAGCAGCACTGCGGCTTGCGTGGCGATACTTTTATCGTGGTGCTGAAGCACCAGCATACTGGCATGGTCGGTATGCTGGGTGGCCAGCTCTAACGCTGCTAGCGGGTCACTCAATGTGGCGATACTGCGAGTTGCCCAATTCAGTTGCGGTACTGGGCCTGCGCCACCAATAAACTGAGTAATAGCGGTACCGATTTGGGCTGCTGCAGTTGCGCTCAAGTCGCCGTGCAGCAAGCTTTTGCAATGTGCGTAGGAAAATAATTGCTGTTGCCAGGTTTGGAACTCGGTCAGTTCGAGTTGCTCAATTGCATGTGCAAGATCGGGCAGGCAGTAGCTATAAGGTTGCAGCACCACATTAATGCGGGAAAATAACTGACTCACCGGTTTATTCGCCAATGACGATTGCCAATTAGCTGCTAATTTAGTGCGCATATCATGCCAGCGGGTGGCATTGACACTGAGTTGCGGGAGTTCGCTTAACAGCTGTTGGGTTAGCTCGAGAATGCCTGTTGAATAGCCTGAAACGTGCAAGGTGACACCGCTTTGCTGGGTATATAAATTGAAATGTAAGCCAGCAATCTCGGCGTCATAGTAGCGTTCATTCAGTTGGTCGAGCAGTAAATCGCACCACAGCCGAGCACAGGCATAGCTTTGAACATTTTGTACTGCATGGGGTAAGGTGAAATGCAGATAAATATGTGCTTTGGGGGTGCGAAAATCGGGATCCTGTAACCACCATAATTGCTGTTTGCCATCATCGCTGAGCAATTGTGGTGTACTTGAGGTCGCTGTGGTTAACGCTTGAACTGCGCTTTGCCGATGCAAAAACGGGTTAGCCGCTGGCAATTTCATTGCAGGCCATGGCTGCGCGTTGGCAAATTGCTCTAATTGTGCCGCTGACAACGGTGTAATCGAATAGTCTGCGCCATAAAGCGGTTCCCGTTCACTGGTCTGCACCTGCCGATGAATCAGGGTAATTCGCAGCCGTTGTGGCACCATATTCGCCAGTAGTCGTTCAGCCATTTGCTGATTGAGGCCATCCATACGGTAATCGCCGTAGATAATGTCGTGATTCGGGTAATGATGCATGTTAATTGCCAGCTGCGGCGCCAAGTCTTCGCTGCGCGCTGGTTCTTGATATGAAAAAGCGTTGCCGATACTGATTTGGCGCTCACCATAACGCCATTGCTCAAGACCTTGTTGGCGGATCAGCGCGATAAATGCAAACACCCGAGTGACAATCTCGTCGCAGTGCTGCAGCCCAACCTCGGTCAACTGCATGTTGATATTAAAGTCTTTAAAATTACTCCCACTGATACCGCCGCCTGCCGCTAAACTGTGGATCCAATGCTGCTGGTGAAGATGGCTATAGAGACTACCTGGTCCCTCGTAACCGAGTAGATGGGCGATAAAACTGGTGGTTTTGTGCGCGTAGTCAGCATCAATACCGGGCAGCGCAAAGGCCATAATCAAGCGTCGCGCGTTCTTCAATGGCCGTACTTGAATAGTCACGGCTAATTGATCATCACGGTATAACGGTTGCTGTAAATTGAAATCTGGCCCACCGCGGGCTGGAATCGCGCCGCCATAATCATTGGCTAATTGCTGCAGGTCTGCTAATGATTGCGGCCCAGCCAAGACCAAGGTCATGCGATCGGGGCGATACCAGAGTTGGAAAAAACGCTGCAGCTGCTGGCGCAACTGAGCGCTATCGGCGGTCTTTAGGGTGGCTAAATTACCGACTGAAAATTTACTAAATGGATGCAGCGGGTTAGCGGTTGCCTTGTGTACCTGATAAAGCCGCCGTAATTCATCGCGTTGTTTCAATCGGAATTCGGCTTCAATGGCTTGTAACTCATGGCGCACCCATTGTTCAGCGAACAATGGTTGATAAAAGAAGCGGCTAAAGCGATCAAGTGCGGCGGCGAATTGCGCTGGCGCAATGGAAAAGTAGTAGTTGCTGTATTCGGTTCCGGTCCAGGCGTTGTGGTTACCGCCATGGGCGGCAATAAAGTCTTGGTAATCGGTGGCGTGGGGAAACCCCTCGGTACCCAAAAACAACATATGTTCGAGAAAATGAGCTAACCCGTGGGCCTCGTCGGGATCTTGAAAATGCCCGGCAGCCACCGCTAATGCAGCACTGCTATTGCGCGCCATAGCATCGTGCACGAGCGTGCAGCGCAGCCCGTTCGGCAGCGTGAGCTGCCGATACTGACGTTGATCTGTGGGACTGCTAATCAGTGCTGTCGAAGCCACAGTGCTGCCGGATTGCATAACACCCCTTTAGTGCAGGATAGTGAATGCGCTGGGTAGCGATGCTGCGTTACTGATCCAGCGGAGTATCGAAGTTTGCTGGCCGCTCAAAGGTACCTTCATACGAGAGTAAGCGGTCGTTTTCGAAGCGCAATAGCACATAACTTTGAAAGTTATCGGCAGCGCTGGTGCCAGCATTCATGTTGAAAATATAGTGCCAAACGTCGTGTCGAAACACATTCGCGGCAACTGGAGTGCCCATAACAAATTCAACTTGGGCTTTGCTCATGTTGATTCTTAACTTATCGATGTCGCGTTGCTCAAGGTAATTACCCTGCGGAATATCGATACGGTACACCAGCCCGTCAAGTGCAGAGCACCCGCTAAGGATGATCATGAGGGCACTGGCTATTATTAAATTTTTCATACGACCTGCTATGGACTATCAAATTGAGTATGGCACGCAAACACCTGGTGATGATAAACAAAGAGACCACGAATAACCAGTCTCTTTACCTGCATTTGCGTGGCTAATGCAGCTAGCCGGCCGCCAGTAATTCTTCAGCATTGGCGGTGCTGGCCGCGGTAACGTGATCACCACCTAATAATCGCGCCAATTCAATGACACGTTGTTGGTGTTCAAGTTCGACCATAACCGTTTCAGTATGTTCACCATCGGTGGTTTTATCTACCCGTAATTGGTGATGTGCCTTCGCTGCGACCTGGGGTAAATGAGTCACGCAAATCACCTGACAGCTTTGCCCAAGCTGTCTTAACAGCTTACCAACGGTTGCCGCTGTCGCGCCACTGACGCCGACATCCACTTCATCGAAAAGTAATGTGGGAGTGGTCATTTGGCTGGCAGTGATGACCTGAATGGCCAGACTAATTCGCGACAATTCGCCGCCCGATGCGACTTTATTCAAGGCTTGTAGTGGTTGACCTGGGTTAGTGGTCACCAAAAACTGCAGCTGATCGGTACCCAACTTACTGGCCGGTGCTTGGGGCTGATGGCCGACTTCGATACTGAATTGACCATGCGGCATATTAAGTTGCTGCATCGCTTGGCTAATACGCTCACTTAAGCTGCGGGCAGCGCTAGCTCGACTGACCGATAATTTTTCGGCACTAAGCCGATACTGCTGCGCGGCTGTCTTGACCTGCTGTTCACTGTCCTCGGCTTGCTGTGTTTGTTGTTGTAACTGGGCTAATTGCTGTTCCAACTGCTGCTGCAACTGCGGCAGTTGCTGCGGCTCGAGTTGATGCTTGCGGGCTAATTTAATGGCTTGACTGAGGCGTTGCTCGGTATGCAGTAGTTGTTCATCGTCAAGCTCGACCTCATCGTGATAATGACGCAACTCACTGGCCGCTTCTTGCAGTTGCACCCCAGCCTCATGCAGCAATCGCACCATGGGCTCAAGGGCGCTGTCGTTTGCTAGCTGTTGCTCGAGCCGATGTATTGCCGATTGGACCAAACCAAAGGCGTTATTGTGTTCCCCCTCGTAGAGCGCATTCAAGGCAAAGCTGGCATCTTCACGCAAGGCAGCACTATTACTTAAACGCCGATGCTGCTGTTCTAATTGTTCGAATTCATCGGCTTGTAGGGCAAATTCTTGTAACTCATGAAGTTGATAGCTGAGTAATTGGGTACGCGCTTGGCGATCGGCTTGTTGCTGTTCCAGCAGCTTTTGTTGTTTACGTAACTGATACCACTGTTGATAATCGCGGCTGACTTGATCGAGCAGTTGCGGGTGGCTGGCGTATTGATCAAGCAAGCTCAGTTGGTGGTCACTACGGGTTAACAGTTGATGTTCATGTTGACCATGGATATTGACCACCAGTGGTGCCAGCTCACGCATTTGTGTCACGGTGACTGGGTAGCCATTGATCCACGCCTTGGAGCGACCTTCACGAGTAATTACGCGGCGTAACACGCATTGGTCATCGTCACTATCGGCGCTACTGAATTCTTGCGCCATAAGCCATTGCCCAGCGGCTGATTGTGGCGCTACTGCGAAGCTGGCGATGACTTCTGCGAGCTCGGCATCGGCGCGAATCATGGCACTATCGGCACGGTCACCTAAACATAGCCCTAAGGCATCGAGTGCGATGGATTTACCGGCACCGGTCTCACCGGTAATAGCCGTCATACCCGGCTGAAAATCTACCGCCAGCGAGCGCACTACGGCGAGATTACGGATTTGTAAATGAAGTAACATGACGACCTCCAAGCACTGGTTATCTATACAGTATTTATACAGTATTTAACCGTTAATGCAAGGTCATCAGAGTGCTTTGAATAAATTTTTTTAGAACAGTCGGCTGCCCCAACCGAGTTTATTGCGCAACACCCGATAGTAGCAATGGTCGGTGGGGTGAACCAGAAATAACGGCTGGGCAAATTGTTGTATGACGATTTCATCGCCCGGTTGCACGGCCATGCGCACATGACCATCGCAGCTGATTTGCAAGGTGACATTATCGGCTGCAGTGCGCAAGCGAATGCAGCTGTTGCCAGACACCACAATCGGGCGACTGCTCAAGGTATGCGGAAACATCGGTACTAAGGTAATGGCATTCACCGCCGGTGTTACAATCGGGCCACCACCTGAGAGTGAATAGGCGGTAGACCCCGTTGGCGTACAAACAATGAGGCCATCGGCGCGCTGACTATAGACAAATTGGTCATCGATAAATACCTCGAATTCAATCATATGGGCAACTTTATCGGAATGCAGCACCACCTCATTAATGGCGCGGCCGACGGCCAGAGTTTTGTCACCACGCATGATGCTTGCTTGCAATAGCTGGCGTGGTTCGATTTGATAATGACCAGCCAGTACCTGCAGTAATTGTGGCAGCGCATGGTCTGGATCAAGATCGGTCAAAAATCCCAGATTACCGCGATTGACGCCGATCACCGGTAGGCCTAATTCGGCAAAGATCCGCGCTGCACCGAGCATGTTGCCATCACCACCGACCACCACAGCAATATCAGCAGCGCTGGCGAGTTGTTGTAATGGCAGCTGGGCCACCTTGATATCAGCCAGTTGTTCCGCGGTACGCTGTTCCAGCACTACCTCATAAGCGGCATCTTGTAGGCCCTTGAGCAAGCTAACTAAGGTGCTGCGAGTGGCTTGATGGTTCACTTTACCCAACAAGGCAACACGGCGAAGCGAGGGTTGGCACGGCGTTGACATAGTATTTCCCAAATTTTATTAGAGCGAGCCTTGATTCATTAGCGTCTGCCCCCATAACTGAGGCGTTGTCATTTTATAGCAGAATAAGGATGCGATGTAACTATGAGCCCAAAAGACCCTGAACAGCAACCAACAGAAGCGCCGGCAGAGTCGCTTCAGGAGCAGCAAGCAGAGGCCGTCGCGGCAGAGCAGAACGCGTTAGAGCCGCAGGCAGCCGACACTGGTAGCGCTGACCAGCAGCGTGTAGCCGAGCTTGAATTAGCGCTTAGCCAAGCTGAACAGCGTGCCACTGATGCCGCTGATCAAGCGGTGCGGGCGGTCGCGGAAATGGAAAACGTGCGCCGCCGGGCAGCCGCTGAGGTCGATAAGGCGCATAAGTTTGCGCTAGAAAAGTTCGCCAATGAGTTATTGACCACGGTCGATAATTTGGAGCGCGCGTTAACAATGACTGCAACTGCTGAGCAGCAAGAAGGGCTTGCTAGTTTCGTTGAGGGCATTGAATTAACGCACAAAGGCTTATTGAGCACCTTGCAGCGTTTCGGTGTGGAGGCGGTCGGTGCCGTGGGCGAAAACTTTAATCCAGAATTGCACCAAGCGATGGCGATGCAGCCCAGCGATGAGCAGCCGAACAATAGCGTGTTGGCGGTGTTACAGAAGGGCTACACCTTACAAGGGCGATTATTGCGTCCGGCTATGGTGATGGTAGTAAAAAATAGTTAACAGCGAAAAATTACCCTAGTCTGGCTGTTGAAATTAATTTTTACAGCCCCATATATAGGGTAACAACGCAGTATTGATAGACAAATTTGGAGACGAATCATGGGTAAAATTATTGGCATCGACTTAGGTACTACGAATTCTTGTGTAGCCGTTTTAGAGGGCGGTAAAGCACGGGTGATTGAAAACGCTGAAGGCGACCGTACCACACCATCGGTAGTAGCATTTACTGATGATGGCGAAGTATTGGTTGGGCAGCCAGCAAAACGCCAGGCAGTGACGAACCCGAACAAAACCTTATTTGCGATTAAGCGCTTAATTGGTCGTCGTTTTAAAGACGAAGAAGTGCAGCGCGACATCGCCATCATGCCGTACAAAATTGTCGCGGCAGATAATGGCGATGCGTGGGTGCAAATTAACGATGATCGCAAAGCACCACCACAAATTTCAGCAGAAATTTTGAAGAAAATGAAGAAAACTGCTGAAGACTATCTTGGTGAGAAAGTCACCGAAGCGGTGATCACCGTGCCGGCTTACTTTAACGATGCGCAGCGTCAAGCGACTAAAGATGCTGGGCGTATTGCCGGCCTTGACGTGAAACGCATCATTAATGAGCCGACCGCAGCCGCGTTAGCCTATGGTATGGATAAGAAAAAAGGCGACAACGTGATTGCGGTGTACGACTTAGGTGGTGGTACTTTCGATATCTCGATCATTGAAATCGATGAAGTCGACGGCGAACATACCTTCGAAGTGCTAGCGACCAACGGTGATACCCACTTAGGTGGTGAAGACTTCGATAACCGCTTAATTAACTATCTGGTTGAGCAGTTCCAAAAAGACTCAGGCTTAGACCTGCGCAAAGATCCATTGGCTATGCAACGGTTAAAAGAAGCCGCTGAAAAAGCCAAGATTGAGTTGTCATCAGCGCAGCAAACCGAAGTGAACTTGCCGTATATCACTGCCGATAACACTGGGCCGAAGCACTTGGCGATCAAGGTAACGCGGGCCAAACTTGAGTCGCTGGTGGAAGATTTGATTGCCAAATCACTGGAGCCATTGAAGCAAGCACTGAAAGATGCCGAGTTATCAGTCGGTGACATTGACGATGTGATTATGGTCGGCGGTCAAACCCGCATGCCGAAAGTTCAGCAAGCAGTAACCGACTTCTTTGGTAAAGAGCCACGCCGCGATGTTAACCCTGATGAAGCCGTTGCAGTAGGCGCAGCAGTGCAAGCCGGGGTATTACAGGGCGATGTGAAAGATGTGCTGTTATTGGATGTGACGCCATTATCATTGGGCATCGAAACCATGGGTGGCGTGATGACCAAGCTGATTGAGAAGAACACCACCATTCCGACCAAACAGTCACAGGTGTTCTCTACCGCCGAAGACAATCAAAATGCGGTAACCATTCACGTGTTGCAAGGTGAGCGCAAGCGCTCAAGTGATAACAAGTCACTGGGCCAGTTTAACCTTGAAGGTATTCGCCAAGCAACGCGCGGTACGCCGCAGATTGAGGTGACCTTTGACCTGGATGCCGACGGTATTTTGCATGTCTCGGCAAAAGACAAAGATACTGGCAAAGAGCAGAAGATTACCATTAAAGCATCATCTGGCTTGAACGATGAAGAAATCGAAAAAATGGTCCGCGATGCCGAGCTAAATGCTGAGGAAGACCGTAAGTTTGAAGAGATGGTGCAAGTGCGTAACCAAGCTGATGCGCTGGTGCACGCTACGCGCAAACAGCTCAACGATGTCGAAGACAGCTTGCCAGAGGCGGATAAAGAAGCCATTGAAGCAGCCATTAACGAGCTCGATGCTGCAGTGAAGAGCAACGATAAAGATGCCATTGAAAGCAAGCAGCAAGCGCTGATTGAAGCATCTGCGAAGCTGATGGAAGCGGCTCAGGCGAAGGCTCAAGCTGAGGGTGGCCAAACTGATCAGCAAGGGTCTGCGGCTGACGATGTGGTTGACGCGGAATTTGAAGAAGTCAAAGACGACAAAAAGTAAACACTCGCCCGGCGCGTGTTAACAGGTACACTGTCGAAGCTAGACCACGCACGGGGTTGCCACTGGGTAATCGCCGTGCGTTGGTTTATTAGGCACGATGACACGATGGATGATTGAGGCGTATGGCAAAACGAGATTTATACGAAGTATTAGGCGTAGCCAAAGATGCGAGCGAACGCGACATCAAAAAAGCCTATAAAAAATTAGCAATGAAATATCACCCTGACCGCACTGCGGGTGATAAAGACTTAGAAGTTAAGTTCAAAGAGGTGAAGTACGCTTACGAAATCCTCACCGACGAGCAGAAACGCGCCGCCTATGACCAATATGGCCATGCTGCGTTTGAGCAGGGGCAGGGTGGATTTGGTGGCGGCGGTGGTGCTGGTGGCGCTGACTTTGCTGATATTTTTGGTGATGTGTTCGGTGATATTTTTGGCGGCGGCCGCCGTGGCGGTGGTCGCGCACAAGCACAGCGGGGTGCTGATTTACGCTATAACCTCGAGTTATCGCTGGAAGAAGCGGTGCGCGGCAAAGAAGTTGAGCTGAAGATCCCGAAACTAAGCAGTTGTGACGATTGTAATGGCAGCGGCGCGCGGCCTGGTAGTAAAGCCGAAAACTGCGCCCATTGTCAGGGCAGTGGCCATATCCAAGTGCGGCAAGGGCCATTTGTGATGCAGCAGCCATGTCCAGTGTGCCGTGGTCGTGGCAAAGTGATTAAAGATCCGTGCCGCAGTTGTCACGGTGAAGGACGGCTGGAAAAAACCAAAACCTTGTCGGTCAAAATCCCTGCCGGGGTGGATAGTGGCGATCGCATTCGCTTAAGTGGCGAAGGTGAAGCCGGTGAAATGGGTGCCCCAGCCGGTGATTTATATGTGCAAGTGCATGTGCGCGAACATAAAATTTTCCAGCGTGATGGCAATAACCTCTATTGTGAAGTGCCAATAAGCTTTACCCGTGCGGCGTTAGGCGGCGACATTGAAGTACCGACACTCGATGGTAAGTTGAAGTTGAAAGTACCGGCTGAAACACAAACCGGCAAATTATTCCGTCTGCGTGGCAAGGGTGTGCAGTCGGTGCGCAGCGGTGCGGCCGGCGATTTGATTTGTAAAGTGGTGATTGAAACCCCAGTGAACTTATCTGAGCGTCAACAGCAGTTGCTGCAAGAACTCGATAACTCCATGGGTAGCGGTGCTGAGGCAGCGCGCTATCGACCAAAAGAACAGGGTTTCTTCGACGGCGTACGGAAGTTCTTCGACGACTTGCGCGGCTGATAGACGCCGGAGGTGTGGCATGAAAGCATTACTGGGTGTTGTCGCGATGGCTGCTCTGGCCGTTAATCTAGTCACTTCGTGCAGTAGCTCGCCGACCGGTCGCCAAACCGTTAAGTTATTTCCATCGACTGAACTGGCGGCACTTGGTGCCGCCAGTTTCAATGATCTGAAAGCGCGTCAGCAACTGAGCGACAACAGTGCTGATATTCGCTATCTACAGTGCGTTAGCCAAGCGCTTATTGGTGCTTTGCCTGAGCCTTATCGCTCGGCTAGTTGGGATGTGCAGCTGTTTGCTAGTGATGAGGTCAATGCCTTTGCCTTGCCGGGCGAAAAAATTGGTGTTTATAGCGGTTTACTTGAGGTTGCCGAGAATCAGCATCAATTGGCCGCGGTGATTGGTCATGAGATTGGTCACGTCATTGCAGAGCACGCCAATGAGCGCATGACCGCACAAGTTGGCGCCGGTTTAGCTTTGCAACTGGGGGGTGCCATTGCTTACAGTGAAATGGATGATAACTCTGCTGCCCTGGCGATGATGGCATTGGGGTTAGGGGTGCAAATTGGCGGGGTGTTGCCGTTCTCACGTATTCATGAGAGTGAATCGGACCAGCTAGGTGTTGATTATATGGTCGCAGCTGGCTTTGACCCCGGTGCGGCCGCCGACTTGTGGCGTAATATGGCGGCGCTTGGCAAGGCCAGCGGACCACAATGGCTATCGACTCACCCGGCCTCAAGTACCCGTATTAAGGCACTGGAAAACTATGCGGCACAGCTACAGCCGCTCTATCAACAAGGCCGTACACAAGGCAAACAGCCAGACTGTAAGCGTTCTTAGGGAGATTTAGCGGTTATGTGGTCAGCATGGTTTGCGATTCCGTTTTGGCAGCGAGTACTTGGTGCCTTTGTGCTGGGCATCAGCATTGGCTTACTCGATGCGGACTTTGCTCAACAGTTAAAGCCACTCGGCGATTTATTTATCAAAGCCATCAGTATGATTGTGGCACCGCTGATTTTTTGTGCGATTGTCAGTGCCATCGTGCAATTACAGGGTAAACAGGGCGCAGCGGCATTGGCGACAAAGACCATTGGCTGGTTTTTGCTGACTGCGGTGATCGCCAGTATCATTGGTTTAATCATCGGTAGCACCTTAACGATTTCACCGCAGGCCGAATTACTCGCTGCTGCTGACTATCAGGACAAGCTGGTACCAAGCCCCACCGAGGTGTTGCTGAATTTCATTCCAAGTAATCCATTTGCCGCTTTAGCACAAGGTAATGTGTTGCAAATTATCGTATTTGCGGCGTTTATTGGGGTTGCTATACGCCAGCTCGGTGAGGTTGCCACACCGTTCGCCGCAGCAATTCAAGCGGCCACGCAAGTGATGTTTCGGGTGACCAAAATGGTGTTAGAGTTAACCCCACTTGGCGTATTGGGTTTGATGGCCTGGGTGGTTGGTCATTTTGGTCTCACTGCATTACTGCCGTTGGGCTCATTTATCGGTGCTATTTACTTAGCCTGTGTAATTCACATGGTGCTAGTTTACGGCGCGATGGTGCGCTTCGGCGCCGGCATGTCGCCGCTGCATTTCTTTAAGCAGGTGTTCAGTGCGCAGTTGGTTGCCTATACCACCTGCAGCAGCTACGGTACCTTGCCAGCAGCGCATCAGGCGGTGACCGAAAAGCTCGGGGTGAAAGCCTCTACTGCAGGTTTTGTGTTGCCGCTCGGGGCGACCATTAATATGGATGGGTGCGGTGGCATCTATCCCGCCATTGCGGCGATTTTTATTGCCCAATTATATGGTATTTCGTTGGATTGGTTTGACTACCTGCTAATTACCCTCACCGCTACCTTGGCATCGATTGGCACGGCTGGGGTACCAGGTACTGCCATGGTGATGTTAACGGTGACCTTATCTACCGTTGGCCTGCCACTTGAGGGGATTGCGTTTATTGCCGCAGTGGACCGTATCCTTGATATGATTCGTACCATGACCAATGTCACCGGTGATATGGCAGTGGCCGTGGTGGTCGATAAAAGTAACCAAGAAGTCGCCTGAAAATCTAGGTTTCGATTTAACTGTGTCAATGGGCCAATTATTGATAGACGAAAAGCCTCAATTTCTGTAAAATATCGAGAATTTGCCAAGACAATTCGGCAAGCTAAAACGCGCACTCCAGACCTCGCAAATTGATGGCACTGGTGCAAGGTAATCAACGGGGAAGTCAGTGCTGATTCGCCCGTTTTTTTATGTACGGAGGTTGGCCTTGAGTATTCTAGCGAGCCAGTCTGCCCGAGTCGCCATTTTGGCACTGGCAGATGGGACGGTGTTCCACGGTACGGCGATTGGCGCCACAGGTGTTGCAGTCGGAGAGGTGGTTTTTAACACCGCCATGACTGGTTACCAAGAAATAATGACCGACCCTTCTTATGCCGAACAAATTGTTACTCTGACTTATCCCCACATTGGCAATTACGGTACCACCGCTGAAGATCAAGAAGCTGACCGCGTTTGGGCCAAAGGCTTGGTAATTCGTGATATGTCGCTGGTAGCCAGCAACTTCCGTAGCGAACAGTCCTTAGCTGACTATCTAGCGAGCAATAAAGTCGTCGCAATTGCCGACATTGATACCCGCAGATTAACCCGCATACTGCGTGAAAAAGGCGCTCAAAACGGCTGTATCATGGTCACTGGAGCGACTGTCGCAGACCCTGTTAATGCTGCTGATGTGGCGCAAGCACTGCACTTAGCCCGCGATTTTGCAGGCCTTAAAGGTCTTGATTTGGCGAAGGAAGTCACTATCAGTAAGGCCTATGAGTGGACCTCGCAATGCTGGAAACTAGGCAGCGGCTTCAGTGAATTAACGGCGCCAAAATTTCATGTCGTCGCCTACGATTATGGTTGTAAGCGCAATATCTTGCGGATGCTGGCTGAGCGCGGTTGCAAAGTCACCTTGGTGCCGGCTAAAACTCCGGCTGCTGAGGTTTTAGCGATGCAACCTGACGGGGTGTTTTTATCCAATGGCCCGGGTGACCCAGAGCCATGCGATTATGCTATTCGCGCAATTCAGCAAATTATCGAGGCCAAGGTGCCGGTATTTGGTATTTGTCTTGGCCATCAGTTATTAGCGCTTGCCAGTGGCGCGCGCACCGAAAAAATGAAGTTCGGTCACCATGGTGCCAACCATCCAGTGCAGGATATCGACAGTGGTCGGGTTATGATTACCAGCCAAAACCATGGCTTTGCAGTGGATGAAAGTAGCTTGCCGAGTACTCTACGGGTAACGCATAAATCGCTGTTTGATGGCAGTTTGCAAGGTATTGCCCGAACTGACGTTAAGGCTTTCAGTTTTCAGGGGCACCCAGAGGCCAGCCCTGGCCCGAATGATGCAGCGCCGCTGTTCGATCACTTCATCACTTTAATGAGCCAGTAACCATGCCAAAACGTACCGACATAAAAAGCATTCTGATTTTAGGCGCGGGTCCGATTGTCATTGGCCAAGCCTGTGAATTTGATTACTCTGGCGCGCAAGCTTGTAAAGCGCTGCGTGAAGAGGGCTACCGGGTTATTTTGGTGAACTCGAACCCAGCCACCATTATGACCGACCCAGACATGGCTGATGTTACCTACATTGAACCGATTCATTGGGAAGTGGTGGCAAAAATTATTGAGGTTGAGCGTCCTGATGCAGTGTTACCAACCATGGGTGGGCAAACTGCACTGAATTGTGCGCTCGATCTCGACCGCCATGGGGTGCTGGCCAAATATGGCGTAGAAATGATCGGCGCCAATGCCGATGCCATTGATAAAGCTGAAGACCGTGAACGCTTTGACCAAGCGATGAAAAAAATCGGCTTAGCAACACCCAATGCGGAAATAGCCCACAGCCTTGATGAAGCTTTTGCTAGTCTTGAACGGTTGGGCTTCCCTTGTATTATCCGGCCGTCGTTCACCATGGGTGGCAGCGGCGGTGGTATTGCCTATAACCGCGAAGAGTTTGAAGAAATTTGCCGCCGCGGCCTCGACCTATCGCCAACCAACGAGTTACTGATCGATGAGTCACTGATTGGTTGGAAAGAATACGAAATGGAAGTGGTGCGCGACCGTAATGATAATTGCATTATTGTCTGCGCCATTGAAAACTTTGACGCCATGGGCATTCATACCGGTGACTCAATTACTGTTGCTCCAGCGCAAACCTTAAGTGACAAAGAATATCAATTGATGCGTGATGCAGCGATGGCGGTATTGCGCGAAATTGGTGTTGAAACCGGTGGTTCAAATGTCCAGTTTGGGATCTGTCCGGATAGCGGTCGTATGGTCATTATTGAGATGAATCCGCGGGTATCGCGCTCATCCGCGTTGGCGTCAAAAGCGACCGGCTTCCCGATTGCCAAAGTGGCAGCCAAATTAGCGGTTGGTTATACCCTCGACGAGCTAGAGAACGAAATTACCGGTGGTAAAACCCCAGCCTCGTTTGAGCCGTCGCTCGACTATGTGGTGACTAAGATCCCACGCTTCAACTTCGAAAAATTCCCAGGTTCCAATGATCGTTTAACCACCCAAATGAAGTCGGTTGGCGAGGTCATGGCAATTGGTCGTAACCAGCAAGAATCATTGCAAAAAGCATTGCGTGGTCTAGAAATTGGGGTATCGGGTTTTGACCCGATGGTCGATAGCAAAGACCCGCAGGCCAAAACCAAAGTTATTCGCGAGTTAAAAGAGCCAGGCGCTGAACGAATTTTCTATATCGCTGATGCTTTCCGACTCGGTATGAGTGTCGCCGAGGTGCATGAACTGAGCCATGTTGACCCGTGGTACTTAGTACAAATTGAAGAATTAGTCAGCATTGAAGCCGAAGTTGTGCAAATAGGTATGGCTGGCCTCGATGCGCGGGTGATGCGCTTGCTCAAACGCAAGGGCTTTGCCGACAAACGTATTGCTGACTTATTGTCGGTTGCTGAAGCTGAGGTGCGTCGTCGCCGCCATGATCTCGGGGTGTTACCGGTGTACAAACGGGTCGATACCTGTGCCGCCGAATTTGCCTCAGATACCGCTTACATGTACTCCTGCTACGATGAAGAATGTGAAGCCGCGCCGACTACCAATAAGAAAATCATGGTCATTGGTGGCGGTCCGAACCGTATCGGTCAGGGTATCGAGTTCGACTACTGTTGTGTGCATGCGGCGCTTGCTTTGCGTGAAGATGGCTACGAAACCATTATGGTCAACTGTAATCCAGAAACGGTGTCAACCGATTACGACACCTCGGATCGCTTGTATTTCGAGCCAATTACGCTTGAAGACGTGTTAGAGATTGTCCGTGTTGAGCAACCGCTCGGGGTGATTGTGCAGTACGGTGGGCAAACGCCGTTGAAATTAGCACGCGATTTGGAGGCGAATGGCGTGCCAATTATTGGTACCTCGCCGGAAGCCATTGATCGCTCTGAAGATCGCGAGCGGTTCCAATTAGCGGTCCGTCGGCTTGGCCTGAAACAGCCGGAAAACGCCACCGTGACCCAAGTCGAGCAAGCCATTATTGAGGCAGCTCGAATTGGCTACCCGCTGGTGGTGCGGCCGTCGTATGTATTGGGTGGTCGTGCCATGGAAATCGTTTACGATGAACACGATCTGCGGCGCTACCTGAATGACGCGGTGAAAGTATCGAATTCCGCGCCGGTATTGTTAGACCGTTTCTTGGACAATGCTATTGAAGTGGATGTGGATGCTATCTGTGACGGTGAAGACGTGCTGATTGGCGGCATCATGCAGCATATTGAGCAAGCTGGCGTGCACTCAGGTGACTCGGCCTGTTCGCTGCCACCGTATTCGCTTAGTGCCGATATTCAAGACCAGCTGCGTGAACAGATGCGTAAGTTAGCTTTTGAATTGGGCGTGAATGGTTTGATGAATGCGCAGTTCGCTATTCAAGGTAATGATATCTACTTGATTGAGGTGAACCCGCGTGCCGCGCGCACCGTACCGTTTGTTTCCAAAGCCACTGGTCTGCCGCTGGCGAAGATTGCTGCACGGGTGATGGTGGGGCAGAGCCTGGCTCAGCAGGGCTTCACCAAAGAGGTGATTCCACCGTATTTCTCAGTCAAAGAAGTGGTCATTCCGTTTGCTAAGTTCCAAGGTGTCGACCCGATTCGTGGGCCGGAAATGCGTTCTACCGGCGAGGTGATGGGGGTTGGCGAGGATTTTGCTGAAGCGTATGCCAAAGCTAACTTGGGCGCTGGTGTAGCGCTGGCGAAAGCGGGTAAAGCACTATTATCAGTACGTGATGGCGATAAGCATCGCTTGGCTGAACTGGCGCAAGGTCTCTTAGATATTGGTTTCACCCTAGAGGCCACCGGTGGCACTGCGAACTATTTGAACAGCTTGAAAATTGCCTGTTCGGTGGTGAATAAGCTGCAGGAAGGTCGACCAAATATTGTTGATGCGATTAAGAACGGCGAGTACAGTTACATTATTAATACGGTAGAAGGCCGCGAAGCCATTACCGATTCAGTTTATATTCGTCGTGAGGCGTTATTAAACAAAGTGATTTATACCACGACCTTGAACGCTGCGTTTGCCACCATTAGTGCCAACAAAGCAGATGACCGAGCGGTGGTGAATTCACTTCAATCATTGCATGAAAGGGTTTTATTGGCATGAATTTGATCCCAATGACGGTTCAGGGCGCCGAGCGCCTTCGCGACGAGTTACAGCGGCTGAAAACTGAAGATCGGCCGCGTATTATTCAGGCTATTGCTGAAGCCCGTGAGCATGGCGATCTTAAAGAAAATGCCGAGTATCATGCTGCCCGTGAACAGCAGGGCTTTTGTGAGGGCCGTATTCAAGAAATTGAAGCCAAGCTCGGTGCTGCACAAGTTATTGATATCACCAAGATCCCGAATCAAGGTAAGGTTATCTTTGGTGCTACGGTGACCTTGTACAATACCAGTACTGACAAAGAAGTCAGCTATCGCATTGTCGGTGACGACGAGGCGGACATTAAGCAGCAGCTGATTTCAGTCAACTCACCGTTGGCGCGCGCATTAATCGGCAAGATGGTTGATGATAGCGCTCGCGTAACCACTCCCACTGGGGAAGTGGAATACGAAGTTATCAAGGTTGAATACCGCTAATCAACAAACGCCCGCTACTTATTCAACAGCGCGACCAGTTCGCGCTGTTTTTGTTTGCGCTGTTCGTCACTAATCACTTCAGTTCGGTACACATCAATATCCGGGAACACCTCGCTGATTGGTTTTTCCAATGCTTTGGCGATGGCGGCAGCCACAAAGCGTGAGGTAGCTTTGCGCGCGGCAACCTTTGACACTAATGATGGACTTTTATCGATGGCCGCCGCGAGCATAGAAAAATCAAAGCCTCGCGCCGCTAAATCCTTTTTAATTTGTTCACTATCCATAGGTATTGTGCTGACTGGTTTATAAATTCATAATTGAGATCACACTTAAGTCACAAGCAACTCAAATGAGCGTTACTATGTCAACTGACACAAAAAAACAAAAAAATGCATCAACTGACAGTGTTCTAAATACTACACCGATGGCTGCTGAAAGCAAAACAGAATTACTTGATTTTCATACCTGTATGGCACGGCTGCGGGCAATTAGTGGTGAAACACGCAACAGTAAAGTGCTCGCTCATTTTGGTATTCCGCACTCAACCTATAGCAACTGGTTGCGGCGTCGACGCATCAATACCACTATTTTGGTCGAGGCGCTGTTAGAGCATGGCACCTCGCTGGACAGTTTTTATGCGCCAAATCGGTTATTAACGTATCCGACTGGTTTAGTGGAATCACAGGTACTTGGTATCAATGAGGACCACAGTGATTTAAGTGGTATTCAGCTGACCATAAAGGCAATGACACGCATTGACGCGGTGCTTGGTGAATTAGGTATTGAATGTTCAGCAAGTGAGAAGGAGCTATTGATTGAGACCTATTTGGGCCAACGCGATGAAATGGTCAGCCTCAGCTATGCGTTGCGGCAGGTTGCCAAAGCCTTACGCCACCAAAGTAATTAGTTGCCTGGTGGCGTAAGCTGGTAACGCTTTTCAGTTGCGCGGTAGGGTGATTTTAGCAGCTTGGCTGGGTTTATAGAGAATCAGCATTTTACCAATCACTTGCACCCGCTGTGCGCCGCTTTGACTGACAATGGTGGTATAAATCAATTCACGCAAGTCGCGATCTTCTTCTGGCACTTTCACTTTGATTAACTCATGGTGATCGAGTGCCAACTCAATTTCTGCCATAACGCCCTCGGTCAGGCCGTTAGCACCGAGCAGCACCACCGGTTTAAGGCTGTGTGCAAGACCTTTTAGGTATTGTTTTTGTTTATTGCTTAAGCTTGTGGCGGTTGCCATGTAATAATATCCCACTGATGACTTGAATTTTGGCTATTCTACCGCCATATCATGGGTAGACGCTAGTTTGGTAGGATACAATGGCAAAAAAACGTTCAGCCAGCAGCACGCGCTGGTTGCAAGAGCACTTTAGCGACCATTTTGTGCAACAGGCACAAAAGAAGGGTTTGCGCTCTCGCGCGGTGTTCAAACTCGATGAAATTCAACAACGCGATAAGCTCTTACGACCCGGTATGACAGTGGTCGATTTAGGCGCTGCCCCGGGCGGCTGGTCGCAGTTTGTGGTGGACCATTTACACGGCAATTGCCGCGTTATCGCGTGCGATATTTTACCGATGGACCCAATCGCTGGGGTCGATTTTCTTGAAGGCGACTTCCGCGATGAAGCCGTTTTACAAACCTTATTGAGCCGAATTGGTGGTAACACCGTAGATATAGTGTTATCCGATATGGCACCGAATATGAGTGGTAACGATAACGTTGATCAACCGCGGGCTATGTACCTGATTGAATTGGCTTTAGAGATGTGCCATCAGGTGTTGAAACCGGGTGGTAGTTTTGTGGTCAAAGTGTTTCATGGGCAGGGTTTTGAGGAATTTTTGAAAGCGGTTCGAGCGGCTTTCACCACGGTTAAAACACGCAAGCCAGAATCGTCTCGGGCGCGTTCGCGCGAGGTCTATTTGGTGGCGACTGGATATAAATTGTAGTACGCTTGTTACAAGCATTTATTAAGAGGTAGTCAGCTTTGAGCGACATGGCAAAAAATCTTATCCTTTGGCTCGTTATCGCAGTGGTGCTGATGACGGTATTCAATGGTCTGAATCCGAACACCAGTAACGCTAATAATGTCCCATACAGCCAGTTTATTAACTCGGTGAATAATGGTTCGATTCGCCAAGCTGATATTGATGGTCGGGTGATCACCGCGCAAACCCGCAGCGGCGATAGCGTCAAGACCGTGATACCAACCCAGCATGACCCGAAATTATTGGATGACCTGATTAGCAACAACGTTGAGGTAAACGGTAAATTGCCGGAAGAACCAAGTATGTTGTTCCAAATTCTGATTTCTTGGTTCCCCATGTTGTTGCTGATTGGCGTGTGGGTATTCTTCATGCGGCAAATGCAAGGTGGCGGTGGCCGTGGTGCCATGTCGTTTGGTAAAAGCAAAGCGCGGCTGATGGGTGAAGATCAAATTAAAACCACCTTTGCCGATGTGGCCGGCTGTGATGAAGCCAAAGAAGAGGTTTCTGAGTTGGTTGAGTACTTACGTGACCCGACCAAATTCCAGCGTTTAGGCGGTAAAATCCCCAAAGGGGTGTTGATGGTGGGCCCGCCAGGCACCGGTAAAACGTTGCTGGCAAAAGCCATTGCCGGTGAAGCGCGGGTGCCGTTTTTCTCTATTTCTGGTTCTGATTTCGTTGAGATGTTCGTTGGTGTTGGTGCCTCACGGGTGCGCGACATGTTTGAGCAAGCGAAAAAATCTGCACCTTGTATTATTTTTATCGATGAGATCGATGCCGTTGGCCGCCAGCGTGGCGCCGGCTTAGGTGGTGGTCACGATGAGCGTGAGCAAACCTTGAATCAAATGTTGGTTGAAATGGACGGTTTTGAAGGTCACGAGGGTATTATCGTGATTGCCGCCACCAACCGCCCTGATGTACTCGACCCGGCATTGTTACGTCCGGGCCGGTTTGATCGTCAGGTCACTGTGGGCTTGCCGGATGTACGTGGTCGCGAACAAATTCTGAAAGTTCATATGCGTAAAGTGCCACTTGGCGACGACGTTGATGCTGCGGTGATTGCCCGTGGTACGCCAGGCTTCTCAGGTGCAGATTTGGCTAACCTAGTCAATGAAGCAGCGTTGTTTGCTGCACGCAATAATAAGCGTGTCGTGGCGATGGAAGAGTTCGAAAAAGCCAAAGACAAGATCATGATGGGCTCTGAACGTCGGTCTATGGTGATGACTGAAGAAGAGAAAACCATGACGGCTTATCACGAGGCTGGCCATGCCATTGTTGGCCGCTTAGTACCTGAGCATGATCCGGTCTACAAAGTCTCGATCATTCCACGCGGGCGTGCGCTCGGCGTCACCATGTACTTACCGACGCAAGATCGAGTTAGTCACAGCAAACAATATCTTGAGAGTATGATTTCTAGCCTGTTTGGTGGTCGTATTGCCGAGCAAGTTATTTATGGCTTTGAAAAGGTTACTACGGGTGCTTCTAATGACATTGAGCGGGCCACTATGATTGCCAAAAAAATGGTGACACAGTGGGGCTTATCAGAGAAGTTAGGGCCGTTATTGTATGCCGATGATGAAGGTGAAGTATTCCTTGGCCGTTCAGTCACCCAACATAAGCAAATGTCTGATGATACCGCGCGAGCAATTGATAACGAGGTGAAGTTGTTTATCGATCGCAACTATGATCGTGCTAAGACGATCATTGAGGCTAACCTCGATATTTTGCACGCCATGAAAGATGCATTGATGAAGTATGAAACCATTGATGCTGACCAGATTGATGATTTGATGAATCGTCGGCCAGTGCGTGAACCGCGTGATTGGCAAACCTCGGACAGTAACGGCAGCGGTAAGTCAGGCGCCTCAGCTGATCGAGAACAGCGCCCGCTCGCAACCGGCAAGCCCGGTGACGCTCCGGCAAGCTAGACTTTAAAGCCCCGCGTTCTGCGGGGTTTTTGTTTACCTATAGGTAAGGACCGAAGCATGATTCAGGTGATGGGGATTCTCAACGTTACCCCCGACTCATTTTCTGATGGCGGCCATTTTAGTGGTCGCGATCAGGCGCTGCGTCAAGCGCTGCAAATGGTCGCTGATGGTGCCAGTTATATCGATGTCGGTGGTGAATCAACCCGTCCGGGTGCAACACCGGTCAGTGAGCAGGAAGAGTTAGACCGGGTGTTGCCAGTGCTTGAATGGATTGCTCAAGAGAGCCCGGTGGCATTGTCGGTGGATACCTCGAAGGCAGCGGTGATGCGCGAGGCGATTAAGCTTGGCGTGACGATGATTAATGATGTCAGGGCGTTACGTGAGCCCGGTGCGCTCGCTGCGGTCGCTGAGCATCAGCAGCTTCAGCTGTGCCTGATGCATATGGCTGGAGAGCCAGGCACTATGCAACAACAACCGCAGTATCAGCAGGTGGTGACTGAGGTACAGCAATTTTTGGCCGAGCGCATACAGGCCTGCGTGCAAGCTGGCATTGCACGGCAACGTATTTTTGTTGATCCAGGCTTTGGTTTTGGTAAGTCGCTGGGGCATAATTATCAGCTACTGCAGCAGCTTGAGAAATTACAGCAGTTAGGCGTACCGTTGCTGATTGGGGTATCACGAAAGTCCATGCTCGGCAGTGTGGTCAATCGCCCTGTGAACGAGCGCTTAGCGGCAAGTCTTGCAGCAGCAACTATTGCGGCACTCAAAGGTGCGCAAATTATTCGAGTACATGATGTCAGGGAGACAGTTGACGCAATGCGGATTGTAAACGCAACTATGGCGGCAACTATGACGGGAGAGAACGATTGAGCGAACGTAAATATTTTGGTACCGATGGCGTGCGTGGTCGGGTGGGTGATTTTCCAATCACTCCTGATTTTGCGGTCAAATTGGGCTGGGCCGCCGGCACGGTGTTGTCGGCGAGCGGTAATACCCGCGTGTTGGTTGGCAAAGATACCCGCTTGTCAGGCTACATGTTGGAATCAGCGCTTGAAGCCGGGTTATTATCAGCCGGTGTCAGTGTCGAGTTTTTAGGCCCGATGCCGACTCCGGCGGTAGCTTATTTAACGCGAAATTTTCGTGCTGCGGCAGGGGTGGTGATCAGCGCATCGCACAATCCGTTTTACGATAACGGGATTAAATTTTTCTCCGACCAAGGCAGTAAATTAGCCGACGCCGTTGAAACAGAGATTGAACGCTTATTAGACCAGCCGATTCGTTGTGTGCCATCCGAACACATGGGCCGGGCGAGTCGTATTCATGACGCCGCCGGCCGCTATATTGAATTTTGTAAGAGCGTATTCCCCAGCGATTTATCGCTTAAAGGGCTGAAAATTGTGGTTGATTGTGCCCACGGTGCGACTTATCACATTGCCCCCGATGTATTACGCGAATTGGGCGCCGATATTTGGGAAATTGGCACCGAGCCAAATGGCGTCAATATCAATGAAAAATGCGGTGCGACCCACTTAGATGCGTTGCGTGACAAAGTCCGCGAAGTCGGCGCTGACCTCGGTTTTGCGCTCGATGGCGATGGCGATCGGATCATGCTGGTGACCGCCAGCGGGCGAATTGTTGATGGCGATGATGTGGTGTTTATTTTGGCCCGTGCTGCGCAGCAGGATGGCTTGCTGCAAGGTGGTGTGGTCGGCACCTTAATGAGTAACTTTGCGCTGGAAAAATATTTTGCTGATCGCCGAATTCCGTTTGTGCGGGCTAAAGTTGGCGACCGCTATGTGATGGAAGAGCTGGTTAAGCGCGACTGGCGGTTGGGCGGCGAAAATTCCGGTCATATTATTAATCGTCAGTATCATAGTACCGGTGATGGTATTATTGCCGGCTTGCAAGTGCTGACGGCAATGCAGCGCGCTGGCAAGGACTTAGACCAGTTGCTAGTGGGCTTTGATAAGTACCCGCAAGCCTTGGTGAATGTTCGCTTTCAAGCTGATAGCGATCCGCTTTGCGCTGAAAATGTACAGGCGGTGGTGGCGGAAGTGGAGCAAGCATTGGGTAAAAATGGCCGGGTATTGTTGCGCAAATCGGGCACCGAGCCATTGATTCGAGTGATGGTCGAGGGCGCTGATGCGAAACGCGTGCGGCGTTTTGCTGAGGAAATTGCCAGCGAAGTGGAAGCGGCGAGTTAACAGCGACGTTTCGGCTGATTAAATAGTAAGCGAATGGTGCCTTGCGGCTGATTCCTTACTTGTAAGTTGCGACGAGGTTATGTAATATCTCGCCGCTCTCAACTGCGGATACAGAAGAGGCAACATGCAACGGCAAGCGCTGGTGATTGGTAACTGGAAAATGAACGGTAGTCAGCCGTTAGTAGCCAGCATGGCAGCTGCTTTAGCAGCCCAGCCGGAGCTACTTAAACAGGTCACTGTAGTGGTTTGTCCACCGGCGGTATTGTTGACCAGTTGGTGTCAAGCGACCAGCGCCCTAGCAGTTGCTGCAGGTGTACAAGATATTAACGAGCATGCTGATGGTGCTCACACCGGTGAACATAGCCTGCAATTGGTCGCTGAGGCTGGCGCTGAGTACGTGTTAGTAGGGCATTCTGAACGGCGTCAGTGGTATGCTGACAGCGCTGCTCGGGTAGCGGCCAAAGTACAGCAGGTCATGGCGTACACTGAGCAACCCGTGAAGTTGGTATTGTGTGTTGGTGAAAGCGCTGAGCAGCGTGCGCAACAGCAAACTATGACGGTCATTGAGGCGCAATTAAGTAGCGCTTTAGCGGCGCTCACGAGTGCGCAGTTAAGCCGCTTGGTGATTGCCTATGAGCCGGTTTGGGCCATTGGTACGGGGTTAACTGCAGAGCCTGCGCAAGCGCAACAGGTGCATGCCTTTATCCGCAACTGGTTAACGAATAAATGGGGCGTTTCAGGCGCTGCAGTACAAATTTTGTACGGTGGTAGCGTGAAGGCTGATAATGCAACGGCACTGTTTGCCGAAGTAGATATTGACGGTGGTTTGATCGGTGGTGCAAGTTTGCAGGTTGAAGAATTTCTGGCAATTTGCGCAGCGGCACAAGCACGGAGCAGATAACTATGTATGAATTTTTATTAGTGGTTTATTTAATCGTTGCGCTGATTTTGATCGGTTTTGTGATGATCCAGCAAGGCAAAGGTGCTGATATGGGCGCCTCATTTGGTGCTGGTTCGGCAAATACCGTGTTTGGTTCAAGTGGTTCAGGTAGCTTCTTGACCCGTACTACTGCCATTTTAGCGGTACTATTTTTTGTCCTTAGTTTAGTACTGGGAAATTTAGCTTCAGGTCGCAGTGATACCAAGAGCAACTTCGAGACCATCGAAGTGCCGATGAGCGAAAGCACTGAACAAGAAGTGCCAGTAGAACAGAATAATAGCGACGTACCAGGCGGAAATTAAGCCGACGTTGCTGATAAGCTTTGCCGAAGTGGTGGAATTGGTAGACACGCTATCTTGAGGGGGTAGTGCCTTCGGGTGTATGGGTTCGAGTCCCATCTTCGGCACCAAATTTGCAGCCGTTAAGGTTGCTTTCCGCAAGGAAAATCGTATAATACGGGACGTTTTCGGACGCGGGGTGGAGCAGTCTGGTAGCTCGTCGGGCTCATAACCCGAAGGTCGTAGGTTCAAATCCTGCCCCCGCAACCATTAGTAAGACAAAGGGTCCAGTGTTGTTTAAGCCCCGCCGCAGTTCGGGGCTTTTTATTATCTGACCTTTGCTGCAGCGCGTAAGCGATTTGGCAGTCAAAACACTGGGCGATAACGCCCTTTTTTTGTTTTTAGGAGTTGGCACGTGGCACGTATGGAAGACCGCTTAGCGGCAATGTTAGCCCCCGCTGTAGAAGCGCTGGGTTTTTCGTTATGGGGCGTTGAGTTCGTTCGCGCCGGCAAGCATTCAACCTTGCGCGTGTATATTGATCATGCTGAGGGCATCTCAGTCGACCATTGCGCACAAGTGAGCCATCAGGTCAGTGCACTATTGGATGTGGAAGATCCCATTCAAGCCGAATATTTTTTAGAAGTATCGTCACCAGGAATGGAACGTCCATTTTTTAGTGCCGAGCAGTTTACTGACTATGTTGGCGAACAGGCAGCGGTCGAGCTGACTGTTACGCAACAGGGTAAACGTAAATTTAAAGGGGTCATTGCAGCAGTCAATGGCGACCAGATTGATTTTATCATCGATAGCGAAAACTTCTCGGTGAAGTATGCTGCTATTAAAAAAGCTCATTTAATTCCTCAGTTTAACTAAGGACCGCGCAGGCGAGGCAGGACCATGGCAAAAGAAATTTTATTAGTAGTTGAAGCAGTTTCAAACGAAAAAGATGTGCCGAAACAAGCCATTTTTGAGGCTTTAGAGTCAGCACTTGCGCATGCCACCAAGAAAAAATACGACGGTGACATTGAGGTGCGCGTGGCCATTAACCGCCAAACCGGTGAGTTTGATACCTATCGCCGTTGGTTGGTGGTGGATGATAGCCAGCAGCCGTTAGAAAACCCCTATCGCGAAATTAGCTTGGCGGCCGCACAGTATGAAGATGCGGCGGTGGTTGAAGGTGATTATGTTGAAGAGCAGATCGATTCGATTGAATTTGATCGCATCACCACGCAAACCGCCAAACAGGTGATTGTGCAGAAAGTACGCGAAGCAGAACGCGCTAAAATCGTTGATGAATATAAAGACCAAGTCGGTGAGCTGGTCAGCGGTATTGTAAAACGTGCCAACCGCGAACACGTGATCCTAGATTTAGGCAACAATGCCGAAGCGATTATTTATCGTGAAGAAATGCTGCCGCGCGAATCAGTCCGCGTCGGTGACCGTGTGCGTGGCTTGTTGTATGACGTGCGCCCAGAAGCACGCGGTGCGCAGTTATTTGTCAGCCGTACCAACCCGAATTTCTTGGTGGAGTTATTCCGCATTGAAGTGCCAGAAATTGGCGAAGAAATGATCGAAATTCGCGGCGCCGCGCGCGATCCTGGTTCACGAGCTAAAATTGCGGTGAAGAGTAACGATCGTCGGATTGACCCAGTTGGTGCCTGCGTTGGTATGCGTGGTGCACGGGTACAGGCAGTATCCGGTGAGTTGGGCGGTGAGCGGGTTGATATTGTGTTATGGGATGATAACCCAGCACAATTCGTCATCAATGCTATGTCGCCTGCTGAAGTTGCATCGATTGTTGTTGACGAAGAGTCACACACCATGGAAGTGGCGGTCGATGAAGGGAATTTAGCGCAGGCAATCGGTAAAGCCGGACAAAACGTGCGTTTAGCCAGCCAATTGACTGGTTGGAAGCTCAATGTCATGTCAGTGACTGAATTTACTGAGAAGAATCAAGCAGAAACGCAACGCGTACTCGACTTGTTCACGGCCAACTTAGATATCGATGAAGATTTTGCCGGCGTGCTGGTGGAAGAAGGCTTCTCATCACTTGAAGAAATAGCTTATGTGCCAATGGACGAGTTGCTTGCGATCGATGGTATGGACGAGGACATCGTCGAAGAACTGCGTAATCGCGCCAAAGCGGTATTAACCACGCGGGCATTAGCGAACGAAGAAAGTTTAGCAGCAGAGCCAGATCAAAGTTTATTAGACCTTGAGGGACTCGATCGCCATTTGGCCTATGTGCTAGCAAGTCATGGTGTGATTACCCTCGAGCACTTAGCTGAGCAGGGTATTGATGATCTCGCCGATATTGAAGAATTAGATGAAGAACGAGCCGGTGAGCTGATTATGCAAGCGCGTAATATCTGCTGGTTCGGTGACGAAGCATAGGCTCAACGGGGGTACAACAGACTATGGATGTAGTAACGCTAGATAAGCTAGCCCAAGATGTGGGTACGACAGTTGAACGTTTAATCCAGCAGTTTGCCGAAGCCGGCCTGACCAAACAGGCAGGTGATAACGTCAGCGAAGACGAGAAGCAGGCACTGCTCAAGCATTTGAACAAACAACATGGCGGCACCGGCACGGCTGAGCCGAAAAAAATGACGCTGAAACGTAAGGAAAAAACTACCCTGAGTATTGGTGGTGGTCCTGGTCGTTCTAAATCAGTGCAAGTTGAAGTGCGTAAAACCCGCACTTACGTGAAACGTTCTGAAGTTGAAGAGCAGCAACGCGCCGAACAAGAGCGTGCCGAGGCAGAACAGGCTGCGGCAGAAGCAGCCAAACGTGAAGCCGAAGCGAAAGCTGCGGCGTTAGCGAAGCAGGCTGCTGATAAGAAAGCCGCTGACGAGCGCGCTGCAGCAGAACTGGCACGTCGCGAAAAAGATAAAGCGAGAGCCAAGGCAGAGGCAGAAAAACGTGCCGCAATGACGCCGGAAGAGCGTCAAAAAGCCGATGAATTAAAAGCTGAAGCAGACCGTTTACGTAAAGCTCAGGAAGAGGAAGCACGTAAAAAAGCTGAAGCCGAAGCCGCATTGCAAGCCGAAGAAGCGCGGCGCTTAGCGGAAGAAAACTCAGCGCGTTGGCAAGAAGAAGAGGCTAAACGTAAGAAGGCTGAGCAAGAAGACGTGCATTTCACTACCTCGGCCACCGCACGGGTTGCCGAAGATGAGCAAGACGTCGATGAAGAGCGTCGTAGCGCCCGTCGTAAAGGTGCCGCGGTGAAACGCCGTAGTGGCTACGATGATGACCGTGACGATAGTTCACGCCGCGAAAAACGCCGTAAAGGCGCCAAACGCTCAACGCTCCATCAAGGTTTCAATAAGCCAGCTATGCCAGTAGAACGCGAAGTAAAATTAGGTGAGACCATTACCGTTGGTGAATTGGCCAACCGCATGGCGGTGAAAGCCAGTGAAGTGATCAAAACCATGATGAAAATGGGCGAAATGGTCACGATTAACCAGGTTTTGGATCAAGAAACTGCCAGTTTAGTGGTCGAAGAAATGGGCCACAAAGTGCTGTTGGTGAGCGACAACGCGCTTGAGCAAGCGGTTTTAGCTGACCGTGATGGCGAGAGTGCCGGTCAACCAGTACCGCGGGCGCCGGTAGTGACGGTTATGGGTCACGTTGACCATGGTAAAACCTCGTTACTTGATTATATTCGCAAAGCCAAAGTAGCGGCTGGTGAAGCCGGTGGTATTACCCAGCATATTGGTGCTTATCACGTGGAAACCCCGCGTGGTATGGTGACCTTCCTGGATACCCCAGGTCACGCTGCATTTACCTCAATGCGTGCGCGTGGTGCGAGCGCCACCGATATTGTTATCTTGGTGGTGGCTGCTGACGATGGGGTGATGCCGCAAACGTTAGAAGCGATTCAGCATGCCAAAGCGGCCAAAGTGCCGATTGTGGTTGCTATCACTAAAATGGATAAGCCAGAAGCCGATCCTGATCGGGTTAAGAACGAGCTAGCGCAGCGCGATGTTATTCCGGAGGATTGGGGTGGCGAAGTGATGTTTGTGCCGGTATCAGCGAAATCCGGTGAGGGTATTGATAGCTTGCTTGAATCTATTTTGCTGCAAGCTGAAGTATTGGATTTGAAAGCGGTTGCTGATGGCATGGGCCACGGTATCGTGATCGAGTCACGGTTAGACAAAGGTCGCGGTCCAGTGGCATCAATCTTGGTGCAAGAAGGTACCTTACGGCAAGGCGATATCGTCCTCTGTGGCTTGGAATATGGTCGTGTGCGCGCTATGCGTGATGAGTTAGGTCGCAGCATTAGCGAGGCTGGCCCGTCAATCCCGGTAGAGATTTTAGGTTTGTCAGGGGTGCCGCAAGCTGGTGATGAAGCAACCGTAGTAAAAGACGAGCGTAAAGCCCGTGAAGTTGCCAACTACCGTCAAGGCAAATACCGTGAAGTAAAACTGGCGAAGCAGCAGAAAGCCAAGCTGGAAAACATGTTTGCCAACATGGAAGAGGGTGCTGTTCAAGAATTGAATATTGTCTTGAAATCGGACGTGCAAGGTTCACTTGAAGCCATAGCTGATTCGTTGCAGAAGCTTTCTACCAACGAGGTTAAGGTCAATATTATTGGTAGCGGCGTGGGTGGTATTACTGAAACCGATGCGTCGTTGGCTAGTGCCTCAAATGCTATTGTGATTGGTTTCAACGTTCGTGCTGATGCCACCGCCAAGCGTTTGATGGAGCAAGACGCGGTCGATTTGCGTTACTACAGCATCATCTATGAATTGTTAGATGAAGTTAAATTAGCCATGACGGGTATGCTAGCGCCGGAGTTCAAGCAGCAAATCATTGGTTTAGCTGAAGTACGTGACGTATTCAAATCACCGAAAATTGGCGCCATTGCAGGTTGTATGGTCACTGAAGGTATGGTTAAACGCTCAGCACCAATTCGGGTATTGCGTGATAACGTGGTGATCTACGAGGGCGAGCTGGAATCATTGCGGCGCTTCAAAGACGATGTCAACGAAGTGCGTAACGGCATGGAGTGTGGTATCGGCGTGAAGAACTACAATGATGTCCGCGTTGGTGACCAAATCGAAGTGTTTGAAACCATTCAAGTGGAACGGAGTTTATAAGCCCTTATGGCAAAAGATTACAGCCGTACCGACCGGGTCGGCGAGCAGTATCAACGTGAAATAGCCATGATCATTCAGCGCGAGATCAAAGATCCGCGCTTGTCTATGGCCACCGTATCAGCCATTGAGGTATCACGTGATCTGGCTTATGCCAAAGTGTTTGTGACATTTTTTGAGGACGACCCAGACAAGCTCAAGCAAAGTCTGAAGGTGCTCAACGATGCTGCTGGTTTTATTCGTTCATTGATGGGTAAGCGCGTGCGCGCGCGGATCATGCCAGAACTCCGATTTATGCATGACCCGTCACTGAATGAGGGCATCCGTATGTCGCGATTGGTCGACGAAGCGATTCGTAATGACCAATTGAAGGATCAATCAGGAGAGCAGTAATGGGGCGTCGTAAGTCAGGGCGCAACGTCAATGGTGTGATCCTATTAGATAAACCCAAACATCTCAGCTCAAACGCCGCCTTGCAACAAGTGCGGCGTTTTTTTAATGCCAATAAAGGCGGTCATACTGGCGCACTCGACCCACTGGCAACAGGCTGGTTACCGTTATGTTTTGGTGAGGCAACCAAACTGAGCCATTTCTGTTTAGAAGCGGATAAACGCTATGAGGTGATAGCCCAGCTTGGCATTCGGACCACCACCTCAGATGCCGAAGGTGAAGTGGTAGCACAGCGCGATGTTGCTGTCAGCGCGGCCCAGCTGCAGCAGGTGGTGAGCCAATTTATCGGCGCCCAACAGCAGTCACCGTCGATTTATTCAGCGCTGAAATACGAGGGTAAGCCGCTTTACTATTATGCCCGTTTGGGTATTGAGGTGCCGGTAAAAACCCGCGCTATTGTTATTCGCGATATCAAACTAGTGAGTTTTGACGGCAGCCGTGTGACGCTTGATGTGACCTGTTCCAAAGGCACTTACATTCGCACGCTGGTTGATGATATCGGTGAACAGCTCGGCTGTGGCGCTCATGTCGTCGAATTGCGGCGCAGCTGGATTGAGGGAGTTGCAGCGCCGCTGTTGACGCTGGAGCAAGTGGCCGCTGCCGCAGCACAATGCCAACCTGAGCAGGGTGACTATGCCGCCTTGGATGGCTTGTTAGCGAGTAACGATGCGGTGGTACAGCAGTTGCCGGAAATCGCTTTACCTGCTCAGTCAGCGCAGCAGTTTATGCAAGGTATGCCGATTCATCTTGGTGCCGCGCAGTGGCCTGCTGCAACCATGCTGCGGGTACGCCGTGAAGTCGATCAGGCGTTACTTGGGGTGGCCCTGGTTGATGGCCAACAATTGCTGCCGAAACGGGTCATGAATGATGTTTCGAGCATTGCACAAAGCCACTGATGTGCGTATAATGCACGCCTTATCCGTTGGTGCTGAATTAGTGATTGGCACTGACATATTAAAAGCGCAGTAATTTTTGGAGTAAGTTATGTCACTAACAGCAGCACAGAAAGCTGAAGTTGTTAAGAATTTTGCCCAAAGCGAAGGCGATACCGGCTCACCAGAAGTGCAAGTTGCACTGTTGAGCGCAAACATCGATGCCTTGCAAGGTCACTTTAAAGAGCATAAGAAAGATCACCACTCACGTCGTGGTCTATTGCGGATGGTTAGCCAGCGTCGTAAATTGCTGGATTACCTCAAACGTAAAGATAGCCAGCGTTATTTCACGCTGCTTGAGCGTTTAGGTTTACGCCGCTAGTCAGTGTTCTAAAAAAGGGGCCAACAGGCCCCTTTTTTGTTATTTTAAGCATGAAATTTGAAACAGAAAGCTGAATTTAAATAGTAAACAATCAAGCAAGTAAGAAAACACAAGCACTAGAGAAGAGTGAAGGAAAATAAAACGTGAATCCAATTACTAAAAAGTTCCAATACGGTCGTCATACCGTAACCTTAGAAACTGGTGCGATGGCGCGCCAAGCAACTGCAGCAGTGCTGGTGAGCATGGATGACACCACGGTATTAGTCACGGTAGTGGCTAAAAAAGAAGCCAAAGAAGGCCAAGATTTCTTCCCTTTAACCGTCAATTATCAAGAGCGTACTTACGCGGTTGGTAAAATTCCAGGTGGCTTCTTCAAACGTGAAGGGCGCCCGTCAGAAAACGAAACCTTAACCTCACGCTTGATCGACCGCCCAATCCGGCCGTTGTTCCCAGAAGGTTTTAATAACGAAGTGCAAGTGATTGCCACAGTGATCTCGGTGAATCCACAAATCAACCCTGACATTGTCTCGTTAATTGGTACTTCAGCAGCACTTGCCATTTCTGGCGTGCCATTTGCTGGCCCAATTGGTGCAGCTCGGGTTGGTGTGGTCAATGATGAATATGTATTAAACCCAACCACCGACGAATTAGCTGTATCGAAGCTGGACCTGGTGGTAGCCGGTACTGCCAATGCGGTATTGATGGTTGAATCAGAAGCGCAATTACTCAGTGAAGATCACATGTTAGGCGCCGTGGTTTATGGCCACGAGGCAATGCAGACGGTGATTAACGGCATTAATGAATTTGCTGCTGAAGCGGCCAAGCCGAAGTGGGATTGGGTTGCTCCAGCGAAGAACGAAGGCTTATTAGCGAAAATTCGTGAACTCGCTGAAGCGGGTATTGGTGAAGCCTATCGCATCACTGAAAAAGCCGCCCGTTATGAGCAAATCAGCAGCTTAAAAGCACAGGTGACTGAGCAGTTAATAGCGGCCGATGACAGCCTGGATAAGAAAGCAATTGGCGATTTGTTCCATTCGCTTGAAAGCCATGTAGTGCGCAGCCGCATTACTAATGGTGAAAAGCGTATCGACGGTCGTGATCCAGATATGGTGCGAGCGCTGCATATGGCAACTGGGGTATTACCACGTACTCATGGTTCGGCAGTATTTACTCGTGGCGAAACGCAAGCGCTGGTCACTGCTACGTTAGGTACCGAGCGCGATGCGCAAACCATGGACGACCTGACTGGTAACAGCAGCAACCGCTTCATGTTGCATTATAACTTCCCTCCGTACTGTGTTGGTGAGACCGGTATGGTTGGTTCACCGAAGCGTCGCGAAATCGGCCATGGCCGCTTAGCCAAGCGCGGTGTGCAAGCAGTAATGCCAAGCCAAGAAGAATTCCCGTATACAGTTCGTGTGGTTTCTGAAATCACTGAATCAAATGGCTCAAGCTCAATGGCCTCAGTCTGTGGTGCGTCATTAGCGTTGATGGATGCCGGTGTACCATTGAAAGCCTCGGTTGCTGGTATCGCCATGGGCTTGGTCAAAGAAGGTGACAAGTTTGTGGTATTGTCTGACATCTTAGGTGATGAAGATCACTTAGGTGATATGGACTTTAAAGTAGCCGGTAGCAAAGAAGGCGTTACGGCGCTACAAATGGACATTAAAATTGATGGTATCACTCGCGAGATTATGGAAATTGCCTTAGCGCAAGCCAAAGCGGCTCGTTTGCATATCCTCAATGTTATGGATGAAGCCTTAACTGGCGCGCGTACTGAGTTGTCAGCCTACGCTCCGCGTTACCACACCATTAAGATCAACCCTGAGAAGATCCGTGATGTGATTGGTAAAGGCGGCGCGGTGATCCGTGAGTTGACGGAAAGCACCAATACCAACATTGAAATTAACGATGATGGTACGGTACGTATCGCCGCCACTGACCAAGCGTCTGCTGATGCTGCTATTGCACGCATTGAAGCGATTACTGCCGATGTTGAAGTGGGTCGTATTTACCACGGTAAAGTTGCTCGTATCGTTGATTTCGGTGCGTTCGTTACTATTCTGCCAGGTAAAGATGGCTTAGTGCATATTTCACAAATCGCCGAAGAGCGTGTCAACGATGTGAACGAATACATCAAAGTAGGCGACACGGTGGCGGTAAAAGTGCTTGAAATTGACCGTCAAGGTCGAGTTCGTTTGAGCATGAAAGATGCCAGTGATAAGCCTGCTGCGGACGCTGTGACTGAAGCCGATGAAGCGAGCGACGTGGTAGCCGACGACAGCGCTGAATAAGCAATCAGCACAATAGTTTACCCTGACTATTGAAAAGGAGCCGCTGGCTCCTTTTCTTTTTTGCGCCGAGCTACGGTATGATAGTGGCAGAGCACGATGATATAAGGATATCTAGATGAATCGATGGTTACTCAGTCTGGCGCTGTTGGCATTGCTGTCAGGCTGCGCCAGCGGCCCGCGTCAAAGCACCGATGATAGCTTACGTAACTTGGTGGTGGCGACTCCACAGCCGATGAATGGGCGCTATCAATTGGAAATCGCCAAGTTGACGGAGGTTCTGAGCAACCATCAGAACGGCGAGATGGATAACCAACAATTGGCACAATTTTGGTTTCGCCGTGGCAGTTTGTATGATGCTTTAGGCTTAGCAATATTGGCCCGATTTGATTTCAATATGGCACTGGAATTTAATCCAAGCCTCGCCGATGCTTACAATTATCTGGGTATTCATGATACCAAGAATCAACAGTTCGATTACGCGTTTGAG
This sequence comes from Pseudidiomarina sp., assembly GCA_023260975.1. Classification (GTDB taxonomy): domain Bacteria; phylum Pseudomonadota; class Gammaproteobacteria; order Enterobacterales; family Alteromonadaceae; genus Pseudidiomarina. Next base: position 4,716 of record JALQTK010000004.1, on the reverse strand, counting down.
GCCTTTGAAGCGGCGCTTGAACTCGACCCTGAGCATCCCTATGCGCATTTAAATCGCGGTATTACTGCGTATTATGATAATCGACTAAGCCTGGCCATGGCTGATCTGGAGCATCATTTTCGTGCTGACCCGGGTGATCCGTATCGTAGTTTGTGGCTGTTCTTTGCCCAGCAGCAACATGATGATAGTGCCGCTCGTGCGGCACTCGCGCAACGTCGGGTGACGCACGCCAATGGCAGCTGGGGCTGGGTATTAAATGATTTGATGCTCGGTGCAGTGACTGAGCGCGAGTTTCTTGAGCTGCATTTGGCGCAGCGGTTAGATGTCGACGAGAGCATGGCTGAACGGCTGTGTGAAAGTTATTTTTATCTTGGCAAGCTCAAGCAATTAGAGGGTAACAACCAACGGGCGCTGGTGTATTTTCGCTTAGCACTTAGCACCAATGTGTTTACCTTCTTAGAGCATCGTTACGCAGAGTTGGAAATTGAACGTAGTCAGCAGATTCTTCAGCTTAGCCGTAGCGCTCAGCAGCAGTAGTGTCATCGCCGCAAGTGAGGTTGGCTGGTGGCAGGTGCTGCCGCAGTGGCCAATCGCGCAGCCATTGCAGCAGATCGACCAGCGGCTATTGCAGGGTTGGCGACAACTACAATGTAACCGTGTCGATGCCACGCAGCTGTGGCTGCCCGCTGAGGCAGCCCAGCTGGGACAGCTGATTGCGGCTTTTGCCGAGTGGCCACGACAGCCGCTAGCGCCATTTGCCTCATGCTTTCAGCTACGTCTGTATCAAGCCAACCAGGTGACCTGTCGGCTAGTCGGTGAGCGTCAACGCTTGCAGTGTGATCTGCCACTGCTGCCGCAGCAACTGCAACAAGCCCATATTGTCTATGCTACCGGCGGTATTGCTAGTGCTGTCGGTGACTATCAAATTAATTTGCCCATCACCGCCTCGTTGAATTTGCTCGGCCACGAGCTAGCGCATTGGCTTGGCTTGGCCGATGAATATCAGCTAAGTGACGGCATTGCCGCTGATTTTTGTGCTGGCAACTATGACCACCCAGCGCTCAATGTAGTGGTTACCGACACCGCGACACTGACCAGCAAAGAACTGCAGCAACTATGGCATCGCTTACCGTGGCAGTTTGCCGTGGCCGACTGGCGTCAGCTTGGGCAGCTCATCGAAGCCGATACCTGGCGCTTGGGCAGTCGGGCCGAGCAGGTTGGTTTACACGCAATTGATAGTTGTATCAGCACGGGGAAGTTTGCATGGCGGCCAGTGGCCTCTATGACCGCCATGCAATATATTGATATTTCGATTTGGCCTGAACTTTATCTGCAACTCATTGAGCGTCAGCTTAGGCGCTGAGCGAAATAGCGGTTTGCGCAATCATCAGCACCGGGCATGAAATAGCGAAAAACCACGCCAAACTGCGTAACTTATCCCAGTTGGCAATGTAGAGCAGGTGGAAAATCACTCGCAATACCACAAAGGCAATGGCAAACCAGATATTGGTTTCGGTGATTTGGTTGGTGGCAATGACTAACAATACCGCAGCGGCGAATAACGGAAACGCCTCATAGGCATTATAATGTCCAGCCACAGCACGCGCACCGGCACCAGTGAGTCGTGCTTGTTGTTGGCGTGGATGACGATTATCGTAGCCTTTATCGCGGTTTTGAAAATACACCACCGGAGCCTTGGCGGCGATCGGTAATAAGCCAGCAATTAGTAAACACCAAATTAGCGTACTCATAGTCATACCTCGGAATTATTTAACTTCAACACCAGCAGCTTGTAAGTCGGCATGATAAGACGACCGCACCAATGGGCCACTAGCAATGTGGGTAAAACCCATTTTTTCACCTTCGACACGGAACATATCAAATTCTGCCGGAGTTACATAGCGGGTAACCGGTAAATGATGGCGACTGGGCGCTAAATATTGGCCAATAGTGAGCATATCGACCTGGTGTGCACGTAAATCGCGCATTACCTCGAGAATTTCCTCGTTGGTTTCACCGAGGCCAACCATCAGCCCTGATTTGGTACGCACATCAGCACGTGCCACTTTATAACGCTGTAACAGGTCTAGCGACCATTGGTAGCTGGCGCCAGGGCGTGCGGCTTTGTATAGCCGCGGCACCGTTTCTAAATTGTGATTGAAGACATCGGGTGCTTCAGCGCTAAGAATTTCCAGTGCCACCTCCATACGACCACGAAAATCGGGCACTAGCACTTCGACTTGAATACCTGGACTTTGTGCACGGATCTCGCGAATACAGTCGGCGAAATGCTGAGCACCACCATCGCGAAGGTCATCACGGTCAACCGATGTCACCACTACGTATTTGACTTTCATATCGCGAATAGTCGCGCCGAGCTTGACCGCCTCGGTTGGATCGACCGGCAGTGGGCGACCATGGGCAACATCACAGAATGGACAACGACGGGTACAAATTGCACCTAAAATCATAAAGGTGGCGGTACCGTGGTTAAAGCATTCAGGTAGGTTAGGGCATGATGCTTCCTCACAAACTGAATGCAGCCCATGCTTACGCATGGCTTGTTTGATTTCGTCGATGCGCTGGGTTGAAGCCGGTAATTTAACTTTTAACCAGGCTGGTTTACGCAACATTTGCTCACGTTCAATAGGAACTATCTTGACCGGAATTAAGGCCATTTTATCGGCATCGCGAAGCTTTACACCGGGTTCAACTCGTACGGGTTTAGACATAATCGTTGGCAGATCCTGTGACTGATTGAATGGCTTGATAACCAAGTTGTTGGGCAAAAATTTCAGTGACCACGGCCGCTGCTTCGGCAACCGTTTGTGGCCCTCCTAAATCAGCGCTTTGGACCATTTTCATATCAGCATAACCACAGGGGTTGATGCGTGAAAAAGGGCTCAGGTCCATGTTCACGTTAAGCGCTAAACCGTGAAATGAGCAGCCTTTACGAATACGTAAACCGAGTGAACAAAGTTTAGCACCATCGACATAAACGCCCGGCGCATCAGGGCGAGCTGCTGCGCTGATAGCATAGCGCGCCATGCTGGTAATAATACTTTGCTCAATGGCAGTAACCAGGTGTCGTACGCCAAGCTTGCGGCGGCGAATATCCAGTAAAAAATAAATAACTAATTGGCCCGGGCCATGATAAGTCACTTGTCCGCCGCGGTCGACCTGAACCACCGGAATATCACCGGGAAGCAAAATGTGTTCAGCTTTACCGGCTTGGCCCTGGGTAAATACTGGTTCATGCTCGAGCACCCAGAGCTCATCAATAGTAGTGTCATCGCGCTCATCAGTAAAAGCCTGCATGGCTTGCCATACCGGCTCATAGGGCTGCCGGCCAAGCTGCCTGATGACTAAATCATAGCACATAACGCACGTCGTCAATGGCCGCTAAGGCTTGGTATAAGGTCTCGATATGGCTTTGACTATGCACCTGAATTTGAATCGATACCGAATGATAATTGCCTTTACTGCTTGGTTTCACTTGCGGTGAATAGTCGCCTGGGGCATGTTGCTGAGCCACCGCCACTACTTGGTCGGGAAGGTTAGGCACCGCTAAGCCCATCACTTTAAAGGTGAATACACACGGAAACTCGACCAACTCGTCAAAGCGGGTTTTTTGCATTAGGAAATCTCACACAGGGTTCGTTTACTGGCATGATATGCCGTGACTAATTGCGCGGTTAAGGGCCCGCACTGACCGTCGGCAATGATCATATCATCAATGCGCCCGACCGGCTGCACTTCGCGACTGGAACTGGTCAGGAATAGCTCATCGAGCTCAGCGAGGTCAGTCACTGCAAATGCCTGTTCACGGACTTCGAGACCGAGTTGCTGAGCCAGCTGAATGACATGGTCGCGGCTAATGCCCGGCAAAATTAAATGATCTTTGGGGGCGGTATAAATGATGCCGTTCCGGACGCCAAAGAAATTGCACGAAGCACCCTCGGTAATCCAACCATCACGTTGCAGCAATGGTTCGCTGTAGCCCGCCTGATGGGCTTGTTGTTTGAGCATGATATTAGCCAGCAGGCTCGTGCTTTTAATATCGCAGCGTAGCCAGCGAATATCATCAAACAGGGTAACCGCTACCGGTTTAGGTTGGTGCCAGTGCACTGGCAGCGGCGATATGGAGGCAAACAGGGTAGGCTGCAGATCAGCGCCGGCCAGATGTGAACGATTGGCTTCGGCACCGCGTGTAACTTGAATATACACCAACGCATCAGCCAAGCCATTACGTTCTAATAATTCGCTGATCACTGCTTGCCAAAAGCTGTTATCTGGTGCGTTAATTTGCAGCGCACTCAGCGAACGCTGCAAACGAGCTAAATGCTCAACTAACAAAAATGGTCGTTGTTGATAGACCGGTACCACTTCATAGATACCGTCGGCGAACAAAAAACCACGATCAAAGACCGAGATTTTGGCTTGCTCTGCGGCTATCCATTGGCCATTTAGAAACACCGTAATCGGCATACAAAAGCTATGCCTCATCACTAAATTGTTGGGCCACCCAATCAGTAAATTGTTTCCACCAACTGCCCTCAGCAACGTCTTGCAGGGTCACTAATGGAAAGCTAGCGACATCCTTGCCATCGAGTTGCAAATAGACGGTGCCAACAGCGGTGCCTTTGGCTAGGGGGGCCTCAAGTTTTTGTGCCAGTTCAAAGTTGGCTTTAATGGCATTACGCTGACCTTTCGGCA
>JALQTK010000049.1 GCA_023260975.1 Pseudidiomarina sp. | reverse complement strand
GATATACGGCTCAGAGGTAACAAAGGTAATCGGTACTTGATCGCGAATTTTGCGCTTACGCAGTTCATACTCTAATGACAACACGTACTCATAAGCTGGACCAAAGCAACTGGCGCCCTGTAAGGCCCCGATCACCACTGGGCCTGGCTTATCGACCAGTTTTTTGAAATCATCATGAGCGGTTACCGCATGATCGACGGTACAAATTGACTGCGTATAACCATCTGGGCCGGCGCCAGGAACCGCCTCAAAGGCTAGCTTAGGGCCAGTACACAAAACTAAATAATCGTAGTTTTGTGAGCTGCCATCACCCAACGTCAGCGTTTTTTGCTGAGCGTCAATGGCGCTGACGCCAGCTGCAGAAAAGTGAATACCGCGCTTACTAAAGTAATCGCCGATTGGCATCACCACCTGTTCACGTGTGCGCGTACCAAGCGCCACCCAGGGATTCGATGGCACGAAATTAAATTCGGCGCTTTCTCCAATCACCTTGATTTGGTGAGCCTTTGCTAACTTTTCGCGCAATTCGAAGGCGACGGATACACCACCTAAACCAGCGCCGACAACCACTACGTTTGCCATAATGAGGTTCCTTATTTCGTATTTATCTAAAATATGAACCGCAAAACCGCATTCGTCAAATTTTTATTTTACCGCTATCGTTCAATGGCACGGTTGCGATAGTAACCTGACCCGTTATCCACCAAATGTGCGCTGCACCGGCACTTGCAGTTGATCATCATCAAAGTTCGCTAAGGCGCGCTTGAGCTCTTCACGAAAACGCTGACGAAAATCTTCAGGGGCGAGAATTTTGATATAGGGCGAGCGCGCCATCAACCATTGAATTAAATTAAGGGTATAGGGCACCGTCACTTCCAATAACCGATTATATGGCTGCCCAGCAATTTCACTAATGAGCTGTTGCTCACCTAGCGGTGCATCTTCAATTTCACGGCGCACTGAGTTAAAAATCACCGCTTTTAGCCGAAATGGCTCACCATAACGAAATGCTAAAGCACCTGATTTGGTGTAGTGGTCGAGGTCAAAATTTCCCACCTGCGGATCTTCAGAGATAATAAAATCAACCTGACTGATTCGCGAAAATGGTAATTGCCGTAAACGCTGATCATGATGCTGTCTGACAATCGCATAGGCCACCGCGCCGCGGTAGAACATGCCCAGCACGGTTGCCGTAAACACCTCAGCATGGTCACCTTGATGGCGATGATAATGCAGTTTTACCGCCGCTTGCTGCAACGCGGCTTGCTGCAGATTGTCACTAATATCCGCACGAATATTAGGCCCCAATAAACGATGTGATGCTGAGCTTACTCGCACCCGTTGTAGCCAGCGTGAAGCGGGTGTATCACGGTTAGCGAGTTGGTGGCTGGCGCGCGCGAAAAGTGTCTGTACTGGAGCAAATAAATGGGTTGGCCCTAAGCTCTTCAATTGCTGTTCGGCGATAACCAGAGCGAGTGCTACGGCATCGTCCATTTCCAGCAGCCGCTCGAAATCAACCGTATCAAGCGCCCACACATCGGCGCGGCTCTGGCTGCTGCGCTGCTCGTCACGATACAGGCCAAAATGCCCCTCGAGTGCTTTTAAGTCACGTTGTACGGTACGCTTGTCGACCACCTCCAATTCCTTTTCGGCGAAGTAATCGATTAATTCAGCAACCGTACGCGGCCGCTCGTACAGTGCCAGCAACATATAAATACAGCGCAAAACTACGGTTTTCTTGTCGTTACGCTGCGAGGTGGTGGTTCCTGACATGGCCATAATCCGTATATAATTGAGTTCCTTGATGCTAGCGATGATCGCCTGCTAAAGTCAAAAATATGTTATATTAGCGCGCATATTAACGACAGTTCGCTGTGATAGCACAGATCCGAAGGAATGCAGCATGCAAACGGAACGTCCTAGTGTACTACCTGCCCTACCTGGCATGTTTTTCCGGTCATTGTTCACCGTCGCACGTAACGGTGAACAACGCGCTAGTGCCAGTGAAATGCATGGGACATTCAAATCAGTCGGCTTAAGCGCTGAGCAATTACGACGCTTCAGCGCAGCATTTGGTGGTTTTGTTAGTGAAGTACCACTAACACTGATGTACTGTCTTGCCCAACGCGTGCATTTGGCGCAAATGCTTGATGAGCAATTTCCGTGGCCAGCGCCGGGCTTAGTTCACGTCAGCAATTCATTGCAACAACATGCGGCTATTCAAGCCAATCAAAGCTTCACCATGCAAGCCACCATTGAATTACCCGAACGTGGTCCCACTATTTCGGTAAGGCGCTTACGGCCATTATTCAAAGTGGATTTTTGGCAGAACAATCAGCACGTGGCTAGCTGTATTAGCGAATATCAAGTGCGCCCAAAAAATGCTGCCCCACGGGTCCATAAATCGCGCGAACAGAAATCAGCCAGCGCCCCCGGTGAGCAGTGGCAACGCTTAAACCGCTGGTCACTGAATGGCGCTACCGGGCGTCAGTATGCGCGTCTGTCTGGTGATTTTAATCCGATCCATCTGCACCCATTACTATCGCGCTGGTTTGGCTTCGACCAGCCGATCATCCATGGTATGTATATGGTGGCCCGTGCCCAGGCTGAGATTGAACGCCATAGTGGCCGGGCAATGCAGTGTTTAGATGTTGAATTCAAACGTCCAGTAGCGCTGCCGGCGAATATCTGTTTATGGCTGCAAGCTGACAGCGATGGTGGCCAAGGTGATTATCAGATTTGTGGTGCTGACGACCAGCTGCAACGCTTACATGGTCATTTTAAGCTGTTCGACTAAAGCGCGCTGGTTAAAGTGGTTTTTTACGCATCGATTTAATATCACCACGTTGTTTTTTATGCTGCACCCGGCGCTCTTTACTAGCTTTAGTAGGGCGCGTAGCAATGCGCCGTTTACGGCTGACAGTGACGCTTTTTACCAGCTCAATAAATTGCGCTAAGGCGCTTTCCCGATTGCTTAATTGGCTGCGCGATTCTTGGCATTTAATAATGATCTTGCCGCTTTGGGTGATGCGATGGTCGGCCTTAGCCAATAACCGCTGTTTATAGAGCTCAGGCAGACTCGATGCAGTAATATCAAAAATCAATTGTGCCGCGGTCGACACTTTGTTGACGTTTTGCCCACCCGCTCCGCTGGAGCGGATAAATTGCCACTCTAATTCACTGTCATCAATAGTGATTATTGAGGTGATCGCCAACTGCGCCATTTAAGGGTGCTCCTCAGTCTGCTCCTGACCGTCTGCAATCAGCCCACCAATGCGATCAACACGTTTTTTAACTGTCCGTAAAATCACTTCAGGTTTGGCACAAATTAAGCTTAAGTGCTCGCGCGCTCGGGTCACTGCTGTGTACAACAACTCCTTACTCAACACCGGTACATCGTGCTCCGGGAGCACCACCACAGTATGATTAAATTCGGAGCCTTGTGATTTATGTACGGTCATTGCATAAACCGTCTCATAATGACTTAAACGGCTTGGCAATAGCCAACGAATGCCTTGCTGTTGGTCGAAAAATGCCAGCCGTAACGGCGCTTGCTGGTTTACTTGCAGCGCAATACCAATATCACCGTTGCGTAAATCAATATTATAGTCATTGCGCGTTACCATAATCGGCCGACCATGGTACCAATTGCTATCCTGTTGATTCGGGTGCAACCAAGCTTTGATCGCTTGATTCAAACTATGCATACCCCATTCACCATGATTGACCGCAGTCAGCACTTGAAACTGGCTAAACTGATTCAATAATGCCCGCGCCCATTGATCATGCGCTGATGATTCTGCACCGACCGGCTCAGCTAACAAACGCAGATACTCAGCCATCCCCTGTTGTATCAACTTACGCACAGCAGGTGTCTGCCATTTCGCCGGGCTAAGGTAGCTGATATTGGCGAACTGCGGCTCCGCCGGCTGGCCACTTTGTTGTTGCCGCAACCATTCAGACAACCACTCGCTGCGCTGCAGATTGATCTCCGCAGCTAATTTACCGATGCCTTGTTCGGCATCAAACCGGCGACTCTCTCGCAACATGACGGTATGCTGATGATAGTGTGCACTTGGCAACCGCCGCTGCGGATCGGCCAGCAGGTAACCGGGCAACGCTTGCCCTGTCACCTGCTCTAACCAACGCAATAGCTCAGCTTGATAATTACCTAATTCAGCATCGCGACATAATTGACCGAGAATTGCGCCGGCACCAACCGATGCCAATTGGTCTTTATCGCCGAGCAAAATGACTGTGGTATACGCTGGCAGGGCGGCTAACAGGGAAGCCATCATGTCGATATCAATCATTGACGCTTCATCAATAATAACCACATCAGCGCTCAGTGGATTGCCGGCATTGCGCTTAAAAAATCGTGAGTTTGGTTGGCTACCTAGCAACCGGTGCAAGGTCACCGCAGTCACATCGAGATCGGCAAGGCGGCTATCAAATTTCACCATACTGGCCAGTTCTTTGCTAATCGACTCGGTCATGCGCGCTGCGGCCTTACCAGTCGGTGCTGCCAACTTCACTTGCAGGGTTTGACCACCTTGATGCAATTGATACAAGGTTGCTAATAACCGTACCACGGTGTAGGTCTTACCGGTGCCGGGCCCCCCGGTAATAATGCTAAAACCACTACGCAAAGCAATTGCACAGGCTAACTTTTGCCAGCTAAAACCATCGCCAAATAACTGCTGCAAAACCCGCCGTACTTTGTCGCTATCGCGGCTCGGTTGACGTTGCATGCGCCGCGCTAAATCGGCTTTAATGAACTGCTCATAACGCCAAAAGCGGCGCAAATACAAACGCTCACCAGCAACCCACGCTAACGGTGTATTGCTGCTAGCACGAGTGGCCTCGGCAGCACTGAGCGCCTGCTGTAACTCAGCCACAGTAATGCTTGCTAGCAACTGTCGTGGCCGTGGACAGAGCTGCAGACTCTCAGCGCTGGCGAATTCTGGTGGTAGCTGCAAGTAATCGTCGCTATCGCTCACTAATAAGGACAGATCCAAACATGGATGCCCGCGGCCGAGTTGATGACTCGCCAAACAGGCTAACAAGGCAACCCAGGGCTGGTCGTGCGGAGCATTACTGGCAATAAATTGAGCAAACTGGTAATCGAGCGCACGGATCCAACCATGCTGCTGCCATAACCGCATCACCTGCATAAGCTCTGTCAGTTGCATTAGCAGGACTCCTCTGTAGCCGTCATGGACGCAACTGGCTGACCGGCAAATAATGCTGATAATTGCTCAATCAACTGGCGCGGCGGACGCTCGCAATAGGCACCCGCGTTGCCATGTTGATAACCGCGCATGAATAAGTATACTGCCCCGCCGACATGTTTATCATAGTCATAATGCGGGCCTAAGCGGGCTTGCAATAGCTTATGCACGGCTACCAAATAAATCACATACTGCAAATCATAACGGCTGGCTAAAATTTTCTCGCGAAGCGCTGGGTAATCATAACTACTACTGTCCGGGCCCAGATAATTTGATTTGTAATCAAGTACATAATAGCGACCTTGGTATTCAAACAAGAGGTCAATAAACCCCTTTAACATACCGTTCAGCTGCTTTGCTTGTAATGCAGGCCGTTGTATACCTGGGTGAACATGCTGAGTCACCAGCTGATCAATCGCCTGGGTGTCGACCTGATTGGCAACGAACCAAAACTCCGGTTCAGCTTGATAACGCGTCAACTGGCCTAAGCTCACCTGCTGCTCTGCCATGGGTAACGCAAACGGCATGGTTAAAAAATCGCTAAACCATTGCTGTAACATCGGCAGGTAAGCCTGCCATTTTGGCGCAGCACAGCTGCTGGTCAGCAGCTGTTGTTGTAGTTCTAGATCACCGACAACACGCTGAAAACCTTTTCCCGCTGCAGCTTCGAGTAGATCATGAAGTAATGTTCCTGGCTCTGCCCCCTTGGCAAAACTATGGATGGTATTGGGCGCTGGGAAAGCTGAGGTTGCTATCGACTCACTGCCGAGGTCAAGCGACGCGCTATGCTGCTCTTCCAACAAGTTCTCGCTGTCGGCGTCATCGGCCGCGCTGCTACTATAAGTCAGCGCACTATAGCTACTCACCCACCATGCCTCAAACGCATGCTGAGCTGGCATTACGCAGCATTGTTCTACCACCGATTTCGCGCCGCTATAATCGTGATAGTGCTGGACTGCGGTGACATTCTCAACAGTTTGTGCCGGCGCCTGAGTCATCTGTATTAATTGCTCAGGGTGGCTGGTTTTTTCATTGATTTGGCCGCTGGCTAGATAGCTTAAAGCCGACGCCGGCCACTCTTTAAACGCAGCCAGGCCGATAAAGGTCGCATATTGAGCACGGGTTACCGCTACATAGAGTTTACGCAGATCTTCGGCTAACCGCTCGCGGTCAGCCTGCTGATAGGCCACTTGGTCATCTTTACTAAACACCAACCGCAATTGCCCTTGCTGGTCATGATAACGCGCTGGCAGTCGCAGCCGATACTCTAAGCCCTGGCAGTAGCTGATAAATGGTAAAAACACTATCGGGTATTGCAAGCCCTTGGATTTATGAATGGTGATCACTTGCACCAATTTACTATCGCTTTCTAAACGCACTTGCTGCTCTTCGCTATCCGTCCGATTACCGTCACTTCTGCAGGCTTCAATATGTTCATCTAAGTAGCGCAATAACCCCGTCATACCCTCAACCTGACGCATTTGCTGTTGCAATAATTCAGCAAGATGGAGGGCATCAGTCAGCATCCGTTCACCCTGATCGGTATTGGCCAACAATCGAGCGGGTACGGCAAAATCATGATACAAGCGTTGCAACATGGCCAG
>JALQTK010000048.1 GCA_023260975.1 Pseudidiomarina sp. | reverse complement strand
CAAATGCAAGTGGTCAACCAACTCTGGAATTTCGGCATAGGCGGCAATAATGTCATCGGTAAATTCAACCGGATGCGAGGTGGTATAGCGAATGCGGTCAATGCCATCGATGGCCGCTACTAAATGCAATAACTCAGCAAAGCGGCAGATACTGCCATCGTGATGCTCACCGCGGAAGGCGTTGACATTTTGCCCGAGCAGGTTGACTTCGCGCACACCTTGCTCGGCGAGCTGAGCTATTTCAAACAGTACATCATCGACTGGGCGACTGACTTCCTCACCACGGGTGTAGGGCACCACGCAAAAGGTACAGTACTTGCTACAACCTTCCATGATCGAGACAAAGGCGGTGGGGCCATCGGCTTTTGGTTCAGGCAGGTTGTCAAATTTTTCAATTTCCGGAAACGAAATATCGACCATCGGGATATGGTTGCTCTGCACCTGCTTGACCATTTCTGGCAATCGATGCAGGGTTTGTGGACCAAACACGATATCGACATAAGGCGCACGTTGACGAATATGATCGCCTTCTTGTGAGGCAACGCAGCCACCCACACCAATCAGTAAATTGGGATTATGCTTTTTTAAATTTTTCCAACGACCTAATTGATGGAAAACTTTTTCTTGGGCTTTTTCACGAATAGAGCAGGTGTTCAACAGGATCAAGTCGGCTTCTTCAGCGGTTGCGGCAACATCGTAGCCATGGGTTGCTTTGAGTAGGTCGGCCATTTTGGCTGAATCGTACTCATTCATTTGGCAACCCCAGGTTTTGATATATAACTTCTTCACCATAATGTCCTGCTTATCCAATAAGTTAACTGGTGGCGCGCACTGCAGAGCAGGACACGCAAACAACGGGCGGTTATTTTAGCCTGAACCGCGCATAACTGCCAACTTTGCTGCAGTATACTGCGCCATCCAGCACCAGGCGTCAGGCGCTGGCGCGGTTACGCAGCGCCAGGTAGCCGGCGCTGGTGATCACCAAGGCACCGACCAACATGTGCCAGGTCAGTGCTTCATCCCAGAAAAAATAGCCCATCAGGGCGGCAAAAATAACCGAGCTATAAATGAACACACCCACTTTGGCAGCTGGCGCGAGGGTAAAGGCTTTGGTCATACCTAATTGTCCAGCAACTGCACAAATTCCCATCACAGTCAGCCCTAGCCAATGCTCAGAAGCAATACTTTGTTGCGTCCAGAGCAGTGGAATGGCGCTAATACCAGTTGCCAGCACGGCAAAAAAGAAGACAATTTTTGACGACGATTCAGTGGCCGACATTTTCCGGATCAGAGTTTTGGTATAGGCCGCCAAAATAGCGCCACAAAAGGCGATCAACACCACCGGCGACAGTACTTGCGCAGTGGGGTTTAAAAAAATTGTTACGCCAATAAAGCCAACCGCAACCGCTATCCAGGTTTGTCGACTGACCATTTCCTTGAGCCATAGCCGACTAATAATCGGGATCAAAAAGGGTGCCATCAATAGCACCACAGTGGCTTGCGCCAGCGGTAAATTGGCGATCGAGTAAAAGTACAAATACATGGCCACAATACCGGCGATACCGCGGCTAATATGCCAGCGCCAGGCTTGGCTTTTAAAGGCACTGGTGCCTTTACGCAGAACCCACGGCAACAGCACCACAAAAGCCATTAGATTGCGAAAAAACACCAATTGTTGTTGCGGTAAATCAGTGCTCAAGTATTTGATCATGGCACTGACACCGGTAAAACAAACCTCTGAAAATAAAATCAGTAGTGAGGCGATGACCACATTGCGGTACGGGGTGTCCATGAGTGCTGTGAACCTATGCTCGTGCGAAAAAGGAAGCGGACAGAAATGAGTCACTAGTTTAGCATAAGCGGTTGCTGAACGCGGAGTAATGTTTTTACGATTTATGTATACTAACGACAGTATTTTAAGCCTAGCAAGCCCTTGTGCGGAGTGAACCAAAGCATGCAGATTGTTGTGGTCGGTGGTGGAATGGTCGGTGCGGCTGCGGCGCTGGCGTTAGCGCAAGACGGTCATCAGCTTACTGTGGTTGAAGCCACCGCGGCGATCGCGACCAGCACCGATGAACAGTGGGACCTGCGCATCTCGTCGGTGCATCAAGGCAATATCGAGTGGCTACAAAGTGTTGCTGCGTGGCAGCGTGTTGCAGCGGCAAAATGGTTTCCCTACCAACAACTTAGTGTGCGCTCGTGTAATGGCGTACAGGTTGATTTTAGCGCCAGTGAGGTGGCGGCGCCGGCACTCGGTGCGATGGTGGAAAATATCAGCTTACAACAGGCATTGTGGCAGCTATTGCAGCAGCATCCGGCAGTCACGTTACTGCCGCAACAGCGTATTGAACAGCTTGACGGGGTACAGCAGCGCGTATTGATTGCTGGGCAATGGTATGACTACGATCTATTAATTGGTGCCGATGGCGCTAACTCCCAAGTAGCTCAGTTAGCTGGTATTGGTATGCGCGGCTGGGACTATGACATGACCTGTTTGTTGGCTATTGCCACCACCGAACAGCCGCAGCCAGCTGCCACCTGGGAGATATTTCGGCCGTGCGGCCCCTATGCTTTATTACCGCTAGGTAAACAGCAAGTTTGCTTGATTGATTATCGGTCACAGCAACAATGGCAGACGATCACTGACGATAGTCAGGTTAACGCTGAGCTTACTGCTGTGTTCGCGCAGCACATCGGTGCATTCACCTTAAAACAGCACGGTCGTTTTCCGATTCGGCGACAGCGGGCACTAAGCTACCGAGGTTTTGATAGTGTGGTGTTGGTGGGTGATGCTGCGCACAGTATTCATCCGCTAGCGGGGCAAGGGGTGAATTTAGGTTTTGCTGATGTGCAAGTGTTGCAGCAGCAATTGCGCCAACAGTCGAGCGTGGCCAGCGCCTTAGCAAACTATGAGCGACAACGCTTAGCGGCGAATCAGCGGATGATGCGCGCTATGGACGCCATTCATGCTGGCTTTAGCAATCAGCATCGGTTACCCCAGTTGCTGGTTGATGGTGGTTTACGGGCACTGAAACGCATGCCGTGGTTGAAGCGTGAGTTGATTCGACAAGCCATGGGTGGCTAACAATCAGTCAGTAGATACAAAAAAACCGCCAAAAGGCGGATTTTTTTGTTCGTTACTGACACCATCGAAATGGTGCGGAGAGGGGGACTCGAACCCCCACAAGCGTAAGCTCGCTAGCACCTGAAGCTAGTGCGTCTACCAATTCCGCCACCTCCGCAACGAAGGTCAAGCAATGGCTGGGGTACTAGGATTCGAACCTAGGGATGGCGGGATCAAAACCCGCTGCCTTACCACTTGGCTATACCCCAAAACACTGGTTTTCAAAACTCGCAATACACAGAGATAAATGGCTGGGGTACTAGGATTCGAACCTAGGGATGGCGGGATCAAAACCCGCTGCCTTACCACTTGGCTATACCCCAACATTATAGGAATGACGATACATCGTGGTGCGGACGGAGAGACTCGAACTCTCACACCATAGGCACTGGAACCTAAATCCAGCGTGTCTACCAATTCCACCACGTCCGCGATGTATGCTATTGATTGGTGGCTACGGCGAGATTCGAACTTGCGACCCCAGCATTATGAGTGCTGTGCTCTAACCAGCTGAGCTACGTAGCCAATCAATAGTTTCGTTAATGCGCTCTGAGAGTGCGGCGCACATTATGCAAATCGGGTGCGATAGCGTCAACCTATTTTTCGCAAATAGCGCAGTAATTGGCGCCGAATGATGAAAAAATCAAAAGATTGCTCATTTAATGTGCATTGGCACCAAATAGCACTATTCAGTCAGCCGTTTCGGGTCCAATAATTGCGCTAATTCAGCCTCAGTTAAGTCGGTCATTTCTGCCGCCACAACAGCAATTGGACGCTGTTGCTGATAAGCTGTTTTAGCAATCTGTGCGGCTTTATCGTAGCCAATTTTGGCATTTAAGGCGGTGACCAAAATCGGGTTGCGCGACACATTGGCAGCAATCGTGTCATGCTTGACGGTAAAGCCAGCAATAGCTTGATCGGCCAACGCGTAACAACCGTTGGTAAGTAGTTCAATGCTTTGTAATTGCAGAAAGCCAATCAATGGCAGCATCACATTCAGTTGAAAATTACCCTGTTGCGCGGCCATAGCGACACTGTGGCAGTTGCCCTGAACTTGGATACACAGCATTGCCACCGCCTCAGCAATGACTGGGTTGACTTTGCCCGGCATAATACTGGAGCCAGGTTGCAGTGCTGGGAGTTCTATTTCGGCTAGACCGGCCAACGGGCCGCTGTTCATCCAACGTAAATCATTGGCTATTTTTAGTAAACTCGCGGCCAAGGCGCTCAGGCTACCAGCGACTAAATGATTAGTTTGTTGCCCAGCAATGCCGGCAAAGCGATTAGTGGCCGGTTGAAACGGCATCTGTAAGCGTTCGCTCAAGGCGTTACAGAACTGCTGACTAAAGTTAGTCGGCGCATTGACCCCGGTGCCGATCGCAGTGCCGCCTTGCGGTAACTGATAAAGCCGCGGTAATTGTTCGGCCAACGCCTGCCCAACTTCAGCAAGCTGCGCCCGCCAGCAGTCGAGTTCCTGTGCCATGGTCAACGGCATAGCATCCATTAAATGGGTACGGCCAGTTTTCACCACCGCAGTCAGCTGCTGTGCTTTATCAGTCAGCACCTGTTGTATGTGCTGCAGTGCTGGCAATAGCTGGTGCTGCAGGGCGCGAGCGCTGCTGATTAAAATTGTCGATGGAATGACATCGTTACTGCTTTGCGAGGCGTTGACATGGTCATTGGCATGCACCGATAGCTGAGCGGTTTGGCTCGCCAGCTGCGCCAGTACTTCATTCATATTCATATTGGTGCTGGTACCAGAGCCGGTTTGCAGAATATCCAGCGGGAAATGGGTCATTAAATCACTGCCACCGGTCAGTTGTTCAACCGCCGCAATAATCGCTGCAGCGCGACTTGAGTCGAGTACCTGGCAGGCTAGATTAGCTTCAGCAGCAGCGGCCTTTAGCTGCGCCAAGCTATCAATAAAAAGCACCGGAAAGCGTTGACCACTGAGCTGAAAGTTCTGTCGTGCGCGCTCGGTTTGCGCGCCCCACAAAGCGTCAAGCGGCACTTGCACGCTGCCCATACTATCCTGTTCGGTGCGGCTAGCGCCGGTGTTGCTGGTGGTTGACGAACCATGGTGCGGCATAGCGACGACTCCTGTCACAGTGGTGATTGAAACGACTCACACTACGGTAACATCAAAACAGCTAAATCAACAGGCGGTGCAGACAGCCGATTAGTTGGTATACTGGCAGCCATGTCGACGCAAATGCTCAATGGATAACAGGTAGCCGCATGCTGAAAATTAAAGTTCCTCATACCCTGATATTATTGCTATACATCATGATCGGGGCATTGATCCTGACGTGGATTGTGCCCGCTGGTGAATTTCAACGCAGTGTTAATGCGATTGGTCAAACGGTGGTGGTGCCGGGAACCTACAGCGTGGTTGATGATGCGGCTAAGTTATCACCGTTAGCGTTATTGATGGTGATTCCGCAGGCTTTGGCTGATGCCCAAGGGGTGATTTTCTTTGTCCTGTTGATTGGCGGGGTGATGGGGATCTTGCGCGCTACCGGTATGTTGGACGCGGTGATTGGCATACTGCTGCGTAAATTTGCCGATAATACCGCTTGGCTGATTTTAGGCGGCATGCTCACTTTTGGTATTTTCTCAGCACTGATTGGAGTCGCCGAGGAATACTTGATCTTTGTAGCCATGCTGGTGGCATTGTGTCGGGCGCTGAAGCTCGATGGCATTACTGCTATGGGTATTTTGATTGTCGGTTACGGTATTGGTTATGGGCTATCGTTGTTTAACCCGTTTACCCTCTTAGTAGCGCAAGCTATCGCCGAAGTACCGCCGGCATCCGGGTTATGGTACCGCTTGGCATTGTGGCCAGTGCTGTTAGCCATTGGCTTTCATCATGTCTATCGCTACGCCAAACTAGTTGCCGCAGATCCGAGTCAATCATTACTGGCTGATATACAGCCGAGCGGCAGCATCAGCCAAGCCAACGATTACCCGGTGCTGAATACACGGCATAAATTTATTCTGCTCGGTTTTGTCGTCACGCTTGGCTTGTTGGTGTGGGGCATTCAACAGCATGGCTGGTATCTGGTTGAACTGAGCGCGCTGTTTTTGGGGTTTGGTTTGGTTGCCGCGCTGGTATCCGGACTAACCAGCAGCGCTGCAGCGAATCGCTTTATTGAGGGCGCTGCAGAGCTCACCGGTACGGCTATTCTGATCGGCTTTGCGCGTTCTATCGCTATGCTCATGGAGCAGGGGCAAATTCTTGATACGGTGATTTATTATCTGGCCATGCCGGTGGAAGCACTGGGCGCCCACTTTGGTGCGGTAGCGATGCTATTTATCCAAAGTATTCTGAATTTTTTTATTCCATCAGGTAGTGGTCAGGCTTTTGTCACCATGCCGATTATGGTACCAATCGCCGATACCGCGGGCATTGGCCGTCAAGTGGCGGTGCTGGCATTCCAAATGGGCGATGGCTTGATGAATATGATTGTGCCAACCAATGCGGTGTTGATGGGTATTCTGGGCCTGGCTGGGGTGCCTTATGAGCGCTGGTTTAGATTTATTGCACCACTGATGGTGAAACTACTGGTGGTCTGTGCGTTTGCGCTATTGATCGCGGTCAGTATCGGTTATAGCTAAATTACCGCTGCTGTCGATTCACTGTCGTGCGGCAGTCGGGCGACTGCCGTGGTTGCTTGCGCTGAATCCAGCGATACTATTGGCGACCTTAGAAGGACTGCGAAGCAATGAAAGTAAAT
>JALQTK010000047.1:5356-7230 GCA_023260975.1 Pseudidiomarina sp. | reverse complement strand
GTACGCAAGCTAAAGGGCAACGACAAAGAGGCGGCCGCCCAAGATCGGTTGCTGGCCGCAGCCCAAGAGGCGCTGGAAAACGGCAGGCCCGCGCGCACTGTCGAGGTGGCTGACGACGATCTGAAAATGTGGAAGATGCTGCAGCTGTTGACCACAAAGCCGGTGCTTTACGTCTGCAATGTGGCCGAATCTGACGCCGAGGCAGGCAATGCGCATTCTGCTGCCGTGGCCGCCATGGCACAGTCCCAAGGCAACAGCCATGTGGTTATCTCGGCCCGGATCGAGGAAGAAATCAGCCAGCCGCGTGTTACAAATAATATAGCGTGCAGTGCTACTAACCACACCGATTTTGACCGGCAACCGACGACTATCACGAACGCTGCGAATATTAACTAAATCAGCTTCAACGGTTGGGCCAGCATCAAAAATATCGATGTAACCACGACAACGAAAGCCTTCACTCTCTAACATGGCCAGCGCTGGACGAGTATTCTGGTGTACTTTACCAATCACCGCTTGTGCTTCTGCACTAAGCAATTTCACATAAATAGGGTGACGTGGCATCAGCTCGGCAATAAAAGTCTTTTCACCAATACCGGTCAAATAGTCGGCTTGCGTAAAATCGATAGAGAAAAAGTTCTTTTGTAACCATTGCCAAAATGGTGAGTTACCACTGTCATCAGAAACGCCTCGCATTTCAGCGATCACAGTGGTGCTGAAGCGTTGCTTAAACTCGGCCATAAACAATAAACGAAAACGCGATAGCACGCGGCCGTTCATATGTTTGCGAAAGGGCTGCCGCAAAAATAAGGTACAGAGCTCAGTGACCCCAGTGTAATCATTGCACAAGGTCAAGGTTTCGACCTCGTTATAAACCGATAATTCACGACTAGCGTGGACCTCTTTACCACGCCGATAATGATAAAATGATTCACTCAAACCCACTGCTGCTTCAATTGCACTGCAGCCCACCACTTCGCCACTGGCACTGTCTTCCATGACGAATAAATACCCCTCTTCACCGGGCTCACTGACCTGTGCACGGGCAAACGCCTCTTGCGCTCGGGCAATACGGCGGCGCAACAACCCTTCGTCAACCGGTAATGAGGTAAAACCATGGCCTGATTCGACAGCGCAGGTATAAAGCGCCGCATAATCATGCGGGGTGATGGGGCGAACCACTAGCATAGAGGTCTCCTTGGTGGGTTAGCCCACCAAGCTGGCTACCGCTTTAGCAAAACGCTGCATGCCCTCACTGATATCCTGCTCAGGAATGACTAATGACGGCGTGAAACGAATCACATTAGGGCCGGCCATTAATACAAATACTCCAGCATCTGTGGCAGCATTGAGAAAATCACGGGCGCGACCAGTGAATGCGTCACTAAGCTCAGCACCAAGTAGCATACCCTTACCACGAATATCCTTGAATACTGCATAGTGCGCGTTGATATCAGCCAAGTGTTGCTTAAATAGCTGCTCACGGAGTTTCACACCCTCGAGCACAGCAGCCGTATTGACCACGTCAAATACCGCTTCAGCCACCGCACAGGCGAGTGGGTTACCACCGTAGGTACTACCGTGGGTACCTACTTTCAAATGCTCAGCAATGGCCGCGGTCGTCAGCATCGCACCAATCGGGAAACCGCCACCGAGTGATTTAGCCGAGGCCAAGATATCAGGCGTAACACCAAGCTGTTGATAGGCATATAAGCTGCCAGTACGACCGAAACCAGTTTGCACTTCATCAAAAATCAACAACGCTTGGTGCTTATCACACAGCTGGCGTACACCACTGATAAAATCGGCATCTGGACTAATGACTCCACCTTCACCTTGCAAGGGCTCAATCATTACCGCACAAGTACGTTCGG
>JALQTK010000047.1:0-5346 GCA_023260975.1 Pseudidiomarina sp. | reverse complement strand
GATAAAATCGGCATCTGGACTAATGACTCCACCTTCACCTTGCAAGGGCTCAATCATTACCGCACAAGTACGTTCGGACATAACCGCCGCTAACGCGTTTAAATCGTTGTAAACCACATGCTCAATACCGCCCGGTTTAGGCCCGAAACCATCAGAATAGGCTGGTTGACCACCGACCGTTACGGTGAAAAAGGTGCGGCCATGGAAACTCTTGGTAAACGAAATAATTTGATCTTTATGGCCACCGAATTTATCCAACGCCCAACGCCGGGCTAGCTTCAAAGCAGCCTCATTAGCCTCGGCACCTGAATTGGCGAAATAGACTTTTTCGGCGAAGGTTGCCGCGATTAATTTCTGCGCTAAGCGAATTGCCGGCTCGTTGGTATAGACATTACTAAGGTGCCACAACTTATTGCCTTGTTCGGTTAAGGCATTAACCATTGCCGGGTGACAATGACCCAAGCAATTCACTGCAATACCACCAGCGAAATCAATGAACTCACGACCCTCTTGATCCCATAATCGCGAACCAGCGCCGCGCACAGGTATGATTTTTGACGGGCTATAGTTAGGCACCATCACCTGATCAAAATCGTCTCGCTTCACTGTTTGCTGGTTCGACATAAGGCTCCCTCATCGGTGTTAAATGTGGTCATAGATAGACCCCATGAGTATGCCAGAAATTTTCTCAACTGTCGTGCCGCTGGGTTAGAAAAAATAAGGCATTAATATGGTCTAAGTAAGTTTGCATAACGGTTGAATAAGTATGCGGTTTGTAACCGATTTTGGCGATTTTTATGCTGACTCTCATGGCGCTATCTTGCAGCACTCGAGAAAATTTTTGAAGACCTGGTGGCCGTGCTCAGTTTCAATCGCTTCCGGGTGATACTGCACACCAAAAATTGGTAAATAACGATGGTGCATTGCCATTATTTCTGGCTCTCGGTTACTACTGTAACTATACCCATCCGCAACCAAGCAATCCGGTAAGCTTGCAGGTTCGATCACCAGCGAGTGATAGCGCGCCACCTTAAATGGGCTTGGCAGCCCCTTCAGCAAACCACCTTGCTGATGCTCAACGGGTGAAGTTTTCCCGTGCATTAGCTGTTCGGCACGCACAACTTTGCCGCCAAAAGCTTGGCCAATAGCCTGATGGCCTAAACAGACTCCAAGAATCGGCAGCTTATCTTGAAAATAATCAATAGCCGCCAGCGAAATACCCGCTTCATTGGGAGTACATGGACCTGGTGATATCACCAAACCAGTTAATGGTAGCGCCGCCATTTGCTGCAGACTAATCTGATCGTTGCGCACCACCTCAATAGCGGCACCCAGTTCAGCAAAGTAACGCGCCACATTGTGGGTGAATGAATCGTAATTATCGATTAGCAGCAGCATGACGTGGTTCATCGCTATTAGAATGAGTAAAATACATGTATAGTTTTACTTCAATTTTTCGAGGTAAGTTTAACTTAATTCTATGGGTCTTTTAATTGCATTTGTGGTTATTTCTATTGCGGTATCGTTCGTTTGTTCGATACTCGAAGCAGCGCTACTGTCACTAACACCGAGCTATATCGCCCAGCAAAAACTGACGCGGCCCAAGTTATACGACAAACTGAAAGCTCTGAAAGATCGTATTGACCAGCCATTAGCGGCCATCCTTACCTTGAATACTGTAGCACACACGGTTGGAGCAACCGGCGTTGGCGCGCAAGTTACCCTGATTTACGGCGACGGTTATCTTGGTATTG
This sequence comes from Pseudidiomarina sp., assembly GCA_023260975.1. Lineage (GTDB taxonomy): Bacteria > Pseudomonadota > Gammaproteobacteria > Enterobacterales > Alteromonadaceae > Pseudidiomarina. The sequence continues at coordinate 3,592 of JALQTK010000047.1, read as the reverse complement.
CCTCGGCTATCATGACCATTCTTATTCTGGTGCTTTCAGAAATATTGCCAAAAACCATTGGCGCTAAGTACTGGCCGCAATTTGCGCCGATCTTGCCAACCACCTTAAATGGCATGATATTTATTCTAAAACCATTTATTTGGATGTCTGACCACATTATTAAACTGCTCGGTGGTGAACACCATGACCATGATCTCCGTCAGGAAATCAAGGCCTTAACGGTTCTTGGCCGGGAACTGAACAAACTTGATGAAGACGAGCAGCGAGTGATCGCTAATATTCTCGACCTACACGAAGTCAAAGTGAAAGATATCATGACCCCGCGCATGGTCTGTGAATCAGCCAAACCCGATGAATCGCTTGGCAGCTTTACCACTCGGGTGAAAAAAGATCAGTTTTCGCGCTACCCAGTTCTCGACGATGACGAAGCGCCGCTCGGAATTGTGTTCCGTTATGATTTATTAGATGTCGATGAAAATGCGGTGGTGGCGGATATCATGAAACCCGCCAAGGTCATCACCGAAACCCTCAATGTTGAACAGCTGATGTCGCAATTAATGCGTGAGCAACAACATATGGCTCTGGTTTACGATGAATATGGTTCGTGGTTAGGTTTGATCACTATGGAAGACATTATTGAAGCGATCATTGGTCAAGCTATTATGGATGAAACCGACGATGTGCCGAACATGCGCCGCTTGGCCAAGCGGCGCTGGGAAAATAAACAAAAACAAATGGCCAAGTAGCGGCTGTTAAGGCCGCGCTACAAAGCCGATCACATCGTAGACTTTACCTAAGGTCATGGCGGCATGTTCAGACGCAGCGTCAGCACCTTTGGCCATGACTTGGTTTAAGTAGTCTCGATTATTACGATACTCAACAAAACGGCGCTGCACCGGCTCTAGCATCGCCACCACAGCAGCGGCAGTATCAGCTTTCAAATGACCGTACATTTTACCTTCATACTGCGGCACCAAATCAGCAATAGCGGTGCCACTGGCCGCGGATAAAATCGACAGTAAGTTGGACACTCCAGGTTTTTGTTCTGGGTCAAAGAAAATACGCGCTTGCTCGTCTGAGTCGGTAACCGCGCGTTTGAGTTTTTTCTCAATTTTTTTCGGGTCTTCTAATAAGCCAATATAGTTATTTTCATTATCGTCTGATTTCGACATTTTTTTGAGCGGATCTTGCAAGCTCATAACGCGCGCACCCACTTCCGGAATAAACGGATCAGGGATAGTAAACACCTCGCCGTACAAATTATTGAAGCGCGTGGCAATATCGCGGGCTAATTCGAGATGCTGCTTCTGATCGTTGCCAACCGGCACTTGATTGGCTTGATAGAGCAAAATATCAGCGGCCATAAGTGCTGGATAGGTATACAAACCAGCATTAATATTACTGGCGTGGCGTTCTGATTTGTCTTTAAACTGGGTCATGCGATTAAGCTCACCCATTTGCGTGTAACAATTCAGTACCCAGGCTAATTGCGCGTGCTCGGGTACATGCGATTGCACGAAAATTACACTCTGTTGCGGATCAAGACCACAAGCCATATAAAGTGCCAGGCCGTCCAATGTGGCTGAATGCAGGGCAGCTGGATCTTGGCGCACAGTAATGGCATGCAGATCGACTAACATAAACCGACAATCATGGCTGCTTTGCATCTTGACCCATTGGCGCAGCGCACCAATATAGTTGCCAATCGAAAGCTGGCCTGATGGCTGGCAGCCACTTAATACAATCGGTTTACTCATGCTGTTCCTATCCTTGCGTAGTTACTTTTCGTAGTTCTGCCCGCATTTGCGCGATGACTTCGGCGTAATCCGGCTGACTAAAAATGGCTGATCCAGCGACAAACATATCGGCACCGGCAGCGGCGATCTCAGCTATGTTATCGACTTTCACACCACCATCAATTTCTAGCTTAATGGCTCGACCACTGGCTTGGATGCGCTGGCGTGCTTGACGTAACTTATCCAGCGTCGCCGGAATAAACTGCTGTCCACCAAAGCCTGGATTCACCGACATCAGTAAAATCACATCAACTTTATCCATCACATAATCGAGATAATGCAACGGTGTGGCGGGGTTAAATACTAAGCCAGCCTGACAACCGGCGGCTTTGATTTGCTGCAACGAGCGGTCAATATGAGTAGACGCTTCGGGGTGGAAGGTAATAATTGAGGCGCCGGCGGCAGCGAAATCATCAATCATGCGGTCGACCGGTTGTACCATTAAATGGACATCGATCGGGGCGCTAATGCCGTAGTTGCGCAGCGCTTGGCAAATCATTGGGCCGAAGGTTAGATTCGGCACAAAGTGGTTATCCATCACATCAAAATGCACCACATCGGCACCTGCGGCCAACACCTTATCCACCTCTTCGCCTAACCGCGCGAAATCTGCGGACAGAATAGATGGCGCAATTAAAAACTCTGACATGCTGATCTCCAAAAACTATGAGTGCGCATAGTTTAGCAGAGCTTAGCGCGCTTATCAGTCAAAAATATCGGCCAATAGAGTTGGTGAAATAGCTGATAAACTGCTATATTTAGCTCACTTTTCGTACACAGGGTCACAACAGAGGGTACTATGCGTTATCAACTCGCAACCATCACTGTTTTAACTGGCATCGCCCTCATGAGCGCTATGCACAGCCCTACTTGGCAGAAAACTGCCAACAATTTAACCCAGCAGTGTGAAAAGGTTATCCAGCCTAGTGAATTAATATCCCCCGCAGATACCTGTTTGGTCACTGACGATGCAGTGACTTGGGCAGAATGGTTACGCGGTGAGAGTCGCTCAACGCAATTTCATTTTCTTGATTTTTTCGAGTTAGTGTTTGGCGATGATGACTCAAATTATCGCAATAATGATTATGCCGGGCCGAAACGTGGCTTGTAATTCCAGTTCGCCGACCAAACCAAGCTTTATTTCTGTGGTGCTGAGCGTCATTGCCGCACTTTTTGGGGTGCAGACCGAACAAAATCGACAGCGCGACTTTCAACATGGAAAGCCGGCGCTGTATATCACCATTGGCGTGGGATTTATTGTGCTATTTGTGCTCAGTTTATTACTGATTGTTAATTGGGTGCTGGCGTAACAGCTAGTCCAGCAGTAATTCCTGAATGCCGTAACAATGCATCAATAGCCGGTTCGCGACCGCGAAACTCACGAAATAGCAGCATTGCATCACGTGAACCACCACGCTCTAGAATAGCCTGCAAAAACGCTTGACCGGTTTCTCGATTAAAAATTCCATCTTCTTCGAAACGTGAGTAGGCATCGGCAGACAATACTTCGGCCCATTTGTAGCTGTAATAACCCGCCGCATAGCCGCCAGCAAAAATGTGCCCAAAACTGTGCTGAAAACGGTTGTAAGCTGGTGGTTGGCGTACCGCAACTTGAGCAAGAACGGCATCTAAAATATACTGAATTTGACCCGGCTCACCTTGATAGTCACGGTGAATCAATAAATCAAACAAGCTAAACTCGAGCTGCCGTACCATTTGCATGGCCGATTGAAAGTTGCGTGCCGCCAACATGTTATCGAGCAATTGTTTTGGCAGTGGTTCGCCGCTCTGGTAGT
>JALQTK010000046.1 GCA_023260975.1 Pseudidiomarina sp. | reverse complement strand
GCACAGCTAACGATATCTTCGGGGCTACCAGCGACCAGAATTTCACCGCCACCCGAGCCACCTTCCGGGCCAAGATCGACGATCCAGTCGGCAGTTTTGATGACATCGAGGTTGTGCTCGATAATAACGATGGTATTGCCATGGTCGCGTAATCGGTGCAGTACCGTCAGCAATTGCTGAATATCATGAAAATGTAAGCCGGTGGTTGGCTCATCTAAGATATACAGCGTTTGTCCAGTATCACGCTTGGATAATTCGCGCGATAGTTTCACTCGCTGTGCCTCACCACCCGACAGGGTGGTCGCCGATTGACCTAAGCGAATATAGCTCAAGCCGACATCCATCAAAGTTTGCAGCTTGCGAGCAATGGCCGGTACCGGGGCGAAAAATTTGTGCGCATCTTCTACGGTCATATCGAGCACTTCATGAATGCTTTTGCCTTTGTACTTAATCTCCAGGGTTTCGCGGTTATAACGCTTACCTTTACAGATGTCACAGGGCACATAGACGTCGGGCAAAAAGTGCATTTCAACTTTGATCATGCCGTCACCTTGGCAGGCTTCACAGCGACCGCCGCGCACGTTAAAGCTGAAGCGACCGACTTTATAGCCGCGTGAGCGGGCTTCCTCGGTGCCCGCATACAACTCCCGAATCGGCGTGAAAATGCCGGTGTAGGTGGCCGGGTTTGAGCGCGGTGTACGACCAATCGGGCTTTGGTCGATATCGACCACTTTATCCAGATATTGCATGCCGTCGATGGTTTTGTACGGCGCTGGTTCACCGGTAGTGGCCTTATTTAGTTCACGATGCGCAATACGGAATAGCGTGTCGTTAATCAGTGTCGACTTGCCTGAGCCAGATACTCCGGTCACGCAGGTCATCAAGCCAAGCGGCAAGGCGACATCAACATCTTTCAGGTTATTGCCACTGGCACCCGCGAGCTTCAGCCACTTCTTGCCGGGTTTATGGCGTTTAGCGGGCACCTCAATGGCCTTACGACCAGACAAGTAATCGGCTGTAAGTGAGTGCTCACTGGCAAGAATTTGCTGATAACTTCCTTCAGCCACCACTTGACCGCCATGCACACCAGCACCCGGGCCAATATCGATGATATGATCGGCGGCGCGAATAGCGTCTTCATCGTGCTCCACCACAATCACCGTGTTACCCAGATCACGAAGGTGGGTTAAGGTCTTCAGCAGGCGTTCGTTATCGCGCTGGTGTAAGCCAATTGATGGCTCATCGAGCACATACATCACCCCAACCAACCCAGCGCCAATTTGGCTGGCTAAGCGAATACGCTGTGCTTCACCGCCTGACAGGGTTTCAGCACTGCGCGATAGGCTCAAATAATTGAGCCCGACGTTGACCAAGAAACCTAAGCGATCGTTAATTTCTTTGAGGATCTTCTCGGCAATTTTGGCGCGCTGACCCTCGAGCTGCAGCTGCTGGAAAAAGCTTAAGGCGTCGCCAATCGATTTTTCTACCACATCGGGTAGTGAGGTTTGGCCGATAAATACATGTCGCGCTTCAGTGCGCAAACGGGTGCCTTGGCAGCTTTTACAGGGCTGTGAGGCCAGATATTTGGCTAGTTCCTCACGTACCGCTTGTGAGTCAGTATCGCGATAGCGCCGCTGCATGTTAGCAATGATGCCCTCGAACGGATGCTTACGAACGACTTTATCGCCACGGTCATTTAAATAGATAAACTGAATATCGGCCCCATCGCTACCAAACAAAATGACCTGTTTGTGTTGCTCACTCAAGCTAGCAAACGGCTTGTTTAAATCGAAACCATAGTGTTTGGCCAGCGCTTGCAGCATTTGGTAGTAGTAAAAATTACGTTTGTCCCAACCACGAATAGCACCGCCAGTTAGGCTCAGTTCGTCGTTGGTGATGACCTTGGCCGGATCAAAAAATTGTTCCATACCGAGACCATCGCACGATTGGCAGGCGCCCGCCGGGTTGTTAAATGAAAACAACCGCGGTTCAAGTTCTTGCATACTGTAACCACAGTGAGGGCAGGCAAAATTCGCCGAAAAAATTATCTCAGCGCGGCTGGCTGGTGTTTCCATAGATGCCACAATCACCGTGCCGCCACTCAATTCCAATGCGGTCTCGAATGATTCTGCCAAGCGCAAGCCAAGCCCTTCGCGCACTTTAATGCGGTCAATGACCACCTCAATGGTGTGTTTTTTCTGTAATTCGAGCTTAGGTGGATCGCTTAAGTCGCACAGTTCACCATCAATGCGGGCACGGATAAAACCTTGTGCGGCCAGGTTTTCCAGCACTTTGCTATGTTCACCTTTACGTTCCTGAATAATCGGCGCCAAAATCATCAGCTTCTCGCCTTCAGGCAGCGCCATCACTTGGTCGACCATTTGTGACACCGTTTGCGCCGCTAAGGTGACGTCATGGGTAGGGCAACGCGGCTCGCCGACGCGGGCGAACATTAAGCGCAAATAGTCATATATTTCGGTAATGGTGCCGACCGTCGACCGCGGGTTATGCGAGGTTGATTTTTGTTCAATTGAAATTGCTGGTGATAGGCCTTCAATGCTGTCGACATCGGGCTTTTCCATCAATGACAAAAACTGTCGCGCATATGCCGACAATGACTCAACGTAGCGACGCTGACCTTCGGCGTACAAGGTGTCGAATGCTAACGACGACTTTCCTGAACCTGACAAACCGGTAATGACAATAAGCTTGTCGCGTGGCATGGTTAAATTAATGTTTTTCAGGTTGTGGGTGCGGGCGCCGCGAATTTCGATTTTATCCATGATGGTCGTGGTACTCCGAAGGCCTAAGTGGCATTACATAAAAGGAAACGAGCATTATCGCACAGGCAACAGCTTCTGGTACAATTGCCAGTGAAATTAAAATGATGAACCGAGAGATGCATGTCTGTAACCCACTCTGATCACCGTCTGACCGCTTTAGAACGCCGCGCTTCTGCTGCTTTAGCTGCGGTGTTTGGAATACGTATGCTGGGGCTGTTTTTGATCATGCCGGTGATCGCCATCTATGGCCAAGCCTATCCGGATTACACCCCGTTGTTAGTTGGCCTGGCTATTGGCGCCTACGGCCTAACCCAGGCGCTATTGCAGATCCCGATGGGGATGTTGTCTGACCGCATTGGCCGGCGGCCAGTTATTATTGGTGGTTTACTGGTGTTTGCTGCCGGTAGTGTGGTCGCCGCTTATGCCGATACCCTTGCTGGTGTGGTGGTTGGCCGAGCGTTGCAGGGCATGGGTGCGATTGCAGCGGCAATTCTTGCCTTGGCAGCCGATATTACCCGCGACCAACAGCGCCCTAAAGTGATGGCGCTGATTGGCATGTGTATTGGCTTATCATTTGCCTTGGCGTTGGTGCTGGGGCCGTTATTGGCTGGTGTGATCGGTTTGTCAGGGTTATTTTTGTTTACCGCAGTGAGTTCGCTGCTGGGTATTTTGGTGTTTGTAGTGGCGGTACCAAAAGTCGAAGCGCGCAGTGGTAAAGGCGATGTGGTACCGTTACGCGGCGAAATCAAAAGCTTACTTGGTCACCCGCAACTGGCGCGGCTGAATGCTGGGGTGTTTGTCCTGCATTGTATTTTGACCGCCTTTTTTGTCGTGGTACCGATGCAGCTGGTCGCTGGTGGCTTAGTGAGTGAGCACCATGCCTGGCTGTATTTACCGGCACTGCTTGGTTCGTTTGCGCTGATGGTGCCGTTATTAATCCGCGCTGAACGGCGGCAACAGCAACCCTTTTATTTTCGTATTGCGATTACGCTGCTCGCGCTAGGTATCGTCATTATCAGCTTTATTCCGGCGCATTGGCCGTATTTAGTTGCCGCTATTGTATTATTTTTTGCTGGTTTTAACTTCCTTGAGGCGACTTTACCGTCATCGCTAACGCGCTTTGCTCCGGCTGGACGCAAGGGCGGGGCTAGCGGTATTTATGCCACAGCGCAATTTTTAGGTGCCTTTGTCGGTGGCGTCAGTGGTGGTCTGGTGCAACAATATTTTGCCTTGTTTGGCGTTGGGATTTTTTGCTTAGTGCTGCTACTATGCTGGTTCATCATTAGCTTCGGTATGACCGCACCGCCACAATGGCAAGATTTGAGCTATCGGGTGACTCTCAGTAATGATCAGCAAGCGCGCGCTCTAGCGCAGGCGCTTGCCGCTATTGACGGGGTGGAGGAAGTGCGGGTAGTACAAAGCGAGCAAACCGCGTATTTAAAAGTACACAAAAGCCATTACAATGAACAACACATTGCGACTCAGCTTGAGTCGTTTCAAACGCAAGCATAAAGGAGACCGGCATGGCCAGTCGCGGTATCAATAAAGTCATCTTGATTGGTAATTTAGGGCAAGACCCAGAAGTACGTTATACCCAAAGCAACACCGCTATTGCGAACATTTCAATTGCCACCAGTGAAACCTGGAAAGACAAGCAAACCGGCGAAAATCGTGAGCAAACCGAATGGCACCGGTGTGTGGCCTATCGGCGCTTGGCGGAAATTTGTGGTGAGTACCTGAAAAAAGGCTCAAAGGTGTATGTGGAAGGTCGTTTGCAAACGCGCAAATGGCAAGATAAAGACGGCATTGAACGCTACACCACAGAAATTGTTATCAATGATCTGCAAATGCTTGATGGTCGTCCAGCCGGCGCTCAAGGTGGCTATCAGGGTGGCCAAGCCAGCGGACAAGGTTATCAAGGTGGCCAAAGCAATCCGGCCAGTGCACCCAGCGGCGGTTATCAAGGCAACCAAGGTGGTCAGCGTGCAACGGCGCCGCAGCAAGCTCAGCAGCGCCCAGCTAGCAATGAACCTGAACCGTTTATTCCAGACCACGACTTCGACGACGATATCCCGTTCTAGCGCCTACTAACAAGAACTGAGCGGTGCCCGCATCGCTCAGTTACTATAGCCGTGCTCGAGCGCAACTTTATCAAAGTACTCGAGTACTTGTTTCGCATAAGCACGTTTGGCCACATAGTCGCCGGCAAAGAAGTTCTTCTTAAAGCCGTACGCCACCATGTCTTTTAGCCGCTTCAATGGCACCTCAACAGCGCTCAAGGCTAACTCATATTCGCGCGTTACCGTGGTTCGCGAGACCAAGCGGTTATCCGTACAAATGACAGTCGCAATGCGGTTGTTATACATATGCTTAAAGTTGTGATTGCTGACCGTGCCAATGCTCGGATTAGTCTGCAAATTACTGGTGATGCATACTTCAATGGCAATGCGCCGATCGGCAATAAATGAAGCTAATTTTTGCGCATAGTCGGCTTTATTGCTAATCGCAGGATCTTGAATCATCTCAGGTGAAAACAGTGAATAGCCGTGACCTAAACGGTCGGCATAACACAGCGTTAACGCCTCAAAAATACTTTCAGCGCCATACGCTTCGCCAGCATGGACGGTTTTCAGCAGGAAATTCTGGTGGGCATACTCGTACACTTCTTTGAAATTATGCGCCGGATATCCCATTTCTTGCCCAGCAATATCGAGCCCAACAATCGGTATACCCTCTTCATCGCGCAGCCTTACACTGGCGCGCACCATTTCCATGGCGGCGCTGCGGATTACTTGTTTTGGCTCATGATCACTGAGCATCTTAAATAATTCAGTGTAGTAGGGTGAGAAACCTTTATTACCGAACATCCGCATGGCGCAATTGATTATACCGTAGGCAAATGGTGGTTTCGCGCCACTCGCTACCGCAGCACTACTGTTGTATTCAGCTTGCGCACGCTTTAAGCCATTATTGGTGGTATGCATGACCCGATCAAAGGTGATACCGCGGGCAAGGTCCATCATTAACTGCGGGGCAAAGCGCACTTCAATGTAATTAACCCCTTCAGCAATATTGTCTTGTGCCAATTCATAGGCGGCTTGCTCGAGGTTTTCCATATCGCGCAATACCGCACAGGTGTATTGGAACCCGTGCAAATACTCACCGAGGTTCTGATAACTATCTTTGAACACTAGGTCAAACAGCCCCTCTTCGCTATACGAGGGTAGTTCTACCTTGCTGCGCTTAGCCATATCGATCAGTCCGCTCGGTCGCAGGCTACCATCAAGGTGCAAATGCAGATCGGCTTTGGGCATTGCGCGCAGAAAATCACTCGAGTAACGCGGTGTAGTCATGAAGGGCTCCTGATGAATTCGCTGAATTCGCGCTATTGTAGCAAAGCTAGGAAACAAATTCTGCTTTGCATTCAGACTATAAAGTCGCTATAAATCGAGCATGAATTTTTACCCACAGTGAGCACTATGGCCTCGTTATATTTCACCTATTCGGCAATGAATGCCGGTAAAAGTACCTCGTTACTGCAAGTCGCCTACAATTATGAAGAGCGTGACCAGCAGGTGTTGTTATTGACCCCAGCGGTTGATGATCGAGCTGGACATGGCACCATTGCCTCACGCCTTGGTATTGACCGCAAGGCCTTAGCATTTAGCCAAAGCACTGATCTGGCCGCGCTGATTGAGTCACGTCATGGGCAACAGGCAATTGATTGTGTGTTGATTGACGAGGCTCAGTTTTTGACCGAACAGCAGGTTTGGCAGTTAACCGATATTGTTGATCGGGTTGGTATTCCAGTGATGTGCTACGGTATTCGTACCGATGCCTTTGGCCAGCTATTTCCTGGTAGTAAAGTATTACTTGGGGTGGCCGATAAATTAGCTGAAATGAAGACGATTTGTTACTGCGGCCGCAAAGCTACCATGAATTTGCGTATCGATGCCAACGGTAACGCCGTGCGCAGCGGCGAGCAAATTGCCATTGGCGGTAATGATCGCTACATCTCCTGTTGTCGCAAACATTGGAAAGAAAAACTCGGTCGTTAAGGCGCAGATTCTCGCGGATATCAGCTAAATTAGATATACTGTGCGGGTTCATTCGTTCCAGTATAGTTAGAGGCTGCCAGCACATGACCACCCGCTTAACCATTCCCATGCCAGACGACCTGCACCTGCACTTTCGCGATGGTGATTTATTAGCTGATACGGTGAGCGCGACAGCGGCAGTGTTTAAGCGCGCCGTGGTGATGCCGAATTTGGTGCCGCCGGTGACTCAGATCGAGCATGCCGAGGCTTATCGTCAGCGTATTTTGCGCCATGCTCCAGCTGGGTTTGAACCGCTGATGACCTTATACTTGACGCAAAGTACCTCGGTTGAGACGGTGCGCGCCGCCGCCGCTCATCCACATATCATTGGCTTCAAACTGTATCCATCTGGTGCCACCACTAACTCCGATGCTGGGGTGACCGACATTGAAGCGCTCGATCACTTATTTGCGGTGATGGCGGAAACCCAATTACCGTTACTGGTGCATGGTGAAGTGACCAGCGCCGATATTGATATTTTTGACCGTGAAAAGGTTTTTATTGACCGCCATTTACGCCCATTATTGC
>JALQTK010000045.1 GCA_023260975.1 Pseudidiomarina sp. | reverse complement strand
CGCACGTGCCGTTTGTTGATGTTGTCACCACCATGTTGGATGAGAGTATTCCGCTGACAACCAACGAATTCGATGAGTGGGGCAACCCCAAGCAAAAGCCCTACTATGACTACATGTTATCGTATTCACCTTATGATCAAGTTAAAGCGCAAGCCTATCCAGCGCTGCTGGTAACTACTGGTTTGCATGATTCGCAGGTGCAGTACTTTGAGCCGGCCAAATGGGTTGCGAAATTACGTGCGGTTAAAACTGATCAGCAACCATTGATGTTCAAAACCAATATGACTGCTGGTCATGGCGGTGCCTCGGGGCGTTTTTCGCGACTGAAGGAAATTGCTGAAGAGTATGCCTTTATACTGAACTTGTTGGAGCAGCAATAAGCTCACGCTATAAGGGCTGGCGCTGGTTGCTGAATGAGCAACCAGCGCACAGTGTTAATTAGTATTGCGCGTTGTGATAGACATTTTGCACATCATCACAATCGTTGAGCATATCGAGGAATTTTTCGAACATAGCAATATCGTCACCGCTAACGTCGGTCATAACCTGTGCCAAGTACTGAATTTCGTCTACCTCGAAGCTCAGCTCGGGAGCCGCTTCTAAAAGCGCTAATTTAGCTTTATGTGACTCAGTATGCGGGGCAAATACGGTGATTTTATCGCCATCCGCTTCAATATCGCTGACATCCACATCAGCCATCATCAACGCTTCCAGCGCCGCCTCTTCGTCAAGGCCGTGAAATGCCAGAATAGCGACATGATCAAACATGTGCGCGACACTGCCTGGGGCACCAATTTTTGCTTTGGTTTTGGTAAAGCAATTACGCACTTCGGTGATGGTGCGATTAGGATTGTCGGTTAGCGCCTCAACCATCACCATCACGTTACCCGGCCCGAAGCCTTCATAAACCGCTGGCGCATAGTCCTCACCGGCACCACCCTTGGCTTTATCAATCGCCTTTTCAATAACATGCGCCGGCACTTGGTCTTTCTTTGCGCTATCAATCAAGCTGCGCAAAGCTAAGTTGCCAGCTGGATCAGAGCCACCTTGTTTGGCCACCACATAAATCTGGCGGCCGTACTTGCTATACACTTTGCTTTTTGCCGTGGCAGTTTTTGCCATGGACTCTTTACGGTTTTGATAAGCACGACCCATAACAAACTCTCGCGTTACGATAACAATAGAGCGCAATTCTAGCGCGAGTTAGGGTCGATAATCCAGTTTAAACCACAGTGTCCGGCCGGGCTCACTGATTTGCGCCAGCGGTTGGTATCCAGCTACCATGGCACCGGAACGGCTTAAGTGTTCTGAATAGTTTTTATCAAGTAAGTTATCAACACCAAAACTGACTCGCCAGCGGCTGTTTAGTTGCCAATGGCTATTGAGCGAGAGCACCCCAAATCCAGCGGTTGCTTTAAAATCATTACCGACGATATTGCCTTGTCCAAGAGCAACCCGGTGTTGATTATCGACAATTCGCCAAAGCACCGCATGGGTCCAATCAGCCTGCTGATATTGAGCACCGAATTTCAGCTCAAGCGGCGGTTGTTGGGCTAACGGACGTTGGTCAGTGAGATTACTGGCATGGGTGTACGCGATGCTGGCGTCGACCAGCCAAGCGGTGTTAACTTGCCAGCGCAATAAGCTCTCGCCACCAAAGCTCTCGCTATCAACATTACGGGCTAATACCGGCTGCATCGGTTGGCCGCGTTGCAGCAAAATAAAGTTATCGGTACGCCCATAAAATAGTGAACTCACCCACTCTAAATTGTTGAATTTAGCCTGCAAGCCAATATCGATTTGATGGACTAATTCGGGTTTAAGATAGAGAGCGCTGGCGCTGGTTTCGGTTCTATTTTGGGCACCAAATAACTCCCAATAATCAGCGAAGCGTTGTGCTCGACCTATACCGATATGCCATAGTTGTTGGTCATATTGGTGTTCCAAGCGCACGAAACCACTGTGCAGATAGTCTTTCTGTTGTTGTAGCGCTGTTGGGTTCGGCTGAGCCATGGCGCCCATACCAAGATTAATACGCTGGTCTAGCGCCAGCCATTGGTCAACGCGCCAACCGCTATGCAAGTTCAAGTTGCTAGCGAGCGCAATTTGCCACTCGCTGAATAACCCCCACTGGCGGAATTCAGCATCAGCTTCGCGTAATTTATTTTCAAAAGGCATCATCAGCTGATTCATGCTGGAACGATTGCGGTGTTGATGTAGTTGATGATCAACACCAATGACCCATTCGGTGAGCTGCTCAGTTGCAATGGTTGCGACGCTGCGGAATCCGCGGCTATAGCGATCTGGATTACTGATACTTGGGTTGGCCATCATGGCGTTTGGAGTAAAGCTGCGCAGACTATAATTATCCATGATGTGATCGACATAACCAAAGTAAAGTTGGCTATCTAGTTGCGTTAACCACGACGAAATATTCTGTTGGCGCCAGCGTAAACTGACGCTATCACGGTCAAATAACACCCCGTCCATAGCCCGATCGGCATAAGCTGCCTCAGCACCGCTGCGGCCGAGACCTAAAATAACCACGCTATCGTTATTGGGTGTCCATCCGAGTTGAGTATCTACGCCCCAACGCTGATACGCACTATTAATTAATTGCCCGGAACCGCTGCGATAATCGTCTGCTTCACTATAACTAGCAGTAACGCGCCAAAAACCTTGATCTGAACCGACAGTGAGGTCGCTGTTGAAGTCATAGCGCTGCGCGCTGGCGGTGGTGAAGCTGATCTGGCCGAGGCCCTGGTCGGGATCAAAGCGATAGTGATCGCGTTCAAATAGTACCGTTGCTGCTGCTGGGCCATGGAGAATGCTTTGTGGGCCTTTAATAACGCGAATGCGGTCAAAGTTCTGCGGATTGATATAAGCGGTCGGTGGATCCATGCGACTACTGCAGCCACCAAGAATCATTTGTTCATCGCTGCTCATCAATAGCCGTGAACCGGCGGCGCCGCGAAATACTGGATCACCACTGGTGCCACCCTTACGGATCACAGCGAAACCCGGAATTGATTTTAAATAGTCAGCGCCATCTTGCGCCGGCAACGGCTGCTGCGGCGCTTTCGGGTCTTTAATGATTTCTACTGCAGTTTGTGCCGAGGCACCGGTTATGACAATACGCTCAAGTGGTGGCTCAGACGCAACACTGGCAACGGCAAACAATAAACTGCTCAACATATCCATACCTCGCAATAATCGATGCCGGTATTATCCGTAAGCTACCGTTGCTGCCCATGTGGCAAACTGTCGCACTGGCTTTGATTTATTGGCGTTTGCCACAGAAAATGGCATACTCAGAGTAATTTAGCAGGAAACGAAATACATGAGTCGCCGTCATTGGGTCGTTACTTTACTACTGATCCTGATTACTTCCGCTGCGCATACAGTGATTTGGTTTCACGGTGCGGCGGCAAATCCCTATGCAGTATTGTTATTGGTTCCAATTGCAGCGGCCATGTTGCTCTTACCGTTTGTGCTTGCTTGGTTGGTGGTACTGTTGACCATTGCGGGACAATTACTGCAGTTAATTGCGCCGATAGCGGCGCATGAGCATATGATCAGTCATTATCATGCCATGGTTAACGGCCAACTCTTCGCAGCAACGCTGTTGGGTATTACCTTGCATTATTTACGCTGGCGCTTGCAGCGTCAGGAGCTAGCCTTGTATGCATTGCATCAACGCCAAGCGCGCGATGAGCAACTCGTCGCAATAGGCACTGCCGCAGCACAATTTAGTCATGAACTTGGTAATCCTATTCAGGCTATTCAGCTGTTGCTTGAGCAGAGCCTAATAGCTCAACCCGATCATCCCGAGCTACAGCAGGTGAGTATACAAACCCAGCGCTTGCAGCAATTATTGAATGATTGGCGTGAAGTTGCTGAAGATGTTCGTAGCCATCGCCAGCGCAGTTTTACTCCGCAGCAATTGCTGCAGCAGTTACGTGATGCATGGTTGTTAATTCGTCCCGATGTCAGCGTGACTTGGCATGGTCAGACTATTCGCGGTGAACTTATTGCCGATCGTACGCTGTTACCAGCACTGCTCAGTTTGTTACAAAATGCGGCGCAGGCTAGCGATGATCAACACATAGACGTGTATTACAGCAGTAGCGCTGGTCATTGGCAGTTGTCGATTATTAATCATAGCGAACAACCTGAATATGTTGAGCAACTCGGTCGACGCTTACTACCGAGCAAACATACTGGTGCTGGTGCCATGCTGAGCAGCGCCACCATTGAGCGCTTCAACGGCAAGGTGCAGTGGCAGCGCGAGCAGCAGCAGGTGATTACCAAAGTATCGTTGCCGTTACATCAATCGTGTCCCGCGGAGTCAGCGTGATGGAGCAGGTATTACTTGTTGATGATGAGATAGTGCTGTTGCAAGCACTGGGTCGGCGTCTTGAGCAAGCCGGTTTTAGCGTTACTTGTGTCGCTAACATAACCGAATTTGAGGAGCTATCAGGGCGCTTCGAGCATGTCATCCTCGATTTAAAATTTGGCGATTGCAACGGGCTCGAATTGATTAGCGAAATAAATCAACGCTGGCACCCGAAAAACCTAATTATTTTGACCGGGTACGCTAGTTTGGCGACCTCGGTGGCGGCGATAAAAGCGGGTGCCACGAATTATTTTGCTAAACCGGTAGCGAGTCGTGTGATTATCGATTGTTTGCGCGCTGATACGTCCTTAGAACTACCCGATCCAGCGGCAACACGGCTGAGCCCAGCGCAACTCGAATGGGAATTGATCCAACAAACGCTGCAGCAGCAGCACGGTAATATCTCTGCGGCGGCTCGGGCACTAGGTATGCATCGCCGCACGCTGCAACGTAAATTAGCAAAACATTCACCACTGAAGTGACCTAGGAGTCATGTTATGAAAACCATAATTGCTGTTCTCACACTATTATTTAGTCCGTTATTATTGGCTGAACAGCCAACCGATCGTCTTGACCAATCAAGACAGTTAGCGCTTGAGTTACAAAAAGCGCTTGGTGCGGTTTTGATGCCAGCGATGAAAAATGACGGGCCAATCGCGGCTATCGCTGTTTGCCATGAACAAGCTCCAGAAATAGCCGCACGAATTTCGTTACCGAGCGGCGCTACGGTAAGTCGCACGGCCTTACGAGTGCGCAATCAGCAAAATCAGCCGAACGCACAACAACAGCAGATTCTTGAGCAATTTTTGGCACAATTACAACAGGACCCGACCGTTGCGCCGGAAAGTTGGCAAACCCATGCTGATGGTAGCCAGCAGTATATGAAAGCTATTGTTATGCAGCCGCAATGTCGGGCCTGCCATGGTCATTCGGTCAAACCGGAGGTGTTAAAAGCGATTCAGCAGCGTTATCCAGATGACCAAGCAACCGGCTTTATTGTCGGTGATTTACGTGGCGCTTTTGTGGTCAGCTGGCCGGCCCAAAGCAGCTCAAATGATTGACCGTGATCAACAATCAATAGGGTTGTAACCGTTACACTTTGGTTGTACCGACTAATTAGGTCTGCCAAGGAGTACTGTTATGAAAAAATTGACTGTTGCCGCAGTGTTTGTTCTCTGCTGTTCAGCTGCCCCTGCGTTCGCTGATGTAAGTGTTAATGTGGGCGCTATTGGGGTAATACCCAGTGATAGTAGTAGTGCATTAAATGTCGTAGAGCAGTTAGCTGGATTACCGGCTGGCTCAACCGGTGCCAACGTAAATACCAACACCCAACTGGGTGTAACCTTCGATTATAAAGTGAACCCAGCATGGACTTTGGAGTTAATTGCAGCAACTCCATTTAGTCATGATATATATGCCACCGGTGGATTAGCTGGGCTGAAAATTGGTAGCACTAAACACTTGCCACCGACGCTCATGGCGCAGTATCACTTTCAAGTAGCGAGTGAGCGTTTTGATCCATTTGTTGGTGTTGGTGTGAACTATACCTGGTTTTTTAGTGAGAAGGCCGATACTGCGCTGGTTAATGCGCTCAACGATTTAGCTGCGACCAGCGCGACGGATGAGGTCAGTTTGGCACTGAAAAATAGTTGGGGCTATGCGCTACAGGCCGGTGTTAATGTCAAGCTTGACCAGCGTTGGGGTTTACATTTCATGGTCAGTAAAATGGCGATCGATACCGTCGGCTCGGTTAAGGTCAATGGCACCACGGTGCAAACCGTCGATGTGGCAATTGATCCATTGGTAGCAATGGCTGGTATTCGTTACACCTTTTAAAGTGGTCGAATTTGGCCTGATTAAAGCGACCTTTGGGTCGCTTTTTTTTGACTGAATTATTATTTTAGTTTTTACTTAAATACTGACATGGTAGGCTTAACATCAATTACATCAGTAAGGAGTTGATCATGAGTAACGCTGTAGTAAAGGCCTTTCTTGACGATGATAGTGAAACCTTTAGTTATGTTTTGCATTGTCCGGCTACGCAACAAGCGGCGGTGATCGATCCGGTGCTTGATTTTGATTATAAGTCGGGCCGCACCAGTACCGTTGGCGCTCAGCGTTTAGTCGATTATATCGAAAGCGAAAACTTGCAACTGCAATGGATTTTAGAAACCCACGCCCATGCCGATCACTTATCAGCAGCACCGTTCATTAAGCAGCAGTTGGGCGGCCAAATAGGTATTGGTGAGCATATTCGCGAGGTACAAAAAATCTTCAAGGAGGTATTTAACCTAGAGAAAGAATTTTTGCCGAATGGTGCGCAATTTGACCGCTTATTCGCTGATGGCGAGCAATTCAGCATTGGTGAGTTATCGGTGCGTGTGCTGCATACGCCTGGGCATACTCCTGCAGACTTAGCATATATTATTGATGAGCAGTTGGCCTTTGTTGGTGATACGCTATTTATGCCTGATGTTGGCACTGCGCGCTGTGATTTCCCTGGTGGTAGTTCAGCGACGCTGTTCGACTCGATTCAAAAAATTCTGGCGATGCCAGACAGCACACAAATTTACATCTGTCATGACTATCCGCCAGAGGGCTCCAACCGAGGGCATGAATATGTCACCACCGTAGGCACACAAAAGCGTGAGAGCAAGCATGTGCCGGCTGGCACTAGCGCTGCTGATTTTGTTGCTATGCGCGATGCCCGCGACGCGACATTGTCAATGCCGCGGCTGATACTACCCTCTATTCAGGTCAATATTCGTGCCGGCAATCTGCCACCAGCCGATGATAGTGGCAAGGTTTACTTGAAGTTACCGCTGAATTTACTGTAATGCGAAAAATGTCATAAAAGCGTCATAGTTATCTTATATCGAACCGCTAGGATAGGCATATCTCAGCAACATAGCGCGGTATTATGAAGTTTTATCAGCAAGAGCTCAGTTGGTTAGCCTTTAATGAGCGCGTATTACAAGAGGCAGCCGATACCAGTGTTCCGGTTATTGAACGGATGCGCTTTCTCGGTATTTTCTCCAGTAATATGGACGAGTTTTTTCAAGTTCGTGTTGCTGATGTTCGCCGTGCTATCTATTTTGCCCCCAGCAACGAAGAACGTGATGCTGCCAGTCACTTGCCGACCTTGAAGCCGAAACCAAGCAATTATTAAAACTTGGAATTACCCTGCGTTGGGAATAGCAACTTGACCACAGGCTATGGATGCCGCTAGTTTAGGGCATCTTTTTCAGGGTGAGTTAGACTGTTTATGGCGATCATTGCCAGTTATTGTATTGATATTGCTGGCCAACAAGCCTATTGGCAGCGCTTTAATACGGAGCGCGATCATCAACAGGCGTTACAGTATTCGAACACAGCGCGACGCCAGCAATTTTTAGCGGCACGGGCATTGTTACGTTGCTTGGTAAGCCAGCATATCGACGCTGAACAGCACTTACAGGTGCTCAAATACCCGAGCGGTGCCCCATATCTTCGCTTAGCAGAGCGACAGCTTAGTTGTTCGATTTCTCATACCGATAATGCCGTGCTCGTTGCTATCAGCAACGACGCCGCAGCATTTGGCGTGGACATTGAGCGTTTCGATGATCGCCGTTGGCAGCGCAACCGAGTGATTGATAAATACCAGCACGGTATGATGCAGCAGGTCGGCAGCAGTTCATTGGCTCGCGCCCAGCGTTGGAATGTCGCTGAAGCGGTGGTCAAAGCCGAGCAAGGTAAGTTGCTTGAGGTGTTACAACGGCAACCCGAGCCACTATTGGCGCATACCAGTGTTGGCACTCTCGGCGACTATTGCTACGCAATTTACCACCCGCATTGTAGTGCCGCCGAGGTCAGGCTAATGCCTGTTGTAGCCACTGACTGAATTGTGCAGCGGGCATAGCACCTGCCTGTCGGGCGACTTCTTGTCCGTTTTTCAGCACCAATAAGGTGGGTATACTGCGGATACCGTAATGTTGCGCTACGGTAGGTTGCTGTTCGGTACTGATTTTGATAAATCGAGCCTGTTCATTAAATTTACCGGCAACTTGTTCGAATATTGGCGCAAATTGTTGGCATGGCCCGCACCAGCTAGCCCAAAAATCAATCACCACTGGTAAATCACTATCACGATGCGCCGCTAATTGGTCGGCACTCACCGCAAACGCTTGGCCAGTGAATAGCGGTTTTTTGCAATGCCCGCATTGGGCCTCACGTTTTGGTTTATCGGTTGGTAAGCGATTCTTACTATGACAATGTGGGCAGCCAACAATCATGGTTTGCATAATTAATCCTCAGTCAAGCTGATGGGGTATCGCAAGGTATGCTTGTTATATGGTATCTACCTTCCCCATTTTAAAGGGGCGCCTGGTGACCATCATGATCCCAACCGGTGCCCCATTAATTTCGGCGAATGGGCTTAGCTTTTTGCTCTGCGTTTCTTAAGCTTACTATCAACTTTAGCGAGCAGCTCACGAACCTCGCGTTGCCGCTCCTGATCGGCGAGCTCGCGATTGGCGCGGGCTGGTGCATTGAGTGCAGCCTGCAAATGTTTGGCAGCGGCAGCATACTGATCGTTCTCAAATAAAAATTCAGCATAAAAATAATTCGCATCAATGCCTGTTGGATTAATCACCAGAGCTTGCTGCAAGTACTGTTCAGCTAGATCATCATCACCAAAACCAAACGGCCAACCGGGCACTTTGAAGTACAGGGTTCCTAAACTGGTATAGGCGGAACCATCGAGCGCCTGTGGATTAATAGTTAAGGCTTGTTGCAGAGCATTTTTTGACTGCTTGGCCAAATCTAAAGCCGATAGCCCACCGACAACGCCGGCTTCGGTACTGAGAATAATACCCTGCCAAATATAGCTCTCGGCGCGCTCTGGATAGCTCGCTACAAAAGCGGCAGCTTGTTCTTCAAGATTTTTAAAGGCCTGTTCTTGCGCCTCATCAGCGAGCTGATAATTCGCTTGCGCCCAACTAGTTTGTAGCTGTAACAGTTGCTGGTCAAAGCTGTCATCGGCGTAACTACTAAACACCGCACCGCACAAACCAATAGCGACTAGAAGATGACGAAAATATCTCATGAGGAATGCTCCTTAAGTAATTGTGAAACAAGTTGATAGGGTTTGCGTAAAGCGTTATCGACGAGTCTGGGTAATAACATATTTAATGGCACCAATAGCCGCTCGGGCCAGCCCAGTACTCGCTGTGGTTGGCCTTGTTGCAGTTGTTGGCAGATTCGTTCAGCAACCCACTGTGGCGTATCAATG
>JALQTK010000044.1 GCA_023260975.1 Pseudidiomarina sp. | reverse complement strand
TGGCGTCAATGATTTACGTGCGTTTTTTGAAAACGACGTTCGCTTTTTAACACAATTTAACTAAGCGCCGGATACCAACAGGAAATTTAGTGAACAGTGGTTGAGAACTTGGGTTAATCCGGCGTTGTCGTCGATTGAATTATCCGAACAGCTGAGCATGGCTGGGCTTGAGGTTGACAGTATCGTACCGGTTGCAGAAGCCTTTAGTAATGTGGTTGTGGGCCAGGTAGTTGAATGTTGGCGTCACCCCGAAGCAGATAAGTTACAAGTAACCAAAGTAGATATCGGCGCTGACGAGCCCGCTATTATTGTCTGTGGTGCGCCTAATTGTCGTGCCGGCCTTAAAGTTGCGGTGGCCACCATCGGTGCAGTGTTACCAGGCGATTTCAAAATCAAAAAAGCCAAACTACGTGGTCAAGAATCGAATGGCATGTTGTGTTCGAATGCTGAATTAGGGCTCAATGATGACCATGATGGCATCATTGAATTACCAGCAGATGCGCCAGTCGGTATGGATTATCGTAGCTATTTGCAATTAGATGATTGCACTATGGATGTCGACCTCACACCAAACCGTGCTGACTGTTTAGGTATTCGCGGTATTGCCCGCGAAGTTGGCGTGCTCAATGGCTTAGCGGTAACGGAACCGACTATTAACGCGGTGGCGGTAACTAGCACCAGCGAGCGAGCGATTCAATTACTCGCCCCAGCGGCTTGTCCGCGCTATTTGGGCCGCGTTATTGATAACGTGAATTGCCAAGCCAGTAGTCCATTGTGGTTGACTGAACGACTGCGTCGTAGCGGCATTCGTAGTATTGATCCGGTGGTTGATGTGACCAATTACGTGTTACTGGAGCTAGGTCACCCTATGCATGCCTTTGACAACGATCAATTGCATGGCGCTATCGAAGTCCGTATGGCTAAACCAGGCGAAGTATTGACCTTGCTCGATGGTGAACAGGTTACTCTGCAAGACGACGTACTAGTGATTGCCGATCAGCATCAAGCGCTGGCTATGGCAGGAATTTTTGGCGGTCAGAGTAGTGGTGTGACGACCACCACGCGCAGTATATTTTTAGAGAGTGCATTTTTTTCACCAGCGGCAATTAGCGGTCGTGCCCGTCGTTTCGGCTTACATACCGATGCCTCACATCGTTATGAACGTGGCGTTGATCCAGAATTGCAACGCTTAGCTATGGAACGCGCTACTGCCCTCATTTTAGAGATTTGTGGCGGTCAGGCTGGGGCTATTGTTGAGGCCGTTGCGCGCGAGCATTTACCGCAACCGAAGCAGGTTAGCTTGCGAGCTGAGCGTTTGCGCAAAGTACTGGGCATTGAAGTAAGTGCTGCACTGGTTGAGGATATTTTTCAACGTTTAGGCTTTACTGTTGTCAGCGATAGCAGCGGATGGCAAGTGAGCGTGCCAACCTTCCGTTTTGATATTGCTATTGAAGAAGACTTAATTGAAGAAGTCGCTCGAATCTACGGTTATCACCGCATCGAGGCGGCGGCGCCAGCGGCTCAATTGCGGATGATTGTTCGCCACGAGGCACAATTATCGGCAAGTTATTTCAAGCGCTTATTGATTGACCGTGGCTACCAAGAGGCAATTACCTATAGTTTCGTCGATCCGAAACATCAAGCCTTGCTATTTGATGATACCGCCGCGTTAACGTTGCCATTCCCGATTTCATTGGAAATGTCATCAATGCGCGTTAGTTTATGGCCAGGATTACTCGGTGCAGTCGCGTATAATCAAAAACGTCAGCAACAGAGCTTATCATTTTGTGAGACCGGCTTACGTTTTATACCGGACCATAAGGCCGAAAATGGCGTTCGCCAGCAGCCTATGTTGGCCGGTGTGCGCGCAGGAAAAGCTTTTACTGAACATTGGCAGGAAGGTGAGCGGGCGGTTGATTTTTACGATATTAAAGGCGATGTTGAAGCATTGCTAGCGGCGACCGGCGAAGGGCAACTGTATCGATTTGTCGCTGATCAACATCCTGCATTGCATCCTGGTCAGTCCGCAGCTATCTTCCGTGCGGATAAGCGGATCGGTTATGTCGGCGCCATTCATCCGCAGTTTGAAAAGAAGCTCGGGCTAAATGGTCGCACCTTTGTCTTTGAATTAGAATTTAATGCCATTGCTTCGCGCCCAGTACCCAGAGCACGTGCTATTTCGAAGTATCCAATGATACGCCGTGACCTCGCTATTGTGGTCAAACAACAGATTGCTGCGGGTGAAATTATCGCCGCGATCGAAAATGTTGGCGTAAATCATCTAGTTGACCTAAACTTGTTTGATGTTTATCAGGGCCCTGGCGTGGCAGAAGGGCAGCGCAGTTTGGCGTTGTCACTGACGTTGCAGCACAGCGATCGGACTCTAGAGGAACAGGAAATCAATACGGCAATAGCCGCCGTTATTGAGATGCTGGCGACAGAATTTGGGGCGACCCTACGGGAGTAAAGAAATGGCACTGACCAAAGCAGAATTGGCAGAACATCTGTTTGATAAATTTGGCATGAATAAAACCGTTGCCAAAAGTATTGTTGAACATTTTTTTGAGCAGATTCGAATGGCTTTAGAAGCTGGTGAAGAAGTTAAACTGTCTGGTTTTGGCAACTTTGAATTGCGTACTAAAAATGAACGGCCAGGGCGTAATCCCAAAACTGGTGAGGATATCCCAATTTCCGCTCGCCGCGTGGTTACCTTCCGACCGGGGCAAAAATTAAAGCAACGGGTCAGTAATGCAAAGCCTCGATAGAGGCTTTGTTACTTCAGAAACAGGCTACTAAAAGGGTTCAATAGCCGGCTTAGACCGGACGTGAACTGCATTGGCGCATCAATCGTGGCCAGCGTTAGACAGTCATGATGGTGCGTTTGTGGTGTATGTTTATGATGGC
This sequence comes from Pseudidiomarina sp., assembly GCA_023260975.1. Taxonomy (GTDB): domain Bacteria; phylum Pseudomonadota; class Gammaproteobacteria; order Enterobacterales; family Alteromonadaceae; genus Pseudidiomarina. Next base: position 7,388 of record JALQTK010000044.1, on the reverse strand, counting down.
CGTCGAGCAGAACAAAATCACCATCGCGATATTCGTCTACTTCATCATTGAAGACCCCGTTGACCACCAACGTTGCTTCTGAGCCACGATGAGTATGTTCAGGCACTTGCGCGCCTTGCTCCATGTAAATAAAGTTGAGCGTTTCACCACTACCGATTTCTATTGGCGCCCGCCACATCTTGCCAAGCATGCGCGACCACGGGCCGATGCGCTCTCCATTACGTGCCAATGTGGCCGGTAATTTAAAGCGTTTTCCCTCTAAATTTAAATAGTCACGCATTTCCAGTATCGGCACAACTGGGGCAGATGTGCTCTGAAAAATGGCGTTTAACATCGTCTCTTCATCAAGATCCGGCAGCGGCATTTGCCGTTGTCCAAATATTTTCATGGCAAATTGTTCTTCAACATCACGTAAATGGTGTTGGCAATGCGGACACAGGTCAATGTGACTGCCAACCATCATTAACATGGCTGGGCTCAGTTCACCCAACATGTAATGCACTAGGTGTTGTTCGGAAGGATGAAATTTAATCATGATGTTGAATTAACTCTTTTAGTTTCTGCAGTGCCAGCCGGGTGCGTGACTTAACCGTACCAAGTGGAATATCCAAGGCGTCTGCGACTTCTTGCTGTGACTTTCCTTCGATATAAATCAGTTGAATAACAATACGCTGCGCTTTCGGTAACGACTCGGTATAGACTGCCAGTTGTTGCATCAATAAATCATTATCGAGGGCGTAGTCATCATCCAGACTTTCGTTTTCTTCAGCGAGGATAGGCCACAAGTCATCGGCACTCAGATCATGTTGGCGATGTTTATTTTTACGCAGAAAGTCGAAGCGAATGTTACGTGCAATAGTAAAAATCCAGGTTGCCGCTGAGCCGCGATCTGCTTTAAATAAATGCGCTTTGTGCCAGACGTTCGCCATCGTCTCTTGGACTAAGTCCATTGCCGTCTGTTCATTACCAAACTGACGGGTAGCATAAGCTTGTAAGCGTGGGGCAAAATGCCGAAATAATTCAGCAAACGCTGCACGAGATTTCTCAGATGCAATGCGCGCTAATAGTTCAGCGGCATGCTCTGGGTTATCGGCCTGCATAGGGGGCATACTTGTCCGTTCTATAATGGCGTCAGAGACTGAACGCATAGTTTATACCTGCTGAAATGTTCCTCAAGTATTATCGTCTACGAATAATCTATGTAATTGGATCACAACTGATTTTATTCATCGCAATTGGCCTGTACAAGCTCATACAAATAACTCAATGCTGGGCCACAACTGGCTTGATCGAGTAACGTTTGCTTGGTATCCGCAGTAACCGGTAAAATTTCCAACCAGCGCTGAGCAACCCAATTGGCTGAATCCAGTTGCTCTGCAGCGGGTGGTGCGCCAAGCTCTGGATAACGCTGATAGACGGCATTTAATTGCTCAGCAAGATCACGGTATTCGGCTTGTAATGGATGCTCTGGCCAGCTTTTAAAGAGCGTTACATGACCGATGCGAAGACCGTCACTGGCGGTTTCAATTGACTCAATAGCAAATAGTTGTTGACCAGCGACGGTGATGCCAAGCAGGCCATCAGGCAAGGTTTCAAAATCGACCACAGTCGCTAAGGTACCGATTCTATGAATGTGCGTATTGTCGTCGACATGACCGCTTTCATTGAACATGCACATACCAATGTAGCCGTTTGGGCCTTGTGCACAGGCTTCTTTTACCATCCGTAAATAGCGCGGCTCAAAGATCCGAAGACGCATCTGTCCACCGGGCAGAACGTGGCCTGAGAGGGGGAATAACGGAACCTGAAACGGTTCAATTGCCATACTTACAACCTCATTATCAATGCACTACAACAAACTAATTGATCGGTTTATATTTACTAGATTTTTTTAACAATCTGAATCACTGTAGTGCTAACGCAAACAATAGCGATTCAGATCACTTGCGTTGTGGATAAATTTTAACCAAAGCCGGCCAATGAACTAGAAGCAGCTAGGTGGCGTAATAACACTAATTAACACCCAAGGATATTCCGGTTATGTCATCAGCAATCTGGTTTCGCAATGATTTGCGTCTACACGATAATCCAGCAGTAACTGCCGCGTTGCAACAACAGCAAGGGTCAAAGGCAATTCCAGCACTGTATTTAGCAAGCCCCGGACAATGGCAGGCGCACCACTGGGCAGCGATTAAGATTGATCTGTTATGGCGCCATTTAGCGCAATTTCAGCGCGATGCAGCGCAGCATCAAGTCGCTCTTGAGGTAATTATTGTTGATGACTGGCAGCAGGCTGCCAAAGCTTGTTTGAGCTTTTGCCAACGTCATCAAATTACCGACCTTTATTTCAATGCCGAGTATCCGGTGCACGAACAGCGTCGTGATCGCGCAGTTCGAGTTTGGTTAGCAGAACATCAGGTAACTTGTCATCAATTCGATGGGCAACTCCTGGTTGCTCCGGTAATTAAAACGCAAAGTGGTGGTTATTATCAAAAATTCACGCCATTTAATCGTGCCTGGCGGGCTCACTTAGCTGCCGCTGGTATTCCTGCAGCAACGCCGTTGCCGCAACAGGATGTCACTCAGCAGTTAGTTTCAATACCACCGTGCCCAGCAAGTCGTCGTGATAGCAGCGCATGGCCGGTGGGCGAGGCTGCAGTACAGCAACGATTGGCCGCTTATATTAGCGATCAGGTTAATAATTATGCGGCAGAGCGCGATCGACCAAGCTGCGATTCGACCTCACGGCTATCGCCCTATTGGGAACTCGGTATTTTAGGTCCGCAAGCGGCAGTCAGGTTGTTGCAGCAACTTAGTCCCGAATTTCCGTATGGATTAGAGCAGGGGGCCGACGTGTGGTTGACTGAGTTAGCCTGGCGCGAGTTTTATCAGCATTTAATGGCGCATATTCCGCGGTTAAGTTATGGCAAGGCATTTCAACAACATACTGACAACTTTCCGTGGAACGAAAATACCGATGAGTTTCTGCGCTGGTGTAAGGGGCGCACTGGTTTTCCGATTGTTGATGCCGGTATGCGCCAACTCGCAGCAGAAGGTTGGATGCACAATAGAGTGCGCATGATCGTTGCTAATTTTTTGGTTAAGGATCTGCACATCGACTGGCGTTGGGGTGAGCAATTTTTTATGCAGCAGCTGATTGATGGCAGTTTCCCAGCAAACAATGGCGGTTGGCAGTGGAGTGCTTCAACGGGTACTGACGCGGTGCCGTATTTCCGCGTGTTTAACCCAACCTCACAAAGCTTGAAAGTTGATCCAGATGGTCGCTATATCCGTACTTGGATTAAGGAATTAGCCGATTGTCCAACAGCACACATCCACGCCCCAGGCGCGTGGCTACAGGCTCACAATCGCAGTGACTATCCGCAACCTATGGTCGACCACAGTCGCGCTCGAGAGCGCTTCTTGGCTGCCTTCAAACAATTATAATAAGCGCTAATTCGAAGGAGAATTTAGATGCAATCGCAGAGCGAGCTGGTAGCGCAACAGATACAGAATTTTTATCTGAATTTTAATCAAGCGAGTATCAATGCCTTGGCTGAGATTTATCACTCAGAGGTCGAATTTGTTGATCCGATCCACCACGTATCAGGGTTGCCGGCGTTGCAACAGTACTTTGCTAATATTTTACTCGGGGTGGATTACTGTCATTTCGAATTTGGTCCGAGCAGTGTTAACCAGGACCAGGTCTTTTTGACCTGGCATATGCGTTTTCGCCATCCGAACCTTGGCAAAGGCGACGAGATAGTCGTAGCTGGAGTGAGTCATTGTCAACTCCGCGATGATCGGGTGATCTATCAGCGCGATTTTTACGATGCAGGGGCTATGGTGTATGAACATCTGCCGATTCTGCGTTTCATTATTGCTAAAATTAAACAACGGTTGAATAGCGCATGAAAATTTTAATTACCGGAGCAACCTCGGGTATTGGCGAACAGCTGGCGCGTGATTACGCTGCTGCTGGCCATCAGGTGATCGCTTGCGGTCGCAATAAAACCGCATTGCAGCGTCTTAGCGATGCCTATCCGCACAATATCAGCGCGCAAGTGCTGGATATTACCGATGCTGAAACAACGCTCGCGACGCTGGGTAATTACCAGCAGCTTGATGTGGTGATTCTATCAGCGGGAGTGTGCGAATATGTTGATATTGATAGCTTCAATACGGCTCTCTTTGAGCGTGTTTATGAGGTCAATATATTTGGCATGTTGCGCTGTATAGAGGCATTATTGCCGAATTTGCTGGCTGGTAGCCAATTAGTCTTAGTTGGCAGTACCGCCCGCTTATTGCCATTTACTCGGGCTGAAGCATACGGTTCGTCTAAGGCTGCATTGCAATATATTGCGCGTAGTCTGCAGGTCGATTTGAGCGGTCGTGGTATCATTGTGCAAACAGTTTCGCCGGGCTTTGTTGAAACCCCAATGACAGCAGTCAATGATTTCGCCATGCCAATGGCAGTGACGGTTGAATTTGCTTCACAGGCGATTCGTAAAGGTATTGCCAAAAAGCACACCGATATTACCTTCCCGCGGTTATTTGGTGCCTTACTGAAAGTTTTATCGCGATTGCCGCAGGCGTGGCAAGTTGCTATTTCGAAACGTTTTTGATCTGAGGTTTTCATGAGAATTGCAGTTGTTGGAACGGGTATTGCGGGACTAACCAGCGCTTGGTTATTGCAGCGTCAGCACCAGGTGACGGTGTTTGAGAAAAATGACTATATCGGCGGTCATACAGCCACCAAGAAGATTACCGTAGAAGGTAAAGAATACCCAATTGATACCGGTTTTATCGTCTTTAATGATCGCACCTATCCTTATTTTCGCGCCATGATGCGTGAGTTAGGGGTAAGCTGGCGGGATACCGAAATGAGTTTCAGTGTCCGCGACCCAAGCACTGGTATTGAATATAACGGTAATAATCTGAATACCTTATTCGCACAACGAAAGAATATTGTAAGCCCCAAGTTTTGGCGTCTAATTGGTGGAATTCTGAAATTCAATAAAGCCGCTAAGGCAGCCTATGCCGTGCACGGTGACGCGCTCGATAATAAGACACTCGGTGAGTTCATTACTGAGTTGAAGTTACCTGCTGAAGTCTCGGAATTATATCTGTTGCCCATGGTTGCGGCTATTTGGTCTGCTAGTTTTTCGGAGGCGGAAGCTTTTCCACTCGGTTTCTTTTTGCGTTTTTTCAATAATCATGGCTTGCTGAATGTCGCTGATCGACCGCAATGGCATACTATTGTGGGTGGCTCAGCCAGTTATATCGAGCCACTAACGCAAAGTTTCGCCGAGCGGATTCACTTGAATGCTCAAATTCGCACTATTCATCGAGCTATGCCTGACCGTGATGGGGCTATTACCATTGAGTTTAACGATGGTCAGTTACACGATTTTGATGAACTGGTATTAGCCTGCCATAGTGATGAGGCACTGCAGCTACTGGCGCAGCCGAGTGCGCAAGAACAAGCGGTGCTGGCGGCAATACCTTACCAATTAAATGATGTGGTACTGCATACCGATGAGCGTATTTTGCCCCGCAATCAGCGCGCTTGGGCGAGCTGGAACTACTTACTGCATACCGATGGTGCGGCTAAGCAACGACCGAGTTCGGTAAGTTATAATATGAACATCTTACAAGGCATCGATGCGCCAGTAACCTTTTGTGTCACGCTGAATAATAGCGATGCCATTCAACCGCAAACCATTCTCGGTCGTTATAGTTATGCACACCCGGTCTATAGTGTTGATTCTATGGCAGCGCGACAGCAGCGTGAGTCTATTTGTGGTCATCAACATACCCATTTCGTTGGCGCCTATTGGTACAATGGCTTCCATGAAGATGGTGTGCGCAGCGCCGTTGATGTTGCTAAGCGCTTAGGCGTGGCCTGGTATGTTAGCTAGTGCCATTATGCGAGGGCAGGTAAGCCATCGGCGCTTTACCCCCACGCAACATAGTTTTCGCTACAGTACAGCGCAGTGGTGGCTGGCACTCGATGAGTTAGCCGAGGTCAGCGCACTAAGTCGCTGGTGGTCGGTCGATGGTTGGGCGCCGTTAGAATTTCGCCGTAACGATTATTTACCCGGTAGTGAGGGTGATTTAGCTTCGGCAGTGCTTGATAAGATGTCGCTATTAGCCCAACAACCGCTAACCGGCAGGGTGTTTTTCCTTGGTAATGTAAGAACTTTTGGGCTCTATTTTAGTCCAATTAATTGCTATTTTTTACAACCAATTGGCGCTGATAATTATTCATACATGCTAGCCGAAGTGAGCAATACACCGTGGAATGAACGACATTATTACTTGCTTGATTTAACTCAGCCACTCGAGCATGAAAAAGCCTTTCATGTGTCGCCATTTAATCCGATCGACATGCAGTATAAGTGGCGTATTCGAGCGCCAGCTGCAGCAGTGGGTGGGCAACCCGCGAATATTCATCTTGAGGCACATCGGGGTGATAAGCATTTTTCTGCAACGCTTACTTTAGAGCGTGTAGAGATGAACTCAAACAGCATAAATCGGGTATTATTGAGATTCCCAGTCAATACCGTAACGACTGTGTTGGCAATTTACTGGCAAGCATTGAAGCTTTGGCTCAAGCGCACGCCACTATATGACCATAACGACAAGAATAGTGGATGATAGGATAGTTTATGAGTAACAGTAACACCGCAGTTATGAGTTTAAATGACATGACGTATATGGACAAAACTGCACGGAAATTGGCGCTTAAATTGCTCAGTCGCATTCAGTATGGAAGTTTTTTAATTAAGGAGCAGGGCAGTACTATTGGCCATTTTGGTCAGGCCGATGGCCCATTGCAGGCCGAAATTGATGTCTTAAAGCCGGAATTTTACCGGCGTTTATTACTCGGTGGCAGCATCGCTTCGGGTGAGCTCTATATTGATCAAGCATGGACTACCCCTGATTTGACTAAAGTGATCCAGTTGTTCGCACGTAATCTGCCGGCCCTCGATGCCTTTGAAGCGCGCTTCAGTTGGTTGATGTTACCCTATCAACGTTTTTTGCATTGGCGTCGTAGCAATAGCAAACGCCAAGCCAAAGAAAATATTTCCGCCCATTACGATTTGGGCAATGACTTGTATGAGGGTTTTCTCGACCCGTTGTTGCAGTATTCGAGCGCTGTGTATCCAAGCCCTGAGTCAACCCTCGCTGAGGCGCAGCAGCATAAGCTGCGGCGCTTATGTGATAGTTTAGAGTTACAACCCTCTGACCATTTGCTGGAAATTGGAACTGGCTGGGGTGGTTTAGCGTTGTTTGCTGCAAAAAACTATGGTTGTAAAGTGACCACAACCACTATCTCTGAAGAACAATACCGTCACGTTGAACGACTGATTGCCGAGCAAAAT